>NZ_BAFU01000001.1 GCF_000308495.1 Nocardia brevicatena NBRC 12119 | reverse complement strand
AAGAGAAGGGCCCAAAGCTGAGCCTCGTTCCGTGGTGGACGGGATTCGGTTGTGATGTCGCGGCCGGATTCGGGTAATCGGTAGAACTGCTGTCACCACGTAAACGCGATTTCATCGGCCCAGGTCAGGCATCTGGCGGGGTTGGTGGCCGCCAACTCCTGGCGGTTCGCCCAGACGGTGAAGGAGACCAGCGCCGACAGGCGCCGGTTCCACGTCGCGGCCCGCAGCAGTGTTCCACCGGTGCATCGCTATGGCAGCTCAGAACACCCGCAGCCTGCCCGGGTTCCAGAGACCGGAGCGTGTGGCGGTCCCGGTTTCCAATTCCGCCGGGCCGGCCTCGTAGTACTGGTCGTAGCGTTCCAGCGAACCCCAGTCCCGCGCCCAGTCGTCACGCAGGTAGGTGGGAACGGTGACCGACTTCGCCAGCATCTGCGAGAAGCCGAGCGGCCCACCGAACTCCTGGGCCTGCCAGGTGTTGGTGGAGCTCACCGCCAGCGGCCGGTCGGGCAGGATGCGGTAGCGGGGCACTTCGGCCACACCGTTGCGGTGGTAGAACGGCCGCTGGCAGGGGAACTGCAGGCCCACCGCCCAGTCCAGCAGGATCGGCTGCTCGGAGCCGAGGTAGCTGTTGATCGTCTGCAGTCTCGGCACCCGCGGCGGGGTGAAGGCCAGCCACTGGTCGCCGATCAGAATCGGGTCGTTGGCGACAATGCGCACCGCATCGGCCTCGGGTGCGAGCTCGTCCAACGGCACCCGCAGATTCCGCCACGACGGGAACGGACCGATATCGCGCGGCAGGTAGGTGCCCAGCGCCGTGACCGTACCGTCGGACTGCCGTGTGCCGTATTCCACCACGAGCGACTGGCCGTACTGCATGGCGCCGGTGTCGTCATAGGACAGGATGCGGCCCGCCGCACTGATCACCACCAGCGGCGCGTCCGGCGAACGCTCGGGCAGGGCGTACCAGCTCGAGGTGAGATGCGCCGGCTGCTGCACCCCGTCCTGGTAACTGCCCAGCACAGGAGTGGTGGCCGGGTTCAGGCCGAACGGCAGCGCGACCGTGCTGCCGTTCACACCGAGCGCACCGTGGCCGCCCCCGGTGCCCGCGCTCTGTCCCTCCGCGAACGCCGCACCCACCGACTGGGTGGAGGTATTGCCGGTACCCGGCTTCACCTCGACGGCATCGGCGGACAGATCGTCGGGCACCCCATTGGGATCGAAGCCCACCGGATCGACACCGGCCAGCGGGTCGTTCGGATCGGTGGGCGGATTCGCCGGGTCGACGATCGGCTGCAGGAGCCCGGCATTCGGATCGGTCTCCACCAGAACATCGGTGGCCAGACCGCAGGACTCGCCGGTGAGCGCGTCGATGTTCGAGCGGGCCAGTGAATACGCCGGATACTGCGAATAGGCGCCTTTCGCCAGCGATAGCACCTCGAACAGCACCATGGCCGCGGCCACCAGCGTCAACGGGATGGCGGCGAATTTGCGGATCCGCCGACCGCGCGTGGTACGCGGCGAACTCGGCGGTTTGGCATACCCCTCGCGCAGCGAATGCCAGGCCACCAGAACCAGTGCCAACCCGAACAGGATCAGCACCGCGGTATTGGACTGGTAGCCGCTCAACGACACCCGCTTGTCGAACCACGGAACACCGTAGCTGGACACATACCAGTACCCGTTGATCCCGGAGAACGCCACGGCCAGCACGAACAGCAGACCGGCCAGGAAGATCGCCCGATTCTTGCGCGCCCGCAGCGCCGTCGCCGACACCGCCACCGCGGTCACCGCCGCCAACGAACCGGCGATACCCGCGTACGCGCCGAAGTGGTGCGTCCACTTCGTCGGGTTGAACATCATGAAGAAGATCGTTCCGTAGACCACGCCCATCAACCGCCAGGTCGGGGCGGTGGCGATACCCGGCACCCGGCGCCTGCGCAGCAGCACCAGCATCGTGGTGAACAGGCACAGCAGCATCACCAGGAACGCGAACCGGCGCGACAGCGAACCGTCGACGGTTTCCACGAACAGGTAGTAGTAACGCAGGTAGTCCTCATACCAGGCCAGGTTCGGACCGGTCAGCTGCCGCACCCGGTTGGCCTCCATGATCCCGGCGAAGGTCTGGTCGGTGAACACCACGGTCAGCACCAGGACCCCGGCCGCGGCGATCGGCGCCAACAGTGCCGCCGTGCCATGTTCGCGATGCCGGCGCACCACGAGCCGGGTTATCGGACGGATACCGGCCAGCAACGCCGCCACACACATCAGGCCCGTCGGCGCCGCCGCCAGGGTGAACGCCGCCACCAGCACCGCGACGGCGGCGGGCAGCAGGCGGGCGGTGGCGATGGCCCGTTCGATCGACACCCAGGTCAGCAGGGCGCCCAGCGCGACGATCGGCTCGGAACGCAGACCGTTGTCGTAGGGCAGCCAGAACGCCAGGAAGACCAGGCCACCGGTCCACAGCGGGACACTGCCGAACCGCAGCTGCACCGCGCGGCTACCGCGCATACCGCGCAGGCCCCGGCCCAAACGCGGCACCACCTCGCGGCTGATCAGCATCCAGCACAGGATTCCGCAGACCAGTGCCGGCAGGCGCACCCACGGGCTGGCGGTGGAGACCTCCGCGAACAGCTGGATCACGTCGTAGTACCAGCCGAACGGCGCCTCCGGCACGCCGTACCAGCGGAAATAGTTGGCCATATAGCCGGCGTCCGGGGCCACCCGGACCATGCTCAGGATGTAGCCGTCGTCGGAGGTATTGGCGCCGATGAAATGCCAGAGCACCAGGGTGCCGATCACCGCGGCATCCGCCCAGGTCGGTTTGAACCAGTTCGCCGGGAAGAACCGGCGATGTCCGCGGCCGTCGCTGGTGTCCAGCCGGGCCAGCGCACCCAGCGCGATAAGCGTGCACAACACCGCGGCGATCATCGCGACCAGCTTGATCAGCGTCGGGCTGGAGCTGAACCGGGTGTCGATCGTCATATCGAACGCCAGACCCTCGGGTACGGCGCCCGACAGATCGGTGAACACGCCCACCACCTGCGGACGCAGGTCGCCGAGCAGCTCCCCCTCGAGTGGGTCGCCCGCGTCGGTGGTCAGACCCTGGAACGTCGCGTGGGTACGGTCGATATCGGAGCCGATGGTGATGGACGAACAGTCGGACATATCCTCCCGCGGAGCCGAGGCGACGACCGCGTTGCGGTCCACCACGTCGACGGAGGTCGCCGAGACCCGCACGAACAGCGCCTCCAGCGCCGCCCGGTCGCCCTGCGGCGGCGCGGTGGCCAGCAGCATGCCGCCCTGCGGGGGCAGCTGCTGTACCGTCGCGCAGGGAATGCTCGCCGTGAGCTCGGTCGGCACCTGCGACATCAGCGGCGCCTGTACGTTGCCGAGCACCCCGTGCTGCGGCCAACTCAGTGTCGCCGTTGTCCGGACGACCGGCAGAAACGGCGTCGCCAGTGCGAACAAGGCCCCCAACGCTCCCAAGACCACGGCGACGAAGCGCGCTACCCGGAAGTCCTTGGGTGAGACCGTCGTGGGTTCGGGCGAAGTCTTCGTCGGTACTGCAATGGCGACTCCTGACACGGCTAGCCATGCTAGCCGGGCCGGTGTGCTCCGGTCGGACCAACTACACCGGACACGCGGAATCGTGGGTTATCCAAGGGGCTCGCCCGGGTAAAGGGAAGTGGGTATCTCCGGCAGAATCGGCGCCGAAACACCCCCGAATGCGAGGGGTTGTGTGGCGGTAATGGAAAGGTAGAGGCATGACCAAGGTGAATCTCGAGACGAACTTCGGCACCATAGGCCTCCAGTTGGACGAGGCGAAGGCGCCCAACACCGTGCGCAATTTCGTGGAATACGTGAAATCCGGGCACTACGACGGCACGATCTTCCACCGCGTCATCCCGGGCTTCATGGTCCAGGGTGGCGGCTTCACCGGCGAAATGCAGCAGAAGCCCACCCAGGCGCCCATCCAGAACGAGGCGGCCAACGGGCTGAAGAACAACAAGTACACCGTCGCCATGGCGCGGACCAACGATCCACATTCGGCCACCGCCCAGTTCTTCATCAACGTCGCCGACAACGACTTCCTCAACCACACCCAGCCGTCGGGCCAGGGTTGGGGTTATGCGGTGTTCGGCACCGTCACCGAGGGCACCGATGTGGTGGACCGGATCGCGGGGGTGTCCACCTCGTCGAAGGGCATGCACCAGGATGTCCCGGTCGAGAACGTGGTGATCGAGTCGGCGAATATCGCCGGCTGATGGCATCGCTCGGTTCGGGCCCGCGCGGATGATCGCCGGGTCCGGGCCGGTGCCGGCGGACCGGCCGGCTCGGTACCGAGCGCGGCGGGATCCTCTTACAACGGCAGCAGATGGTGCTTGCGCGGGTTGCGGATGACCTTCTTGTCGCGCAGCAGGCGCAGAGCCCTGCGCAGCTCCAGCCGGGTCGTCGACGGCTCGATGACGGCGTCGATGAAACCGCGCTCGGCCGCCACCCACGGCGTCGCCACGGTGGTGTTGTAGAAGTCGATCATCTGCTGTCGGACGGCTGCCTTCCGATCATCGGGTGCCGCGGCGATCTGTCGGGCGCCGATCAGGCTCACCGCGCTCTCCGCGCCCATGACGGCGATCCGCGCGGTCGGCCATGCCAGGTTCACATCGGCGCCCAGCTGTTTGGAACCCATCACGGCATACCCACCGCCGTAGGCCTTGCGGACCACCACGGTCACCTTCGGCACCGTCGCCTCCACGAAGGCGAACAGGAATCGGCCACCGCGCTTGATGACGCCGATCTTCTCCTGTTCCACACCCGGCAGGAAGCCGGGGGTGTCGACGACGAACACCAGCGGAATCTCGAACGCGTCGCACAGCCGCACGAAATGCGAGGCCTTGTCCGCCGCCCGGGCGTCCAGGGCACCCGCGTACACCATCGGCTGGTTGGCCACCACACCCACGCTGCGGCCGTCCACCCGGGCGAAGCCGGTGATGATATTGCGCCCGGATTCGGCGGCGAACTCGTGGAAGGCGCCGTCGTCGAAGATCCGCAGCAGGATCTCGTGCATATCGTAGCCGGCGTTATCGGCGTCCGGGATCATCGAATCCAGTTCCCGGTCCGTTTCGGTGATCTCCGGTTCCATACCGGGATTCACGATCGGCGGCAGTTCCTGGCAGCTGGTCGGCATATAGGACAGGTATTCGCGCACCCATCGGAAGGCGGCCTGCTCGTCCTTGGCGACATGATGGATATTGCCGTACTGGGCCTGGCTGTGTGCGCCGCCGAGCTCTTCCAGGCTCACGTCTTCGCCGGTCACCTCGCGGATCACCTTGGGACCGGTGACGAACATGGACGCGTCCTCGGTCGCCACCACCACATCGGTGTTGATCGGCGAATACACCGCGCCGCCCGCGCATTTGCCCAGGATCAGCGAGATGGTCGGCACCATGCCCGACAGCGGTTCCTGGCGCTTGCCCAGTTCGGCGTACCAGGCCAGCGAGGACACCGCCTCCTGCACCCGGGCCCCGCCGGAGTCGTTGATGCCGACCATCGGGCAGCCGACCTTGGCCGCGTACTCCATGATCGCGGCGACCTTGCGACCGAACATCTCACCCACCGAACCGCCGTAGACGGTCTGATCGTGCGAGAACACCGCGACCGGACGTCCGTCGACCAGCCCGTGGCCGGTCACCACACCGTCGCCGTACAGTGCCGACGGGTCACCGGGACGCCGGACCAGCGCGCCGACCTCCACGAAGGTGCCCGGATCGAGCAGCATATCGATCCGCTCGCGGGCGCTGGGAATCCCCTTCTTCGCCCGCTTGGCCACGCCGGCTTCTCCCGCCGGTTCCTGGGCCAGCTCCAGACGCTTGCGCAGATCGGCGAGTTTCTCGGCGGTAGTGCTCACTTGCTCCCTTTCGCGACCACGCCCCCCCGTGTGCTGATTTCCGCGAGTTTAGCGGTCAGATCGGCACCGATCCGGCCGATGCGTGGCTCATCGATGATCTGGAGGTGGTCTCCGGGGATGTGGACGATCTCCAGGTTCGGCAGGTACTCGTCCCACCCGCCGTTGGGCCGCCGATGGGCGTAGCGGGGTTCGAGTTCGATCGCGCCGTCGTGATAGCGATCGGCCAGGTAGAGCACGACGTCACCGTCGTAGTGGGTCGGTTGCACCTGTTGTAGCGCGCGGTTCTCGATCCACGAGGTCTTCTGATGTTCGAGGACGCCGCCGGGAATCTTGGCGCCGGTCATCCTGATCAGGTCGGAGATCATCTTGAACTGCTCCTCATCGGACGCCTCCGCGAGTTCCCGCAGCTGCTCCGGGCCCAGTTCGCCCTCCACCCCGTAGGTCTTCTTGGCGAAGGCCTGGTAGCGCTCCATCCGGGCGATCCGCTCGGCCGGGCTGTTGTCCTCCGGCTCGGTGGGGATCGCCAGATCGATCAATCCGACGACCCGGACATCGGCGCCCTCGGACCGCAGGATCTGGGCGGCCGCCATGGCCAGAACCGCGCCCAACGACCACCCGTACAGCACATACGGTCCCTCGCCCTGGATTTTGCGCAGCTCGGGCACGTACTGGCGGGCCCGTTCCTCGATCGACCCCTCCACCCGTTCGAACCCGTACATCGGGGTGTCGGCGGGTAGACGCTTGAGCAGCGGCTCGTAGACCAGCGTATTGCCGCCGGCGGGATGGAAGACGAAGACCGGAACGGCGGTAGACCCCTCGGGGCGGGCGCGCAGCGGACGGATGAAACCGTCCACATCGGCACCGCTGTCCTGCAGGGTGCGCACGATATCGGCGAGCTCTTCGATGGTTTCGGAGTCGAGCACATCGTCGACGGTGATCTCGGCGCCCACCCGCTCGGTGAGCCGGGCCGCCAGCTTCTCGGCGGTGTCCTCGTCCAGGATCGGGAGGGTGTTGAAGATACCCCCGGCCGACTTACCGGTGACCACGGCCCACGTGGCGAAGGTCAGCCGTTCCGCGGCGTCGCGCGGGGGGACATTGCCGTCGGCGGAACCGGTCTCCGGAGCACCACCGAACAGCGCGGCGGCCTCGGCGGCCGGAACGGACTGCTCGGCAACGGTTTCCGTCGAATCCGGAGCGGATTCCGCGGGGGTTTCGACCGTTTCGGCACTCGCGGCGGCGTCCTCGGCACCTCCCGTTCCATGGGTCAGGGCGGCGACCGGGTCCGAACCCGCTTCCATGGCGGCCTTGGCGGCGGCGACGAAACTGTCGTCCACGGTCAGGCCGCCCGATTCTCCGGCGGCGCGGGCGGCGGCCTGCTGATCGGCCATGGCCTGCACCTGGTCGCGGTGCTCGATGGCGTAGCGCAACACCTTGCCGACCTCGTGCAGGCTGGCATCGCGTACCGCCGACACCTGCAACTGGGGGATATCGAATTCGTATTCGACCCGGTTCTTGATCCGCATGGCCATGAGCGAATCCAGACCGAGCTCCATGAGCGGGATCTCCATGGGTAGGTCCTCGACGGCGTAACCCATGGATTCGGCCACAATCAGCGCCAGACGTTCCTCGACGGTCTGGCCGCTGCGGGGGTCCCAGCGTTCGCCGAAGCCCGCGGTGTCCGGCACCGCCGCGGCCGGTGCATCGGCGAGCGGAGCGGACTTCGGCGCGGCAACGACTTCGGCGGAAGAGGCGGTTGGAGCGCCGCCGGCGGTGACGACCGCGTCGAACAGCAGCCGGAACACGGCTTCTTCCCGAGCATGGACCTGCACCGAGGCACCGCCCGGATGGGGGGTGAGTGTCGTGGTCAGCGTGCCCGCCGCGGGAACCGCGCCGTGCGCGACGGTCGCACCCACCGAGACATCGGTGAGCACCTGCGCCGCGGCCGCGCGCACCAGCACCACCGGATCGGTGACCGCGGACGCCGGTACCTCCCAGACGTGCCGGCCGTCCGGCAGCGCGACATGCGCACCGGGCAGCCGGGAATTGCCCCCGCTGGAGACGAAGGCGCGGGTCTTGGGCCAATACGGCTTACGGACGAAGGCAGTCCGCGGGATGTCGGCGTAATCGCCCGCGGGCAGCAGCGACGTCAGGTCCACCGAATGGCCGTGCACATACAGCTGCGCCAACGCGGCGATGACGCCGGCCGATTCGTCTTCCTTGCGCTTGAGCGTGGGGATCAACTGCGCGTCGTGCAGTCCGGCGGCGAAGGTGGTGCCCAGCACCTGCATCAGCGCAACGGAATTCGGCGCCAGCTCCAGGAAGGTGGTGATCCCGCTGTCGACCGCCAGCTTGACCGCATTGGTGAAGTACACGCTGTGGCGCATGTTCTTCACCCAGTAGTCCACGGTGTGTACCGGGTCGTGGCCGGGGCGATAGTACTGGTCCTTGTCGACCGTGGAGTACAGGCCGACCTCCAACTTGGTCGGTTCGATACCGGCCAGCTCGGCGGCCAATTCGCCCAGCAGCGGGTCCATCTGTGAGGTGTGCCCGGCGCCGCGGGTCTGCAGGACACGGGAGAATTTGCCCGCCTTCTCGACCCGCGCGACAATCGCCGCCACCTGGTCCACCGGACCACCGATCACGGTGTTGGTCGGCGCCGCGTACACCGCGACCTCGACATCGGGGAATTCGTCGAGCAGCGCCTCGACCTCGGTGGCGCTGTACTCCACCAGGGCCATATTGCGCACATCGGCGTCGCTGAGCATCTGCTCGCCCTCACCCATCAGACGCGAGCGGGCGCAGATCACCCGCACCGCGTCCTCGAGCGGCAGACCGCCCGCGATATAGGCGCCGGCGACCTCGCCCATCGAATGACCGACCACGGCGGCCGGTTCGGCCCCGTGCGCGCGCAGCAGCGCGGCCAGGCCGAGCTGGATGGTGAAGATACCGACCTGGGAGGTCCCGACGTCGTAGTCCTGGGCGTCGTCCAGGATCATCTCGCGCGCCGAATAGCCGGCCTCGTCCTGCACCAGCTCGTCGACCTCGTCGACGGCGCGGCGGAAGATCGCGTTCTCCCGGTAGAGCTGTTTGCCCATCTTGCGGTGTTGGGCGCCGAAACCGGCCATCACCCACATCGGCCCCTGCGCGGCCGGGGCGTCGGCGGTGAACACCCCCGGCCCCGGTTTGCCCGCGGCGACGGCACGCAGCCCGGCGACGGCCTCCTCGTGCGTCTTGGCCAGCACGACACCGCGGGAGCGCCAGTGGCTGCGCTTGGCCAGCGACCGCGCCACATCCTCGAGCGGAGTACGGCGACCCTCCTCGGTTTCCAGCCAGTCGGCCAGGTCCGCGGCGGCGCGACGGCGGCGCGACGGCAGATACCCCGAGACCGCGAGGATCACCGGCAGCGGCTCTTCCCGGTCGGTCGACCATTCCGGTTCGGGCGCTTCGGATTTCGCCGCGGCACTCGCGGCGATGACCGCCTCGGCCCCGTCGACCGCGCCGGCCGTCTCGAGATCCGCGGAACCGGTTTCCGCGGTCTCGGTCGCGGCGGCGGGCACATACTCCTGCAGCACGATATGCGCGTTCGTACCGCCGAACCCGAAACCGGAGATGCCGACGGTCGCGACCCCGCTGTAGCGCGGGAACTCCGTCGGCTCGTCGACAACCTTCAGCCGGGCCTGCTCGAAGGGGATATACGGATTGGGGCCGGCGAAGTTGATATTCGGCGGCAGCACATTGTGCTGGAATGCCATGACCACCTTGGCCAGGCTCGCCGCACCCGCACCGGATTCCAAATGGCCGAAGTTGGTCTTGGCCGAGCCGAGCAGTGCGGGTTTATCAACATCACGCCCATGGCCCACCACCCGGGCCAGGGCATCGGCCTCGATGGGATCACCGAGCAGAGTGCCGGTGCCGTGCGCTTCGATGTAGTCCACGGTGGACGGCACGATTCCCGCGTCGCGGTAGGCCCGACGCAGCACATCCGCCTGTGCGTCCGGGTTCGGTGCGACCAGACCGTTGGAACGACCGTCACTGTTGATCGCGGAGCCCTTGACGACGGCGAGGACGCGGTCACCGTCGCGTTCGGCGTCGGCCAATCGCTTGAGCACCACCAGGCCGGCGCCCTCGGAGCGGACCATGCCGTCGGCATCGGAGGAGAACGCCTTGATCCGCCCCTCCGCCGACACCGCCCCGATCTTGTCGAAACCGAGTGTGGTCATCGGCATGAGCAGTATGTTCACCCCGCCGGCCAGCGCAATGTCTGCATCGCCGTCACGTAGCGCGCGGACCGCCTGGTGCACGGCGACCATGGTGGACGAGCAGGCGGTGTCGATGGCCACCGACGGCCCACGGAAGTCGAAGAAGTAGGACACCCGGTTGGCGATGATGCTCGTCGAGCTGCCCGTGATCGCGTACGCCTGAGCCGAGGCCGGGACATCGGGGCTTTGTTCACCCAGGCCGAGCGCGGAGATCATCTGGAAGTCGTTGGTGGAACTGCCGATGAACACACCGACCGACTCACCCTTGAGCTCGCTCGCCGGAATGCGGGCGTGCTCGAGCGCCTCCCAGGTGAGCTCCATCATCAGCCGCTGCTGCGGATCGACGCGCTCCACCTCGACCGGCGACATGGCGAAGAACTCCGCGTCGAAGCCGGTGATCACGTCCTGGCCCAGATAGCCGCCGCGGGTATTGCCCTCGGCGACGGCCTGGGCCAGGTCCGGCTCATCCAGGAACTCCGCCCACCGCCCCGGTGGCAGATCACGGATCGCGTCACCGCGATTGATCAGGAACTCCCAGGTCGACTCCGGGGTGTCACCGGCGCCCGGCAGTCGGGTGGACAGGCCGACGATGGCGATATCGCGCTGCTCGCCCGGCGTGTACCCGGCGGTGTAGAACAGATCGTCCGATGCCTCGGCGGGCAGTTCCGGGTCGCCGTTGACGATCACATCGGCCAGCGAGGCGATGGTCGGATGCTGGTACACAACAGTCGCGTTCAGCACCACCCCGGTCAGTTCCTCGATATCGCCGCCGAGGGCGAGGGCGTCGCGGGAGGCCAGCCCGAACTCCTCCATGGGCCGGTCCACCGTGATGTTCTCCAGCGGTTGGCCCGTGGCCTCGGCCACCCAGCGCCGCAGCCACTCTCGGAGCTCGGCCACCGTGAGCTCGGTATTCGCGCCGGACGACGGCGCGTCCGTACCGGTCCCGTCGGCACTCGCCGGCCCGGGAAGGTTCTCGGTCGTCTCGTGGGGCGTGCCCTCGTTCTCAGCCATCAGTCCTCAAGCTACCTGTTGATGTACGGCACGCGGGGTGTGGTCGACGCACCGCGGCCATTCTTCCCGGACACTATTCGAGGTTCGCGGCCAGGCCTGTCTTCGAACACCGGCATGTCCGGCCGACCCGACGAAGCCGCGGCATACACCGCTGATCGAAACGGCACCCCGCGGGGCGAACCCCCGCGAGGCCGATGAGGTTCGGCCCCGCACGAAGCCGAGTCGGGGAGCCACGTGCACCCAGGCGCCGAACAGCACCCCTATTCCTCGGGCGCGTCCGGGAAGGACTGCTGGGTGTACCCGCCCCGTAGAGTTCCCTCGATATATGCGGTCTTGCAGGCGCGACGGGCGATCTTGCCGCTGGATGTGCGCGGAATCGAACCTGCGGGCACCAGCAGCAGATCACGCACGGTCACCCCGTGCCGCTGCGAAATGGCCGCGCGCACCGCGTCGGCGATCGGCCCCGGGTCGGCCTTGCCGGCACCGGGACCGCGCTCGGCGACGACGACCAGTTGTTCGGAGGCGTCCTCGGGGTCGAACTTCAGACCCGAATGGCTGCCCTGCGCGAACACCTCGGCGGGCAGCTGGTTCGCGGGTACGGAGAAGGCGGCGACGAAACCGGGCCGCAGCGCGGAACTGGCCTCTTGGGCGGAGAACTCCAGGTCCTGCGGGTAGTGGTTGCGGCCGTCGACGATCACCAGATCCTTGACCCGGCCCGTGATGTAGAGCTCGCCGTCGAAGTAGACGCCGTAGTCACCGGTGCGCATCCAGTTCGCGTCCTCGGCGGCCCCCTCGGCGTGGCTGCCCTCGGAGAGCCGGTGGACGACCTTGTTCTGGAAAGTCGCCTTGGTTTCGTCGGGCCGGTCCCAGTAGCCGATGCCCATATTATTGCCGTGCAGCCAGATCTCGCCGACGTTACCATCCGGCCGTTCGCGTGCGCCGTCTTCGATGGAATCCGGATCGACGATCACCGCCCACTGGGAAAGCGCGACATAACCGCAGCTCACCTGGGCGATGGCGTTTTCCGCGCTCGGATCCACCCGCACCATCCGGCCCGCGTTCAGCTCGACACGGTCGACATAGGTGACCTTGGCCTCGTCCTCGTGTTTGGTCGCCGAGACGAACAGCGTCGCCTCCGCCATACCGTAGCAGGGCTTGATCGCGGTCTTGGGCAGACCGTACGGCGCGAACGCCTCGTTGAACTTCTTCATCGACGAGGTGGTAACCGGCTCGCTGCCGTTGATCAGGCCGATGACATTCGACAGATCCAGCGACTCACCGTTCTTCGGCAGGCCACGGGCAGCGGCATGCTCGAAGGCGAAGTTCGGCGCGGCCGCGAAGGTGCCCGCACCATCGGACACGGCGGCCAGCTCCTTGATCCACCGATAGGGCCGCCGCACGAACGCGGTCGGCGACATGATGGTGATGAACTTGCCGCCCACCGCGGGCAGGATCACCGTCAGCAGACCCATATCGTGGAACAGCGGCAGCCAGGTGACACCTCGCGAGTTCTCGTCCAGCTTGATGGCGTCCACCATCTGCAGCAGGTTGGTGCCGACCGCGCGGTGGGTGATCTCCACCCCCGCCGGGGTCCGGGTGGAACCCGAGGTGTATTGCAGGTAGGCGATATCGTCCACTGAGATGTCCGGGCGTATCCAGCTTTCGCCGACGCTGTCCGGAATGGCGTCCACCGCGATGATGCGCGGGCGCTCAGCGGCCGGCAGCGAACGGAAGAACTGCCGCACACCGGCCGCGGACGAACTGGACGTGAGGATCGCCGAGGGTTTGCAGTCGCCGAGCACGGCGTGCAGGCGGTCGGTGTGGCCGGGCTCTTCCGGGTCGAACAGCGGCACCGAGATCGTGCCCGCGTAGATGGCGGCGAAGAAGGAGATCACATAGTCCAGCCCCTGCGGCGCGAGCACCGCAACTCGGTCACCGGTCTTGGTGACCTGCTGGAGTCGGGCGGCCACCGCGCGCAGCCGGATACCGAACTCACGCCACGTCAGCTCGTGTACCTCACCGTCCCGCTCCCGCGAGTAATCGATGTAGCGGTACGCCAAGGTGTTCGCGTCATTTCTGGTGTGCTTCTCGACGTGGTCGACCAGGGTGCGATCGTCGGGAATTGAGATGTTCCCGCTCTCGTCCAGGTAGTCGTCGAAAGTCTCGTCCATTCCTTCTCCTCCGAGGCACACGCAGTAAGACGACGAGATCGCCGTTGTCACCTGTGGGGCCCCGACTCGCTTTCGCCCGCGGACACCCTCCCGGTGGAGGGCCGACCAGCGGATTTGGGGTGCGGTCTGCGCGGTGACCGCTATCGGCTAAATGTTCTCAAACCAGAGACATGGTACAGAGAAGAGGCGGTCACTCATCTCTCAGCAGAGGAATCACGGGTGCAAAAGCATCCATCTGGGTGGGGAAGATTCCCACATACGACATGCCGGTGAGCTGTCGCACCCGGCGCATCTGCTCGGCGATCTCCTCGAATGTGCCGATGGCCACATACGGCGAGTCCAGGATTTCCTCCACCGACAGTTTCACATCGACCTCCAGGTCGGGGTGCAGTCCGCGGTCGAGCGCCGACAGCGCCATTTCCGCGGTCTTCTCCCGGTCGTCGGTGATGACGATCGCGGTGATCGCCCAGTTCAGCTCGATCTGGTCGAATCGGTCCCCGGCCGCCTCCTTGATCAACTGCACCTTCTCGATGGTCTTCTCCATCGTGATGCTCGACAGCATGCCCTTGCCGTTGGAGTTGGTGATCGGTACGACGGAGATGATGTCGGCGTGCTCGGCGGCCAGCCGCAGCATCTTCGGCCCACCACCGCCGGTGCACAGCGGCGGCCGTGGACCCTGCCGCGGCCGTGGAGTGCCCTTGACACCGTTCACCTGGTAGTACTTGCCCTCGAAGGTGCACTCCTGGCCCCGCAGCAGCACGTCCAGGATGGTGAGCGTCTCCTCCAGTTTGGCCAGCCGGGCCCCGGGCCGTTCGTAGGGCAGCCCCGCCGCCAGAAATTCGTCCTGTTTCCAACCGGCGCCGATCCCCACCTCGAGCCGGCCCTTGGACAGCACATCGATGGTGGCCAGGTCCTTGGCCAGCACCACCGGATGACGGAAACCGTTGGCCAGTACCGAGGTACCCAGGCGGATCTTCTCGGTCGCCTGGGTCAGCGCGCCGAGGGCGGCGATCGGCCCGACCTGGTCGCCGAGATGATCCGGCACCACGAAGGTGTCGTAGCCGTACTCCTCGGCCTGCTGCGCCGTCTGGATGAACTTGCGCGCGCCACCCTCCTGCTTGTTTCCCTCCCCGGCGGCCGCGAAACGGAATTTGCGCAGCGGGGTGCCCAGCGCGCTCAACTCACCAACCGGTGCGGCGGCTTCTGTCATGAACTCATGCTCCTGGCTATCGGAAGATTACTGCGCACCCCGGGCGAGGAAAGCGACGGGCGCACGATTATCAGCGCACTTTACCGTCTATCCCGCGCGACCCGGCGCTCCACATACTGTGTCCATTGCCGGTCATAACATCACCCGATCAGGAATGTGGCGGATGGGGCGCCGACTCGATAAGACCGGCCGCCCAATCGGCCGCCCACTGGGTGGCCGTCGTGCCGTTCGAATCGACCACGAAGCCGTTGTAGAGGCTGTGGATCGGATTGCCGACCGCCTGCACCAGGGTGCCGAGACTGCCGAAGATATTGACCGGGTTCAGCGCCTGCCGCGGGGCATCGCAGATCAGGTCGCCCGGCGCGCAGATCGTGTACGTGCGATCGGCCAGCGCCCCGAACCCCCCGCTGCGCGGACCGGTCATGGTGATCCCGGGAACGTTCAGACCGCCGAGCGCGATTTCCGCGCCGATCCCGGCCGGCACCTCACCGATCGGAATCGCCTGTCCCGGCCCCGGCTCGCCGCTGCGGCGACCATCGGCGATCAGGGTCACCCCGAGCACCAGATCCGCCGGCACCGGACCGTTGCCCGTGCCGATCTGGGCCGCGATATCGCCGGCGATCACCGCCCCTTGGGAGAACCCGGCCAGCACGTAGGTGGTCAGCGGACATTCCGCGTGGCGGGCCGCCAAGGCATCGATGGCACGCTGGGTGCCCTCGGATCGGCTGACGTTATAGGAGGCCTGGCCGTCCGGCGGGAACGCGATGGGGTTGGAGAACTGTGCCACATACGGCACGGTGTAGATCTCGAGCCGCCCCTCGGGGAACCGTTCCCGCACCGCATTGGTGACATGCAGCATCAGCGACGCCGGATTCGCGGCCGGGTCGTGCGGATTGTCACCGCTGTTGGATTCCCAGGTACCGGGAATCGACATCAACTGCACATCCGGGCAGCTCGCGGGCTGGCTGGTGGGGCGCTCGGGCGGCGGCTTCGGGCCGGGCTCCGGCTCCCGCAAGCGTCCCGCCAGCAGATACCACAGCAGCAGTATCACGATGACGATCAGCACCGCGGCCGCGAGCAGAATCAGGCATCCCGTCGGTCGCGACCGACGGGATGCCACGAAGCGACGCGCACTCACTGGCAGTAGTGCTGCTTGGCGGTGTCGATGTAGATCTGCCCTGCTTGCTCAACCGGCATCTTGGCCGGGTCGAAAGACGGATCGGAACCGGCCATCGCGTTGACGAAGGTCGCCATACTCTCCTCGGGCTCACCCTGCGCGAGCCCCTGGCAGACATAGTTGCCGATACTCAGGGCGATATCCGGGCTGGACGGGGTCACCCCCTGTTTGCCCAGCTCATCGAGGAATTTCTGCTCCTTGTTGCCGAGTTGACCGCCCTCGGGCGCGGGCACCGCCTGCGGCGGCATGGGGGCCGGACGCTCCGGCGCGACCGACGGTTCCGGAGCCGGTTCCCCCTCGGGGGCACCGGTGGCCTCGCCTTCGGGCGCCGGCGCGGGTGCCTCGGCGTTCGAGCTCGCGGACTGCGGCGCCCTGGTCGCCGAAGACGACAATGTCGGCGTACTCGTCGCCGTTGAATCATTGTCACCACAGGCGGCGAGCAGACCGGAAACGGCAATCGCCGCTACCACGCCGAAAACCTTGCCTCGGGTCCGATACATACACATCCTGTCCGTGTCCTTCGCCGCGCTTTCGGCACGGCCGGTTCGAGGCCCCTCGGATCTCGGCCGCGAACCTCTCGGTTTCACCGTCGGCCGCGGACCGGCAGGGCGCGATCACCGAGGGTAATACCCGAACGGGCTCGATGCCGGGTCGCCCTCCGAAGTGCGTGCTGCCGACAGCGCCGCCCGAGGCGTCGGACAACGGCGGAAGGCCACCCCGCCGACTCACGCGCGCCGCCCCGACAGCACCGCCCGATGTGCGAAAACGGCTTCCTCAGCGTGGAGGGTGAACCTCGGCCCGGTTGTCCCGGATAGTGACGAAACCGCCCTGGAAATTCTGCTGAACGCCCCCGGGAACGGCGAACTCGTCACCCACCGGGTACCCGAGCCTTCCGTTCTCGAACCCGACTTCCCGCCACGCGTCCATGATCGGACCGTTGAGCACCACCCAGGCGCCGGAAAGCGGGGTCCAGTAGATGTTCCCGCCCTCGAAACGGCTGAAGCGGCCGGCGTCCTTCAGCGGTAGTTCCTCGTCGGTGGGAAAACCCAGCCGACTGTTCTCGTAGCCGAGTGCTGCGTATTTGTCCAGGATGAGTCCCTGCACCCGATGGGATCCGGTGGCCGGGGAGAAATACATCGGTCCATGTTCGAAGCCCTGCACGGCGCCGTCGCGGTGCGGTGTTCTCGACTCCGGCCCGATCGGGTAGCCGGCGGGCCCGCCTTCGTAGCCCTGCCTTCCCCATTCGGCCAGGATCTCGCCGCGCACCGGCTGCGTCCCGGTCTGCGGAGTCCAGTACAGCGAACCGTACCGGAACGGCTGGAAACGTCCACGCCCGTCCGGCAGCGGCTGCTCCGGACCGGTCGGCAGCCCCAACGGGCCTCCCGGCCCCGCCGCGGCCTGGTATCCGCCGCCGATCATGCCGGCCACCGGCTGCGCTCCGCTCTCCTCGGAGAAGAACACCCGACCACGGCGGAAGTCCTGGGCAAGGCCCCCCGGCACCGAGTATTCGCCGGTGAGGCAGTCCCCGAGCCAGGAGTTCGCTCCGGCCACCACGCCGATCGAGCCGCCCGGAGCGCAGTGCGGTTCATCGAGGGGCACCCCGAGGGCGGCGGCGGCATAGGGCCAGGATTGACGCATTTCGAAATCCCAGTACGGCCAGGTGTGGGTACCCGCCGGGCGATAGTTCACCTGCACCGGAATCGACAGTTTCCCCAGTTCGGCAACGAAATTCCGGGAAGTGATCAGGGCCAATGTCTCCAGCCCCATACCGGCCATATTGGTGCTGATGCCGGGGATATCGCTGCCCCGGTCGCGGTCGCCGGATGCGCCGGTACCGCTGGAAACATAGAGACCGACGCCCCGCAGCCGTTCCGCCAGCAGAAGCGGATCGTGTTCCCGCCATTCGGGACTATCCGGCGGTCCCCACATGGCCGTGGAATCGAAACCGCCCGCATCGGCCATGGCGAGCTGGATGGCCTGCGGCATTCCCATCGTGGTGGTGGTGAGGAAACCCGAATAGGACGCGGCGTATTTCGCGAAACCGGGATTGCGGGCGGCCAAGAACATGGACGCGGTACCGCCCATCGACAGGCCTGCCAGTCCCCTCACCGCTCCGGCCCGCCACTGGCTTTCCAGCAGCGGCGGCAACTCCTTGGTCAGGAATGTCTCCCACTTGTAGTTCTTGCCGTTGTCGGGCTCCAGCCAATCGGAGTAGAAACTGGACTGGCCGCCGACCGGAAGGACCACCGTGACGTTCTTGTCGGCGAAGAAATCCACGGCGCCGGTATCGGTGACCCAGCCGCTGTCCTCCTCGGTGGCGCGCAGACCGTCGAGCATGTACAGCACCGGGAATTTCGCGTCGGGCCTGGTGTTCCACTCCCGGGCCAGCAGTAGCCGCACCTGGATCGGCGTACCCATGGACGGTGAATCCACCCACAACGCCACATGCCGGTCGGTGAGCCAGATCACATCGCGTATCGTCGCCGCCGCCGCGGCGGCGGACGGCTGGGCGACGGCCGCTGTATGGCTCGTCCCCCACGGCATCACCAGCGCGGTCGCCAGCGCCGCCAGGCATCGACGAATCGACCGCCGCCGGCGTCGACCCGCCCACGGCTCGCCCCCATTCCCGCCTGTTACCCCTGCCACACACCCGTTTGTACCGTGGTGGCACCCGGATGCCGTAGCGACGCGCGGAGGGTTGACCAGGTCGTTGCCAGGTACCGGTGCCCTCGAATACGAAAGGCGCCACCCGCTTCCCGAGGAAGCGGGTGGCGCCTTTCGAGTTGGCTACGGGTTCGAGGTCACCAGCCGTTGGTGGAGTCCAGGAACATCTTCCGGGACGCGGCGAGCTGATCCTGCCAGTACCGCCAGCTGTGCGTACCGACCGCCGGGAACTCGAAGTGGGCCGGGATGCCCAGCGAGCCCAGACGCGCCTGGAAGGCCCGGGTGTTCACCAGCGACAGCGCTTCCAGCGCCATGGCGTTACCGGTGTTGAACGCGCCGACGGCGGAGGCGGGACTGTCGTACGGGCCCGGCAGACCGCTGGCCGCCGAGATGTACATCGGCAGACCGTTCAGCTGGGGAGCGAAGACGAAGGGGTCCATCCGCAGCCACTGCGGGCTCCACGGCGGGGCCATCGAGTCGACGTTGTAGCGGCCCGCGTCCAGCATCGCGATGCGGACCGCCTCACGCATACCCGGCGCGGAGATGTTCAGATAGCCGGAGTACGAGGCGGCCGACTTGAACTGGTCGCGGTGGTATGCGGCCAGGGTCAGGGCGGCACTACCACCCATGGACAGGCCGGCGATCGCGTTGTTGACGGGTGAGACGCCGTAGTTCGCCAGGAAGGCGGGCAGTTCCTTGGAGAGGAACGTCTCCCACTTGTAGGTGAACTTCTGGCCGTTGGTATTGCTCGGGGAATACCAGTCGGCGTAGAAGCTCGACTGGCCACCGACCGGCATGACCAGCGTGATGTTGTCGTTGCGGAACTGCTCCATCGCGTTCGTCTCGAACGACCAGGCATTGCGGTCGTCACGCGCGCGCAGACCGTCGAGCAGGTATAGCGCCGCATCGCCACCGCGCGCGGCCCACTGGACCTGAACCTTGATCGGGCCCATACCGGACGGAACCATCAGTTCCTCGTAGCCACCGGCGGGAGCCCGCAGCACCGGCGCGTGCGCGGGCGCTGCGACCGCGGCGGTCGGGGCCGCGATACCGGCCGCTACCGGTAGTGCGAGTGCCGCGGCGCCGATGGCCAGAATCCGGTTACGCCAACCGCGAGGTGCACCCCGCCGCCCCGTTCTGCTCTTCGGGGCGGCCGCCCTGCCGAAACGCATGAATTCCGCTCTCTTTCTGCTGTCTGTGATGCCATCCGCCACACCGCGTGGACAGCACCCTTTTGTCGGCGAGCGCCATCGGTTCGTTACCGGTTTTCGACCTATCCGATACATCACCGCCGACGCTACAACGATCTGGTCACAGATGTGCTCGCTGGACGATATTCGACCACGCCTGCCTTAGCAAGGCCGAGGCAGCCCGGTGGCCGAAATGCGCCCATGGACACTCTGTGATTGTGTCGTGACACTACCGCCTTCGCCCGTTGATGTCTCGGCGGGATGGATTATTTGTCCGTTATCTCAATTTCCGACGGCACAACCGCGACGTGGGTGCGAACCGCCGGCAAATAGGCGTGGCCCGTTCGGACACGACACCGCCCGCCGGATGCGTTGGCGGACGCATCCGGCGGGCGGTGAGAGCGAGGCGCTAACCGATATGAGCGGACATGTCCGGAACCATCCGGTGGGCCTCGGCCTGCCAATAGGTCCAGGCGTGGATACCCAGGCCCGGGAACGAATAGACGACATTGTTCGCCCCGAGCATCATCATGCGCACTTGGAAGGCTCGGGTATTGGCCAGTGCCAGTGCTTCCAGCCCCATACCGTTGACGGTGGTGAAGTCGAATCCGTCGGCGAGCTCGGGCAGGCCGCTACCGGCCGAAATCCACAGCCGGGTGTTGTTGTCCCGCAGGCGCGGCGCGAATACGAACGGGTCCATGTTCAGCCATTGCGGGCTCCACGGCGCGGCCATCGAGTCGACGTTGTAGCCACCGGCCTCGATCATGGCCATCCGGATCGCCTCGCGCATACCGGGAGCGGAGATGTTCAGATAGCCGGAATAGGAACCGGCGAAGCTGAACTGGTCCGGATAATAGGCCGCCAACTTCAGCGCGGCGCTACCACCCATCGACAACCCGAACACCCCATTGCGGTAGGGATTGAAACCGAGTCGATCGCGCAGCGCCCAACGCAGATTCTGGGTGAGGAACGTTTCCCACTGGTACCGATAGCTCTTGCCCGGGCCACGGGACACGACGTTGAGTGCCCCCGAGCCCGATGACGAACCGGTCGGCGGAGCACCGAAGAACGAACTCGGCGCGGCCCAGTCGGCGTAGAAGCTGGACATACCACCGATCGGCATGACGACATTGATATTCCAGTCCATCAGCATCTGGGCGATATCGGTTTCCATCTCCCAGCCGTTGTGCGTCTCGGGAGCGCGCATACCGTCCAGGGCGTAAACGATCCGATTGGTGTTGCCGTCCTTGGCGCGGAAGACACGCGACCGGATCGGACCCATCGGAGAGTCGACCCAGAAATCGAATCCCGCGGGGTTCGGCGCCGCCGAGGCCGGGGCCGAACCCGTTACCGATATCCCGAGCGACAGGAATACGGCAAGAGCGAGCCCCAGCGAGCCGATTCCCCTCGTCCACCGCTTCAGCCATGAACCGGAGCGCTTCGATCTACCGGCCCTGCGCGCACTTCGCATTCGACTAGACCTTTCGCCTGGACAGCCGGACAGCAAATCTCGAGCTACGTTACCGGCCTGTTGCTCGGCATCCGGGTAGGCGAGACCGCACCGTGACGGAAACCCGAGCCCGGATACACCTTCCTGGTATTTCGATCGACAGAGAACAGCTCTATGTTGCTGGATGGTGATCTCGACCACAACTACTGCCTCTCTCCCTATGCCCATTCGTTGCCGGATCGGCCAGGAGCACCGGGTCGGTCGCGAACCCGCCACGGCGAAACGTCGACGGCGCCGCAGGGGTAGAGCCACCCCTGCGGCGCCGTCCCGGACTTCCGGCGGTCCCGCCCGATACGGCTAACCGATATGGGCCGACAGATCCGGGATCATCCGATACACCTCGGTTTCCCAATACCGCCAGTTGTGCACCCCGATGGCCGGGAAGTCGTAGGTCACATTCGTGGCCCCGAGCGACATCATCCGCACCTGGAACGCACGGGTATTGGCCAGCGCCAGCGCTTCCAGCCCCATGGCGTTGACGGTGGTGAAGTCGAATCCGTCGGCCGGGCCGGGCAGGGCGCTACCGGCCGAAATCCACAGCCGAGTGTTGTTCTGCCGCAACTGCGGCGCGAAGACGAACGGGTCCATTCGCAGCCACTGCGGGCTCCACGGCGGCGCCATGGCGTCGATATTGAAACCGCCCGCGTCGAGCATGGCCACCCGCAACGCCTCCCGCATACCGGGGGCGGAAACATTCAGATAACCCGAATACGAACCGGCATAAACGAACTGGTCGGCGTGATAGGCCGCGAGGGCGAGGGCGGCACTGCCGCCCATCGACAGGCCGAACACGCCATTGCGATTCGGATCGAAACCGAGCCGGTCGCGCAGCGCCCAGCGCAGATTCTTGGTGAGGAATGTTTCCCACTTGTAGGTGTTCGACTTCCCCATTCCACCGGCCGAACCCGAGGCCAGTCCGGACCCCGAGGCCGATCCGGTGGCGCCCTTGGCACTTCCGGTGCCGCTGAGCCCGAAGAAGTTGCTCGGCGCGATCCAGTCGGCGTAGAAACTGGACATACCACCGACCGGCATGACCACGTTGATATTCCATTTGGTCAGCTCGCGGACGACATTCGTGTCGATTTCCCACCCGCTGAGGTCGTTACCGGCCCGCATACCGTCGAGCGCGTACACCACTCGGCGGGTATTGCCGTCGGCGGCACGGAAGATCCGGGATTTGATCGGGCCCATCTCCGAATCGACCCAGAAGTCGAAACCACCCGGATCGTAGGCCGCCGACGCGGGCGCCGACGGCCCTACCACCGACACCCCGAGCGGTAGCAGAGCGGTCAGCGCCAATAGCGCCGAGCGGCGCAGCCGGCCGCGGATACCGCCCATCGCCCGTCGGCCCGGACGCGCACGGCGTCCGTTCTCACTGTGGTCATCGGAGCATGCGCGGACGCCTTCCGTGGATGCGTGCGCCACCCCCTCCAGGTGATGACCGCTCATGCTGGACATCTGTTCTCGGCCTTCCCTCATGCGGCCCGCGGCCGCGATGCATGACGAGGCGCCCCCTCGGAACAGCGGGGGCACCGACACCACGGCAGCCTAACCCGGCCGCTGTGCCCACGCGCGCCCCGAATTCCTCCTCCACCCCGGCGATTACCATGCCGGGGCGGAGGAACCGCAGGTCAGCGTATCGGCGCCGGGTGCGGATCGATCAGGCCACAACGCTGGATCTCATACTTGGGAACGCGATCGATGCGATAGGCGGCAAACCGCAGGGCATTGCGCAGATTGTGCACGAAACGGTCCCGGTCGAGGGGATCCCGATAGGACAGCTGCAAGGCGATGGTGTCCGGGCAGGACATGGCGACCCGGGCCTGGTCGACCCATTTCTCGTCCAGATACCAGGGCATCCACGGTTTGCGGTCCACCATCCCGGTGTCCACGATCACCCAGTCCGAGTACAGGCTCTTGTCATGGCCGATTCGGCCGTCGGTGAGCCGGTCGGTATGCGCGGCCAGCGGGTAGGCCAACCCCATCGGGTCCAGGACCCGAACGTCCAGGGGGACATTCATACTGGTCATCCCCAGATTCAGGAAGTAGACCGTATGACCGGCGCCGCCTTCGGGGATCGGCAGCGGCGGCGGCGCCAGATACCAGAACATGAATGACGGCGAGTTCATCAGCAGGCCCCCGTTGGGGCTCTGCTCGATGGCCTCGACCATGGGACGTATCCGGGCGTAGTCGAGATAATCCTCGGCACGGATGGGGTGGTCGTGGCCGGTATTGAGCACGTAGTAGACGCGCTCGTCGACAATCCCGGACCTGCTGATCTTGGTGCCGGTCGTGATGGCGGTGGTACCCATCGCCAGCAGCGCCCAGACGACCACCGCGGTCAGTGCGAGCGCGGGCACCCCGACCGTTGTCCCGAGTCCGCGCCCCCGAGCCGGCGCGGAGACACGGACCGGAAACACCATCACCGGAAGCAGCAGCAGGAACAACTGCGGCAGCAGCATCCGGCCGTGCATGAAATCGCCGCCCACTCGCAGCGCGTAGACGGTGAGCAGAGCACCGGCGAACAGCACCAGCGTGACCACCGCACCCGGTGACCGCAGCCGCTCCCGAACCCGGCGCAGCCGGCCACGACCGTCGCCGGCGCCGGTGACCACGCTCGACCGGTCGGCCCGCGCCGCGACGACACCCGCGGCGAGCAATACCAACAGCGGCACCCACAGGAAGTACGGGCCGACCAGGTCCCACAGATAGGTGAAACCCTGACCCCATTTGGCGCCGCCCGCGTCCTTGGCCACCGCCGTATTCGGATAGGGCAGACCGTAATAGCCCATCCGCCAGACCTGATACACCAGCGGCACCAGCCCGGCGACGGCCACGATCACCAGTCGCAGCACCGCCGGCCGCAACCGGGACTCCGGCATCGGCGCCACCCAGATCAGCAGCAGCGCCAGACCGCCCACCACGGTCATCTCCGGCCGGACCAGCGGCGCCAGTCCGGCGAGGAAGACCAATCCGAGCAGGGCCGGTACCCGGGGCCGCGCGGCCCGGCTCCAGCGCATCAGCAGCCACCACAGCAGGCCGATCCAACAGATGACCAGGCAGTTCTCCAAGCCCGAGGTGGCGTAGTCGCGGGCGGGCGGAAGCGCGATGTAGACCAGCGCGCCCGCGGGCAGCAGCAGTGCCGAGGACGTACCGCCCCACAGTCGAGCGGCACCGAGCATGGCGAACGTCACGGCCAGCACCGACAGCACCAGCGCGATCCCGAGCACCACGTACTCCAGCCGCGCCTGGGTCACCCAGCTGAAGAACCAGACGACATAGGTCCACGCGGTGCTGGTGTTGGTTTCCACTCGCTCGCCGGCATTGAACACCGGACCGTTGCCCGCCAGCAGATTGCGGACGGTGCGCAGCACGATGAGCCCGTCGTCGGCAATCCACCGACGCTGCCAACCGCCGAGGGCGAACAGGGCGGCGACGAGCACGATCCCACCGACGAAGGTGGTGCGGGATAGTCGCGCGAACCGCGACGGACGCTCCCGTTCGTCCGCGGAGCGCTCATGCGCGGGTTCGATTCGCTCTGATTCCGCTACCAGCTTTTCGTCAGGTGAGGTAGACAGCGACACCTACCGCTCCGATCCAGGCTACGGCGAGGAACTGCAGGACACGGTCCTGGAAGGCGATCTCTTCGGGCTCACCGGCCTCGCCGCCATCGACATCGACCGCATACCGCAGAATCGCGATGGTGAAGGGGATCATCGAGATCGCGAACCACTGCGTGTCGTTGATCTGGTTCTGCTCGAAGGCCCACAGACCGTAGAACACCACCACCGCGGTCGCCGCCAGGGTCCAGATGAACCGCAGGTAGGTGGGTGTGTAGTACTCCAGCGATTTGCGGATCTTGGCACCGGTCGCCAGGGCGATCTGCAGTTCGGCGTAGCGTTTGCCGGCCGCCATGAACAGCGAGCCGAACGCCATGATCAGCAGGAACCACTGCGACAGCGGTATACCCGCCGCGGCGCCGCCGGCCACCGCGCGCAGCAGGAAGCCCGAGGACACGATGGAGATGTCCAGCACCGCCTGATGCTTGAGCCCGAAGCAGTAGCCCAGCTGGATACCGATGTAGACGGCCATCACCACGGCCAGCTGCCAGGCGGCCAGGAACGAGACCAGCAGCGATCCGCCCAGCAGCACCACCGCCAGCGCATATGCCAGGTTCACCGGCACCACACCGGCCGCAATCGGGCGGTTCCGCTTGGTCGGATGCGCCCGATCGGCCTCCACGTCCATGGCGTCGTTGACCAGGTAGATACCCGAGGCGGCCATACAGAAGACCACGAAGGCGATACCGACATGGGCGAGCACGTCGATATCGGTGACCGTGCCCGCCGCCAGCGGAGCCGCCAGCACCAGGACGTTCTTCACCCACTGCCGCGGACGGACGGCCTTGACCAGGCCGCCGACCAGTGTCTTCGGCGGTCCCTTGACAACGGCTTCGGCCAGGTCGGCGCCGGTGGGTTCTTCGCTCATATCAGTCAGCGCCTTTTCTTCTTGTTCGGTCACTGTCGAGTCTCTTTTCGGCGACGAGCAGGGCTGCGGCGGACGCGGCACCGAGCGCCGAACCGGCGAGTACATCGGAGGGATAGTGGACCCCGAGCACGACCCTGGAGAGCAACATCGGTGGTACGAGCACCGCAGGCAAGGGTAGCCCGGTCAATTTTCCGAGCAACACCGCCGCCGCGGTCGTGGATGTGGCATGCGAGGAAGGGAAGCTCAATTTACTCGGCGTCGACACGTTGACCTGCACCGATGGCGCATGTGGCCGGGGCCTGCGGACAATCCTCTTGATCACGATCGAGGCCGCGTGGGCGCCGACCGCGCCGACCGCCACCCCGGCCCAGCGCCGCCGGCGCGGTCTGTCGAGCAGCGCGCCGACCGCGGCGATACCGACCCAGCCGAGCGCGTGTTCACCGAAATGCGACATACCGCGGGCCGCGGAGATCACCGCCGGGGTGCCGATCGCGCCCTGCACGGCCTCGATCACCGCCACCTCGGGTGGGGTGCCGCTGCTGCCGGCGTTCAATGCCGTGTTCACCGAGGTCACCGGTTACCGTCCTTGTTCTCGTCTGCCGCGGTGATGCCGAAGACCCGTTCCCAGGCGGCGGTGCCGGTCAGTTTCGGATGCGCGGCACGATAGCGCTGCTGCATCTCGGGGAAGCGCGCGGCCAACTCCTTACGCAGCCGCATGGCCTCCCTGAACAGGCCGTACGCCTGCCGCGGATCGCGTTTGCGGTACACCACACCGCGCCCGTCGGCGGTGGTGACGGTGACGCCGTCGACCTGGGAGAGCAGGAACCAACGGGCGTCCAACGTCGGCACGTTCAACTGCGGGCGCTCATGGTGTTCCGCTTTCGCCGGCCGCAGATTGTGCAGGAGGCCCTTGCCCAGCCGGGCGACCTTGGCGATCGGATTGGGCGGTTCGCCGACCGCGCCGACACCGGACCCACTGGCCTGCGGCAATGCGGTCGACGACGGCAGGATCACCGCGTCGGGATACTGTTTGCGCAGGTCGTGCACGGCGCCGAGGGCGCTGGGCAACAGTTCGAACAAGCGGTCCGGTCCGGCCAGGAAATCGTGGATCGCCAGGTTCTGGATGGCGACCGTCGAGTACTCCAGGCAGAGCAGGTGTTTGATCGTGGCCTTGACCGTGTTGACGATCATGCGCCGGCCGTTGCCCGGCTGGTGCAGCGCCGCGACCACCAGGCGGTTGCGCAGGTGGAAATAGGCCTGCCAGTCGATGGCGTCGTCCTTGTCGCTCCAGGCCATATGCCAGACCGCGGCGCCCGGGAGGGTGACGGTCGGATAGCCGGCGGCGCGGGCCCGCAGCCCGTACTCGGCGTCGTCCCATTTCAGGAACAGCGGCAGGGGCTGGCCGAGTTCCTGGGCGACCCGACGCGGGATCACACAGGTCCACCAGCCGTTGAAGTCCACGTCGATGCGCCGGTGCAGCAGTTTGGAGTTGTCCCGGTCGCGCAGTGGATATTTGGCGAAATCGTGGTCGTATTCCACGTTCGGCGCGGCGGTCCACATGAAGATATTGCGGTCGACCACCTCCCCCATCACGTGCAGATGCGAACGTTCCTGCAGGTTGAGCATCTGGCCGCCGACCAGGACCGGCGATTTCGCGAAACGGGAGAACGCCAGGGCACGCAGGATGGAATCGGGTTCGATCTCGATATCGTCGTCCATATAGACGATGTATTCGGCCTCGGTGGTCTTCAGCGCCTCGTACATGACGCGGCTGTAGCCACCGGACCCGCCCAGGTTGGGCTGGTCGTGGATGGCCAGTCGATCGCCGAGTACCGCGGCGGCCTCCTCGAACCCCGGTTCGTCGACCACCTTGCGGGTGCCCTGATCGGGGATGATGACGGCCTCGATCTTCGCCAGCACCAGTGGATCGGCGCCCAGCGCCCGCAGAGTGGCGACGGCGTCGGTGGGGCGGTTGAAGGTGGGCATACCGACCGCGATGGTGCCTTCACCGGGCGCCTCGATCGGCGCGTACCAGCCACCCGCGACCAAGGTGACCGCGGTGTCGGTGGTGATGTCGAACCACAGCCAGCCGCCGTCCTCGAATGGGCCCAGATCGGCTTCCATTTCGACAAATACCGTTTCGGCGCCCGGTTCGACCGCGAATTCCCGTCCCTGGACGTGGATCCGGGATCCATCGGCCTTGGAGCGGTACAGGTCGACACGACCGTGCCCGGCCAGCTCCAGCCGCAGCACCACCGAGCCGAGAACGGACCATCGGCGCCAGTAGCCGGCGGGTAGGGCATTGAAGTAGGTGCAGAACGACACCTCCGATTCCGCGCCTACCGACAGGGAGGTGCGGGTGCCGGCATGCGCGCGACGCGCATTGGTCGCCGATTCCTCCAGGTAGAGGGCGCGCACATCCAGCGGTTCGCCCGGTCTGGGCAGGATGATGCGCTGCATCAGCGACTTCGCGCGAGTTTCGGTGTCGGTATGCGCCAGTGATGCGGAGGTCATGCGTCTCCGTTCTCCTGGGCCAGCGGCGCACCCGATTCCAGGTGCGGACGCAAAGCGTTGTCGAACATATTCAGCGCGCTCGCGATCGCCATATGCATATCCAGGTATTGATAGGTGCCCAGGCGGCCGCCGAACAGAACTTTCGACGTGGCGGTCTCCCGCTTGGCCAAAGCGCGATACGCGGTCAGCTTGGCCCGGTCCTCGGGAGTGTTGATCGGGTAGTACGGTTCGTCGCCGGTCTTGGCGAAACGCGAGTATTCGCGCATGATGACCGTTTTGTCCGTCGGGTAGTGGTCGCGCTCGGGGTGGAAATGGCGCGGTTCGATGATGCGGGTGTAGGGCACATCCGAGTCGTTGTAGTTCATCACCGAAGTGCCCTGGAAGTCACCGGTGGGAAGCACCTCGGTCTCGAAGTCGATGGTGCGCCAGCCCAGCTCGCCCTCGCGATAGTCGAAATAACGGTCCAGCGGGCCGGTGTAGACGACCGGCGCGTCCGGGTTCTGCGCGCGCAGTTCCTCGCGCACATCGAACCAGTCGGTGTCCAGCCGGACCTCGATCAATTCACTGGCCGCCATATTCTCCAGCCACTTGGTGTAGCCGTGAGCCGGCAGGCCCTCGTAGGTGTCGTTGAAGTAGCGGTTGTCGAAGGTGTAGCGGACCGGCAGGCGGGTGATATTGCTCGCGGGCAGGTCCTTGGGGTCGGTCTGCCACTGTTTGGCGGTGTAGTCGCGGACGAACGCCTCATACAGCGGACGGCCGATCAACGAGATGGCCTTTTCCTCGAGGTTCTGCGCGTCCTTGGTCTCGATCTCGGATGCCTGCTCGGCGATCAGCGCACGCGCTTCGTCAGGGGCGAAATAACGGCCGAAGAATTGCGAGACCAAACCCAGCCCCATCGGGAACTGGTACGCCTGTCCCTTGTGCATGGCGAAAACCCGGTGCTGGTAACCGGTGAACTCGGTGAACTGCGTGACATAGTCCCAGACCCGCTTGTTCGAGGTGTGGAACAGATGTGCGCCATATTTGTGCACCTCGATACCGGTTTCCGGTTCCGGCTCCGAATAGGCGTTACCGCCGATATGCGGCCGGCGATCCAATACGAGGACTCTCTTGCCCAGTAGGTTGGCGGTGCGCTCGGCAATGGTCAGCCCGAAAAAACCCGAGCCGACGACGATCAGGTCGAACTGTGCGTTGTTATCTGAGTTACCCGGAGACGATGCGGCGGTCACGGGAGCCCAGAGTATCGGAAGCTGTTCGGACCGCCAGTCCGAGCCGGAGGGTCCGACCTATTCCCAGGTCCGCCGGGGGAGACGGGATGCAGGGGTGAGGCAGGCGGCATCCGAACGAACCGGACCGTCGAACGACGATGCCTGCCCCCGGTTCCCGGGGATGGGCACCGAATGGCAGGTCGGTACCGTCAGCCGTAGGTCGGATAGGGCGGTTGACCGTACCCACCGCCGACCGGAACCGGCATCCGACCCGCGTCGATCCACCGCTTGGTGGGCCCGACCAGGGCCAGTATCAGAGTGATCACCGCGAAGAGCCAAGTGACCAGGCCGATGTTCACCCGGCCAGGACGCCGCCGAGCACCGCCACGGGCAGATACGCCGCGCTGCCCATGATGACCAGAGTTCGCCCGGTACCGCTGCGGCGGACGAGCATGAACCCACCGAGCAGCAAAAGCAGGGCCACGAGGCCGTAGAGGACGGCCACGAAGAGGTCCGAGCCGTCGACCCCGGTGAGGTCGATATCGATATCGCTGCCGCTCGAACCGCTGCTTCCGCGCCTGCGCGCGCCGGTCGCCAGGGAGCTGTCCGTTCGATCGAACGCGGAGAAGACCGTGCCGACGGCGAGCAGTGCGCTTGCCAACCCACCGAGGATCGCCATGATCCCGGACGTGATCCCCGTCCCGCCGTACGGCGACCGCTACGGATATCCGTACCATCCCGACGCCGGCGGGTAGCCCGGCGAGAGGTTTCTCGGCGGTGCGGGATATCCGGGGTGATGTGGACGGCCGGGACCGCCATATGGATGACTCATCGGAATTCCTCCCCCGGCGAATGCAACCTCCACACTCTGCCACAGGGGAACGCGCGGACACAGCACGCTACGGCGAAGGCGCCCGCACCCCGGCGGGAGTGCGAGCGCCTTCGCGCTCATCGCGAGTGACCGGCATCATCACGTGCCACCGGCCTTCCACGGGGACTACGAGAGATTGCTCTCGGCGTAGACCCGCATGGCGTCACGGACGAACTCCGTGGTCCCGGCGCCGTGGACCTCGTAGTTCGCCGCGAAACGCTCATCGGCCACATACATTTCGCCCAGCCCGGCGAATGCCTGCGCGTCGGGCCGCTTACCGTGCCACCCCTTCCCGACCCACTCGTAGTGACGAGCCGCGATGGCCTGTACCTCGGCGCTGTCCGGTGCCAGCCCGGCGGTATGGGCCCGGCCGTAATCGGCCGCGATATCGAGATGGGTCTGCTGGAACGCCTGCTTGTCCGCCGCGCTCAGCGAACGCCACCAGCGGTCGCCGGTCTCGTATGCCTCCTTTCCCCAGCGCTCGATGACCTCGTCCTTGTATCGGCTGTGGTCGAACCCGTCGAAAACCTCTGCAGCCACGAGTCGTTCACCTCTTTCCATCTTGTTCAGCGTGGTGTGCACCGACTCGATCCGGCGGCGGATCCGATCCTGCTCCTGCCGTAGCAATCCCAGGTGGGTGTGCAGCGCGGCGGCGGTATCCTGCTCTCCGGCAAGGACTTCGGCGATGACCGACAGTCCGAGCCCGAGGTCGCGCAACAGCAGAATGCGTTGCAGCCGCACCAGCGAGTCCTGGTCGTAGTAGCGGTACCCGTTGGCGCCGATCCGGCTGGGCGGCAACAGCCCCAACTGCCCGTAGTGGCGCAGTGTGCGGCTGGTGGTACCGGCCGCCTTGGCCAGATCCTGGATGGACCATTCGTTCCGGGACCGCGCTCCCACGACCTGTTCCCCTTTCCGTTCGCGTCGGTACCACCAGCGTGCAAGTTGACGCTACGTCAAGGTCAAGTCCGAATTCCGAAGAGTTCTCGGTCACCCTCGCGGAGGTTCATCGAGGACCGGTGCCGCCGGGCACCCCCGATTCGGGTGGACTCGCGGGCTCCTGGGGAGCCGGGACGGTCCTGGGCGGGCCCGCTGCACCCGGTTCGATCCCTTCCATTCCGGGAACCATCCGCATCAGGGTGTCGAAATCGACGACCTGAGTGCCGAGCGTGGGCGTATCGACGATCACGCCCTTCTTGAACAGCTGGTAGGTGCCCCGGTTTCCGGGCAGCCGCATCTCCGGGCCGAGCGGTTCCCCGACGACACTGGTGGCGCCGCCCAGGCGGGCGTATTCGGTTTCGATCGCTGTCGGTTGCCGCCTGGGCGCATCGGACGCACCCCCCGATTCGGCGGGCGAACCGTTCCCGGACGCACCGGGATCGCGGTTCGCCGATGTGTTCGGTTCGACCGCCGCGGGAGCATCCGGCTGGGCCCCCGCGGGAGCACCCGGTGGAGGACCGGCAGGAGCACCCGGCAGAGAACCGGCAGGAGCACCCGGTGGAGAACCGGCAGGAGCACCCGGCAGAGGGCCCGCGGGAGCACCCGGTGGAGAACCGGCAGGAGCACCCGGCAGAGGGCCCGCGGGAGCACCGGGTGGGGAATTGCTCGGAACCGGATCGACCCGTTCGTGATCGACCGGCTCGGTTTCGGCGGGCTTGGCATTCGGGTTGACGGGGACCCCGAGATCGGCCCGGAACCGCGGCGCACCCGGCACCGGGGTACCTATGGTGAGCTCGGCCGGGGTCGGCCCCACCTCGAAGACCTGGATATCGACCGGGGTACCTCCGTCGGATGCGGCGGAGTACTCCGCTCGCAGAATTCGACCCTCCCGGAGCAGAACCGTGCCCGTGGTCGAATCCACCGCGGTGTTGGTGCGCCGATCCTCCTTGGCGGTCCCGGGATAGGTCTGACAGTCAGTGGTATCGCAGGTCTGGGCGAACGGATAGCGGTGCTCGGCCAGGGCGTAGGAGCGGGAGGCGATGGCCTGCGCGCGCAGGGCCTCGGCTGCGCCGGAGTCCGCCCAGTTCGCCTGGACCTCGGCCGGGAGCACACCGAGCAGGTAGTCCTCGACATCGACCCGGTTCACCGTGTGGACGGCGCCGCCGGAGTCCGCCACCCCCAGGGAGCCGCGATAGGAGCCACCGCCGCACAGCGTCAGATGCTCGGTCGCCGGACGGTTCGGCGAGGGATCGAGGGGATAGATCCAAGGGTCGGCGGTCTCGGCCTGCCAGACCACCTCGCCCTCGCAGCCGGTCGTCACCTTGACATCGGCCCGACCGTTCGGGCGCGGGGTCAGATGGGCCACTTGCCCCGGTTTCACCAGCCGACCGGCCGCGCGCGCGCCCATATCGGAATAGGCGCTCAGATCGACGCCCTCGCGGCTCATGAGCCAGACCGATATCGAGGCGGGGCCGACGCTGCCCAGGGTGGCACCCGGATAGTAGTGCCCCAGAATGCGTTCGGCCGTCCATCCGTCACGCGCGTTGTGCATGGCGCTCAACTGGCTCAGCCCGCGTCCGTGCACGGGTTCGGCGACCGTACGGTACGCCGGGTCCGTGCTGTCGCCGGGCCAGAACAGGGATTCGGCGAGCAAACCGGCCGCGACTCCGATAGCGAGTGCCGAGCCGGCCTGGATGGTCCGCCGCCATGTCAAGCGGGATAACCAAGCCCCTACCGGCGTGTTTCGCCTACCTCGGCCCGACTGGGGGCGGTTGTTGCGGTTTTGTTGTGGCATCCGTGCACTCCCTCGTTCATCCCTACGCGGCGCGTCCGGCATGTCGTTTCGACGGGTCACGATCCGAGAGCTACATTCGAGCGATCAGGTAAAGACTCAACCACAGGTTTAGAGATGTGACGTTTGTGACTAGTGTGGTCTGTGAGACGTCTGTATGCAAGAGCGAAACATCTCACCGATCAATGGTTCGAAAACCCTGATTGGAGACGCTCGTGCTCTACCGCAAATCGAAGCGTTCCTATGTTCTCCCCGTGGCCGCGATTCTCGCGGTTGCAACTCCGGCGCTCATGCCCGGAGATTCCAACGACTACCGATCCGCCAATAACAGCGAGCCCGCGACCATCGGGACGCGACTGGTCGAGGTGGGCCTGGACAACGCTCCCGATACCGTGCTGCCGTTGCGCGAACTCGGCGGACCCGACCTCCCCGAACTGAGGCTTTCCGATCTGTATTCAGCGTCTCCGATCGAGACCGCTCCCGGCCGAACGCCCGCCGGTATCCAATTCGTCGCCGAACGGAACGCCCCGGCCGCCGACCCGAACGCCCCCGCGCCGGCTCCGGGTGTGGTCCCGCCCGAGCTCATGAACGAGGTGGGCGCGCACGTCAAGGAGCTCATCCGGGACACTCCGTTCAGCGTGGTCGCCCTCACCGCCGAAGACCTGACGAACACCACGGCCATGATCCGCGCTCGCCGGCCCGACGGCACCTGGGGTCCGTGGTACCAGGCCGAACCCATCGAGGAACAGGGCACCGCCGCGGCCGGCGGCACCCAGGGCACCGAACCGATCTACGTCGGCAACACCGAAGCGGTGCAGATCTTGGTGACCCGGAAGAAAACCGATCCGCCGGCCGACCCCGCGGTCCAACCCGTCACCACGGTCCACCCGGTGGACAAGGCCGCCTCGGGTCTCACCGCGGTGCTCATCGACCCGGGCCGCGGCGCCGGCGACGCCGATCTCGACAGCATCGCGGCCGAGTTGCCGAACGGTGGACCCCGCGTGATCACCCGCGGCCAATGGGGCGCGGACGAATCCCTCCGCTGCCAGGCACCCACCTACGACGACGGCCTGGGCGGGGTCACCATTCACCACACCGCCGGCCGCAACGACTATTCCAAGGCCGAGTCGGCCGGTATCGTCCGCGCGATCTACACGTATCACGCGCAGACCCTCGGGTGGTGCGATATCGGCTACCACGCCCTGATCGATAAATACGGGCAGATCTTCGAGGGCCGTTACGGCGGTCTGGACCAGCCGGTACAAGGGGCCCACGCGGGAGGTTTCAACCAGAACACCTCCGGAGTGGCGCTCATGGGCAACTACCAGAGCGAGACCCCGTCCGAGGCGAGTATCGAGGCCGCCGGACGGTTCGTCGGATGGCGGACCAAGATAGCCGGGCTCGACCCGCAGGGCCACACCACCATGTACTCCGAGGGCACCCAATTCACCCCGTACGCCCAAGGCGAGGAGGTGAAGCTGCCGATCGTCTTCGCCCACCGCGACGTCGGCAACACCAGCTGTCCCGGTGATGCCGCCTACGCCCAGATGGACCGAATCCGCGCTATCGCCGCGGAAACGGCCGGCAGCGGCCGACCCGAACAACACAGACGCCCCAGCCGACCGGAGATAGCGGCCCTCGCGGCACTCACCGCCAAACTGCTCGCCATGGCACGCGACAACCTCGTCGCCGAATACTGGGTTTCCACCGGCGGACCGGACGGTCCGCTCGGTCAGGCGGCATCCGAGCCGATGCCCGCGGCGCAGGGCCAGCAGTACGCCAAATTCGTCAACGGCTACGTCTACACAGCACCGGACGGCTCGGCCCACGAGGTGGCCGGCAAAATCCTGGATCGTTTCCTGGAACTGGGCGCCGACACCGGCGCGCTCGGCCTGCCGCTCAGCAATACCTACCCCGTACCCGACGGACAGCGCCTCGACTTCCAGAACGGTTCGCTGATACTCAACGAACTCACGGGCATCGTCACCACGGCGTGGAAGACCTATAACGAGACGCATCCACATCAGACGCAGGGCGATACCGCCGCGGACCTGGGCGGGGCGCCCGCCCCGGGCCCCGGATCGCCGGTACAGGACACCGCACCGGCACCCGAAACACCGGCACCCGCGACCCTGCCGCCGAGCGTGCCGGAACCAGACCGGGCTGCCGGGACCACACCTGATCCGGGGAACGGCACCGCGCCGAATGCCGCCCCCGGTAGCGCCTCGGCACCCGAAACCGACCCCACGCCGAATCAGGCACCGGCGTTCGCCCACGAACCCGGCTTCTCGGCACCCGCCGCACCCGAGACCACACAGGAACCACTCGGCGACGGGTCAGGGCAGGGCCTATCCACGTCCGAGCAGGCACCTGCCGCAGAACCATCACCCACCGGCGTGCCCGCACAGGCGGAACCCGAACCGGCCCCGGCGGGTTGAAAAATCCGGTCACGGACGCTTCGGGACGGATGACAACCGACACCTCCCGTCCCGAAGCGCTGTCATGGGCACCACACCCGGCTCGGGCGCAGGCACCGCGATTCCCCGGTTTCTCCGACCACCTCCCAACCAACAGTCGAGGTCGCGACTCCGGCGCGGGTGTCGGCCGTCACTTCGGCCGACACCCGCGCCGCTCGCCGTCGATGGACAGAGCTCAGTTCCACCAGCGTTCGAGCACTCGGGCGACCCCGTCGTCGGTATTCGACGTGGTCACCTCTTTCGCAGCGGCCATGGCCTCGGGGTGGGCGTTGGCCATGGCGACACCGTGCCCGGCCATGACGAGCATCGGCACATCGTTGGGCATATCCCCGAACGCGATCATGGTTTCGGGATGGATTCCGAGCCGCTCGGTGATCACCGTCAGCCCTGATGCCTTGGTGACACCCGGCGCGGACAGTTCGATGAGGCCGTGCTCCGTGGAGTAGGTGATATCGGCCCGGTCGCCGACCAGCGGAGCCAGCGTGGCGCGCATATTCCCGCTGTGTGCGCCCGGCAGCCGGATCAGCATTTTGATCGCGGGGGTATCGATCACCTCGTCCCGGGCGACCGCGGTGTCGTCGGGGTTGAGCCAGGCGTGTTCGTATTGGGGTGAGCTGACGAATTGCGGAGTCGCCGCGTCATGGGCACTGGCGCCCACCCGTTCGGCGGCCAGCCCGCAGCCGGGAAGTTCCTTCTCGGCGATATCGGCCAACCAGCCGAGGGTGTCCACGTCCAGTGCACGGGCCGCCAGTACCCGGTCGGCGGCGCTGTCATAGATGACCGCCCCGTTTCCGCAGACGCACAGCGGTGCGAAACCGAGTCCGTCGACCACCGGCGCGATCCAACGCGGCGGCCGGCCGGTGGCCAGTACGAACGGCACACCGTCGGCGACCAGCGCCCCGACGGCGGCCTTGGTGCGGGCGCTCACCCGTTCCGCGGGGTCGATGAGAGTGCCGTCCACATCCGTGGCGACCAGCTTCGGTTTGGGCAGTTGCAGACGTGTCACCTCTTCCATTCTGCTGTGTCCCGCGCGCGGCGCCGGCACGGTCGTCCACCGGACGGTGCGGCGGTGCCGCCGACGCGGCCGCACAGAAGCGGGCGGGCGGGGCAAACACGCAGCACAGCCGTTGCATGCGCATGCTCGGCATCCGCTCCCTATGATCGGGTGCTACACCAGCACACGAGGGGACGCATGACCGGCTTTCTGCTACGACGCGCGCTCAATTACGTCGTTCTGTTGCTGTTGGCATCGTTCCTCACGTTCAGCCTCGCCTCACTGACATTTCGCCCACTGGACAGTCTGGAGCAGCGCAATCCACGCCCTCCGCAGTCGGTGATCGACGCCAAGGCCGAGGAACTGCACCTCAACGAGCCGATCCCGCAGCGCTACCTGACCTGGGTGCGGGGGGTGACGCACGGCGACTTCGGTACCACGCTCTCCGGGCAGCCGGTGAGCGAGGAACTGCCCCGCCGGGTGGGGGTGAGCCTGCGGCTGCTGATCATCGGTTCGATCGTCGGCACCGTGCTCGGGGTACTGATCGGCGCGGCCGGGGCGATCCGCCAATACAGATTCAGCGACTATTTCACGACGGTCGTTTCACTGCTCATCCTGTCAACCCCGGTCTTCCTGCTCGCGACCGTGTTGAAATACGGGGCGCTGGAGATCAATTTCCTGACCGGTCAGCAGATCTTCCTCTACACCGGCGAAACCTCGGCCCACCGTATCGAGGGCGCCGGCGCGCAGCTGCTCGACCGCCTGCAGCACCTCGTGCTGCCCACCCTGACGCTGGCACTGGGCGGGATGGCCGGCTACAGCCGCTATCAGCGCAACGCCATGCTCGACGTACTGCAGAGCGATTTCATCCGCACCGCCCGCGCCAAGGGCCTCACCCGCGGCAAGGCACTGTACAGACACGGCCTGCGCACCGCGCTCATCCCGATGGCGACCCTGTTCGCATACAGTCTGGGCGGCCTGATCACCGGCGCGACGTTCACCGAGAAGATCTTCGGCTGGCACGGCGTCGGGGAATGGCTGGTCGATTCGATCAACGCCCAGGATGTGTACGTAGTGGTCACCGTGACCGCCTTCGCCGGGCTGGTGATCCTGGTGTCCGGCCTGCTCTCCGATATCGTGTACGCGATTCTCGACCCGAGGGTGCGTGTGGGATGACCGAAGCCGAGATCATCGTTCAGGGCGCGCCCGAGGTCGCCGCGTCGGGCAGGCGCAAGCTGGTACTGCGACGGTTCCTGCGCAACAAACCTGCCGTGGTCGGGGGCGCGATACTGATCCTGCTGTTCGTCGCGAGCTTCGCGCTGCCGCCGTTTCTGCCCTACGACTATCAGGAACTCGACTACACGGCGCTGCTGCAACCGCCCAGTCCGGAGCATCCGTTCGGCACCACGGCCATCGGCCAGGACGTTCTCGCGCAGACTCTGCGCGGATTGCAGAAATCGCTGATCATCGGCCTGTGCGTCGCCATCTTCTCCACGACCATCGCCGCGCTGACCGGTTCCATCGCCGGACTGCTCGGCGGCCGGCTCGACCGCGTTCTCATGTGGCTGGTCGATCTGCTGTTGGTGGTGCCCAGCTTCATCATCATCGCCCTGTTCGCGCCGCGCACCAAGGGCAGCGGCTCGCTGGTGCTGCTGATCATCCTGCTCAGCGTGTTCGGTTGGATGATCAGCGCGCGGATCGTACGCGGACTGACGATGAGTCTGCGGGAGCGGGAATTCGTGCGGGCGGCACGGTATATGGGTGCGCCGACGCACACCATCATCCTCAGCCATATCGTGCCGAATATCGCGTCGATCCTGATCATCGACACCACGCTCACTGTCGGCGCCGCCATCATGGCCGAAACCGGGCTCAGCTTTCTCGGGTTCGGCGTGCAACCGCCGGATGTGTCACTGGGCTCGCTGATCGCGTCGGGAACCAAATCGGCGTTGACCTACCCGTGGCTGTTCCTGTTCGCCGGTGGACTGCTGATCATCACCGTGCTCTGCGCGAACCTGGTGGGTGACGGTTTGCGCGATGCCTTCGACCCCGGGGCGACGCGGGCACGGTCGCGGAAGGCGCGGAAATGACCGAAAAGACCGTGGCAGGCTCGTCCGACAAGGCCGAGGTCGCCCTCGACACATCCGGCTCGGCGGGCAGGACAGGTTCCGCGCCGCTGCTCGAAGTCTCCGACCTGCGGGTCTCGTTCCCCAGCGAGGAGGGGCGAGTCGACGCGGTGCGCGGTGTGAACTACACGGTTTCCGACGGCGAGGTGCTCGCGATCGTCGGCGAATCCGGCTCCGGCAAGTCGGTGTCGTCGCTGGCGGTGATGGGGCTGTTGCCCGACCAGGCCCGGGTGAGCGGTTCCATCCGGCTGCGTGGCCGGGAGCTGCTCGGCCTCGACGACAAACGACTGTCGAAACTGCGCGGCAGTTCGGTGAGCATGGTGTTCCAGGATCCGCTGTCGGCGCTGACTCCGGTGTACCGGGTCGGCGACCAGGTGGCCGAGGCACTGCTGGCGCACGGCACCATGGGTAAGGCCGAGGCCGCGCAGCGCGCGGTGGAGTTGTTGGATCTGGTCGGTATCCCCGAACCGGAGTTGCGCGCCAAGGCGTTTCCGCACGAATTCTCCGGCGGTATGCGCCAGCGGGTGGTGATCGCCATGGCGATCGCCAACGATCCGGCGCTCATCATCTGTGACGAGCCGACCACCGCGCTGGACGTAACCGTGCAGAAGCAGATCCTCGACCTGCTGCGCAAGGCGCGCGATATCACCGGCGCCGGGGTCATCATGATCACCCACGATATGGGCATCGCGGCCACCCTGGCCGACCGGGTGGCCGTCATGTACGCAGGTCGGATCGTCGAAACCGCGAGTACCGGCGAACTGTTCAACACTCCTCGGATGCCGTATACGGTGGGGCTGCTCGGTTCCATTCCCCGGATGGACGGCCCCGCCCGGGCACCGCTGATCCCGATCGCCGGCGCGCCGCCCGCCATGCACGCACTGCCGCCCGGATGCTCCTTCGCGCCCCGCTGCCCGGTCTCGGTGCAGGCCTGCCGCGCCGCGGAACCGCCACTGGACGAGATCGGCCACGGCCGGCGGGCCGCGTGTATCCGCACCGGCGAACTGGGTTCGGCCGACCTGTTCGACGCCTACCGCCGGGAGATCGGCGAACCCGAGGCCTCCGCCGAAACCGACTCCCGGGTGGTGCTGAAGGTCACCGGCCTGGTGAAAACCTTCCCCATCACCTCCGGTGTGATCCTGCGCCGCCACAAGGGCGAGGTACGTGCGGTCGACGGCATCGGCTTCGAGATCCGGGCGGGCCGCACCCTGGCGCTGGTCGGGGAATCCGGTTCCGGTAAATCCACCACCCTCACCCAGATCCTGGATCTGGTTCCACCACAGTCGGGCACCATCGAGATCATGGGCCGCGATGTGGCCACGCTGAGCCGCGCCGAGCGCCGCGAATTGCGCCGCAAACTGCAGATCGTCTTCCAGGACCCCACCGCCTCTCTGGACCCGCGACTACCCGTTTTCGACGCCATCGCCGAACCGCTGCGCGTCAACGGCCGCCCGCACGCCGAAATCTCCCGTCGGGTACCGGAGCTGCTGAAACAGGTGGGACTGCGTCCGGAGCACGCCGACCGCTATCCGACCGATTTCTCCGGCGGCCAGAAACAGCGCATCAGCATCGCCCGGGCCCTGGCGCTCGATCCGGAACTGCTGGTGCTGGACGAGCCGGTGTCCTCGCTGGACGTTTCCATCCAGGCCGGTGTGCTGAACCTGCTGCGCGACCTGCAGGCCGAACGCGGTCTGTCGTATTTGTTCGTCTCGCACGATCTGTCCGTGGTCCGCAATCTGGCCCACGATATCGCCGTGATGTACCGCGGCAAGATCGTGGAATCCGGACCTGCGGAGCAGATCTTCGGCGATCCGCGGCACGAGTACACCCGGGCGCTGATAGATGCGGTACCGGAACCGGTCGTGCATCGTTGACCGTGCGCGTGGTGCTCACCCAGCAGGAAGGATGTTCGACCATGAGTAACCGAACACTGCGGAGATTGTTCGCGGTGCCACTGTTCGCCGCGGCCCTGGTCGCGGCGGGCTGTGGCGCGAACGACTCCGGCGCACCGGAGGGCGCTGTCGCCGCTCTCGGCACCACCAACGACATCAACCCGCGCGATGTCGGTGAACTGCGCGACGGCGGGAACCTGCGGCTGGCCGTAACGTCGTATCCGGCCAACTGGAACGCGCTGTCCAATGACGGCAACGATGCCGAAACCGGCGGCATCATGCGGGTCATGTTGCCGCGTGCCTTCCGGACCGATGCGGCGGGCAAGCTCTCGGTGAACACCGACTACTTCACGAATGTCGAACTGACCGACACCAACCCGCAAAAGGTCACCTACACCATCAACCCGAAAGCGGTGTGGTCCGACGGCACTCCCATCACCTGGGAGGACATCGCGTCGCAGGCCAATGCGCTCAGCGGTCGCGACAAGCGTTTCCTGATCGCCAACACCATCGGTTTCGACCGGGTGGAGAAGGTCGAACGCGGGGGCGACGACCGGCAGGCGGTTATCACGTTCAACAAGCACTACGCGGATTGGGCGGGCCAGTTCGCGGGCAACTCCATGCTGTACCCCAAGTCGGTGACCGCGACCCCGGAGGCGTTCAACGACAGCCTGGTCAATGGCCCCGCCCTGACCGCCGGGCCGTTCACGGTGCAGTCCACCGACCGCACCCAGGGGCGGATCGTGCTGGGTCGGAACCCGAAGTGGTGGGGCGACACCCCGAAACTGGACACCATCACCTACACGGTGCTGGCCAGTGAGGCCATGGTGCCCGCGCTGGCGAACAACGAACTCGACGCGGTCGGGCTCGGCACGCGCGAGGACATGGAGACCGCCCGTAACACCGCGGGTATCGCTATTCGCCGGGCGCCGGGTAACAGCTGGTCCCATCTGACGTTCAACGGCGCACCGGGTTCGATCCTCGCCGACGCGCAGGTGCGGACCGCCATCATCAAGGCCATCGACCGTGCGGGTATCGCCAAGGCGATGCAGAACGGCCTGGTGCAGAACCCGGTTCCGCTGAACAACCACATCTACCTGCAAGGCCAGGAGGGCTACCAGGACAACAGCCTGCCTTTCGACCCCGACGCCGCGGCCCGGGAGCTCGACGAGCTCGGCTGGAAGCTCAACGGCGATGTCCGCGTGAAGGACGGCCGCCCGCTGGAGATCCGCGACGTCATGTACAACGACGACACCTGGGTGCAGGTCGCGCAGATCATCCAGCAGAATCTCGCCCGCATCGGGGTGAAACTGCTTATCGAGACCAAGCCCGGCGCCGGGTTCTTCACCGATGTGATCCAGCCCGGCAATTTCGATGTCGGACAGTGGTCCTGGGTCGGCGATCCGTTCCCGCTCAGCAGCATCCCGCAGATCTACGCGTACAACCCGAACGACCTGCAGGGCAATTACGGTCGGATCGGCACCCCCGAGTTGAACGGCCTCATCGAGCAGACCCTGTCCGAACTGGACCCGAAGAAGGCCGTCGAGCTGGCCAATCGGGTGGACCGCGAGGTGTTCGAGTCGGGGCATTCGATTCCGCTGGTGCAGTCGGCCGGCAATGTGGGTGTGCGCGCCGACCTGGCCAATTACGGCGCGGCCGGTCTCGCCTCGCTCGACTACACCAAGATCGGTTTCCTGAAGTAGTTCGCGCATCAGGGTTTCCGGTCCGGTACCCGTGACGTTCGGCGTCCCGGCGGTTGTTACCGCCGAGGGCGCCTTTCGTCGTTATCCACCGCGAGCGGCCGCCTTCCTCGGCCCGTGAGAGGCTGGAACGATGGCGGTTCCGGCAGCGCTGACCTATCCGATGGGCGTGACGTTCGCTGCTCTGGCCGCCTGCCTTGTCTGGGTTCCGTTCGCCGATCTGGACCAACTCGGTGCGCTGGTGACGGTGGCCGTGGGAATTGTGGGCTACACGATCTATCGCCTGGCCGTCGCGTCGGGGTGGGTGCGCAACGGGCTGGGTGAGCGGCGCACGGTGGCGGTGCGGCGGGTGCGGCAGGAGTATCGGCTGCTCGCCCGCTCGTGGCTGGAATTCGACGATGGGGGGCGCGCGCGCTGGGTGCCGGTGTATTTCGATCCCGCGCTGATCGGGCTGGTCGAATCCGAGGCCGAGGTGAGCGGGCGTCGGCTCGCGGTGGGTGCGCTGCGGCTGTTCCCCGCCGGACGGGTGCGGGATACCGAACCCGTGGGCCGTCTTGTCGACAATCCGTCCCGCCGGGCGCCCGACGCGGCGCACCGGGCCGCGACGGTAGCACGGCCGCGACGGCGACTACTGCTGGACGCGCAGGCCGCGGTGGTCGCGCCGTTCGCCGGGCTGATGTGGGTGTACGTGGTGGGTGGAGGGGTGCCGGCGTTCGCCGGGGCGAGTTGTGTGGCGGCGGCAGCGGCGGTGTGGCTGTCGGCGGTCCGCGGCTCGGATCCCAGCTGACCGAACAGCGCGGTCCCCAGCGGTCCTCGGTGCCGAAGCAGCGGGCCGAGCTGCGGATAGAATTGGTCTGACCACTTGACCTTATTACCAATGTGGACCACAGTAGGCCTATGGCATTGCAACCGGTGGTGCGGCGATCGGTCTCGGCGGAGGTTTTCGAGCAGATTGCGGCCGATGTGCTCAGCGGCGAACTGGCGCCGGGAACGACTCTGCCGAGCGAACGGCAGTTGGCCGAAGCGCTGGGTGTCTCCCGTCCGGCGGTGCGGGAGGCTTTACAGCGGCTGGCCGCGGCCGGGCTGGTATCGGTACGGCAGGGCGATGCCACGACGGTTCTGGACTATCGCCGTGGCGCCGGGCTCGAGATACTGCCTCGGCTGCTCGTCCGTGGCGGTGCGCTCGACCCGGCGGTGGCGCGCAGCATCCTGGAGGCGCGCCTGCACAACGGGCCGAAGATCGCCGAACTGGCCGCCACCCGATGCGCGTCGACCGGCGAACCCGGTGCCTCCGATCCGGCGACCGCACTGCTCGAGTGTGTCGACCGACTGGCGGCCGAACAGGATCCGATCGGCCGACAACGGATCGCCCTCGAATTCTGGGACCACCTGGTCGACGCCGCCGATTCGATCGTCTTCCGCCTCATGTACAACATGCTGCGCGCGGCCTACGAACCCGCGCTCGAGGCATTGGCCCCCCTCATGTCCGCCGAGGTCGGCAATGCGGCGGGATACCGCGATGTGGCCGACGCCGTGCTGGCGGGTCGGCCGGAACAGGCCGCCGAGAACGCCAGAGCCCTCCTGGAACCGGCGACCACCGCACTGCTCGGCGTCTTCGCCCGGACCTGAGCGCGAGATCGGAAACCACGATGGCCACAGCACACTCGAACAAACCGACCGATACGGACGCCAGGGCCGAGGTCCGACGGGACGAACGCGCCCTGCGACGCGGGTTCACCCTGCGGATGGCCCTGCGTGAGTTTCTGCGCCACCCCTCCCCGTGGCTGATCGGGACCGCTGCGGTGGTCTCGCTCACCGGACGGCTACCGATCGGCGACTGGCGGATCACCGATGCACTGCTTCCCCTGGTGATGCTGACGCTGTTCCCGTTCTTCGAATGGACCGTGCACGTCACGGTGCTGCACTGGCGGCCCCGCCGGCTCGGCCCGATCGCCATCGACAGTGAACTGGCACGCAAACACCGCGAACACCATATCGATCCGCGCGATATCCCGTTGATCTTCATCCCCACCAGGAGCCTGCTGCTGGTGATCGCCGCCCTGGCGGCGATCGGCCTGTTGGCCTTCCCCCGGCTCGGGCTCGGACTCACCTTCCTGGTCACCTTCACCCTGATCGGCCTGGTCTACGAGTGGACCCACTATCTGATCCACTCCGACTACAAGCCGAAGCACGCCTTCTACCGTGCCATCTGGCGCAACCACCGGCACCACCACTACAAGAACGAGCACTACTGGTTCGCGGTGACCACCGTCGGGACCGCCGACCGCCTGCTGGGTACCTTCCCCGATCCGGCCGCGGTCGCTGCCTCGCCCACCGCACGCAACCTGCACTCGGTGTAGTTCGCGCCGTCTCGGCCGAACCGACGTGGTTATCCGGTGGACCCGGCCCTGCTCTCGGACGGCCCACCGGATAACCACGTCGGTAGGGTGCGGACATGCTGTCGCGACGGGTGGGACTGACGCTCGGGATGGGGATCGGCGCGGGGGTGGCGGTCCAGGGCCGGATCAACGGCGCATTGGGGGCGCGGCTGCAGGACGGGGTCGCGGCGGCGGTGGTGAGTTTCGGGACAGGACTGGTCCTGCTGGTCATCGCGTTCCTGTTCAGCGCGCGGTTACGCGCCGAGCTGGGGCGGGTACACGGTGCCCTCGCCGAGGGAACACTGCGGCCCTGGCAGCTGCTCGGTGGGCTCTTCGGCGCCGGATTCGTCGCGAGTCAGGGACTCACGGTGGCCGCGCTCGGCGTGACCGCGTTCACGGTGGCCGTGGTGGCGGGACAGCTGTTGAGCAGTCTGGTGGTGGACCGTCTCGGTCTGGCGCCCAATGGGCGCACACCCATTACCGCGATGCGTATCGCCGGGGCCGTACTGGCAGTGGGGGCCGTGCTGTTGGCCGGCTCGGGCGGTTCCGAACCAGGGCCGTTCACCACCATGGCGGTGCTGTCCGAGGTGCCCGCGCCGCTGCTCATCGCGCTGCCCGCCCTGGCCGGTATCGGACTGGCCTGGCAGCAGGCCGTGAACGGACGGGTCGGCGCGGCCGGGGGGCCGATCGCGGCGACACTGATCAACTTCACCGTCGGGCTCGGCGTCCTGCTCGCCGCCGAAACCGCGGTGCTGGCCTACGTCGGCCGGCCCACCCACTTCCCCGACGAGCCGTGGCTCTACCTCGGTGGACCGATCGGTGTCGTATTCATCGCCGCCGGGGTCCTGGTGGTGCGCTGGATCGGGGTACTGCTGCTCGGGCTCACCTCGATCGCCGGACAGCTGGTCGCCTCGGCGCTACTCGACTGGGCGCTGCCCACCGGCGCGGGGCTCTCGCCCACGGCGCTGCTCGGCTGTGCCCTCACCCTGGTCGCGGTGACGGTCGGGGCCTCGCGGCGTGGCGATCCTGTACGAGCCGATTCCCACCGAACCGAATAGCCGACACCGACCGCCGGCACCCCGGTGCCGGCCTACGGCCGGGCAGGCCGGCTCGGACGGGCTACTGCTCGACCGCCTGGTCGGTGAGTTCGCGGGACCGCAGTTCGTGTCCCTTGGAGGTCTTGCACCGGCCCGACTCCAGATCCCACTGCCAGCCGTGCAGATTGCAGGTGAGCGTGGTGCCCTCCACCACCCCGAATTTGGACAGGTCCGCCTTCAGATGCGGGCAGCGGCGCTGTACTTCCCAGCCATCGAGTTCCACCGAGGCCGAATCGTCGTGCGCCTCGGCGAACCAGCCGTCGGCGTAGGCGATGCGCTCGTCGGTGAGGCATTTGAAGAAGGTGTAGAGGAATTCGTTGTAGCCGCCGATGCGCCACGCCTGGAAGCGGGTGGACAGGAAGATGGTGTTCACCCAGTCGGGTTCGTTGTCGCGCAGCACCGTACGCACCAGTTCAGGGGCGATTCGGAAGCCGTAGCGGTATCGACCCTCGCCGTCGATGGGGGCGCGCACGGTTCGCTTGGGGAAGTCCAGCACCACGGTCTCGTCACCCATCACCAGGCCCACCGGATAGCCGATACCGTCGCAGATCAGGTCGCTTTGCGCCATGAGCGGTTCGAACAGCTCCTGAAGCGGCCGCAGCAGCGGCTCGCCCTCGGCGGGCGCCCACGACCGCTTCTCCCGTTCCAGCACCGGCGCCATCTTCTGGGCCATCTTCTCGATGAAGGCGGCCTTGTCGTTCCAGATCTCGGTGGGATCGTAGGGGTGGATGAGTTTCAGCTCGGCACCGTGGACCTCGGCCACCGACCCCGGGATCATCAGCACACCGCCGGAATTACCGTGGACGCGCATCTGCTCCAGGAAAACCATCTGGTCGGGGAAGATATTGCCCTCGTCACCGTGATCGTCGTTGAGATAGCGCAGTTCCTCGTCCAGGAAGACCGGTGGACCGGCCGACGGGACCACCCAGGTGGCGCCGACCTGTTCGATATAGCTGCGGGCCCGGTCCATACCACGCTGCCGTTTCTGCTTGCCGAAATTCGATTTCGTGCGCGTCGGGATGTCGTAGACCATCGGATACCAGATGGCGCCCGAGTACTGCAGCAGGTGGATATCGATCCGGCCGAACGCCTCGTGCAGGACGTCCATATCCACCGGGCGGGCATCATTCATGTTGAAGCAGGTGGTTTCGCCGTCGGAGACCACCAAACCGGAATCGCCGATCGGACCGTCGGCCGGCGCGCGCAGCGCGATGATCATGATGTCCAGCTCGCCGCCCGGGCCCTCGACGGTGTGCTTGACCGAATCCTCGGTTTCGAAGAACTTGTGGAAGCCCAGTTTCTCCAGTTCGCGCCGCAGATCCGGGACCGGATAGTTGGGCAGCAGAACGGTGGCGTCCTTGTTGACGTGATCGGCCAGCGTTTTCGCGTCGAAATGGTCGCGGTGCAGATGGGAGACATACAGGAAATCGCAATTGCCCAGTTCGTCCCAGTCCAACTCGGTGTTGTCGGGAAATGGGAACCACGAACCGAAGTAGGCGGGGTTGACCCAGGGATCGCAGAGGATCGTCCCGGCCGCGGTTCGGATATGGAAACCTGCGTGTCCGACGCTGGTGATCTGCACGAGCTTGCTCCTCTTGACCGTTGCCGGCCATCCAGGGTAGTGGGTCAGGGCGTCACGTCACCGATGCAGTGGCCATCGGTGGTCTCGGTCACGGTGAATACTCGGCTCCGGGTCACCCCGGAAGCGTTCGTCACGGGCACCCGCACTGCGATATAGCCGGGGCCGATCTGCTCGGAGCTGATCTCCTGATCGGCGAACGCGGTGGTCCCGGTCAGCGCGCTCGGCTTGTTCGCCAGCGGCGCGGGAACCGGGCTGCCGGTGCCCGCCGGGTCCCAGTTCGCCGGGGTCGCGCGGCAGACCAGCGGATAGGTGTCCTCCCGGTCGGCGGGATCGAGCGGTTCCCCGACGAGTCGGGCCAGGTAGCGACGCACGGCGTGTCGGGCGTCGGCGGTGTCGTAGGCGGGTTCCGTACCGGCCGCGTGGACCCGCGGGCAGGCGTAACCGGACTCGACGGTGGTTGTCTCGACGGTGAGCGTATAGGTGTCGTCGGACCAAGTGATCCTGTCGTCCGCGAGAGTGCCGGGCCCGGACAGGGTGGCCAGTACCCCCGTGCTGTCGGCGTACATATCGGCCGAGGTCAGCGGCGGGATCATCCAGCAGCGCGCCTGCAGGGCGGTGGTATCACCGGCCGCCAGGTCGGCGGCGAAACGCCGGAGGGCCGGCCCGGCCTCCGGCATCCCGGCGACAGCGCCGACCTCGGGGGCGTCCGCGGGCACGGGGGGCAGGTCGGCGGTTTCCGGCCCGACGACCGGGAGGCCGGATAGCGCGGTGGTCGGTGCGACGGTCTCTGCCGGGGCTTCGGCCGCGGCCCGCGGATCCGCGTACTCGTCCTGGATACCGGAGACGGAATCGCATCCGGTGCCGAGCAGGGCGCCGGCCACGGCGATTCCCGCGCTCACGGCGCGCGTCGTCCAACGACGCCGGTCGCGACCGGTCGCCGATAGCCGTTGGGCGAGTTCCACTTCGACGATCACCTTTCATTACGACTCGAGCCGGGACGAGCGGGTTTTGCGGTCCCGGACGTTGACGGTCCGCGCCGGCGACGATGTACGTGAGTATCGCGCTGCGGGCAGGCCGCTGCCGGACGAAACGGCAGCGACTACGCTAGCGAACTTGTGGAACCCGTCTACCGGACGATCATCGGCCTGGCCCGGACCGTCTTCTTCGTCCAGGGCCTGAAGTTCACCGTCACCGGTGATGAACATATCCCGACCACGGGTGGCGCCGTGATCGCGGTCAACCACACCGGCTATATGGACTTCACCTACGCGGGTCTACCGGTTCGCACATCGAAACGCTATATCCGGTTCATGGCCAAGAAAGAGGTCTTCGACAACAAGATCTCCGGTCCGATTATGCGCGCACTCAAGCATATTCCGGTGGACCGCACCGCGGGCGCGGATTCCTACAAGGCCGCCGTGGAATATCTGCGCCGCGGGAAACTCGTGGGTGTGTACCCCGAAGCGACCATCAGCCGCAGCTTCGAGATCAAGGAATTCAAATCCGGTGCCGCGCGTATGGCCCTGCAAGCGGACGTACCGATCATCCCGATGGTGATCTGGGGCGCTCAGCGGGTGTGGACGAAGGGCCACCCGAAAAGGCTGGGCCGTACCAACACCCCCATTTCCATCGCCGTCGGCGCCCCGATCCGGCCCTACGAGCCCATCGCCGAGCTCACCGCCGAACTGCGCTCCACCATGCAGCGGCTACTGCGCGAAATCCAGCAGGACTACGTGCACGAGCCCGGCGCGTATTGGGTGCCGGCCCGTCTCGGCGGCAGCGCGCCTACCCTGGAAGAAGCCGATGCCATGGACGCCGCCGAAGCCGCGGAAAGGCTCGCCCGCATACGGACGAGGGGCAAACCCGAGGCCGACGACGCGAACGGCGACCGGTCCGGGCACGAGAAGACCGATGCGGGCGAGGAGACCGCACAGCAATAACAGGAGTTCGTAATGGCCCGTGAACCGGTTTTCGATATTCTCACCGGACTGGCTCGGACCGTGGTCGCCGTGCAGGGACTGCGCGTCGATATCGACGGCCAGGAGAATATGCCACGCTCCGGCGGCGCCGTCCTCGCCGTGAACCACACCTCATACCTGGACTTCATCGAGGTCGGCCTGGTCGGTCACCGGTCCGGACGCAATGTCCGATTCATGATGAAGGCCGAACTCGAGCACGGCATCGTCGGTTTTCTCATGAAGCACTGTAAGGCGATCGGTGTCGATCGCACCGCGGGCGCGGAATCCTATGACCGCGCGGTCACCGCTCTGCGCGCGGGCGAAGTGGTCGTGGTGTATCCCGAGGCGACCATCAGCCGCAGTTTCGAGCTGAAGGAATTCAAATCAGGTGCCGCGCGTATGGCCCTGGAAGCGGATGTCCCGATCGTCCCGATGGCCATTTGGGGCGCCCACCGCATCTGGACCAAGGGATTCCCGAGGCAGTTGGGCCGCCACAGCTTTCCGGTGAACATCCGCATCGGGTCCCCCCTGGCCCCTGGCGGCAACACCGGTGAACTGACCACGACCCTGCGCGCACGCATGGACGATCTGCTCACCGCCGCCCAGGACGGATACCCGATGCCACCGGGCCAACCGTGGGTACCCGCCCGGTTCGGGGGCAGCGCACCCACCCCTGCCGAAGCCGCTGTCCTCGAACAGGAGGAATGGGCGCGCCGCCGCGCCCGAGACCTGGCGCGGGATCGGCCGGTCAGCCGGTGACCCAGGGGCCCACACCGCCGACCTTGTCGATTCGTATCCGGGTGAGGTATCCGGGCGGTGCGTCCGGGGGCGGGAACTCGACACCGGGACTCGCCAGGGTCTTCGCCAGATCGGCGAGGAGCTCGGGTGCCCCGCCCTCGACGATCCGGGCGGTCCCGGTGATCGAGAGGTAGGGGCGCATCACCTCGCCGCGTTCCGGCGAGACGATGGTGAGGGCCACTCGCCCGTCGCGGCGGACATTGCGTACCTTCCTGTGTTCGCTCAGATGCGCCACGACCAATTCATCGCCCTCGGGTGTCGATCGGAGAGCCACCCATACCAGGCTGACCTGAGGACTTCCGTCCGAATTGAGGGTGACCAGAGTGGCATCGGCACCCGAACCGATGAGCGCGCGGGCCGAATCGTCGAGTTTCATGTGTTCTTCTACCGTTCGGCGACAAGATTAATTCCTCGGCGTGTCCGGGCAGGAGGTACGGCACGCTGTCCGGTGGTATCTCCGGCCCGACGCCGGCTCAGCGCGCGGTGGAGCGGAACCGGCGCAGTCGCAGGCTGTTACTGACCACGAACACCGAGGAGAAGGCCATGGCTGCCCCGGCGAGCATGGGATTCAGCAGGCCCGCCATGGCCAACGGGATGGCGGCGACGTTGTAGGCGAAGGCCCAGAACAGGTTGCCCTTGATGGTCCCGAGGGTGCGGCGGGACAGGCGGATGGCGTCGACGGCGGCCCGCAGATCGCCGCGAACCAGGGTCAGATCGCTCGCCTCGATAGCGATATCGGTGCCGGTGCCCATGGCCAGGCCCAGATCGGCGCGGGCCAGGGCGGCCGCGTCGTTGACACCGTCGCCGACCATGGCGACAACCTTGCCCTCGTTCTGGAGGCGTTCGATCACGGCCGCCTTGTCCTGCGGCAGCACCTCCGCGATCACCTCGTCGATACCGACCTGCGCCGCGATCGCCCGGGCCGACGCCTCGTTGTCGCCGGTGAGCATGATCGGCGTCAGGCCGAGGCCGCGCAGCTGTGCCACCGCTTCGGCGGAGGTCGGTTTCACCGTGTCGGAGACGACCAGCACACCGCGGACCCGGCCGTCCCAGCCGATCGCCACGGCGGTGCGGCCTTCGGCCTCCGCCGCGCGCATCGCCCGCTCCAGCTCGGTGTCCAAGTGCAGCGACCAGTCCGCGAGCAGGCCGGTGCGGCCGATGACCACGGCGTGCCCGTCCACCACGCCGTGTACGCCGAGTCCGGCGACATTGGCGAAGCCCTCGACCGGTTTCGGCTCGCCGACCCGCTCCCGGGCGCCCTTGGCGATGGCCTGGGCGACGGGGTGTTCGGAGGCGTTTTCCAGCGCTCCCGCCAGTTCGAGAACGCGTTCGGCCCGCTCGCCGTCGGCGGCGATCACCTCGTGCAGGGTCATCTTGCCCGCGGTGACGGTGCCGGTCTTGTCCAGCACCACCGTGTCCACCCGCCGGGTCGATTCCAGGACCTCGGGGCCCTTGATGAGGATGCCGAGCTGGGCGCCGCGGCCGGTGCCGACCATCAGCGCGGTCGGGGTGGCCAGACCCAGCGCGCACGGGCAGGCGATGATCAACACCGCCACGGCGGCGGTGAAGGCCGCGGCCACCGCGCCGCCGGTACCCAGCCAGTAGCCGAGGGTGGCCACCGCCAGGGCGATGACGATCGGGACGAAGATCCCGGCGATGCGGTCCGCCAGACGCTGCGCCCGCGCCTTGCCGGTCTGGGCGTCCTCCACCAGTTTCGCCATCTGCGCCAGCTGAGTGTCCGAGCCGACCCGGGTGGCACGCACCACGATCCGACCGCCGACATTGACCGTCGCCCCGACCACCGAATCGTCCGGGCCGACCTCCACCGGGATGGATTCCCCGGTCAGCATGGACGCGTCCACGGCCGAGGAGCCGTCCTCAACCACCCCGTCGGTGGCGATCTTCTCGCCGGGACGCACCACGAAACGGTCGCCGACCGCGAGCTGATCCACCGGTATCCGCTGTTCGGTTCCGCCCCGCAGTACCGACACCTCTTTGGCGCCGAGTTCCAGCAGTGCCCGCAGTGCCGCTCCGGCTCGACGCTTGGACCTGGCCTCGAAGTAGCGCCCGGCCAGGATGAAGGTGGTGACACCGGCGGCGGCCTCCAGGTAGATATTGCCGGTGCCGTCCATGCGGGCGATGGTGAGTTCGAACGGGTGGGTCATCCCGGGAATACCGGCGGTACCCCAGAACAGGGCGTAGACCGACCAGGCGAAGGCGGCCAGGGTACCCATGGAGACCAGCGTGTCCATGGTCGCCGTGCCGTGCCGCAGATTCGTCCACGCCGCACGGTGGAACGGCAGTGCACCCCACACCACCACCGGCGCGGCCAGCGTCAGCGACAGCCACTGCCAGTTGGTGAACTGCAACACCGGGACCATCGCCATGGCGATCACCGGAACGGTCAGCACCAACGACACCAGCAACCGGGTCCGCAGCGACGCTGTCGGGTCCGGCTCGTCGGCCGTCTCGGTGTCGGCGTCGGCCGGTCGCGGCAGGGTGGCGGTGTAGCCGGCCTGCTCGACCACGGCCACCAGATCCTCCGGGGCTATATCCCCGGTGAAGTCGACGCGCGCCTTCTCCGTCGCGTAGTTCACGCTCGCGACGACACCGTCGAGCCGGTTCAGTTTCTTCTCGATACGACTCGCGCAGGACGCGCAGGTCATCCCGCCGATCACCAGTTCGACCTGGCCGGTGGGCTGCTGGGCCGTGGTCATGATGCGCTCCGTTCGGTATTCGGCCGGTCAGTTTCCGTGGCCCGAGTGACCCGGGTGGGGGGTGTGCTCGGTGCCACCTGTCGGGGGCTCGGGGTGGGCGCCGATCACCGAGGTGCCAGATGCGGCGGTCACAGTGAATTCGGCCGTGTGGACTACCCCGCGGTGCTGGAAGTCGAGGAACAGCCGGTAGTCTCCGGCGCTCGGCGCGTTCACCGCGAAGGCGATACCGGGCCCGGCCTTCGTCACTCCGTCACCGGGGTGCCCTTCCGGGTGGACGTGCAGGTAACCGAGGTCGGTAGCCCGCAGCGCCACCAAGTGTCCGTATGCCCCCAGGTAGGGCTCCAGATCGGTGACAGGCCTCCCGTCGCGGGAGACGGTGAGTGTCACGGTCGAGGTCCGTCCCTGGACGAGTGTGCCGTCGAGTGTGACGGTGTACCCGTCGACGGTAGTACCGGTGGTCGCCTTCGGCAGCGATTGTGGATGGTAGTCGCCCGCCACTCGCAGCTCCGAGCCCAGGGTGAACGCCTGTCCGTCGGCGGTGACGAAATCGGCGAAGACGCGGTAGTCCCCGGCGTGGCTCAGGTCCACCGGTGCGCTCCAGGTGCCCTGCTCGTCGAGCACCGGGTGAAGGTGCCGGAACGCGGCCATGTCCCGCCGCACCACGATCAGATGCAGGTCTTTCTCGTGGTTCGGGGTGTAACGGGTGACCGGCACCCCCTCGGCGTCCAGGATCCGGAACCGCACCGGCACCTGCGGACCCGCGTCCACGGTCGGATCCTCCAGAGCCAGCGTGTAGCCGCCCTTGGTACTCGTCAGCCCTCCCGCCTCCTCACCATCGGACGGGGTGGGTTCGTGCGGTCCGTTTCCGTGCGCGCTCGCGTCCTCGCCGGTGGGACCGACCAGGGCTCCGATCCCCAGCGCGATCCCGAAGACCGCGACCAAGCCGGCCGCGAAACCGGCGAATTTCATGGGGGTTTTCATCGGGTGCTCCATTCAGGGTTGGCCTGTACGGCGACGTCCGCACCGTCGCCCTTGGCCCTACCATACCCCCCTAGGGTATTTTGTCAACCAGCTGTTCCGCGGCGTGACCTCCCGGTTCACCACGGCGCGGCAACCAGGAACGGGTCAATACGGCGATACCCAGGATCGCGACTCCGAGCAGGGCGACGGTCGACGCCATCGACAACCACAGCGTCGCCGACGCGACGAACCCGAACACCACCAGAGCGACCACCTCCTCCAGCAGACCGGCCACCGAGGTGACAGTGGCTCGGGCCCGACCTTCGATGGCGTCCTGCAATCGGGCCTCGGCGAGGACAGCCGCGTTGTAGACGATGCCGTAGGAGGCGGCAATAGCCGTGAACCCGAGACCGGTGAACACATACACCGCATCCGGTCGGCGCACCGCCAACCCCGCGACGACCGCACCCACCAGGAACAGCACACCCCCGATACCGAGCGCGACCGCCAAGGCCCGGGCGCCGACCTCCGCCGTGCGGCCCGCCAGGCTCGATCCGAGCAGCGATCCGAGCACCGTCACGCCGACCAGCACCGGAACCACCGCCGTCGCGGCGCCGGCTTCCGCGGCGACCAGGGCGAAATACTCGTCGAACGCGGTGATCCCGGCCAACAGCGCGGCGAGCACCACACCGCGCCGGACCACCCGTACCCGCACCGCCTCCGTCACTCCCGTGCGCAACATCGCGAGATAGCGGGAGACCGATCCCGAAGCGGCCGGTGCGGCGGTGGGCTCGACCGGTCGCGGCTCGCTCGGCACGCCGGCGGCGTCTGCGAGCTCGTCCACATCCGTCGTCGAAACGCTTTTCGGTGCCGCGGGCAGCGTGCCGGCCAGGGCCGTGTGCCCGGCCGCGAACGCGACACTGACCCAACCGACGAGCGCGTAACCGCCCCACAGATACAACGGAGTGGCCGCGAGAATGCCGAGGAGGGCCGCGACCTCGGTCGCGGCCCTGGCATATCCGAGAATGCGCGGGTAGGCCCACCCCGAGCCGTACGCGGTGAGTTCATCGTACAGCAACGCCTCGAAGGTGCCGGAGCGCAGCGCGCTCGACACACCCCACAGCACGAAACCGAGCGCGAAACCGAGATAGGACGGTACCACCGTCCACAGCACGAAACCCGTGGTCAGCAGCACCCCGCTGAGCACCAGCAGACCACGCCGCGAGACGGTGTCGGCCCAGGCACCGGAGGGCACCTCGAGCAAGAAGGTCGTCATGGACCAGACGGCGAGCAGCAGCGAGATCTGTCCGGGGCCGAGTCCGTGGTCGGCGAACAACAGCGCGTAGAGCGCGTAATAGGGGATCAGGTCACCGGTACCGGTGAACAACACCGCGCGCACGGTGAGCGCGCGGAGTCCGGCCCGCCGGTCGGCACCCGTCCGACCGGGTCAACGGTGGTAGAAGAGCAGACGCATGCCCACAAGCATGTGCACCGGTCCACGGGCCGTCAAGCGAATAAACCGACCACCGGCGCGTCCCGGCACCCTCAGTCGAGCGGCACCCAGCCGTTGGCATCCGCCGGTGCGGCACCGTCGAGCTCGCGGGCGGAACCCGCGCCGATCCTGCCCTGTTTCTCGTTCAAGTCGTCGATCAACGCGGCGACCGGATGCGATTCGCTGTAGTGATAGCCCTGCGCCAGCGCGAATCCCAGTTCGGTGAGCACCGCGGCCTGGTGTTCGGTCTCCACGCCCTCCGCGATGACCTGCAGATCGAGCGATTTGCTCAGGGCGGCGATAACCCCGAGCAACGGCGGCGCGGGCGAATCGGAGCGGATCGCGGCCACGAAGGACTGGTCGACCTTGATGATGTCGCTGGGCAGGGTGGCCAACCGGCTCAACGACGAATAGCCGGTACCGAAATCGTCGATGGCTATCCGGACGCCCCGTTCGCGCAGAATGTGCAGATTCGCGATGGCGGTCTCGGATTCGGCGGCCAACTCGCTTTCGGTGACCTCGAGGACCAACTGGTGTGCCGGCCACCCGGTATCGGTGAGGATTTTCGCCACCCGGTCCGCATAGCCGGTCTCGGCCAGTTCCAGACCGCTGACGTTCACGTTCAGCGTGAGGTCCAGCTGGGCGAAGGTCTGCCGCAGTTCGGCGGCGTCGGTGCAGGCGCGGCGCAGCACCAACTCGTCCAGATCGGAGATGAGGTCGTATTCCTCGGCGACCCGGATCAGCCCTTCGGTGGTGACATCCGGCTGGGCGTTGGACGACCAGCGCAGCAGTGCCTCCACGCCGACAGCCTTGCCGCTGTCGCCTTCACCGAGGCTGACGATCGGCTGATAGTGCACGTCCAGGGTGCCCTGTTCGATCGCTTCCCGCAGTTCCACGGCCAACGGCGTCTGCCGCGAGGACTCCAATACCGACCGGTTGCGGCCCGACTGCTTGGCCCGGTACAGGCCGACATCGGCGCGGCTCACCAACAGCGAACCGGATTCACCCCGCTGCCATGAGGTGACACCCGCCGAGCAACCGGTGGTAATCGCCGCCCGTAGCTTCTCGGTGAGCAGGATCGCGGCCTGTTCGGTGGTACCGGGCAGCAGCACGGCGAAGACGTCGCCGCCGTAGCGGGCCAGGGTCTGGCCGGGTTCCAGCAGGCCCGCCCAGGTATCGGCGATCTTCTGCAGGACGGCGTCCCCGGCTCGATGCCCGAGGTGGTCGTTGACCTTCTGGAACCGGTCCAGGTCGACCAGCACAAGGGCCAGGCTCTCACCGGACCGGGTCGAGTTCTCGATCGCGGTGTTGACCGCGCGGTCGAATCCCCGCCGGTTGAGCAGACCGGTCAGCACATCGATATCGGCTTCCGACGCCATCCGGGTCAGGATGCCGACCACCACGCCGACACCGAACGTCACCCCCGCCGGGACGATGCCGGACCACCACGGCAGCCCGGCCCGGGAGGGCATCACGAGCAGACACAGCACGATCGCGAAGGCGATATGCGCGAACGCCTGCGTCCAGGCGAAGAACAGCGCGGCGTCACAGGCGACGAAGGCATAGAATCCGGCCAGGGTTATCGCCCCGACGGTATTCGGGAACGAATGTACGGCAATGGTGACCAGCACCGTGGCCACCGCGACATAGCCGTGGTGCAGCCAGTGCGGCAGCCGCGGCCCCCACCCCAGCAGGCTGATACCCAGCAGCAGCGCCACCACGGCCGCGGAACCGACCAGCACCCGGTTGCCGACATCGGCCGGGCTCAGCACGCGCGTGGGCGCGACAGCGGTCACCAGAAGACCAAGAGCGCCGCCCATGACATAGAACGCCCCGGTCGTTCGGGACATCACCATGGCCGTCGCCAACGCAGACGCGGCCCGCACCCGGGTTCGGGTATCGCCGCGAGACCCGATTCCTCGCACGACCACAGCCTAGACAACAGCGTCTGTCGAGGTTGCCACAACGGGGCATGAAGGGTACCCCGTATCACATACGGCGAACCCTTGCTATACCCCGGCGGGGCGCGAATTACCGGCGGCCGTCAGCATCTCGGTGCCCACGAACGGCACCAGAGCGGTGGGCACACGGACCGAGCCGTCGGCCCGCTGATGGTTCTCCAACAGCGCCACGAGCCAGCGAGTGGTCGCCAGGGTCCCGTTCAAGGTGGCGGCGACCTGTGGTTTCCCGTTCTCGTCCCGGTAGCGTACGGACAGCCTGCGGGCCTGGAAGGTGGTGCAGTTCGACGTCGAGGTGAGCTCGCGATAGGTGCCCTGGCTGGGCACCCAGGCCTCGCAGTCGAATTTCCGGGCCGCCGAGGAGCCCAGATCACCCGCCGCGACATCGATGATCCGATACGGCACCTCGATGGCGGCGAGCATATCCCGCTCCCACCCCAGCAGCCGCTGATGTTCGGCCTCGGCATCCTCGGGACGGCAGTAGACGAACATCTCGACCTTGTCGAACTGGTGCACCCGGATGATGCCCCGGGTGTCCTTGCCGTAGCTGCCGGCCTCCCGGCGGAAGCACGACGACCAGCCCGCGTAGCGTTTCGGGCCGTCACTCAGGTCCAGGATCTCGTCGGCGTGGTAGCCGGCCATCGGCACCTCCGAGGTGCCGACCAGGTACAGATCGTCGTCGGCCAGGTGGTAGACCTCGGCCGAATGCCGCCCGAGAAAGCCCGTGCCCGCCATGATCTCCGGTCGAACCAGCACCGGGGGGATCATCATGGTGAAACCATGTGCCACCGCTCGCTGCGCCGCCAGCTGCAGCAATCCCAACTGCAGCAGTGCGCCGTAGCCGGTGAGGAAGTAGAAGCGGGCGCCGGACACCTTCGCCCCGCGCTCGGTGTCGATCAGGCCGAGCGATTCGCCCAGCTCCAGATGGTCCTGAGGGGTGAAATCGAATTCCGGTGCGGTTCCGACGGTCTCCAATACGACGAAATCGTCCTCACCACCGGCGGGCACCCCCTCGATGACGATATTGGAGATGGCGCGGTGCGCGGCATCCAGCTCCCGGTCGGCGGCGTGCTGCGCGACCTCGGCCTCCTTGACCTTGACCGACATCTCCTGCGCCTGCGCCAGCAGCGTGGGGCGCTCCTCCTTGGCCGCCCTGCCGATCTGCTTGCCCATGGCCTTGTGCTCGGCGCGCAGTCGATCGGCGGTGGCGACCGCGGCCCGACGCGCGACGTCCGCCTCGAGCAACGCGTCGACGAGCGTGGGGTCCTCACCCCGGGCCCGCTGTGAAGCACGGACCAGGTCGGGATCTTCGCGCAGAAGTCGGAGATCGATCATGGCCGACCAGCCTAGTTGCCGCCGTTTCGGGCACTCAACCGAGTATCGGTCCGACACGACGGCCGAGCGTCGGCGCCGAAGGAGGCAGCGCAGCGTCACCACGCAGGCACAGCACGGCCGCCCATCCGATACAGCGGTCGATCCGTGACACCACTCGGCGGGGTCGTGGCATGTTTGTGCCCCACACTGCCATGATGGATCGCGATGTCCTCCGATGATGCGCCCATGTTCCCGTCCGAAACCCGGTACGGCGAATCGTCGCGCTCGCGCGCCGGTCGCCCGGCCCGCCGCCGCGCGACCGGTCGGTCTTCCGGTCGACGGTCTCTCTCCACCCGATCACTGGGCTCGGCGTTGGGCCGATCCGGCCCGTGGCGCCGGTCGGCCGGGCCGAAGCGGAACGGGTCGAGTGCGACCGGAACGAATGAACAGCTGCGGTTGTCCGCGCGTCAAATGCGTTGGGGCCTGCTCGCCGTCGCGGTGGGCGCCGTGTCCGCGGCACTGGTGACGATGTTCGTCACCGGCTACGACAACTCTGGTCTGCAGGCGAGCAGCCCCATCGCCGCGGGCCGGGCCGAGAAGATCTTCGCCTCCGTCGGCCCCGGTGACTGCCTCACCTGGACCGCCCCCGACCACTCCGACCTGGTCGAATTGGATTGCGCGAACGGGCATCTGTTCGAGGTCACCGACACGATAGATCTGAGCCGGTACCCGGGTGCGGAGTTCGGGCCGAACTCGCGCTGGCCGGATTCGCTGCGGCTCAACGAACTCCGGGAAGAGCACTGCGTACCCGCCGCGCAGCGCTATCTGACCGGGAAATTCGATCCGCGCGGGCGCTACGCCGTCGGACTGATGTATCCCAGCAACGACGGCTGGACCCGGTCCGGCGACCGGATCCTGCGCTGCGGCCTGCAGGTTCCCGGGCTCAGTGGGAACCCACTGCCGAAGACCGGACGCGTCGCCGAGGGAGACCAGTCGAAGGTCTACCGGCCCGGGGTCTGTCTCGGTATCAACCAGAACCTGCCGACCGATCAGGTGGATTGCGCGCAGGAGCACTCCGTCGAGATGTCGTCCGTGGTCGATCTGGGCGCCCGGTTCTCCGGCGGACCACCGTCGAAGGAGGAGCAGGAGAAGTTCCTCGAGGAGGAGTGCGGGCGTGCCTCCAATGATTACCTCGGCGGTCCGGATGTGCTGCGCAACAAGACCTTGACGGTGTTCTTCGACTATATCGATGTGCGCAGTTGGCTGGCGGGAAGCCGCAAGCTGAACTGCATGATCGGAAAGGGCACCGACCAGGAGGGTTTTGCGCCGATCGTCGGGTCGGCCCGCGGCGATATCCTCGTCAACGGGCAGGCGCCGGTGCCGCCGCCGAACTCCGGGCGCTTCACTCCCCCACCGCTGCCGGGCGCGGCGCCGCTGCCTCCGCAGCCGGAACCACATCCCGCACCGAGGTAGATCAATCGACCATGCCGGTCTCCATGTCCGAGGAGCGCTTCGAGGAGTTGGTCGCCGACGCGCTCGACCTGATTCCGCCGGAGCTGACACGCGCCATCGAGAACGTGGTCGTGCTGATCGAGTCACGCCATCCCGAGGATCCACATCTGCTCGGCCTCTATCACGGGATCGCGCTCACCGAACGCGACAGCCATTACGGCGGTTCGCTTCCCGACACCATCACCATCTACCGAGATGCGCTGCTGGCGATCTGCGCGGACGAGGCCGAGGTCGTCGACGAGGTGGCGGTCACCGTGATCCACGAAATCGCACACTATTTCGGGATTGACGAAGAGCGGCTGCATCAGCTGGGATGGGGATAGGCTATTAGCCCGAGACATTCGCACCCGGGCCGCTTGTATGTGGGAACCTGCAGGGGGATCGCGCACACCGGTCGGGGGCACTGAGAACAACCGGAAGAAAGTTCGGATTCGATGGAACCGCAGCCGCGGCCGTTGCGTCCAATCTACTCGTAGGGGGAATTCTCGTGGTTCCGCCCAACAGCCACGACAAGAAGGAGTCGAGACTTGATTGGCAACCTTGACGTCACTCCCGAAGCCATCCTCCTCGCCGCCACGGAACTGGATCTGTTGGCCGATCGGCTCGCCGCGGCGGGCGCGCTGGCCGTACCCGCGACCTACGTCGCCGCGTCCGGTTCCGACGAGGCCTCGCTGGTCGGGGCGTGGCATATGAACACGGGCGCGCACACCCACCAGGGCGCGCTCGCACAGGCCGTACTCGAACTGCACCACACCGCTGCGATCCTGCGCACCCATCTCGCGCACTACCTGGCTCAAGATATCGCGTCGGCCGGTGTGCTGACGCTCACCGGCGCTCCGTTCGGTTCGATCAGCGTCTAGCGCCCGGCGACCGCCGCGACAAACAGGGACAACCACACAAGGGGAGAAACACGCATGACCGCAGGTATCACCGGAGTGTTCTGGCTGCCCAGATTGGCAGAGGGCAATTCGATCGCGTTGAACGCTGGTACCCACGCCATCCCGATGTCCGCCGCCGCCACCGCCTGGGGAACGCTCACCGGCGCCTGGGCCGACGCCACGTTCACCGTCACCCGGGTGATGGCCGAACTGGGTGTCGGTATGCAGGGCTTCAACGGTCTCGGCGCTCTCGCCCGCCTCGTCGGCTTCACGGGGTGGAGCGAACAGCAGAGCACGATGGCCGCCGCCCTGGGTACCAAGGCCGCGTCCCAGGCCACCGCCTACACCGTGGCCTCGATCGCGATGCCGAGCCTTCCGGAGATCGCCGCCGTCAACGCGGCCCGGGTCGCGGCGCACTCCACCGGAGGCGTGCTCAACGGCACCTCGGAGGCCGCCGAGGCCGCCAAGGCGGCGCTCGACCTGCGCGCCGCGCTCACCATGGAGACCTATGAGGCCGCGGTCACCGCTACCGTGGTGACCCCTGGCGAGTTCGTCCCTCCGCCGCCGATCGCCAACGGCGCGGGACGCGCCGACACCCCGTCGCTCGAGGAGGGGGTCCGGAATGCCAACGGTGACCCAGTGCAGATGGCCGCCGCGGCGGCCGGCGCACTCGCCAACAACCCCGGCATCGTGAGCGGCGTGACGCAGTCGGCGAACATCGCCGGTTCGGTCGCCACCACCGGTGTGACCACGGTCGGCAATATCGGCGCCAACGCGATCGCCGCCGCGGTGACCACGAGCGCACCGACGACCACGATCGCCCCGGGCGCGCTCACCGGGCCGGCAGCCGCGGCCGCCGCGGCCACCCGCTCGGCCGGTATGACCGGCGGCACCGCCACGGGTCTGCACAACGGTTCGCTGAAACTGCCGGAAGGCTGGGGTGCACCGCCCGCCGCGGGCTCGCCCGCCACTCCGCTCGCCGAGGGCCTCGGTGCCGCCCGCACCGAGAGCATGGCGGTCCGACCGGTCGCCACCGGCGGGCCCGGCAACCCGCTGCTCGGGCACACGGCTCGCGACAACGAGGAGGAGACCGAGCACAAGGCCCCCGAGTACCTGCAGGACGATCTCTTCACCGATGGCCGCTACGTGGCCGACGGCGTGATCGGTGCCGAGCCTCCTCGAACGGGCAAATGACGGTGCTGGGCGCCGGCCGCGGCCCGTCCATGCTCGCGGCGGTGATGTTATCGCTCGACGAAATGCAGTTCCTCCTGGAGAAGCTGGAGATCGACGAGGTGCCTGTCGTTCTCGACGCGATGGGCCGCTACGACAATCAGGCCGACCACGACGCGGCGATGGACCTGGCTGCCCGGTCACTCGTCGAACGGGGACTCCTGGACGGTGAGCAGGTTCATCCCGAGCTCGAAGACCGGCTGCGTGGGCTGTACCGCCCCCACTGGGTGGTCGCCCTCCGGCTGATCGTCGACGGGCAGGTGAGCCGGATGTGTCTGGCGAAGGGCGACGACCTGGTCACTGTCACCCTTCGTGGACCGGACGCCTATGTGATCGACGAGGCCACCGATGATCTGCCGGGCCCGGTCATCTCGGCGCTCGGCCCGGCCGAACCGCTCGAGCTCAGCGGTATGAACGCGCCGACCGAGCAGCTGGTCCCCATCTTCGACGATGTCGGCGATGCCGCGGCCACCGCGGCACGATTGGGTAAGGTGGGTAATCCGGCGCGGGACGCGCAGGTACTCGCCTCGGCAATGGTGCGTTGCTATTCGCATGCCGAGATCGTCGGTGTGGTGTACCGCGACGGTGGCCGCGATATCGCCGACAACCACATCGCGGTGTTCAATACGCGCGCGGGACGGTTCATCGCCACCGCGAGCCTCGCGGACGACGGCACCAAGTGGACATCGTTCAGCAGCGGCACCACGGCGCGGCTGCGCACCGCGCTGCAGGATCTGATCAACTCGCTGCCCGAACGCGAAGAGTTCCCGCTCGAGCCCTCTTCCTCCTAGCACCCGCGTCCGATACTCGGCGCTTCGGCCCGGCCAGAACCGGTGTCGCCGCCGATCGTTTCAGCCCATCGGGTCGTCGCCGGTCGGCGGTACCGGAACGTCGAACGGCGGGGTGAAACGGCCCCAACGCGTGCATTCCCAGCCCCCGTCGGGGCGCGGCGCGAGTTCGATGGTTTCGGTGTTGTCCAAATGGTTGTTCGTGGTGAACGGCGGTGCCACTTCGGCCAAGATCCGGCCCACCAATCGCATCGCCGCACCGTGCGATACCAACAGGATGTCGCCGACGCTGTGGGGTGTCAGGTATTCGGCACGCAGCTGCTCGACCACCGGCAGATACCGGTCCAACACCTCTTGCCCCGATTCCCCGCCCGGTATCCGCCGGGTCAGTTCGCCTTCGTGCCAGGAGCGGTAGATCCGCTGGAAGAGCTTGTGCGCCTCCGCACTGCCCGCTCCTTCCAGGTCTCCTACCTGCACCTCGTGTACGCCCTCACGCACTTCGGCCGGCACTCCGACCACGGACTCGATATATCCGGCCGTCTGTTGGGCCCGCAACGCCGGCGAGCCCAACAGCACCCGGGGCGGAGCGGCCAGCGCCGTCCCGAATGCCTTCGCCTGCGCCACACCGCGTTCGGTCAGCGGTAGGCCGGGCAGGCGGGTGTCGAGGATTTTGGCGACATTGCCTTCGGTTTCGCCGTGTCGCACCAAGATGAGCTTGCCGGTCACAGGTCGGTAACCCCCTTCCGCAATCGGGTGAGCCACAGCGCCGGTTCCTCATCGGAGGGGGGTGGTGTTCCGACCGCCGAGGCCGCGGGCCAGGATCCGAGAAAGCGGACACGGGCGGTGCGATGCAGCGCCTTCAACGCTTCTGCCACCGCCGTGTCCTCGATATGACCCACACAGTCCAGGTAGAACCGGTAGGTACCCATACCCGTCCGGGTAGGACGCGACTCGATTCGGGTCAGGTCGACACCACGGGTGGCGAATTCGGCGAATGCGCGCATCAGCGAACCCGGGACGTTCGGCAGTTCGAAAACGATCGAGGTACGGTCGGCACCGGTCGGCGGGGGTGCCACCCGCGGCCGGGTCACCAGCACGAACCTTGTCACCGCCTGGTCGTGGTCGGCGATACCGGTGGCCAGCGGGGTCAGGCCCAGCCGTTCCCCGGCCAGCGCGGTGGACACCGCGGCATCCGCCAACCCGGCGCATACGTCCTCGGCGGCCGCGGCGTTGGAGTCCGAGGTGTGGACCCGTACCTGCGGAAGGGCACAGTCGACCCACTGACGCACCTGCGCGAGCGCCACGGGGTACGCGGCCAGGGTCGCGATATCGCCGAAACCGGTACCCGGTCGGCCGAGGATCGTGAAGCTCACCTCGAGCTCGTGCTCGGCGATGATCTGCAACCGAGACCCCACCGCCAGCGAATCCAAGGTCGCCGAGATCGAGCCCTCCACCGAACTCTCGATCGGCACCACCGCGCCTTCGACATCTTTCGCACGGACCATGCCCAGTGCCGCGGGCTGGCTGGACGCGGCTATTCGCTCCACGGGCCCGTCGAAGGAACCCGCGGCTTCGAATTCGGCGAGAGCCATCTCGGTGAATGTTCCGGATGGTCCGAAGTAGGCGATACGCGGCACGCCTACGAGACTACTGCTCGGCCAACGGACACAGCCGGCGTCCATCCGTCCGTCGGCGACCCGCTCCCGGCGCGAACGCAAAGGTACGCGCGGCACGCATGGGCGCATGCGAATGCGAAGGGACGAGAACGCGCACGCCGGAGCGAACGCGGAGATACGCCTGGTCGTCTGTTCACGTTCCGAGTCGTGCCCGCAGCACTTCCTCGACTTCGGTCGGGGCATCGGATTCGATGGCCCGCAACACATCGCGCACGGCCGCCACGGCCGCATCGGACAAACCGGTGAGGAACGGGATATCGGGGGTTACCAGGGCAGTTCGAATGTTGTCCCCGCACAGTGCGGCGGTGGCGGCGATAATGGCGAGCGCGCGCTCACCGTCGGCCGTGCGGGCCACGAAACCGCCCTCACCATGCGCGACCTCGGCGAGCACATCGGCGATGTGTTCGTCGGCCAAGGCCAGGTCGACCGCCCGGGCGGCTTCCCCTGTTCCGGTGGGCACGACCAGACCTTCGATCAGGCCCATCTCCGCTGTGTCCGCACCCGCGCCGTCGACGGACCGTTGTCCGGCAGCGTCGAACGGGCCACGCCGAGCGGGCATTGGCAGCGGTACGAACACCGGTTCACCGTCAACCATCTTTTCACGGTAGCCCGTGCCCCGCGATGGGGTGCGGCGGCGTAGGGGCGACGAAGCCCTTGCACAGAGCCGGCCGTTCGCTTAGCTTAGGGTAACCTAACTGATCACCGTGAAGTCGGGCACACCCGGCAGTGGAGGTCCCTGATGCCACCTACGACCCTCGCCCCCTCGAGCGCCGAACGGGTGCGCAGCGCCTGCGCGCACGCCGACAACGCGGTGCTCGCCCTGCCCGGTATGGACCCGATTCCGACCTCGATGCACCATCTGCGTCAATGCGGCGATACGGTGATCGCCGTCCCCCGCGATTGCGCGACGGTCCACCCGACCACCGTGGGCGGCCCCGGGACGGGCGAGGCGATCACCGCGCACGCGGTACTCGAACTCACCGATCATGCGCCACTACCGCTGCGGGAACCCGTACGCGCCCTGGTCTGGCTGCGCGGGCGGCTCCGAGTGGTACCGGAACGGGCCCAGCGCGCGCTCGCCGCCGAGGTGGCCGAGGAACACCCGGATCCGACCCTGCTGGATATCGGTCACACCTCGACTCTGCTGCGGCTCGTTCTCGATTCCGCCGTGGTCGCCGACGCCACCGGCGCCGAATCGGTATCCGTCGACGACCTGCGAACGGCCCGACCCGACCCGTTCTGCGCCATGGAATCGGCGTGGATCCACCATATGGACACCGATCACGCCGATCTCGTCGCCCGGATGGCACGCCACCTGCCCGCCCGGCTACAGCGCGGCCGAATCCACCTGTTGGCCCTCGACCGCTATGGCCTCACCTTGCGTATCGAGGGCCTCGACGGCGACCACGACTTCCGACTCCCATTCGCCACCCCCGCCGAGGACATCGAATCCCTCGGCCGCGCCGTCCGCGCCCTCGCGGGTTGCCCCTTCCTCAACGGCCTACGCCGCGGCTGACACCACCACAGTCCATACGGAAGTGCGCCTAGATTCGGCATATGCGCGATATCAACCCGGACACCACGGAACGAGAACGGACGGCGATCCGCCTCGAAATACCCGTGGTGCTCTGTGTCACCTTCGGACTCAGCGGGCTGAACGCGATACTCTCGCTGATCGACAGCGCCGCGGCGCCGGGTGGTTTCCGGGATCGGACCGTCGCGCTCAATGCGTCACGTTCGGCGCAGCCCACCCTCGACCTGCTGTTCCAGCTGCTCGGGGTGCTGCGGTTGGCCGCCTGGGCGGCGCTGGCACTGTATCTGCTCTGGCGCAGCGGAATCGGGCCGCGGGCCATCGGGCTCGCGCGGGCGCGGCTACGTCCGGACGGGTTGCCCGGCCTGGCGCTGGCCACGGTGATCGGGCTGCCCGGGTTGGCTCTTTACCTCATCGCACACACGCTGGGGTTCAGCGTGACGATCGTACCGGACGCACTGGCCGAACACTGGTGGCGACTGCCCGCTCTGGTGCTGTCGGCCTGCGCCAATTCCGTGGCGGAAGAGATCGTGGTGGTGGCCTATCTGATAACTCGACTGCGCGCGCTGGGGTGGTCGGCGAACTCTGCCCTGTTGGCCTCGGCACTGCTGCGCGGCAGCTACCACTTGTACCAGGGTCTGGGTGGTGGGCTCGGCAATATCGTGATGGGCCTGGTCTTCGGCCGCTACTGGCAGCGTAGCGGCCGCCTGTGGCCGTTGATCATCGCGCACGCCGTGATCGATACCATCGCCTATATCGGATACAGCGCGTTGCACGGACGGGTTTCCTGGCTACCCTGATCGGGGTAGTACTCCCGTGTATCGCTCGGCACCGCCCCGAACTCGGGTATGCCCGGGATCCGGATTCCACCGGAGCCGGACGAACAAGGCTCGTTCGCGATGAACCGTGGCGACCGGATAAGTAGAGTCTGAAGATGATGTACGGCGACGACCCTAGGATTCGCCGGGTCCCGCCTCCCGATGGACCCGGCCGCCCCGGCGCGCGACGGCCCGCCCCGCAACCTCCCCCCGCCGGTCCTCCGCCCGTCGAACCGACACAGGTCATGCGCCGTGGGCCCGCACCGGGATACTCGCCACCCCAGGCCTGGTCCCAGGTTCCCGAGGCTCCGCCCGGTCGTCCCCGTCCCGGCGCCATACCCCGGCAGCCCGGCCCCTACCGCGACGGCAAACCCGGCCGCCCGCCGCGCACTCATGCGCCCACGCAGCGACCGGTCCCCCACCGGGAGACCGCGCACGCACCCGCCCAGCGACCGGTTCCTAACCGCGACAATCGCCGACGCCCGCCGGCGCCGCCACCCGGGCCGCCCCGGTCCGGCCGCGCGCCCCGCCCCGCGGGTCGACGTCGAAAGCGCCACCCGGGCCGCTGGTTGCTGGTATTGCTGCTGGTCTTCGTGCTCGGCATGGTCGCCGCGGTAATCCAACTGGACAATTCCCTCACCCGAATCGACGCCCTCACCGACTACACCGACCGAGGAGGCGATACGGCCGGCACGAACTGGCTGCTGGTCGGATCCGACAGTCGAGCGGGACTCTCCGACGAACAGGAACAGGGCCTGGCGACCGGTGGGGAGGTCGGGTCCGAACGCACCGACACCATCATCCTGGTGCATATTCCACCGTCCGGCCGCACCACCATGGTCAGCCTGCCGCGCGACTCCTACGTCAGCATTCCCGGTTACGGCCAGGACAAGCTCAATGCCGCCTTCGCGTTCGGCGGCGCACCCCTGCTGGTGCAAACCGTGGAGATCGCCACCGGGCTGCGTATCGACCACTACGGGCAGATCGGCTTCGCCGGGTTCGCCGGTGTCGTGGACGCGCTCGGCGGTATCGAGGTCTGCGTACCGCAGGCCATCGACGATCCGCTCGCCGGTATCAATCTGCCCCCTGGCTGTCAGGTTCTGGACGGGCCGCGGGCACTGGGTTTCGTTCGCAGTCGGGCCACCGCGATGGCCGATATCGATCGGATGAACAATCAGCGCCTGTTTCTGTCCGCGCTGCTGAAGAAGGCCACCAGTGTGGGCACCCTGGTCAATCCGTTCGCGCTGTGGCCGATGGCCCGGGATACCGCGAAGTCACTGACCGTGGACGAGGGCGACCATATCTGGGATCTGGCGCGCCTGGCCTGGGCGCTGCGCGGGGATACGCTGGCGACAAGCGTTCCGGTGGGCGGTTTCACCGATACCGCGGGCGGCAATGTGCTGTTGTGGGCCAAACCCGACGCGAGCCGTTTCTTCGAGGCGCTGGCCGATGGACAACCCATTCCGGAGGATCTGCGCGGCGACTGAGCGTCAGCGCCGGAGGAGGTAGCGCAGTGTGACCACGCAGGCGCATGCCCTCACCGCCGGACAGCAGTATCCGGCCGCCGCCGTATATTTCGAGGTGCAGTGTTTGCCACAATTGTCCGCTCACTGCTGTCGGCGTGGTGAGGAGCACCGCGGACACACATTGCGTATTGTGCAGTATCTGCTCGACCGAGAACTGGAAGTCACCGTCGGGGGACTCGACGAGGTCCGTCCCGCCTTCGAATCACCGTATACCGCAGTGGCTTTCCTGTCGGCCGGGGAGGAGACGTTGGCGGAGCAGGTCGGTGGACTGGCGCGGCTCGCCCGGGAATGTGGGACTACCTCGACGAACAATTCGTGCGGTGGCTGCCGGAACTCCAACTGCGGGATGTTGCCGGAATGTCGACGTTGCCGGCGGTGACCGAACGTGCGGCGGGAAATCTGTTCGATGTGGAGGAGTCCGTCGCATGAGAACCGATTTCCGCTTCGACGCGCTCCGGCAATTCCGGACCGAAAACGGCGGGGACAGTGAGAAATTAATTAGGCAATACTATCCTCAATAAGGGTGTACTTGGATGACACAATCCTTTTTCGGCGTTAATGTCGGGTTATGTCAAATCATCCGGAGAGCCCTCGCAGCAAATTCCATGCACTGCTGCACGATCAGATCCGGCAGGAATTCAATGCCGAGCATCAGTACATCGCGATCGCGGTGTGGTACGACAATGCCGACCTGCCGCAACTCGCCAAACGCTTCTATGCCCAGTCGGTGGAAGAGCGCAATCACGCGATGATGATCGTGCGGTACTTCCTCGACCGAGATATCAGCATCGAACTGACCGGCGTCGACTCGGCGAAGTCGCACTTCGAAAATGCCCGCGAGCCGATCGCGCTGGCGCTCGAACAGGAGAAGACGGTCACCGACCAGATCGTCCAGCTGGCCAGTACCGCTCGCGAAGAAGGCGATTATCTGGGCGAACAGTTCATGCAGTGGTTCCTGAAGGAACAGGTGGAGGAAGTCGCCAGGATGACCACCCTGCTCACGGTCGCCGACCGCGCCGGATCCAACCTGTTCGACCTCGAGGAATTCATCGCCCGGGAGATGAGCGCCCCCAGTGACGCTTCCGGTGCCCCGAAAGTCGCGGGCGGCCACGCCACCGTCTAGGTGATACCTCCGCTTCCGCTCCGACCTGTGCCTCTGCACGGTCGAACGCTCGGCATATGCCCCGTTTCACCGGAAAACGGGGCATCGCGCCCTTCGTGCGGTGTGCCGTGATCCGTCCGCCGACGTTCAGCGCAAAGTGACCTGGCGTGACCGCAGCCCGTCCCGGGACCGGCGCTGCTCCGAGGTCAGCGGGGCGTCCACGGCCAATGCCTCGGCCAAGCGCTCACCGAGGGCGAGGGCCGGATCCCGCCATTCACCGGCATGCCGTTCGGGGTCCAGATCGAATACCGGCACCAGCAGCCCATGGGTGCGGAATGATCCCGCGAAACGCGACCCCTCGCCCAGGTTCAGCCCGCCCGCCGCATGCAGCCGGGCCAGGGCCAGCATGAGATCGTCCTCGGATTCCGGCCGCACCCAACGTAGATGCGCCTTTTCCCCGGCATCCACCCACCATGCCGCACCGATCCCCTCGGGCCCCAGATCCAGCCGGTCCGACGGCATGATCGCTTGTTTGGCCTGTTCTATGGTCGCCGTGACCTGCGGATCCGGTTGCGCCCCCTCGGGCACCCACCAGTTGAAGTCCTGATGCACGGTCAATTCCAGCGGCGCGTCCGCGACGATGACATCGGCCAGCCCCGGCCCACCGTCCACCGCCACGGCGGTGGCCAGCGAATCACCCGGTTCGGCGGACTGCGTCCACAGAATGGCGGCGGCCAGGTCGGCCGACGGGTCCGCTCCCTGCGTCTGCACCTGTGCCCCGACGTATCCGGTCGGCTCGTCGCCCGCCCGCACCAGGGCCGCCACCGCGCCGGGCAGCACGGTGGCGAGCACCACCGGCCGCTCGGCCCCGGTGTTCGGCGACAGCGGCAGTGTCGCGGTGGCCGACGGCACGAACTCGCGCAAGGCGACCAGATCGCATTCGGCGGCCAACCCCTGGAACGGCCGCTTCACGGCTTGTTCCGCCTGCGCCAAGGCGGCGCGCCGTTCGGCCAGACGCTGGGCCCGGTTTCCGCCGGGCTTCGGACTATTGCGCTTGCTCTTTCCCACGGCTGGTCAAATTACACCGGCCGAGATGGAGTACGGGATCGCGCCACACCGCACCGACCGACGGAGTCGAAGTCAGGACGCGAGAAGCGCTTTGGTGCGCCTGGGATGGTTGGTCGCCACCCAGCTCACACCGAGATCGGCACACAGCCGGACATCGTCGGGTTCGTCGACGGTCCAGCAGTACGTCGCCCGACCCGCCGCGGCGGCCTTGTCCACCAGGTCGGGATGGTCACGCAGCGTTTTCACCGAGGGGCCGACCGCCGTCGCCCCCACCGTGGTGGCCGCGCTGCCGCCCAGGTACCGCGAGGATTCCCCGAGCAGTACCGTCGGCAACAACGGCGCAGCCCGACGGATACGCCATACCGCGGTGGCCGCGAACGACATCACCACCGCCCGTGAGTGATCGGCCGAGGCGGGGGTGGCGATACCGAAACGCTGGAGTTCGGCCAGTACCTTGCTTTCCACGAGAGAGCCGTAGCGGACCGGATGTTTGGTCTCGATGAACAGCTTCGTGGGCCGACTGCGCCAGTCCAGGACCAGGCCGATCAACTCGCCGAGGGTGAGCACCGAGGCCGGTTCGCCGTCGGCGCCGAAATCGTAGCCCCGCAACTCGTCCAAGGTCATCTCACTGACCAGACCGCTTCCGGAGGAAGTGCGATCGATGGTGCGGTCGTGGACACAGACCAGATGCCCGTCGCGGGTGAGCCGAACATCGCATTCGACGCCATCGGCTCCCTCCTGTAGGGCCAGTTCGTAGGCGGCCAGGGTGTGTTCCGGGCGGGCCGCCGACGCGCCCCGGTGTGCGACGACGAACGGCGCACGATCACTCTGGCTCACTTGGTGACAACCTCCTCCGGTGCGTGGCCGGCCTCGACCCGCGCACCCTCCGCATCAACCAGCTCCGCGTCGACCGCTTCGGCATCGCCGGATCCGGTTCGACGACCATCGGGAACGGCTGCGGTACCGGCGGGCTCCGCTGTGCTCACCGTAGCGGCCGACCCCGGCCGGACCGGTTCGATCACCGGTACGGCCGGATCGGTGGCGACCACCCAGCGCTGCGCGGTCCGCGACCGGCCGCGCAGATCCCTGCCCTCGACCACCCGGACGACCCACAACGTCAGCACGGCCACCGCCACCGCCACCGCATCGGTGAGCGCAGTGAACAGTACCCCGTCGGCCTCGGCCTGCAACGAGCCCGCGGGCCGCCACATCAGCGCGGCCGCGGACAGCATCCCGCCGACCACCCAGGCCGACCACCAGATCCGGACCGCCTGGGCCGCGCGGGGCTCGGATACCACTTCGGTGAGGAATACACCCGGCCAGAGCAGATTCACCACCGGGACCAGGCAGCCGAGGGCCAGCATGCGCACCGAACGCGGATCGCTGCGCTCGCGGCGCGCGTATTCCGCCCGGCGGACTTCGATCAGCCACCCCAGTGCCCCCACCGCGGCCGGCAGCGCAAGAATCAGCGCGATCAGCGACGTACCGATCACCAGCGTGTCGGACACGGCCAACAGCATCGGTTCTATGAGTTGGGTGCGGTTGCGCAACAGGATCAGATACCGGCCCAGTTCGGCACTCGCGGCGAGGGCGAAGACCACGGCCGTCGCGATCAGTAGTCCGTACACCCGGTCGGCCAGGGCATGTAGCGGCCGGCGCCGAGCGGTACGCGGCCGCGGCGGTTCGTCGCGAAGTCCCCAGCGCGGGATCTCGGTATAGCGCGGCGTCGGGGTGGCCGGCCGACGCTTGGGCACGATGGGGCGGCGGCCGAGTTGTCCCGGCCGGCGCGCAACCCAGCGATAATTGCGTCGCTCGGGGGGCGCGTCGATCGGGCCGGGCGACAACAACACGCCCCGACAACGCGGACACCAGTGCATGGGGGCTCCCTGCACGGCCCAGCGCGTGCCGCAGCGCGCACAAGGTTGCACCACCGTACTCACCCGCGCACCTCGCTCTTTCCGTCAGTAGATCTTCGCCGCCCGATCACCCTCGGCGGTCAGCGGACGACCGAGGCGCTGCCGAGCCACCATGCCGCCCTCGACGTGCACCGCCCCGAAGCCGATCCGGTTCAGGTGCTTCACCGCCTCGAGCGACCGCCCGCCCTGCCGGCAGACGACATACGGCTGCCGGCAGGGCGGCTCGTCGGTACGGGCGGGGATATGGGACAGCGGGATATGGACAGTGTCCCGGGCGTGGCCGAGCCGCCATTCGTCATCCCCACGCACAGCCGGCAGGATGGCCGAATTCGACCGGTAAGGGATATCGAAACTCTTGACCTCTTCCCCTCTCGGAAAAGAGGGGATTCCAACCCTCGCGGGTCGGGTTTCCTGTTTCACGGCAGACAGCCGGCAGGGTGAGCCCTGCACAGTCTTATGTCCGCTCCGCAGGCATTTCATGTCTCCACCGGCCCGGCGGTGACAGTCCCGGAGCGTACCGGATACGCCGACCTCCGCCTGCACGCGAAGGCCTGCGCTACGTTCCTTGGTCACGTATTCGATCCTGCCATGGGCGCGGCACCGTCGCGCGATCGGCGACTCCCATCTCCCGGCGACACGCCGAGCCGGCGATTCGGCGACTCGGAGAACGCGCCCGAACGAAGTCGGGAGCGGTCACCTGCGGAAGCGGGTTATACACATTATCCACAGATCGATCCACAGATAACGGTTATCACACCGCTCCGATGTAAGAGAATTTCGCTATGACTCCTGAGCGCAACTGTTGCAACGGACGGAGCGGACGGCCGATCCGGGACTCCCCTCCACCTATTCCGGAGCGACCGCCCGCTCGCCACGCCGGCACCCGCACCGTCGAAGGTGCCGACATCTACTTGGACGCACCCTCCGCGGTTTCGGTTCCGCTGAAATGAAAAAAATCCAAATACCCCGATCCGAGCAGGCGGCTCGGTAGCCTGTCGCTATGACATCGAGCAGGGGGCTTCTTGACGGATTGGATACGACCGGTCTGAACATCGCGTTGTCCGAGGCGACCTGCCTCGGGGCAACCGTCGATATACCGGCGAAACTTCTACACCTCGACATCGAGGTACCGACCCTGTCGGAACCCGACGGCATCTCGTCAACCGGAGACTCGATCACGGAGTACCTGCGGGTCCGGCTCACATTCGAAGGCGTCACGCGGGTCGCGGCCTCGCTGCGGTCACAGCGCTGGGACGATATCGACCCGCGGGTTCTGCCGCTGGAACTGTCCGGCCTGGGCGAGGCGATCACCAGTTTCGGCGGTGGCCGCCTGCACGGCTGGGAGTTCATCGACCTCGACGACAGCGGGTGGGCGCTGTGGAGCGAACTGCTCAGCTTCGACACCGTGATCGACAGCCGGCGAATCGCCCGCCATGTCCTGGAGTTCTCCCAGGAAGAGGGCGTCAGCCCGCGGGAGCTCGACATCCGGGTCTGGTTCGACACCGTCGAGGTGCACCGGACCGACGGGCGGGCGGTGCCGCTGCGGAAGCTGGTCTCGGCCACCCGCCGCTGGTGGGCGGCACATGATGCCGGGGATCCGCGGGCCTTCCACCCCGGTATCGCGCCCGCTCTCTGACAAGCGGCGCATCGATCCCCATACATCGGTACCACCTGCCGCCACGGGTGGTACCGACCGCCCGGCCTCGAGGCCCACCGCGCGGCAACCGTGGGACCCTTCACCACCTACCGCCGGCGGTAGGCCTCGGCGTAGCAGAACGCCGAGAGACCGGTCGGCGCGAACTCCGGCTATACCATCTCGGGTGCGAGAAGGCGGGCCCGTCCGACTAGTTCGTCGTACCACGACATGATTCGATGCTACGCATGGTTCGGTCCCGACACGGCAGGCGCGGGAATGGCGGGGCGTCGGGACGAGTTCGATCCATCGGGTGTACGAATGATGGTCGAGGGCACCCACGACACCGGGAAGCACTCGACCCGACAAGGAAGGGACATCGTGGCTGAGTACACGCTGCCAGATCTGGATTACGACTACGGCGCCCTGGAGCCGCATATCTCGGGGCAGATCAACGAGATTCACCATTCCAAGCACCACGCCACCTACGTCGCCGGTGCGAACACCGCGCTGGAGAAGCTGGAAGCCGCCCGCGAATCAGGTGATCACTCCGCCATCTTCCTGCACGAGAAGAACCTCGCCTTCCACCTCGGCGGTCACGTCAACCACTCCATCTGGTGGAAGAACCTCTCCCCCAGCGGCGGCGACAAGCCGACCGGCGAGCTGGCCGCGGCCATCGACGACCAGTTCGGTTCGTTCGACAAGTTCCGTGCGCAGTTCACCGCGGCGGCGAACGGTCTGCAGGGTTCGGGCTGGGCGGTGCTCGGCTACGACACTCTGGGCCAGAAGCTGCTGACCTTCCAGCTGTACGACCAGCAGGCCAATGTGCCGCTGGGGATCATCCCACTGCTGCAGGTCGATATGTGGGAGCACGCCTTCTACCTGCAGTACAAGAACGTCAAGGCCGATTACGTGAAGGCATTCTGGAACGTGGTCAACTGGGCCGACGTTCAGGAGCGTTTCGCCAAGGCCACCAGCCAGGCCAAGGGCCTCATCTTCGGCTGAGCGTCTTCGGCCGAACGCTCGACGCAACGGCTTTGCACCAGGCCCGCGGACCGTATGTCCGCGGGCCTGGTTCGTTTCCTCTCCGCTTCCCGTGGGCAACCGGGTGGTCTCAACCGGGGAACTAGCACTCTCTGGTACTTGTGTGCCGGATAACTCTCGAGTAATCCTCGTCTTCCAGAAGTTCGAGGACGGGCAAGGCCGCCGCCCCGGCATATGCGGGAGGCATCATGCGCAGTAGTAGTTCGATCGGTATCACACCGTTCCACGCGAAAGGTTCACTGCGGGGGTTCGTCATCTCCGGCCGCTGGCCGGAAACCACCAAGGAGTGGGCACAGGTCCTGGTACTCGCGGTGCGGGTGGCCACCCTGCCCGGACTGCTTCCCACCTCCACGGTATTCGGGGTACGCGAGGAACTTCCCGACGAGCCCGAACCGGGTACGGTCGGCCTGGTGATGGCCGAGGGGCCGGTACTCGGCAGGGAAGCGGTGGAGCCCGGCCGGTTCGCCGAGCAGATACCGCCCGCCCTGCTCATGCTGCATCCGCCCTCGGAAACCAGCCCTTCCCTACCCGAATGTACCGGGGCCGCCTCCGGGTGCGTGCTGTTGCCCGGCCTGCCTCACCTGGGTCTGGAACATCGCGCCGCGTGGGCCGAAGCCGAGGCGGACGGCACCATCATCTCACTGGTCAGCCGGGTCGGGCTGGATCCGATCAGCGACCCCGATACCGCCGTCCTCGCGATGCTGCTGGCGGCCTGACGGGCATGTCGGACGTTCGCCCGATCCGGGTGTGAGGCTCCCGGAATCCGGCGCTCATCAGTGGTGATCGCCGTACCGAACCATGCCCTTTCCGTGTCCGAATATGTTTGCCGGGTACATGCCGGCTCGCGATAAGGCCGCCCCGGAACAGTTTTGAGGCTACCCTCAATATCCACCAAGCATAGCCAAACTTATTGTGCCAATTGGTTTTTCGAAGGAGGCTCGTTGCCGGTGCCGATACGGTGCGGTACAGTTGCCAACAGCGAAGGGGAGTAGCCCCCAATCGCGCAGTCGACATACTGACCCCCACTCAACGGAGGGTCCGGTTGCGTGAACCGACAGCGTTCGGTGGGCGAGACCTTCGGCCAGACAGCTGTACGTTGTTGGCCGGAGGCGTACCCATCTCCGGCCGACCGGCCGAAGAAAACGGGAGCACCACCACATGTATGCCACTATCGGACTCGCCATCGGCATCGTGTTCTTGGCCGAACTGGGCGACAAATCCCAACTGATGGCGTTGACTTTCGCCCTGCGCTACCGCTGGTGGGTCGTACTCGGCGGGATCGCCACGGCCACCGCGGTGGTCCATATCATCTCGGTAGCGGTCGGCCACTTCCTCGGTACGGCGCTACCCACCCGCACGATCGCATTCCTCGCCGCGTTCACCTTCCTCGCCGTCGGGCTCTGGACGCTGCGTGAACTCGCCACGGCCGACCCCGACGACGAACAGTCACCACCGTCCCGGTTCACCACAGCCGCCCCGTTCTTCGTGGTGGTATCGGCCTTCCTGCTGGCCGAACTCGGTGACCGCACCATGTTCGCCACCGCGGCGCTGGCCACCGAGAAGGAATGGGCCGGGGTCTGGCTCGGTTCCACCATCGGCATGGTGGCCGCCGACGCGCTCGCCATCGCCATCGGCATCCTGGTCGGCAAGCACCTGCCCGAACGCGCCATCGGTATCGGCTCCGGCCTGCTGTTCCTCTTCATCGGCGCACTCACCGCCCTCGACACCGGCCTGCCGGCCCTCGGAATCCTGCCCGCCGCCGCCATCGCGCTGGTCGTACCCCTCGCCGCGGGTGCGGTGCTGTGGGCGATCCTCGGCCATCGGGCGCGCGAACTGCCTGCCACATCGGCGAGCCCCGCCGAGATCTCGGCCCGCCGGGCGGATGATCTTCGGTAACGGTTCCCGCCCGCTCCGCGCGGGTCATGAGCCGATATGCGGCCGTGTCCGTCGGACGTACCTCCATCTGCGCTTCGACCGAGCTGAGGCCGGCCACGGAACCGCGTTCCACCGGGTCGGTTAGGGTGCAATTGACGTAATGCCAACTGGCTTGTCACGAACGAGAGGACCATCGTGGAGATTTCGGGTTCCGCCGCCATCATCACCGGAGGCGCGTCCGGGCTGGGCGCCGCCACCGCCAAGCGCTTCGCTGAACTGGGCGCCACTGTCTTCGGGCTCGATGTACCGCAGTCGATCGAGCGGGCCGGCGACAATGTGCCCGACGGGGTCACCCTCCTCGCCGCCGATGTCACCAGCCACGAAGAGGTCGGGGCCGCCGTCGCCAAGGTGCTCGAGTCGGGCTCGCCGCTGCGCATCGTGGTCAACTGCGCCGGTGTCGGCTGGGCCGGCCGCATCCTGTCCAAGAACGGCCCGCACGACCTGGAGCTGTTCCGCACGGTGATCACCGTGAACCTGCTCGGCACCTTCAATGTCATGCGGCTGGCCGCCGACGCCATCGCCAAGACCGAGCCCGTCGACGACCTCGGTCAGCGCGGTGTCATCATCAACACCGCCTCGGTCGCCGCGTTCGAGGGCCAGATCGGCCAGATCGCCTACTCGGCCTCCAAGGGCGGTGTGCACGGTATGACCGTGCCGGCCGCCCGTGACCTGGCACAGTTCGGTATCCGGGTCAACACCATCGCCCCCGGCATCATCGACACCCCCATGCTGGCCGGCGTCACCGAGGAGTACCGCAAGGGACTGGAGGCCGGTGTGCCGTTCCCCTCGCGCCTGGGCCGTCCCGATGAATACGCGCAGCTATCGCAGTACATCGTCGAACACGACTATCTGAACGGCGAAACCATTCGGATGGACGGCGCCCTGCGCATGGCGCCGCGGTAATTCCTGCCGCGAGATTTCGCGACGCGTCCTTCCGGTTCCCCCACCGGAAGGGCGGACGCCTCGTTTGTGCGACCGCCACATGCCGCGAAAATCGGCGGGTCCGCACTACCGATCAACCGGCGCTACCACTCGACGGAAGGGATCGCCGCCGGTTCTCACACGCCTGTCGGTCGGCATCCGGACGATCCACACCGTCTCGACCGCATCCCTGGACGGTAAAGCCCTCGCGGTCGTAACCGAACCGATCGAACCCCCAGCGGTCGAATCCGGACCGGTCATACCCGAAACGGTCGTACCCGGACCGATCGAACCCGTGCAGATCGTAACCGGAACGGTCGTACCCCCAGCGGTCACGGCCCCACCGGTCGTATCCGAAAGAGTCGTAACCATCCGGGCCATAGGTGTCGTCCGGCTTCGGAGCGGGACAACCGGCACCGTTGTCGGACCGGACGCCCGAGCAGGAGCGCGGCGGCTCCGGATCGGGCGTCGGCACCGACGGAGTCTCGGGACGAGTGCTCGGCGCCGGCTGTGCACTCGGCGCCGAATCGGGCGGTTCGGCGAACGCGGGGGCCTGCAGCACCGCGGGTGTGAGCAGTATGACCGTCGGCGCGGCGATCCGCACCAATGCCCGACGCACACCGTGAGCACACAGGGTCGAAATCGACATGTTCGATCTCCTGTCCGGGGCGTGACTTCCACGCTCCGGACGCCCTATCGATCCGAAAGGCGAAGCCATTACAAACCGCAGCTCGGTACGAGCGGTAAACGCCTTTGCCACGCAAGGCGACCGGGTCCCGTGGAGTCCGCGATCTGTTCGAACGGGTCGCGGACTCCACGGGTGAACGGCTCGGCGGTTACAGCGTGCGAGTGAGCCGGTCGGTGAGGATATGCGCGAAGCGCGCGGGATCCTTCAACTCCCCGCCCTCGGCCAGCACCGCCGTGCCGAACAGCAGTTCGGCGGTTTCGGTGAGCTCGGGCACCTTACCCGCGTCGGCGTCCTGCTTTCGGCTGTCGTAGGCGTCGCGCAACCCGGTCACCAGCGGATGGGTCGGGTTGAGCTCCAGGATCCGCTTGGTCTCCGGCAGGAGCTGTCCGGAGGCGCGATACATCCGCTCCAACATCGGGGTGAAGTCGAAGACATCACCGACCAGGCAGGCGGGCGAGGTGGTGAGCCGGTTGGTCAGACGCACCTCCTTGACGTTCTCCTCGAGCGTCTTCCCCAACCAGGACAGCAGTTCGGCGAACTCCTTGTCCTGCTGCTCCCGCAGCTGTTCGGATTCCTTCTTCTCTTCCTCGGTCTCCAGGTCCACTTCGCCCTTGGCGATGGACTGGAACTGTTTGCCGTCGAATTCCGTCACCGAGCCGACCCACATCTCGTCGACCGGGTCGGTCAGGACCAGCACCTCGAGACCCTTGGCCTTGAAGGCCTCCATATGCGGTGAGCTCTCGACCTGCTGTCGGGACTCGCCGGTCATGTAGTAGATCTTGTCCTGACCGTCCTTCATCCGCTCCACATACTGGGCGAGCGTGGTCGGCTCGGTCTCGGAGTGCGTGGACGCGAACGACGACACCTGCAGAATGGTCTCGCGGTTGTCGAAGTCCGACAGCAGACCCTCCTTGAGGACGCGGCCGAACTCCCGCCAGAAGACCTGGTACTTGTCCTGCTCGGTTTTCACCGAGTCGTCGCCGGTGTCCTCGGTGCTCTCGGCCTCGAGCGACGCCGTCTGCATGTCCTTGACGGTGGACAGCACCTTCTTGACCAGACGCTTGCGGATCATCTGGATCTGCCGGTCCTGCTGCAGGATCTCGCGCGAGACGTTCAGCGACAGGTCCTGCGCGTCCACCACACCCTTGACGAACCGCAGATATTCCGGCATCAGCTCTTCGCAGTTGTCCATGATGAACACCCGCTTGACGTAGAGCTGAACCCCACGCTTGTGCTCACGGGTGAACAGGTCGAACGGCGCCTGCGACGGCAGAAACAGCAGCGCCTGGTATTCGAAGGTGCCCTCGGCCTTGAGCGGGATGATCTCCAGCGGATCGTCCCAGGCGTGCGAGATGTGCTTGTAGAACTCCTTGTATTCGTCGTCGGAGACCTCGCCGCGGGGACGGGTCCACAACGCCTTCATAGAGTTGAGGGTCTGTTCCTCGGTGACCGTCTTCTCCTGTTTATCCTCGCCCTCCCCCTCGGTGACGGTCCGCTCCACCTTCATACGGATCGGCCAGGCGATGAAATCGGAGTATTTCTTGACGATCTCGCGGAGCTTCCACTCCTGGGTGTAGTCGAAGAGATGATCCTCGGTATCCGCCGGTTTGAGATGCAGCGATACCGCCGTACCCTGCGGGGCCTCCTCGAGGGTTTCGATGGTGTAGCCGGAGCTGCCCGCGGTGGACTCCCAGCGGGTGCCCGCGGTCTCACCGGCATGGCGGGTGGTCAGCGTGACCTTGTCCGCCACCATGAATGCCGAGTAGAAGCCGATACCGAACTGGCCGATCAATTCCTCGGTCGCCGCCTCGGACTTGGCCTCGTTCAGTTTTTTGCGGACCTCGGCGGTTCCGGATTTGGCCAGGGTGCCGATGAGATCTACCACTTCGGCACGTGACATGCCGATACCGTTGTCCTTGACCGTCAGGGTCCGCTGGTTCTTGTCGACCTCCAACTCGATATGCAGGTCGGTGGTGTCGACGTGCAGATCCTTGTCCCGGTAGGACTCCAGCCGCAGCCTGTCCAGCGCGTCGGAAGCATTGGAGATCAGCTCCCTCAGGAAGGTGTCTTTGTTGGAATAGACCGAGTGGATCATCAGCTCGAGCAGCTGATGGGTCTCGGCTTGAAACTCGAGGTGTTCGACGTGATCGGTCACGTCGAAATATTACGACTCCGCCGGGGACAGAATCTCGCCGCCCGAGTGTGTGAAATCGGCCAAGGCGGGCACCTCACGCTCGGCACAGTGTTCACCGGGGGTCCGGGGGGCCATCCACTCCCGCAGCGTGGCGGTGGCGCGCACATCGTCCTCGTTGTATTCCAGCAGCCGGACACGCTGGGTGAGATCGGGTGCACCGTCGTAGCCGACCGCGCGCCGATACCAGTTCATCGACGCCTCCCCGTTGGCCTCCGGATCGCGCCAGGCGAAACCGGCGACCGGGGCGATCTTCTTCAGCCCCTTACCGCTCGGGCAGATGAACTGGTCGGTCACCGCCTGAAACATATCCACCCACTGCGGCGAGTTCACGAACTCCGTGACCTGTTCGACCGTGGGAACACCGGGGCGTCCGGCGAACCGGCGGGCCGATTCGAAGAGCCATTTGTCCTCGGCGGTGCGGGAGTAGCAGTAGGCGGCGAAGGTCTTCCCGGCCGCGGCGGCGGCCGCGCGCACCCGCATCAGCCAGGTCCAGAACTCGCCGAAGGAACGGCCCTCGTCCTCGGTGGGGAGCGGGTCCCAGGTGACGAACGGACGGTACCGCCCATCGAGCAGGGTCCCCCACAGATAGGCGCCTTCTTCCTGGTAGCTCTCCAGGTCGACATCCACCTCGACATCGGCGCGGCGCACCCGCACCCGGTCGAATCGGCGGACCAGCGGCGCACCCGCGATCCAGGCCCGCGCGGTGACCACGGCCTCGTCGAACGGACCGTACTGCCAGTCGTCGGGTTCGGGCCCCGACCAGGCGGCGAGCTCGTCGACGGTCCGGACACCGTGCGCGCGCAACACCTCGGCACGCGAGCCGGGCGCCACCACACTGATATCGCGCCGCGCGGTCAGCCACCCCTGGCAACCGCCGGATTCACCGCGGGTCCACCAGGGACACTGCCGGCATTCGGGCACCTTGGACGGCACCGTCGGCAGCTCACCGCGCAATACCGCGATCCGGTCCGCGTAACGGCGATCGTAGTCGTCCAGGACCGCGGTGAGATCGTGCACCAGGATCCGGTCGAAGTGGTAGCCGATCACCCCGCCCACCACCGCCGGGCTCGCCAGACCGTGCCGCTGCAACATGCGGTACAAATGGGCCAGACGCTGTTGGTTGCGCGGCTGCTGGCGCAGTTTGCGGTGCGGATCGGGCCGCGGGTCCCAGCGGTAGAGGTCGGAGGTCGTCGGATGGAAGTCGGCCGGTTCCGGGCGGCGGGGGTCGGTCACCTTGTGATTGACCACGATCACCGGGATATATCCGCCCCGGCCCAGATCGCGCAGCAGAATCTCCGCGCCGCCGCGCCTACCGGTATCGGATTCCTGCGGCAACAACCCGCCCCAGATCCGCGACACCCCGGCGGCGCAGGCCCGCACGGTGGCCTCCGCCCGCGCGCTCGCGGGCAATGTCGGATCGATGACCGCCCAGCTCTCCGGATCGGCCCCCACCAAAGCGTCGCGCACGCGGGCGCGATGCTCCGCGGCGGCGACGCGGCGCTGCTGGACACCCGGGTCCTCCCGGGCCGTGGTCAGTATCTCCGGATACGCCGCATCCAATCCGAGCCGATGCCGACAGCCGATCAGCCCACGGGCGTCGAGGAACACCGGCCTCAAACCACGACGCGCGACGGGATCGGAGCCGGAAATATCGCCGCCTTCCCCACCGACGCGAACGCCGTTTTCCCGCACGGCACCGTTGGCGTCCATACGACCCCCACGGTCGAAATCCTCGTGACCTTTGCGGTCGGCACTGCCCGGCTGCACCTATGCAGTATGGTCCCTCCCCCCGACACTTCCGCGAATCGCACATATCGCCCACCCGCCCGCACCCGCGTGCAAACCCACCACTCGCAGGAGCGACGGTCGACCCGATAGGGTGTCGACAGACCGTGTGACATGGGCGGACGACGTCGTTCCCGCGTCGTATCGCCGTGGCGAACCAGCATGACGGAGGCCTTCGATGGGGTTGTTCAAGCGCAAGCGGCGGCCGAGCCGCCGGGCCGAGGCGAAAGCCCTCAAGCACAAGGCCGCGCTGGAAGCCAAATTGAGCGCGAAGAACGACCGCAGACGCCACCGGGCCCAGACCCGCACCCAGCGCAAGGTCGCCAAGGCCCAGATCGCGACGCTGCAGGCGGAGGAGAAGGCCGCGCTCAAGCTTGCCGCCAAGGCCGAACGCGATCCGTTCGGTCCGGGACAGGTCAAGAAATACCTCGGTGTAGCGCGGGTGTTGATACCCGTGCTCGCGCCGCTGGCCTACCGTGGCGCCACCTACCTGCGCGGGCAGCTCGACGCCCGACGCGCCGCACAGCTCGGGGTCGGTATGGACCGGCTCGGCGATTTCACCGGTCACGGTGGTCGGCTGAAGGCGCGTATCGCCAATGCCGAATCGGCACTGGACAAGGTCACCTCGGGTGACAAGGACGCCGACGGGGCACAGCGGTTCGTCGCTGCGACCCGTGAGCGCCTCGACTCGCTGTCCACGGCGATCCGCACTGCCGAGCAGTTGCCCCCGACGCGCCGCCGGGCGGTGCACGCCTCCGTCGATACCGAACTGGCCGCCATCGAAGCCGATGTGCTGGCCCGTCTCGGCGTATCCTGATCCGCCCGACACCACGCCGTGCCCACCCGGTCGACCGGCTGTCCGCCCCGCGGTTGCGCGGTCGGCGCGGCGACGGGTGCAGCGGCCCTCGCCGCGCACGGTATATCCGGCGGCGGCTACCCTTCCACCGCCGGTGCCGCGCTCTTGATCCTGGCGGCGGCACTCACGGGATTCGCCGCCGGATCGATCGATTCCGTGGCGCTCGAACGTGATCTGTCGTGGCGCGGCCGCGGCGGATCCGGTTCGACAACATTCTTCGCGCTGCTCGCCCCCCTGGCCGTGGGTCAGCTCGTCGGACACATCGCACTGACCGGGCTGATCGGTCACGCTTCCGCGGCGGACCACCGGCTTGCCGGCACCGTCGTATTCGACGGCATGTCGTTCGGTGGTCGGCCGTCACCCGTCCGCCCGGCGATCGTGCATATGCTCGCGACCCTGCTGTGCGCCGCCGCCATCGCCGCCGCGGAACGGCTGTACCGGCTGCTCTCCCGGGTGCTGCGCATACTTCTCACCGCGCCGACACCACCACCCGGCGAGGAACACCGCGCATGCCGCGGATACCCCGCAGCACCGCTTCGCCTCTCTCCGAACGGGTCCTGTGGACCGCGCGCACCACCGGTGCGCCTCCGCGCCCCTTGACCATTCCCTTCGGAGAGAAAGCGATCAGTTCATGCACAGTCCGATTCCGCATGCCCTGGCTCGGTGGACCGCCGCCGCGGCGCTGGGCACGGGCCTGGCCGTACTCGGCGCCGGACCCGCCGCCGCGCATGTCACCGTCGATGCCCCGGACGCGGCACAGGGGCAGATGACCATCGCGACCTTCCGGGTGCCCACCGAATCCGAGACAGCGGACACCACCGCGGTCACCGTCGCCGTCCCGCAACTGCAGGTGGCCCTCACCGAGCCGCTGCCGGGCTGGACGGCCGAGGTGGAGCGCAATGACAAATCCCAGGTCACCGCGATTATCTGGAAGACCGCGGCGGGGAACCCGGGTATCGCGCCCGGACAGTTCCAACGTTTCGCGGTGACGCTCGGCCCGCTGCCGCAGCAGGAGACCGTGAGCTTCCCGGCCACTCAGACCTATAGCGACGGCAAGGTCGTGCGATGGGCTCAGGCCGATGAGGACGGTTCGGCATCCCACCCGGCCCCCTCGCTCATTCTCGCCGCCGGTGCGAATACCGGACATCACGGCGAGAACACGAATACGGCCGCGGCGTCCGGCGACACGGGTACCGACACCACAGCCCGTTGGCTCGGCGGTGCCGGGCTGGCGGTGGGGGTGCTCGGCCTCGGACTCGGGGTCGGCTCGATGATTCGGGGACGCCGATGAACCGCTACCGCACCCGGACGCTCGCTCTGCCCGCATCCACCCCGCGGTCTCTCGCCGTGCTGTTCGCCTTCGTCACCGCTGCGCTGTTTCTCGCGGTGGGTCCGGCCGCCGGTCCGGCCGCGGCGCATTCCACGGTGGTCGGCAGCTCACCGGAGGACGGCGCCACCGTGGACAGCGGTCCGGCACGGGTGACGATCACCTTCAACGAACCCCTGCAGCCGAACTTTCCGGCCATGACCGTCGTCGGGCCGGACGGGAACCTGTGGTCGAAGGGCGTCCCGGTCGTCGAGGGCAAAATGATCAGCGTCCCGGTCGGGGAGCTCGGTCCGGCCGGAGTCTACCGGGTGGCCTACCGCGTGACCTCGGCGGACGGACATGTGGTCAAGGGTGAGCGCACCTTCACCCTGAGCACCCCGGGCAAGGGCACGCCCGGCCCCAAGGCGGGCGCGGAGAAAGGCGGCGACGGATCCGGCGGTATCCCGGCCTGGGTGTATGTGGTCGGCGTCGTGGTGCTGTTCGGCGCCGGGCTGGCCTTCGCCCTGTTCGGAACCAAACTGCTCGGTGGTAAGGGCAAGTCGAACCGGTGATCGGCACCACCACCCGATGGCACGATCGTCCGACCGCATTGCTGCTGATCGTGCCGTCGGGTCTGCTCGGAGTAGTGCTCGCCTGGGCACTGACCACGGTCACCGGGGCGGCCGCCGTTCGGTTCGGTGCCGACGGAATCGGCGCCGCGGTGCTCGGCCTGGCCGCACTGCCCCGGCTGCACGACCGGCTCCGAGTGCCCTGGCGGCTGCTCGCCGTGTTGGCCGGCCTCTGGTGTGGCGCCGAGTTCACGGTGCTGGTATTCGAGGCGGCCGATGTGGTGGGCGTGGTGCCGACCGCGTTGGGCGCCGACGACTTCGGTACCTACCTGGGGGAAATCAGCGGTGGCCAGGTGGGAGTAGTCATCCTGGTGGCCACCGCCGCTATCGCCGGGTATGCGGCGTTCGCCTTCCGGCGACCGGATCACGCCGCGCCCGACCTGGTGTTGGTCTTCGCCGCGGTGCCCCTGGCGCTGCGGCCCATCACCGGACATATGTCGCAGCAGCCATTGGGGTCTGTCCTCGCCGCGGTCCATACGCTGGCGGCGGCCGTCTGGTTCGGCCTGTTGATCGGGTTGGCGCTGGTGGTACGCGGCCGTGGCGAATGGGCCGTGACCCTGCCCCGGTATTCGGCGGTCGCACTGCCCCTGGTGCCGGTGATCGCGGCAACCGGACTGGTCAACGGCCTGGTGCGGGTCGGCGGTATCGAACCGCTCGTGAGCACCGGATACGGGCGAATCCTACTGGCGAAAACCTTGATCTTGGCGATCCTGTCGGTACTGGGCTGGTGGTGGCGGCGCACCTGGGTGGCGCGGGCCGCCGGGCACCGGATGAACGCCGAGGCGTCACTGCACCGGGCGGTGTTGGAGTTGGTGGTGATGGCACCGGCGTTCGGGTTGGCGGCGTCTTTGGCGGTCACCGCTTGAGTGCCCATCGGCTCGCCCGCGCAGCGCGGCCGAGCGACTTGCCCGCGAGCGTCGATCCGGCCGGATCTGACCACGAACCGCTGGTCGGAGTCGTAATCGACCCTGGTATGACGCACACTACCGGAATAGCCTATAGCTATGAAAAAGCCCACTATCAAGCAACGGATCGCCTATGATGTGGGCCGCGAACTTCCCGCGGAACTGCACGAGTGGGTGGTCCACGACCTCGTCGACCACGGGGCCATGGAACGGTACCTCGTTCGCTTCGTCGGGCCGATCATTCCGTTGTTCGCGCTGATCCTGCTGTTCCCCGGGCCGATGACACTCAAGCTGGGACTCATTGTGATGATGATCATCCCGCTGGTCATCTTCACGGTCGCGCTGAGCTATGTGTGGCGGCGGTTCCGGTTGGTCCAGCACGGACTCGACCCCGAACTGGTCGACCACGGCAAGGTCTCCGACCGTGACCGACAGCTGTACAACCTGCACTACCGGCACGGATAGCATATTGCGATAACTCGATTGTCGCCCGGGCCGGCCGGACACCCGGCCCGGCGGGGCGGCACAATCCGGTATGTGACCGAATCAGCGCATGATGTGGCGACAGCGGATCTGGCCGACGAGATCGGCCCGGACATCCGCAGTTGCGATACCCAGTTCATCCAATTCGGCGGCCGGGCGGTTTTCGCCGGCCGGATCACCACCATCCGCTGCTTCCAGGACAACCTGCTGGTCAAGCAGACGTTGAGTGAACCGGGCGAAGGCAAGGTCCTGGTGGTCGACGGTGACGCCAGTGTGCACACCGCGCTGGTGGGCGATATCATCGCCGGCCGCGGCGTGGACAACGGCTGGGCCGGGGTCGTGGTCAACGGCGCGGTACGCGACTCCGCCATCCTGCGCACGCTGGACATCGGTATCAAGGCCCTGGGCACCAATCCGCGCAAAAGTACCCAGACCGGCTCCGGAGAAAAGGATGTACCCGTCGAATTCGGCGGGGTCACCTTCGTACCGGGCGAGATGCTCTACAGCGACCACGACGGCATAGTGGTACGCGCGCAGGGCTGAACCCCGACCTGCCCGTGGGAACCCGAAAAGCCCGGCGCCACCGCGCGCCGGGCTTTTCGTTATCCAGCGGTGACCCGTGCCTTGTGACCGGCCAGGGCAACCACATCACCCACCTGTAGCTGCCGCCCACGCCGCAACTCGACCTCCTCGTTCACCCGCACCAGTCCCGCGGCGATCACCGTTTTGGCCTCCGATCCGGAGTCGATCAGATTGGCCAGTTTCAGAAATTGGCCGAGCCGGATGATTTCGTCATCGATCAGCACATCGACTGGTTCTGACATGGGGTAAATACATACTCCTCTATCCGGACCCACCGAACACCGCCCCATCCCGCCGGCGATCCCGGAGCGGCCATGTGCCGCGTCCGGACGCGCCGCGCGTACTCGGGCAGACCCACCCCGCACGCACCGAATTCACATCGCCCCGCGCCATCGCTCCCCGCAGGACACCCGGGGAAAACTCCGGCCCCTCCGTTTACGGTGACCGGGCCGCGACCTTCGGCAACGGCGACGAAGTAGCGGTGAATACGAACCGCGAACACGCCGCATCGTAGGCGTGGCATATCCGACACCCCTGTGTACAGACTGGTCTCGTGATGTCCACGCAAGCTCAGCAACACCTCGACGCCAAGGCGCCGTCGGAGAGACCGACACCGCCGATTCCGCATAGGGGACACGGGCGATTTTCGGAAGTGCCGCATATCGCGGGATTAGCGCTCGGCGTGTTCGCGGTGCTGTGCTTCCTGTGGAGTCTGTCTCCGACATTACGTTTCCTGACACGAGTGCCGCGTCACTATATCGATAGCTATTACTTCGACGCGCCGGACACCAACCTGATGTGGGCGCTGGTCGTCGGCCTGCTCGCAGGTGCGATCACCAGCCGCAAACGAATCGCCTGGTGGTTGCTGCTGGGCTATATCGGGGTCTACACGGTGGTCAACGTCGTCACCTTCACCCATCGCGCCGATATGCACGCGCTGGTCGCCTTGGTGGTGCATCTGCTGGTGCTCGTCGTCCTCGTCGCGGCCTGGCCGGAGTTCTACACGAAGGTGCGCCGCGGTGCGGGGTGGGAAGCGGCCGGCGTGCTGGTCGGCGGCCTGGCACTCAGCGCACTGCTGGGCTGGGGATTGGTGGAGTTGTTTCCCGGCACGCTACCGCCAGGAGTGCAGCGACCCGCTTGGGCGCTCTACCGCGTGACCGCGGCGGTACTGGCGGACAACGAGCACTTCGATGGGCAGCCGCGCCCGTTCATCAACCTCATGCTCGGCCTGTTCGGCGCCATCGCACTGCTCACGGCGGTCGTCATTCTGCTGCGCTCGCAGCGGGCGGCAAACGCGATGACTCGCACCGACGAGTCGGCGATCCGGGGCTTGCTGAAGCGTTCCGACGTGGAGGATTCACTCGGTTACTTCGCCACTCGGCGGGACAAGGCGGTGGTGTTCGCGCCCAGCGGCAAAGCGGCGGTCACCTATCGTGTCGAGCTGGGTGTCTGCTTGGCCAGCGGCGACCCGATCGGCATCAGAGAGGCGTGGCCGCAGGCTATTGACGCGTGGCTGCGTCTGGCCGACCGATTCGGCTGGGCTCCGGCGGTGATGGGCGCGAGCGAGCTCGGCGCGACGGCGTATCGGCGGGCAGGCCTTTCGGTGTTGCGCCTCGGCGACGAAGCCATCCTGGACACCAGGAATTTCTCACTGGCCGGGGCCGAGATGAAACCGATGCGCCAGGCCGCGAACCGGCTGCGTGCGCACGGTGTCGTCGTACGTATTCGCAGGCACCGCGATATCCCGGCCGAGGAGTTCCCCTGGATCAGCGCCCGTGCCGACAACTGGCGCACTACCGAGACCGAGCGCGGGTTCTCCATGGCACTCGGCAGGTTGGGCGATCCGCTGGACGCGGACTGCCTGCTGGTCGAGGCGGTCGACTCACAGGGCGGGGTACTGGGCATGCTGTCGCTGGTTCCGTGGGGCCGCACCGGCGTGTCGTTGGATCTGATGCGCCGCGACCCAGGTGGCCCGAACGGCGTGATGGAGCTGATGATCTCCCAGCTCGCACTGAACTCCGAACTGTACGGCATCACCAAGGTGTCGTTGAACTTCGCGGTCTTCCGCTCGGTATTCGAGGAAGGCGGTCGGATCGGGGCCGGTCCCGTGCTGCGGCTATGGCGCGGCGTACTGCTGTTCTTCTCCCGCTGGTGGCAGCTCGAGGCGCTGTATCGCTCGAACGTGAAATACCAGCCGCGCTGGGTACCCCGGTTCTTTCTGTTCGAAGATCGCAGGCAGCTGCTACGGGTCGCGGTGGCCGGCGCGCTGGCCGAAGGCTTCCTGCCGCGGTTCGGCAAGGAGCCGGATATGGTGACCCACACCGGTGTGCACACAGCGGTGCCCGCGACCGTCACGGGGTTGCACGCCGACGGCAGCGCGTCCGACGACCTCACCGACGTGGCGGACGAAACGCAGGGACCACGCAGGCCGGAGCAGGTCAAGGTGCGCATGGACAAGCTCGCGCGCCTCACCGCCGCGGAGATCGACCCCTACCCGGTCGCCTACCCGCCGACGCACACCATTGCCGAGGCGCGGCGTTCCCCGCGCGGCACCACGGTCCGGATCTGCGGCCGGCTGCTGCGCATCCGCGACCACGGTGGCGTGGTCTTCGCGCTGGTTCGCGACTGGACCGGCGACATCCAGCTGCTCATCGATCGCGACCGGGTCGGGGCCGAGCACAGCGCCGGATTCGGCGAGTTCTTCGATCTCGGCGACCTGATCGAAGTGAGCGGCCGGATCGGGCACAGCAGGCGCGGTGAACTGTCGCTGCTCGCGGCGGATTGGCGGATGCTGGGCAAATGCCTGCATCCGCTGCCGGACAAATGGAAGGGATTGGCCGATCCCGAGGCCAGAGTGCGGCAGCGCTACATCGACATGGCGATCAATACCGAGATCCGGGAGGTGCTGGCCAAGCGCAGTGCCGTGCTGCGTTCGCTGCGCGACTCACTGAACTCGCTGGGATATCTGGAGGTGGAGACGCCGATCCTGCAACAGGTGCACGGCGGCGCGAACGCGGCGCCATTCGCCACCCATATCAATGCCTACGATCTCGACCTCTGTCTGCGTATAGCGCCGGAGTTATATCTCAAGCGCCTGTGCGTGGGCGGTATGGAAAAAGTGTTCGAGATCGGACGGACCTTCCGCAACGAGGGCGTCGACTACAGCCATAATCCCGAATTCACCATTCTCGAGGCGTATGAGGCGCACAGCGATTACGAGCGCATGATGCACACCTGCCGTCGGCTCATCCAGAACGCCGCGATCGCGGCAAACGGTGCGATGGTGGTGTTGCGACCGGGCAGCGACGGCGCGTTCGAGGAGGTGGACATCTCTGGTGAGTGGCGGGTGAAGACGGTGCACGGCGCGGTGTCCGAGGCGATCGACGCCGAGATCACCCCGGCGACGCCGGTGGATGAATTACGCGCGCTGTGCGACAAGGCCGAGGTGCCCTACCAACACGGCTGGGATGCCGGCCAGGTGGTGCTGGAGATGTACGAGCACCTGGTCGAGTCACGCACCGAGGAACCGACCTTCTACATCGATTTCCCCACCTCGGTGTCGCCGCTGACCAGGCAGCATCGCAGCGTTCCCGGCGTCACCGAGCGCTGGGATCTGGTCGCGTGGGGCGTAGAACTCGGCACCGCCTACAGCGAGCTCACCGACCCGGTGGAACAACGGCGCAGGCTCATCGAGCAGTCGATGCTCGCGGCCCACGGCGACCCGGATGCGATGGAACTCGACGAGGACTTCCTGCTGGCACTCGAGCACGCTATGCCGCCGACCGGTGGGCTCGGGATGGGCGTGGACCGACTCGTCATGCTGATCACCGGCCGCAGCATCCGCGAAACTCTCCCATTTCCACTGGTAAAACCACGCTGAATCCAGAGAGTGCCGGAAATGGTTCCACCGCCGTGGCGACGCCAGTAAGGTGGGAGCGATCCGGCGCGCAGGAGGAGGCGCCCGGACATCATCGAGATCGGGGTTTCCTTTGCACCATCTTGACCTGCTCACCAATGCGAGCCTGCTGGACCATTCGACCTGGGCGAGTCCGGATGTTCTGACATCCGCGCTGGAATACGAGGCCCGTAAACGGAGTAGGAGTAAGGGTCGTGGCGGCTTCGGGCTATTCGGCCTGATCTGTTGCGTGGTCGTCGTCCTCCTGATCGTCGGCGTGATCTTCCTGATGAGGCGGAAGAAGAACGACAATCGGCAGCCTCCCGGCCAATTCTCGCAACAGCCCTACCCTCCGCAGGGCGGCTACCCCCAGGACCCCAACAACCCTTACCCTCCGCAGGGCGGCTACCCCCAGGACCCGAACAACCCCTATCCCCCGCAGGGCGGCGGTCAGTATCCACCGCCCCGGTAACACCGACCGCCGAAGCGAAAACACGCCGAACCGCCCGGCTCGCATACCCCCGCGAGCCGGGCCGACTGCTGTCCGGCTCGCATTCGGGGCCGCCCCGGAGCACACGCCGATATTCCCCGCGGCGCCCGTCGGCGCCCGGATGGTGACCTGTCGGCGGGATGGGGCAGAGTAATCGAGTGCAGTTGATACTCGTTCGTCATGCGCAGCCCCAGCGGATCGAGCAGGCCGCTATCGAATCGGGAGCGCCGCTGCCCGATGACGCGGGACCGTCCCCGTCGGGAACGACGCCGGCCGCCGATCCGGCACTGGCTCCGATCGGGGTGGAACAGGCCGAGCGGGTGCCGACCGCGCTGAGCCACCATCGGATCGGCCGGGTGATCAGCAGCCCGCAACGGCGTGCCCGGGAAACGGCCGCACCGATGGCCGCGAAGCTGGGATCGACCATCGATATCGTCGAGGATCTGGCCGAATACGACCGGGATCTCCCGTTCTACATACCGATCGAGGATGCCAAGGCCGACTTCCGGGAATCCTACGATCGGATCAAGGCCGGTTTCCTGCCCACGCAGATCGACGCGGACGCGTTCCGCATGCGGGTACACGATGCGATAACCGAGATCGCCTCGACCACCGATCCGGCCGATACCGTGGTTGCCTTCACCCACGGCGGGGTCATCAATGTCACTCTGCAGGAATTGCTCGGTCTCGCCCGCCCGCTGACCTTTCCGATCGACTACTGCTCGATCACCCGAATCCTGTTCTCCCGGACCGGTCGACGTACCGCGGCAACGGTGAACGAGAACGGTCATGTCTGGGATTTGTTGCCCCGCAATATCGCCTCGCGTTCCTGAACGCGATACCGAGTTCCGGCTCGGGCCACCGATACCCCTCGGCAGACAAACGGCCACCCGACCCTATAGCGGGTCGGGTGGCCGTTCGGGTCGGGAGATCCGCGGTTTCGGATCAGGCCATACCGGCGATCCAGTTGTGCATCCAGGAAATAGCGGTCTGACCGCCACCCACCCGATAACTGCTGTAGCCGTTGTGGGCCTGGGACTTGTAGAACTGCTCCAGGTCCTTGGCCCGCTGTTCGTTCGCGTTCTCACTGAGCTGCTGATTCAGCGTCAGCACCCCGCCGTGCGTCATCAGATCGTTGACGATTGCCGCCGCCTCCAGCTGATAGCGCCACAGGTTCGCCGGATTGGCGTCGGAGGCCTGTACGAGAAAACCGGCGAAGCGGGTGACGAAATCATCGGTGGCCGTCGAGCAGTAGAGGTCGTCCACGGCGCAGACGGTCCGGACACGGTCGCTGACCCAGCCGAAACCGCCGACCCGCGGACCGCTGGCCCCGGCGCCGGGAGCGGGCGGGCCGACCTGGACATCGGTCGGCGAGCGACGCGGATCGGAGATGAGCCCCACACCGGCGACCCGGTCGGGAGGAACGACACCGAGCCCGGTACCGATTTCGGCGGCGAGATCACCGGCGGCGTCGGCCCCCTGGCTGTAGCCGACCAGGGCGATCTTGGTCGCCCCGCAGCGCTGTGCCATGGCCGAGACCATACCGCGCGCATTGTCCACGGCCTCCTTCTTGGACCTGCCGTAGACATCGCCCTCCCAAGGGAAAGCGGTCGCCGCGTAGGTCACATAATCGACCTTCGCCGAGGACGGCAGGCCACGAGTGACCCCGGCCAGCATGCCGGGCTGCGGCGTCCGATCGTGGCCGGTTTCCCAGGTGCCCGGGATCGCCACCACATACAGACCGGGGCAGCCGGGCGCCGCCGACGCCGCGCCGCTGCCGAATACCAGTCCGGATGCGACCGTCGCACACGCACCCAAAGCCGCGGCAATCTTTTTCAACTGCATACCGCTCCAGTTCCCTATTGCCTCTACTGGGAGGCACCCCGATATCGCCACGTCCGTGACCCGACGGATACATCGAGAACTGCGCCGTTCACATCCGTATTTCCGGACCACTCCGGGAGATAACAATAAGGCCCCCCGCCCCGGCGCGCCATCCAAGAGACCAGCGCGTCCTGTTTCGGTCATATAAAAGGCGCCTGCCGGAAGGAATCCGGCAGGCGCCCTGGTCGAGCGTAATTCAGCGCTGGGCGACCATGGTGGGGGTGATGGGAGACGGCAAAGCGGTCTCGCCTTCCAGATAACGGTCGACCGCGGACGCGGCGGCACGCCCTTCGGCAATGGCCCAGACGATCAGCGACTGACCGCGGCCCATATCGCCGGCGACGAAAACACCGGGCACATTGGTGGCCCAATTCTTGTCGCGCTGAACATTTCCGCGTTGGTCGTAACCGACGCCCAGATCGGTGAGCAGTCCCGGCTTCTCGGGGCCGACGAAGCCCATCGCCAGCAGCACCAGATCGGCCTCGAGCGTGAAGTCGGTGCCCTCCACCTTCTCGAAGCGGCCGTTGACCATCGTCACCTCGTGCGCCTCCAGGCCGGTGACCTTGCCGTCCGCGCCGACGAACCGCGCGGTGTTCACCGAGAACACCCGCTCGCCGCCCTCTTCGTGCGCCGAGGACACGCGATACATCAGCGGGTAGGTCGGCCACGGGGTGGAGCCGGCGCGCTCGGCCGGCGGACGCGGCATGATCTCGAACTGGTGCACGCCGGCCGCGCCCTGGCGGTGCGCGGTGCCCAGGCAGTCGGCGCCGGTGTCGCCACCGCCGATGATGACGACCTTCTTACCGCGCGCGTGGATCGGCGGCAGCCCCTCGGCATCGGTGACCGGATCTCCGTGCTGCACCCGGTTGGACCACGGCAGGTACTCCATGGCCTGGTGGATACCGTCCAGGTCACGGCCGGGGATCGGCAGATCCCGGGCCTGGGTGGCGCCACCGGCCAGCACGACCGCGTCGAACTGTTCGCGCAACTCCTCGGCGGTGATGTCGACACCGACGTTCACCCCGGTCTTGAAGATGGTGCCCTCGGCCTCCATCTGCGCCAGCCGGCGGTCGATGAAGCGCTTCTCCATCTTGAATTCTGGAATGCCGTAGCGCAGCAGCCCGCCGAATCGGTCGGCCCGCTCGAACACGGTCACGGTGTGCCCGGCACGGGTCAACTGCTGTGCGGCGGCCAGACCCGCCGGCCCGGAGCCGACGACGGCGATCTTCTTACCGGTCAGCCGGGTCGGGTACACCGGCGCGACCCAGCCCTCGTCGAAGGCGTTCTCGATGATCTCGACCTCGACCTGTTTGATGGTCACCGGATCCTGGTTGATACCGAGTACACAGGACGCCTCGCACGGCGCCGGGCACAGCCGCCCGGTGAATTCCGGGAAGTTGTTGGTCGCGTGCAGCCGGTCGATGGAATCGCGCCAGCGGTCGGAGTAGACCAGGTCGTTCCACTCCGGGATGAGGTTGCCCAGCGGGCACCCGTTGTGGCAGAACGGGATACCGCAGTCCATGCACCGACTGGCCTGACGCTGCAGGGTCTCGTGCGGGAAACCCTGCTCGTAGACCTCTTTCCAGTCCATCAGGCGCAGCGGCACCGGGCGGCGGGCGGGCAGCTCCCGCTGTGTGTATTTCAGAAATCCTTGGGTGTCACCCACGAGCGGCCTCCATGATCGCCTCGTCGACGTCCTTGCCACTCTTCTCAGCTTCGGAGATAGCGAGAAGTACCTTCTTGTACTCGCGTGGCATAACTTTCACGAAGTGGTTCACCTGCTGCGACCAGTCACTCAGAATCCGCTCGGCGACAGTCGACGCGGTCTGGTCGCGATGCTCGGTGACGATGTCGTGCAACCAGCCGAAGTCGTCCCCGGACAGCGGTTCGATGGCATCGCCCTGTTCGGGGTTGACCTGGGCCGGGAACACACCGTCGGGGTCGTAGACGAACGCGATACCGCCGGACATACCGGCGCCGAAGTTGCGTCCGCTCTCACCGAGGATGACGACCCGACCGCCGGTCATGTACTCGCAGCCGTGGTCACCCACGCCCTCGACCACCGCGACGGCGCCCGAGTTGCGGACCGCGAACCGTTCTCCGACCACACCGCTGATGAACGCCTTGCCGCTGGTCGCGCCGAACAGGATCACGTTGCCCGCGATGATGTTGCGCTCCGCGGCGAAATCCGCCGGCGCGTTCGGCGCCGGGCGCACCACCAGGTGGCCACCCGAAAGCCCCTTGCCGACATAGTCGTTCGCATCGCCGCGCACCCGCAGGGTGATACCCGCCGGGACGAACGCGCCGAAGCTGTTGCCCGCGGAACCGGTGAAGGTGATGTCGATGGTGTCGTCGGGCAGGCCGGCACCGCCGTAGAGCTTGGTCACCTCGTGGCCGAGCATGGTGCCGACCGTCCGGTTCACGTTCGTGATCTTGGTTTCGATCTTCACCGGCTTGCCGAATTCGAGCGCGTCGCGGCTCTGCGCGATGAGCTCGTTGTCCAGCGCCCGGTCCAACCCGTGGTCCTGCTTCTTGGTGCAGCGGCGGTCCTGGTACATGAACGCCGTCTCGACATCGTCGAGGATTGGCGACAGATCCAGTTTGCTCGCCTTCCAGTGCTGTTTGGCCTTGGTGGTGTCGAGCAGATCGACCCGGCCGATAGCCTCGTCCAGGGTGCGGAAGCCCAGCCGGGCCAACAGTTCCCGGACCTCTTCGGCGATGAACACGAAGAAGTTCTCGACGAATTCCGGCTTACCGGTGAACCGCTGTCGCAGAATCGGGTTCTGCGTGGCCACGCCCACCGGGCAGGTGTCCAGGTGACAGACCCGCATCATGATGCAGCCGGACACCACCAGCGGAGCGGTCGCGAAACCGTATTCCTCGGCACCGAGCAACGCGGCGATCATAACGTCGCGACCGGTCTTCATCTGGCCGTCGACCTGCACCACGATCCGGTCGCGCAGACCGTTGAGCAGCAGTGTCTGCTGGGTTTCGGCCAGGCCGAGCTCCCAGGGACCGCCCGCGTGCTTGAGCGAGGTCAGCGGCGACGCGCCGGTACCGCCGTCGTGGCCGGAGATCAGCACCACGTCGGCGTGCGCCTTGGACACACCCGCCGCGACGGTGCCCACGCCGGGCTCCGCGACGAGTTTCACGTGAATCCGCGCCTGCGGGTTCGCGTTCTTCAGATCGTGGATGAGCTGCGCCAGGTCCTCGATCGAGTAGATGTCGTGGTGCGGCGGCGGCGAGATCAGGCCGACGCCCGGTGTCGAATGCCGCACTTCGGCCACCCACGGATACACCTTGTGCGCGGGCAGCTGACCGCCCTCGCCCGGCTTGGCGCCCTGGGCCATCTTGATCTGGATATCGGTGCAGTTGGTCAGGTAGTGCGCGGTCACGCCGAACCGACCCGAGGCGACCTGCTTGATCGCGCTGCGCCGCCAGTCGCCGTTCTCCTCCGGCTCGAAACGGGCCGGCGATTCGCCGCCCTCGCCGGAGTTGGAACGGCCCCCGAGACGGTTCATGGCGATGGCGAGCGTCTCGTGCGCCTCCGCGGAGATGGAGCCGTAGCTCATCGCGCCGGTGGAGAACCGCTTGACGATCTCGCTCGCCGGCTCGACCTCCTCGATCGGGATCGGGGAGCGCGCGCCGGTCTTGAACTTGAACAGACCGCGCAGCGAGGCCAGCCGCTCGGACTGATCGTCCACCAGCTTGGTGTACTCCTTGAAGATCGAGTACTGCCCGCTGCGGGTGGCGTGCTGCAGCTTGAAGACGGTGTCCGGGTTGAACAGGTGGTGTTCACCCTCGCGCCGCCACTGGTATTCACCGCCCACCTCGAGCTCGCGGTGCGCGCGCTCGTTGCGGTTCTCCAGGAAGGCGACCCGGTGCCGGGCCGCCACCTCCGCGGCGATCTCGTCCAGCCCGATACCGCCCAGATGCGAACGCAGACCGGTGAAGTACTCGTCCACCAGCTCCTGCGACAGACCGATCACCTGGAACAGTTGGGCGCCGTTGTAGGAGGCCATGGTGGAGATGCCCATTTTGGACATCACCTTCAGCACACCCTTGCCGGCGGCCTTGTTGTAGTTGGCGACCGCTTTGCGGTAGTCGGCGGCCAACCCGGCCTTGCCGTCGGTGCTCGCGGTGCTGTTCGGCATGTGCAGCGCACCGCGTTCGAGCATGTCCTCGATGGATTCGAACGCCATATAGGGGTTGATCGCGGCGGCGCCGAAGCCGACCAGCATGGCCATATGGTGCACCTCGCGGGCGTCACCGGCCTCCACCACCAGGCCGACCATGGTCCGGGTGCGCTCGCGTACCAGGTGATGGTGTACCGACGAGGTGAGCAGCAGCGACGGGATCGGCGCCAGCTTCTCGTTGGACTCGCGGTCGGAGAGCACGATGATCCGGGCCCCGCCGTCGATCGCGGCCGAGACCTGGGTGTTGATCGCCCGCAGCGCCTTGCGCAGCCCCTCGCCGCCCTCGGCGACCGGGTACAGACCACGCACCACCACCGAACGCAGTTCGGGATGGCTGCCGTCGTCGTTGATGTGGAGGAGCTTGGCCAGCTCGTCGTTGTCCAGGAGCGGCTGCTCGATGGCGATCTGCTTACACGAGTCCGGGGTGGGGTTCAGCAGATCGCCCTCCGGACCGACATGCCGGAGCAGGCTGGTCACTACTTCTTCCCGGATAGCGTCCAGCGGCGGGTTGGTGACCTGCGCGAACAGCTGAGAGAAGTAGTCGAAGAGCAGCCGCGGGCGCGCCGAGAGCACCGCGATCGGGGTGTCGGTGCCCATCGAACCGAGCGCCTCGGCACCGGTACGGGCCATCGGCGAGATCAGCAGGTTCAGTTCCTCGTTGGTGTAGCCGAAGATCTGCTGCCGAATCAGCACCCGGTCGTGCGACATGTGCACATGCGGACGGTCGGGCAGGTCGGTCAGATGCTTCACCCCGGCGTCGAGCCATTCTCGGTAGGGGTGCTCGGCGGCCAGTTTCGCCTTGATCTCCTCGTCTCCGACGATCCGCCCCTGCTCGGTGTCGACCAGGAACATCCGGCCCGGCTGCAAGCGGACCTTCTTGATCACCTTGGACTGGTCGATATCGAGCACACCGACCTCGGAGGCCATCACGACCAGGCCATCCTCGGTCACCCAGATCCGGCTGGGGCGCAGGCCGTTGCGGTCGAGCACGGCGCCGATCACGGTGCCGTCGGTGAAGCACACCGAGGCCGGACCGTCCCACGGCTCCATCAGCATCGAGTGGTACTCGTAGAACGCCCGCCGGGCGGGGTCCATGTTCTCGTTGCGTTCCCAGGCCTCGGGAATCATCATCAGCACCGCATGGGGCAGACTGCGCCCGCCCAGGTGCAGCAGTTCCAGGACCTCGTCGAAGCGGGCGGTGTCACTGGCGCCGGGGGTGCAGACCGGGAAGATCTTCTCCAGCCGGTTCTTGCCCGCCGAGTCGTAGCCGAACACCTCCGAACGCAGCAGCGCCTCCCGCGCGCGCATCCAGTTCTCGTTACCGGTGACGGTGTTGATCTCACCGTTGTGCGCCACCCGACGGAACGGGTGGGCCAGCGGCCAGGAGGGGAAGGTGTTGGTGGAGAACCGGGAGTGCACGATGCCCAGGGCGCTTTCCACCCGGTCGTCCTGCAGGTCCGGGTAGAACGCCCGCAGCTGCGGCGTGGTGAGCATGCCCTTGTAGACGAATGTCTGTCCGGACAGGCTCGGGAAGTAGACCGTCTCCCTGCCGACCGCACCCTCCCCCGGGCCGGATTTACCCAGTTCGCGTTCCACCCGCTTGCGGATCACGTAGGCGCGCCGCTCCAGGTCCATCCCGGACAGCTGCTCGGCGGCCCCGGCGGGAGAGCCGATGAAGATCTGCCGGAAGGTGGGCATGGCGTCGCGGGCGAGCGCTCCCAGCGACGATTCATCGATCGGCACCTCGCGCCAGCCCAGCACCGCCAGGCCCTCTTCTTTGACGATCTTGTCCACGCGATAGGCGGCGCGGGCCGCTTCTCGGCGGGCCTGCGGCAGGAAGACAATGCCGGTGGCGTAGGAGCCTTCGGGGGGCAACTCGAAATCGACCACGGCCCGGAAGAAGCGGTCCGGGACCTGGATCAGGATGCCCGCACCGTCGCCGGAGTTCTGCTCGGCGCCGGCGGCACCGCGGTGCTCCAGGTTCAACAGAGCCGTAATAGCCTTGTCGACGATGTCACGGCTGCGACGGCCGTGCATATCGACAACGAATGCGACGCCGCAGGCGTCGTGCTCGTTCGCCGGGTCGTAGAGCCCGATGGGGCCAGGCGACCTGTGGCCAGGAAGTTGCGTCATGCCTCTGCCTTCGAGAAAGTCGACATTCGACGTGGTACGGCCCATCGGATGGCCCGTCGAACGCCTGAGCTGTCGAACGCTTTCGTCTCCGACTGCGTCCGTACGTTCCGGAAACCAGCCGCGCTGATGGTCTTCGGCGTGCAGTCACGTCTGAAGTTGTCCACCCGCCTGTTCTGCGGGTGCCCGGGGTAACAGAACGCTTACGTGTCCCTACCTCCGAGCGGGGTTCGCCCGCTTGGCTCGGCCACCACAGCGGTTTGTCCGAGCGTGCGCTCACCGCCGGACATTCCTGTTCGACGTAAGAGCAAACGATAAGTCAGGTCCGGAGCCCAACCAACCAAGGTTCCCCTAAGAAACAGAACTAGCTGGGCTTCTTCATCCGATCCTCCACATATGCGTGTTATTCAGTGTAAAGCAGCGGGCGGGCGCGGACGGAACCCGATCGGCCCCTTCCGAGCAGCATCGATCCGCCGGGCGGAGCCGTTCCGGGGCGCCACGTCGCGCTCCCGGACCCACGCTCACCTGCGTCGAAGATGAATTCCCGGCAATGGGACCGAGCAAACACGCCCGCGCGCGGCTAATCGGCCACCGCCGGAACGAGACGTTGGCGGCAGCGGCGTGACAAGCGCGTAACATGATCCGACCGTCCGGCCTGTTTTAAACATTATGGGGCTGGGCACACATCCAGCAAACCGTCTCTCAGTGGTATTGGACACACTTTCCGCACCCATTGACGAACCCTGGATCCACCGGCCACCCAAGGGGAATACGGGTGCGCGGAAACGCCCGATTTTTCCACTGTGACACCGACCACAGACCCCCGTTCGCACTCGGTATCCCGGGCGCGGCCTGTCACGCTGGAACAACGAATCAGTGACAGTTCGAGCCCCACGTCCACCCACAGTTCGGACCGAAGGCTTCCGCCCGCGCCGACACACGACGCGGCGAACTGGCACGTGCCCGAGAAATCCTGGGACATAGAGGATGTGGCTCCCATGACCATCACCGGCATATTCCTCTGGCTCGGCGGAGGCCAACCGGCCGAGCCGACCAACGGGTACGAACGCACCGGCTACCTCGTCACCGGTGCGAGCGTTACGGTCTTCGCGCTGGTCGCCGCCGGAATCACCCTGATGGCACTGGGCCTCTCCGGTGGTTGGCCGATACCAACCGCCATGGCGGTCGCACTGGTGATCGGATTCGTCGCCGGGTTGATCGGTCGCGCGCTGGCCGGAGCCGAACAGACCGGACGCCCCGATCTGCCCGCCGGCGCACCGAACCGTCCGGCCGTGGCGGGCCGGATCGCAGTAGCGGCACTGACGGGAGTCCTGCTCGCCGAACTCGCCGCCACGGTGCTGTTCGACGGCACGATCGACCGAGCACTCGACGAACGCGCCGCCGCCTCCGCCTCCGCCGCCCCGGAAGTCCGCGCCGCCCGTACCCAACTCGACCGCGCTGTCGCCGACCGGGACGCGCTCGACCGGACCATCGCCGAGGCCGAGACCGCCATCGACAATGCCCTGGTCACCGCCCGATGCGAGTACAACCCGACGCCGCAGTGCCCGCAGACCAAGATCACCGGTGTACCGGGACGCGGCCCGGAGGCACAGACGGCCGAAACCATGCTCGACGACGCCCGCGCCCGGCTACGGACCGCCCAGGCGCGAATCGCCCCACTGGACCAGCGGATCACGGACACACGACGCGAGCTGGACGAGGCCGAAGCCGCCGCGATCGCCACTTCCGACCGTGGCTTCGGTGCCCGCTGGACGGCCATGCACGACCACACCACATCCTCTCCGGGCGTGCTCTTCCTGCGTCTGCTCGGGACCGTCGCATTCGTCCTGCTCGCCCTGCTGCCGCTCATTCTGCGGTGGTGGCGCGGTGAGACCGCACAGGAGCGACGCCGAGCCGCCGCCGCGGTACGCGACCGGGCCGAACGCGCCGCGGATGCGACAATCGCCGAGAAACAGGCCCAGATCAGGACCGAGACCGAAACCCTGCGCGCGGAGCAACAACTGACCGCGGCCCGCCTGGCCGCCGAGGCCGATACCGCCATCGCCCGGGAACAGCAGCGGACCCGCGTCATCGCCGCCATCGGCGGACTCGAGATCGGGGTCACCGAGTCGCTTCGCCGCTCTGCCGCGCCGGCCGGCCGAGAACCGGCCACGCGGAACCGCCCCCTGCCCGAAAGCTCCCCCGATATGACCCCACCCCATCCCGACGGACCGGCCGCACTCCCGGCATCCGTCGGCCCGCAGTCCGACCGGCTCCCCGCCGTGCGGGCGGAGCGGGAGGCCGGCTCGGGTGGACTGGAACTGCCACTGATCGGCACCGTTCCGTTCACCGATATCGCGGCCCGCCGGCTCCGACCGCTGGTCCCCTCGTTCGTCACCGCCGCCATCGATACCGCGATCGACACCGCGACCCAGCCGCTGCGCACCGCCCGCCAGGTGTGGGAGGAGGCCGAGGAGATCACCTTCACCCTGCGCCGAACACGCAAGGTCACCGTGGATACCGGCACCGAACAGGTACCACCGCGTTCCCCCGAGCCCACCCGGGGCCGGCACATCGCGGCCACGGTCGTCGATGTCGGCTACACCGATCCGGAGACGGTCACGGTGCATACCGCCTCGATCGAAGGCGAACCGAGCACCGTCGATCACGATGAACTCTCGGCGCCTCGCGCAATCGCCCTGCCGAACCGACCGAGCCCGCCTCAACTCCCTCCCGGCCGCTGACCCGGACCGCTCCGCTCGCACCCACCGGTCATACCGCCCGCCGAAGCCCGTCATCGGGGGGCTATCGACGGACCGACGGTGGCCGCACCCACTAGACTCGGCCGCGTGCTGCCGGCCGCCGACGCGGGCGGCGCCGTCGGGGCGGGAACGGATCCGCGATCGCGACCCCGCGATACGACGGTGCCGGTCCGCCCCCTGACCTTCCGCGAGCTGCTCGACGTTCCGTTCGCACTCATCCAGCCCGATATCGGCCGGCTGGCCGGATTCGCGGGCATCCTGCTGCTGGTCGGCGAGTTGGCGGTGGTCGGAGCCACCGGCGGGATATCCCATCTGACCGACGGCTCGGATGGTGGAACCACGCTCGCGGCGATTCTGGCGACGATGTGCTGCGCCTGGCTGCTCCGCTTCGTGCTGCGCGGGGTGAGCACCGCCGTCGGACTGGCTCGTGTCTTCGCCGAACCGATCGGATGGCGGACCGCCCTGTCCCGGTTCGGGACGCGGTGGCGGCCACTGCTGCTGTTCCAGGCGCTGTTCACTCTCGTGGGGGTGGGCGTCCTGCTCATCAGCACTCCGCTGTCGTTCATCGGGCCGATCGGACTGGTCTGGCTCGGCCGGCTACGCGCGAAGCGGTTCGTGGCGGTACCGATCATCATGGCGGAGGGACTGCCCGCCCGGGCCGCGATGGACCGCGCGCATATGCTGGCCCGGAGTGTGCTGTGGCCACGAGCGGGTCTGTGGATCTGTCAACGGCTCCTGTTCGGGCTGCTGGCGATCCCGCTGCTGGCGATCCCGCTGTTCATCAGCGATATCTCCGGCACCCACCGTTGGGCGTTCATCGTGTTGCTCTCCTCGGCCGCGCTGTTGCTCGTCGCCTTCGGTGAGATCGTGGAGGCGAGCAGCCGGGTGGTGTGCTACGTCGATCTACGGTGCCGCCGAGAGGGTTTGGACATCCCGGTTCCCGGCTCCCCGTCGGGTACCCGACCGGTCGCCGTGGGCGCGCCGATGCCGGCCGGGTACCCGGGCACCGAACCGTTCGGAGGCCGGCGATGATCAATATGGACAAGACACCACCGTCCGACCCCGATCGCCCACGCTCCGAGCTCGACCCGGTGCCCGGCACACCGCGCCTGGAGGCCGCCGAGGTGCACCGCGCGGCAGCGGAAGCAGCCGCCGCGCGCCGGGATTTCGATACCGCCTTACGGGAACGATTCCGGGCGATGCTGCGGGGTCTGGAACAGCACGGCATCCTGAAGGCGCGGCGTTCCCGGACCGCCCGGGAAACCGTCGACGAGGCAGCCGCGGCGTTGCCGCTGCAGCAGTACGCCGAGTTGCCGCCCGCCGCCTTCGGTTTCGACGAAGTCGTCTACGGCGGCCGTCCCGCCGGCGAGAACGAATATCGCAGGCTGGAAGCCGCCGATGTCTTCTCCGCCGCGGCGCCCCCACCCGCCACCGAACCGATCGAGGTGGACTCCGAGAAAAGGAAAGACCGCGTCCGCCGGTCCCTGCCGCTGCCGGAACTACTCCGTGATCACCGGTTCTGGATCGCGCTGATGGCGCTCGTCCTACTCACCCTACTGCTGTGGGCCGGTCTGCACTCGTGCGCCGCACCGTCCGCGCCGCCTCCGCCACCCGACTCGCCTCCACCGCCGGACCTTCCCCCGCCTCGGGATGGCGATATCGACCCGCCAGAGCTCGTGGGCTCCGATTCCATCTTCGGCCGGTTGCCGGCGCCGGTGGCCTTCGGCGGTCTGCAGTTTCTCGTCGCCGCCGTGCTCTTGGTCTGGTGGCGGGCCCGTCGTCGCGGTGCGCTGGTCGGCGAACCACGCCCGGTGGAGGTCGCAGCCGATGAACTGCTCACCGGCCAGGCCGGGCTCTACCGCCGGTCCGGTGACCACGAACATATCGCGGCCGTTCTGCGCGCCGCTACCCTGCGCCGCGTCCGCCGCACGCTCGGCGCTACCGCAGGTGACACACCGGATGCACTGGTCGCGGCGATCGCGACCTGTATCAACGCCGATCCGCGGCTGATCGGCACTGTTCTCTACGGCCCGGTTCCCGACGCATCCACCGTGGAACTGATTGCCGCCCAACTCGAATGGATCGAAGCGGAGATCGGATGACCAGCATCGACACCAGTAAGACCACCGCCCCGACCGCGGCCGAGGCCGGGACCGCGTTGGCCACGCTGCGCACCGAGATCGGCAAGGCGGTGGTGGGCAACGACGACGCCGTCATGTACCTTGTACTCGCCCTGCTGTGCCGCGGCCATGTCCTGCTGGAAGGTGTTCCCGGCGTGGCGAAGACGCTGCTGGTCCGCGCCTCGGCCACCGCTCTCGACCTGGAGCACGCCCGGGTGCAGTTCACGCCCGACCTGATGCCGGCAGATGTCACGGGTTCGCAGGTCTACGATCCGCATTCGGCGGAGTTCACCTTCCGCCAGGGTCCGGTGTTCACCAACCTGCTACTGGCCGACGAGATCAACCGCACGCCACCGAAAACCCAGTCCGCCCTGCTGGAATCGATGGAAGAACGGCAGGTCTCCGTCGACGGGCACCCCCGCCCGCTGCCCGATCCGTTCATGGTGGTCGCCACCCAGAATCCGATCGAGCAGGAGGGGACCTACCCACTGCCGGAAGCACAGCTGGACCGATTCCTGTTCAAGGTCGATATCCGACTTCCCGGCCGCGACGAGGAGTTCCACATCCTGCAACGGCATGCCGCCGGGTTCGATCCGCGGGACCTGGACGCCGCTGGTCTGCGTCCGGTCGCCGGTCCGGCGCATATCGCCGCCGCCCGGGCCGCCATCGCCCAGGTCGCCATCAAACCGGAGGTACTCGCCTATATCGTCGATGTCTGCCGGGCCACCCGGACCGCGGCGGCCGTCCAGCACGGTGCGTCCACCCGTGGCGCCACCGCGCTCATGGCCGCCGCCCGCGCCCTGGCCTGGTTGAACGGCCGCGGGTTCGTCACCCCCGATGATGTGAAGGCGGTGGCCGTGGCGGTGCTGCGGCACCGGCTGCAACTGAAGCCCGAAGCAGAGCTGGACGGGGTGACCAGCGAGCAGGTGATGTCGTCCCTGCTGCTGTCGGTTCCGGTTCCGGTGTGATCATGGTTGTCACGGGTCGGTTGGTCGCCGCGGCGGCACTGGCGGCCGCGCTGGTCACCTTCGCGGTCCCGTCGTGGTTCGGTGTCGTCCTCGCGAGCCTGGCGATAGTCGCGCTGACGGCGATCGACCTCGTCATGACCGGTCGGGCCGGCGATCTGCTATTGGAACGGACGCCGCTGTCGGTGGTGCGTCTGGGCCGGAGTATCGAGATCGAGCTGGTGGTGACGAATACCGGTGGCCGGCGAATCCGCGGACTTCTGTGGGATGACTGGCCGGACAGCACCCGCCCGGCACAGCGCGAGCACCGTCTCGATCTCGCGCCCGGTACCCGTACCCGCCTCCGTACGTCACTCACCCCCACCCGACGCGGGGACCGCACGGCGGGCCCGATCACCCTGCGGCTACTGGGCCCACTGGGTATGGCCGGCCGGCAGACCCGCCATACGGTCACCGCGCGGGTCCGGGCGCTGCCGCCGTTTCGCAGTGAGCGGCTGCTCGCGTCGAAGGCGAAACAGCTTCAGCACCTCGAGGGGCGCAACCTGGCCATACTGCGCGGCCAGGGCACCGAATTCGATTCGTTCCGGGAATACGTTCCGGGCGACGACGTCCGTGCCATCGATTGGCGCGCCACCGCCCGGGCCACCGATGTGCTGGTGCGCACCTGGCGGCCGGAACGCAACCGACACGTGTTGATGCTGCTGGATACCGGCCGGATCAGCGCGGGCCGCGCCGGTGACGGTACCCGGCTGGACGCCGCGATCGAAGCGGCCCTACTGCTCGGCGGACTCGCCGCCGCGGCGGGCGATATGGTCGGCCTGCTCGCCTATGACCGCAGCGTCCGGTGTGAAGTGCGTGCCGAAGGCGGGCGGGGGCTGCAGCCGAAACTGATGCACGCCCTTGCCGGTGTCACACCCGCCCTGGTCGACACCGATATGAACGGCCTGGTGCGTGCGGCCGTCCAGCGGTCCCGCAGGCGCGGACTGATCGTCTGGTTCACCGGTCTCGACGGTGCCGCCGTCACGGAAAACCTGGTGCCCGTGCTCCCGGTGCCGGCCCGTCGGCATCGGGTGATGATCGTTTCGGTCACCGACCCCGAGATCGCCGCCGCGGCCGGCCACCGCACCGGCCTCGACGCCGTCTACCGCGCGGCCGCCGCCGAAACCCGGATCGCCGAGCAGTCGCTCGTTCGGGAGTCGCTGCGCCGGATGGGTATATCCGTGGTCGCCGCCGCGCCGGAACGGCTGCCCGAGGCTCTGGCCGACGCATACCTGGAACTCAAGCAATCCGGCACCGTGTAGGGCTCGTCCGTCCCGCGGGTCGCCGAGCGTCGACGAGGATCTACGAGCCGAACCCCACGCCTGGGGCCGGCACCCCACCATGCCCCGTACCGGGCGGCGGTACCACGCCGGGAACCGGCATCGTGAACGGCGCCGGTGATGGCAGCGCGCGTCGCTGGCGTTCCGCGATCACGCTGCCCAGGATCTGCACCGGCGGGTAGCCCTCGGGCGGCGCGACCCGGAGCCGCGCGCAGACCGCCTCCACCAGTGCTCGACCGAGTTCGTACTGCGCGGCCGGAGTCAGAGAGTGGACCCGGGTCAGATAGCGACGCACCGACAGCGCCAAATCATCCGGCAGCGCGGCCAAGTCGAGTTTCGCCGACCAGCCGGTGAGCCAGTGCGGCGGCACGGCCAGCGCCGGCGGCGGCAACTGCTCCCGGACGTATACGACAACGGTGCCCGCGAGCACATCACCCACCCGTCGGGCGTACGGCGAACACATCGAGGTGACCACCGCGATGACACCGAACCCACCCAACATCCAGAAGTCCACGATGGCACCGGCCAGACCGCGGGTGAGAGCGTGCCGGAAGTCCACCGGCCCGCCGTCGGTGCGGATCACGCGCAATCCGAAAACCAGTTTGCCCAGGGTACTGCCCCGCAGCAGGGTTTCGCAGGCCACCGGGTATCCGACGAGCACCGTGACGATGACGACCAGTGACGCGGTGGCGATCCACGCCTCGTCGGCGGACGAGAACAGGCCCAGCACACCGAACGTCAGCAGCCAGCCCAGCATCAGTTGGATCACGACGTCGATCAGAAACGCGGCGGCTCTGGACGGGATGCGGGCCACCGGCAGTTGCAGTGCCACCGCTTCGCCGGTCGTGAATTCAGCCATGTCGAATAGCATTCTTCCACGGCAACGGCGCCGCCGCCGGAACAGCGGAGCGGCCGGGCGCACGACCGGGAGTGGGAGGCAACCGTATGGACGTGGACGCGTACAGCTACGCACATCGCGGCGCCTGGATCCGCTTGGACGCACTGGCCCGCAAACGCAGGCTCAGCGGTGCGGAGACCGACGAACTCGTCACGCTCTACCGGCGTGCCTCACAGCAGTTGGCCCGGCTGCAGACGCACAGTCCCGAACCGGAGCTGGTGGCCGGCCTCAGCGCGGTGCTGACCAGGGCGCGCGGCCGGATCGTCGGTAGCCGAACCGGTACCCGGGCCGAGGTCGGCCGCTTCTTCACGCACCGTTTCCCGGCGGCGGTGTATCGCGCCGGTCCGTGGGGCTTGGCGGTGGCGGTGGTGTTCCTGGCGGTTTCCGCGGGCCTGGCCGGCTGGATCGCCGGGTCGGATTCGGCACGCGAGGCGCTGGGGATCCCGTCGAATACCGCGGCCCTGACGGCTCCCGGTGGTCGGTTCGAGTCCTACTACTCCGAGCACTCCAATGAGGCGTTCGCGGCGCAGGTCTGGACCAATAACGCATGGGTCTCGGCGATCGCTCTGTTCACCGGCGTGCTGATTCTGCCCGCGCTGTACCTGCTGGTGATGAACGCGGTCAATCTGGGGGTGACGGCCGGGCTGATGACGGACGCGGGCCGACTCGACGCCTTCTTCGGCTTCATCCTGCCGCACGGGATTCTCGAGCTGACGGCGGTATTCCTCGCGGGCGGCGCCGGGCTGAAGCTCGGCTGGACGCTGGTGGACCCGGGGCGGCTGAGCCGAATGGAGGCGGTCGCCCGCCAGGGACGGGCTACTGCGACGATCGCGTTGGGACTGGTGCCGGTATTGCTGGTGGCCGGTTTGTTGGAGGGATTCGTGACGCCGAGTGGTCTACCGGCACCGATACGGGTCGCGCTCGGGGTGTTCGCCGAGGCGGTCTTCCTCGGTTACGTCTTTCTCGCGGGGCGGGAAGCGACGCGCGAGCCGAAATCCGGGGGTACAACGGCGGCAGCGCCAGGGCGGTAGACAACACCGAGCACACAGCGGCCGAACACGGCTCGAACGCCGGCAGCAACGCTCTGCGGATACCAGGTGAACGATTCCCCCATGTGAATTCCGCTGGCCGCAACGAGTCGCTGCTCAGCTGCGGCCAGCGTTACCGTCAACTGTACACAATCGTTATTCGTACGCAACCCACTACGGCGCAGGTCACACGTATAAGCAGCCGGCCGGCAAACCCTTTCGAAACCTCATGTTTTCACCTCGTTGGCAAACTTTCGGCATACTCCGAGGATCCGGCAACCGTACTTTCATCTGCAATTGCATCTCGTAGCTCCAGGTCACGGACGCGTCCCGAAGAGACCGGCATCGATACCCCGCGGCCGGTTCGCCGAAACCGCCGCACCGGCCCGTTCGAACCGCCTACTACCTGCGGATTCGGCAGAGAAAACGGACGTTAACCAGGAGTTCGGTCGCAATAATGCGACCGCAAGTATGTTTATAGCACTGAAACCGGGGAAATCCCCCTGAGAGCAGCCACAGGAGAACCTGCACACAGTTAACCAGCGCTATAACAGGACGTGAACCAGTTCACTCAGACCCTGCGATCCTCGGCCACCCCAGGGAAACTCAGCAGCGCCACCGCAACCGAAATCAACCGTGTGATCTTCAACTCATTAGCAAGTGAGCATATGTTTCCGGAGGTGTACCAGCGCCTCGGATTTCGGGCCGCTCGGCGCACCCGGGCCCCCCTCCCACCGTAGGATGGCCGCATGAGTGGCCCGCGTACTCGACTACTGTCGAGCGTTGCCGATCAACTCGCCCGACCGCACGGTCTGCTCGGAAAGGGCTTCGCACGCCTGCTGAACCGGGGCAACCGGCGCGGTATCACAGCGGCCGTCGACGCTGCCCTGACCCCGCGGACCCGGACCGCGGCCGATATCGGATTCGGGGGCGGCATCGGGCTGTCACTGCTGTTGAACCGGCTCGGCCCCGACGCAACGGTGCACGGAATCGAACTGTCCACCGATATGCTCACGCGAGCCCGTTCGTCCTTCTCGGCAGAGATCACCGCGGGGCGGCTCCGGCTTACCGAGGGCTCGCTCACCTCGCTACCGCTCCCGGACGCGAGTCTGGACGCCGCCATCACCGTCAACACGATCTACTTCGTGGACGACCTGGACGCGGTCTGCGCCGAACTGGTCCGGGTACTCCGCCCCGAAGGGCGGGCGGTGGTCGCCATCGGCGATCCGGATGCCATGGCCAAGATGCCGTTCACCGCGTACCGCTTCACCCTGCGGCCGGTCGCCGAGGTCATCGCGGCGTTGGAGCGGGCCGGGTGCACGGTGGAACACCGCGAGGAGGCCCGCCCGCCGATACCCGGCCACCTGTTCATCGCACAGCGGTGGGCTACATGAGCGCGCCCCCGTCGACGCGGATCTCGGTACCGGTTATATAGCGGCCGTCCTCGGAACCGACCATGGCGACGACGCCGGCGATATCCTCGGGCGTACCGAGCGCTCCATTGTCCATCCAGCCGGTCAGCCGGGCGAACAGACTCCCGTCGGCGCCCTCGGGCTGATCGACGATGGATTTGGTGGTGATCCCACTGGTGATTCCCGCCGGCACGATATTGACCGCGCGCAGCCCCTGCTTGACGTACTCCAGCGCGATCGCATGGGTGAAGGCGTTAACTCCGGCCTTGGACGCGGCATAGGCCGCCAGATACGGCGCGGCACTGAAAGCGGAGGTCGAGGACAGGTTCACCACCACACCACGGCCGGAGTCCACCAACGCGGGCAACAGCGCCTGCGTCACCAGGAAGGTTCCGGTGAGGTTCACCGTGATGATCTGGTTCCAGGCTTCCAGCGGCATTTCGTGGGTACGCGCCGGCCGTAGGATGCCCGCGGCATTCACCAGCATGTCCAGCCCGGCCAGAGTCTCGAGGGCCGCATCGGCGGTGGCGCGTACCGACTCCCGGTCGGCGACGTCCAGCCGCACGGTGCTCAGCCGGTCGGCGGTGTCACCGGCCTTCTCGGCCGTGACCGCCAGCCCTTCGGCGCTGATATCGGCGGCCACCAGCCGGGCTCCCTCGTCCAGCAGTCGCAGGGCGATGCCCTGGCCGATCCCCGATCCCGCACCTGTTACCACCACTCGACGGCCGTCATATCTGCGCATAGGTTGAATTAGAACAGGTTCTGATAACGAGTCAACTGGTATGCCAACTTTCCTGGCGAATTACTATAACGGGTTCTAGTGTGTATTCATGGTAATGGACCTCCCCGATCCGTTCAGTCCCGCGACGCTCGGCCCGATACGCCTGCGCAACCGCATCATCAAGGCCGCGACCTTCGAGAGTCGCACACCCGACGCACTGGTCACCGACGATCTGATCGACTTCCACCGACAGGTCGCCGCGGGCGGTGTGGGCATGACCACCGTCGCGTACTGCGCCGTCGCCCCCGAGGGACGGACCGACCGGCACCAGATCTGCATGCGCCCGGAGGCCCTACCCGGGCTGCGAAAGCTCACGGATGCCGTACACGCCGAAGGCGCCGCCATCTCGGCGCAATTGGGACATGCAGGACCGGTTGCCAACGCGAAATCGAATCGACTGCCCGCCCTCGCTCCGACCAAGCATTTCAGTCCGCTCGGTATGCGAATGACCCGATCGGCGACGCGAGACGATATCGATCGCATTGTCGAGGCGCACGCCCGGGCCGCCCGGCTCGCCGTCGAAGCCGGATTCGACGCGGTGGAACTGCACTTCGGCCACAACTACCTGATCAGCTCCTTCCTCAGCCCGCTGCTCAACCGGCGATCCGACGACTACGGCGGCTCGTTGGCCAATCGTGCGCGGTTCGCCCGGGCCACGGCCGAGGCGGTGCGTGCGGAAGTGGGGACGGAAATCGCGGTACTGGCCAAATTCAATATGGACGACGGCATACGCGGTGGATTCGCCCCCGATGAGAGCCTGACCGTCGCGCAGTGGCTTGCCGCCGACGGCCACCTGGACGCACTCGAACTCACCTGCGGCAGTTCGCTGCTCAATCCCATGTATCTGTTCCGCGGCGACGTTCCGCTCCGGGAATTCGCCGCGCAGTTCCCTGTTCCACTGCGCTGGGGGATGCGGATGACGGGCAACAAGTTCCTGCGGCGGTACCCGTATCGGGAAACCTATCTGCTCGACTTGGCGCGGCGCTTCCGCGAGTCCGTCGATCTGCCGCTGGTCCTGCTCGGCGGTATCGCCTCCCGAGAGGCGGTCGATACCGCCATGGCCGAGGGCTTCGATTTCGTCGCCATGGCCCGCGCCCTGCTCTACGACCCGTCCATCGTGCGGCAGATGGAGGCCCCGTCCGCCTCGGTCTCACCGTGTACGCACTGCAACCGCTGTATGCCGACCATCTACGAGCGCACCCGCTGCGTACTCACCGCGGAATCGGTGGATGCCTGATCGGCCCCCGGGAGGGTGACCGGGTACACAGCGCCGACGAGTCGCCCGCCCTGCCACCGGTCTCACCCCATCCGTGCAGGTGGCGTAGTTGCGCCAGTCATCCCACGATTTTCGGATCCGCACCATAGATTGGCCTATTGTCCAGTCCCGTAGCGGTCCGCAACCGGCACCAGCAACGGAGCGTGCGTGTTAGAACTGGAACATTTCAACTATGGATGGGTGACGCCCGTCCTCGCCTACGTCATCTCGGTCATCGGGTCGGTCCTCGGGCTGCGCTGCGCCGTGCACGGTCGCGCCTCGTCCCGGCCGGCCGGGTGGCTCATCGCGGCGGCCGTCGCGCTCGGTGGGGCCGGTATCTGGGTCATGCACTTCACCGCGATGCTCGGTTTCTCCATCCACTCGGTGACCATCAGCTACGACGTGCCGATGACCCTGCTCAGCGCCGTGGTGGCGATCGTGGTGGTGTGGCTGGGTCTGTCCATAGTGGTGCGCGGCGGGCGCGAGACCATCTCGCTCCCGTTGGGCGGCACGATCACCGGCCTCGGCGTCGCCACCATGCACTACATGGGCATGTTCGCGATGAAATCCGATGCGAAGGTGTCCTACGCCACCATCCCGGTCGTGGCATCGATCCTGATAGCGGTGGTCGCGGCGACGGCCGCGCTGTGGTTCATGCTGCACATCCGGGGGCGGCTGACCACCATCGGCGCCGCCCTGATCATGGGTGTCGCGGTCTGCGGTATGCACTACGTCGGTATGGCCGCGATGCGTGCCGAGCACTCCGGCCACCACAGTGCCACTCCGGCCGGTGTCGATCCCCTCGAACTGCTGACCCCTCTGATCACGGTGGTCACCCTTGTGCTGGCGATGCTGATCATGATGGTCGGTGTTGCCGAATTCGACGAGCGCGCGGTTGTCGCGGCCACGCCGACACCCGTACCCGTTCGCGAGCGGAACGGCGCCGTCGCCTCGGTGCACAACCCCGATGTCGCCGAGGACGGTCGGCTGCTGCAACGACAGCGCAACCGGAAGTAGCCGGGTATGCATCCGCACCGTCCGGCGCCGGAGCCGCGCCCTCAGGAGTCGCGCCGCGATCCCTGAGGGGGCGGCCTATCGGCGCGCCCCCGCCATTCGGTCTCTCCGGTGTTGCGCACAGCCCACCGAGAACGCAGGCCGGGATCCACACATGGGCCGGTGCATTCCCCACCCTGCCGAGGCAGGTGATCTTTACCACTCGAAGGGACGGCGGCGGTGCGCCACAGCGGTATGGCACGGGTGAACACCGACACTGCCACCGGTCGATCCAGGCCACGGCGGATTTCCTCCATGGACCGCTCGCCGTTGTCGTTCCCGGCCCGGCGATACCCGACCGCACCGGCCGGGGAGAGGTTCCCCGAAACGGCTCAGGGCCGACCGGGAACTGTTCCCGGTCGGCCCTGAGCTTTCTGGTGGGCGAAGGGGGACTTGAACCCCCACGTCCCGAAGGACACTGGCACCTGAAGCCAGCGCGTCTGCCATTCCGCCACTCGCCCGAGCGACGCGTCAGACAGTAGCACGGAGGTGGGCAAGAGGTGAAATCGCGGCGGCATTCGAAGGCCGGCGAGCCCCCTACCTGCTGTGACCTCGACCGTATCGGAGGCAGCGCGGAACTCTCGAACGCCTTCGATAGTTACAGGGGTGGGCGAACGCGGATATCATGCAGAGAACGTGCTCGTAGAACGACACGCCATGTCTGTGCGCCGTCGTTGCGAAAGAGGAGACCACCTCACCGAAGGGAGGGCCACGATGGGCATTGTATCGAGATTCGAACGCCGTCTGCAGGGCGCCGTCGGTGATGTGTTCGCCAGGGCCTTCGGCGGGAGTGTGGTGCCCCAGGAGGTGGAGGCGGCGCTGCAGCGCGAGGCCGCCGATCGACTCCAGGACCTCGGCGACGGGCTTATGCTCGCGCCGAACAGTTATGTGATTACGATCAATTCTTCCGACCATCGACAGCTCGATGCCGATCACGACCTCACGACACGCGCATTCGCCAAACATCTCCAGGACTACATCCGTGATCAAGGATGGCAGACCTACGGCGAAGTACACGTGACATTCGAGGCATCCCCTACGCTGCACACCGGAATGTTCAGGACGAGCGGTCGGGTCGATCCCGATGTCGGCCGCGGAGCTCCCGCAGCTCCTCGCCCGGAACCCCTGCCACAACGACACGCACACCCGCAATCAGGAGCTGGCCCCATGACGCAGAACTCTGGCTACGACCCGAGCCGTGAGCACGCGGAGTCCGATCCACGCAACCGCGGGTACGCCTCCCCGCCCCCCGGGCGCGGACCGCAGAACGGCGCGTACCCCGACGACTACGGCTCCGGTGCGCCGTACGGCGGTGGCTCCGATTACCGGGCACCCGATTCTCAGGGTTACGGCGACTATCAGAACGGCTACGACTACCAACAGGGCGGCGCCGGCTACGACCAGCAGGGCTACGACCAGGGCTACGGCCGACAGGGCTACGACCAGCAGGCCTACAGCCAGGGGTACGCGGACCAGCAGGGCTATGCCCAGCAGGGCTACGACCAGGGGTACGCCCAGCAAGGCTACGACCAGGGCTATGCCCAGCAGGGCTACGACCAGGGGTACGCCCAGCAAGGCTACGACCAGGGGTACGACCAGCAGGGCTACGACCAGGGCTACGGCCGACAACAGGGCTACGACCAGGGGTACGCCGATCAGGGCGGCTACGCCGACGACCAGGGCTACGCCCAGCCGAACCAGGCGGCGTACTCACAGCAGGGCGGCTACGGCGCCCAGGGCGGCTACGCGGCCGCTGGTTACGCACCGGCGGCCGGCGGCACCCTCTCGGCGACCCTCTCGCTCGACGACGGCAGCGGCCGCACGTATCAGCTGCGGGAGGGCAGCAATATCATCGGCCGCGGTCAGGACGCGCATTTCCGACTGCCCGATACCGGTGTCTCACGTCGTCATATCGAGGTGCGCTGGGACGGCCAGACCGCGATGCTGTCGGATCTCGGCTCCACCAACGGCACCCTGGTCAACGGTTCGCCGGTGCAGGACTGGCAGCTCGCCGACGGCGATGTGATCCGTGCCGGACACTCCGAGATCCTCATTCGCATCGTCTGATCGCGTAGGCTCGCCGTGCGGATCACGAGACGCCTCTCACATAATGGAGCGGCTTATCGTGATCGAGATCGGCCGACGGTCCTATGATGTGCCAACACACGCGCGGCACCCATCGGGGGCCGCGCCAGAACACAGCGGTGGGGTGGGTCGCACCACACTACGGCACCGACACACGGTCGAACAGGAGGTGGAGCGCCGTGCAGGGACTGATTCTGCAGCTGACCCGTGCGGGGTTCCTCCTGCTGCTATGGGTTTTCGTATGGACGGTGCTGCGGACGCTGCGCAGCGATATCTACGCGGCATCCGGCATGCGGATACAGCCCCGAGCCCCCCGGGGGTCCGCGGTGCTGCCATCCTTGCGCCGAGGCCAGAAGGGCGCCAAATATCTTGTGGTGACTCAAGGTTCCCTCGCCGGCACCCGCATAACCCTCGGCACCCAACCGGTGCTGATCGGCCGTGCGGACGATTCAACGCTGGTGCTCACCGATGACTACGCCTCCACCCGGCATGCGCGACTATCCCCACGCGGTGACGACTGGTACGTCGAAGACCTCGGCTCGACGAACGGTACCTATCTCGACCGCGCGAAAGTCACCACCGCCGTCCGCGTTCCACTCGGCACACCTGTCCGGGTCGGCAAGACAGTGATCGAGCTCCGATCGTGACACTTGTTCTCCGCTACGCAGCGCGCAGCGACCGCGGCCTGGTCCGCGCAAACAACGAAGATTCCGTCTATGCGGGGGCCCGGCTGCTCGCGCTCGCCGATGGTATGGGTGGCCATGCCGCGGGCGAGGTGGCGTCGCAGCTGATGATCGCCGCGTTGGCGCACCTCGACGACGACGAACCCGGCGACGATCTGCTCGGCAAACTCGACCGCGCCACCCGTGCGGGCAATGCCGCGATCGCCGATCAGGTCGAGGAAGAACCGGAACTGGACGGTATGGGCACCACGCTCACCGCCATCCTGTTCGCGGGCAAGAAGCTCGGCCTGGTGCATATCGGCGACTCCCGCGCCTATATGCTCCGCGACGGTGAGCTCGCCCAGATCACCCGGGACGACACCTTCGTCCAGTCCCTGGTCGACGAGGGCCGGATCACTGCCGAGCAGGCGCATACCCATCCGCAGCGTTCGCTCATCATGCGCGCCCTCACCGGCAACGAGATCGAGCCGACGCTGATCATGCGGGAAGCCCGGGCGGGTGACCGCTACCTGCTGTGCTCGGACGGGCTCTCCGATGTGGTGAGCGACGAGACCATCGCGAACACGATGCGCGAGGGCACCGCCGACGAATGCGCCGACCGCCTCATCGAACTGGCCCTGCGCAGCGGCGGCCCGGACAATGTCACCGTCGTTGTCGCCGATGTCATCGATCTCGACTACGGGCAGAGCCATCCGATCGTGGCGGGTGCCGCCTCCGGCGAGGACCAGGACACCCCGCCGCCGAATACCGCCGCCGGGCGTGCCGCCGCCATGCGACCCCCGCCCGCTACTCCGCGCCGTGCCGCCTCGGCCCCCGAACCGCCGCCGTCCACCTCGCACAAACTGCGCTGGATACTGCTCGCGATGGCTCTGGTGCTGGCCGTCGGGATCGGGCTGGTGGTCGGGTACAAGATGATCCGCGACAACTACTATGTGGGCGCCGACAACGAGAGCGTGGTCATCCTGCGCGGCCTGCCCGGTTCGATTCTCGGCTACTCCATCCACGAGGTGAACCTCATCGGCTGCGTCGATCGTCAGGGCGCGCTCACCCTGGTCGAAAGCGGCGCCGCATTGCCGCCGGGCTGCCGGGAACTGAAGATGAGCGATCTCGAGCAGACCGGTCGTGACCAAGTGGACAAGGGACTGCCGCCCGGTTCGCTGGAGAAGGCCAAGGACCAGATGAAGGTCCTCGCCGAACGTGAACTGCTGCCGCCGTGCCGGAAGACCTCCTCCACCCCGCAGCCGGGTGTCGTCCCGAACACGGGCGCGACTCCGGCACCGGCCCCCGCACCGGCACCGGCCCCCGCACCGACGACCATCCCCGCACCCGGCGCGCCGCAGCCGCCCGCACCCGTTCCAGGATTGGACGGTGAGCCGCAGGCTCCGGCACCGGCTACCGCTCCCGCACCGACAACAGCCCCCGCACCGACGACAGCCCCCGCCAAACCGCAGGTCGCCGGGGAGAACTGCCGGGTGACGGACTGATGTCCGCGCCGGCACCACCGTCCGCCGGGGCTTTTCCGAGCCCCCCGGGCGGGTTCGCCCAGGTACCGCCGAGCACCAGGCGCAACACCGAGTTGCTGCTGCTCGGCTTCGCGGCGTTCATCACCACCGCCGCACTCTTCCTGGTGGAGGCGAATCAGGAACAGTCGATCACCTGGGACATCGCCAAATACGGTTTGGCCTACCTGGGACTACTCGCGGTCGCGCACCTGGCCGTCCGACGGTTCGCGCCGTACAGCGACCCGCTGCTGTTGCCGATCGTCGCCCTGCTCAATGGCATCGGTCTGGTGCTGATCCACCGCTTGGACCTGGCCGATCAGGAGAGCGCGGCATTCCTGTCCGAGGAAATCCCCTCCCCCGACGCCAACCAGCAGATTCTGTGGACGGCGCTGGGCATCGTGGTATTCGTCACACTGCTGCTCGCGCTGCCCGACTACCGCACCCTGGCCCGCTACAGCTACACCCTGGGCCTGGTCGGGCTGGTCGCACTGGCCATCCCCGCCCTGCTGCCGAGCCGGTTCTCCGAAACCAACGGTGCAAAGATCTGGATCAGGCTGCCCGGTATCAGCATTCAGCCCGGTGAATTCGCCAAGATCCTGCTGATCATCTTCTTCGCCTCGGTACTGGTGGCCAAGCGCGAACTGTTCACCGCGGCGGGTCGGCACGTCCTCGGGATGGAATTCCCGCGTGGCCGGGACCTGGGCCCCATCCTCGCGGTATGGGTGCTCTGCATCGGTGTGCTGGTGCTCGAGAAGGATCTCGGCACCTCGCTGCTGATCTTCGGAACCGTGCTGGTGATGCTCTATGTCGCTACCGAACGGGTCGGCTGGCTGGTCATCGGCGGCGGACTGCTCGCGCTCGGCTTCGTTTTCGCCTATCAACTCTTCGGACACGTCCGGGTGCGGGTGGCAACCTGGCTGCACCCGTTCGACGACTACAACAACACCGGCTACCAGATCGTCCAGTCGCTGTTCGGACTTGCCACCGGCGGCCTGGCCGGCACCGGCCTGGGCAGCGGACGGCCCTCGCAGGTGCCCTTCGCCAAAACCGACTTCATCGTCACCACCATCGGCGAGGAACTCGGACTCATCGGGCTCACCGCGATACTCATCCTGTTCCTGATGTTCATTCTGCGCGGTATGCGCACCGCTCTCGCCGTCCGCGACAGCTTCGGCAAACTGCTGGCCGCCGGGCTGTCGTTCACCATCGCCATCCAGGTCTTCGTGGTTGTCGGCGGGGTTACCAAGCTCATCCCGCTCACCGGTCTCACCACGCCGTTCGTGTCGTACGGCGGATCCTCGCTGCTGGCCAACTACGCACTGCTCGCCCTGATCATCAAGATCTCCGATGCCGCGCGGGCCCCCGCCCCGCCCCGCAAACGCGAACCGGTCGCGCCGCTCGCGGAAATGCAGACCCAGATGGTGCGTCGCCGGGAAGGGGGTCGGGCAATATGAACACCCCCCTGCGCCGGGTAGCGATGGCCGTTATGGTGATGATCGTCGCACTGCTGCTCAACGCCACCTACGTCCAGGTCATCAAGGCCGACGACTACCGTGCCGACCCGCGCAACTCCCGGATCCTGTTGGACGAGTACTCACGCCAGCGCGGACAGATCTCCGCCGGCGGCACCGTGCTCGCCAGTTCGGTCGCCACCGACGACCGGTACAAGTACCTGCGCGTCTATCCCAGCAATCCATCCGCGTTCGCCCCGGTCACCGGCTTCTATTCGATGCAGTACGGCAGCACGGGCCTGGAGCGGGCCGAGGACCCGGTGCTCAACGGCTCCGACAGTCAACTGTTCGGCAGCCGCCTGGTGGATCTCGTCTCCGGTCGCGACCCGCGAGGCGGCAATGTTGTCACCACCATCGACCCGGCGATGCAGGAAGTCGCCTACCAGGAGCTCACCAGCAAGGGCTATACCGGCTCGGTGGTGGCGATCGAACCCAGCACCGGCAAGATCCTCACCATGGCCTCCACCCCCGGCTACGACCCCAACCAGTTGGCGGGCCACGACGGGGCCAGTGGCACCCAGGCCTGGGAGGCCCTGCACACCGATCCGGACCAGCCGATGCTCAACCGCGCCGTCTCGCAGACCTACCCGCCCGGCTCCACGTTCAAGGTCGTGGTCACCGCGGCGGCGCTGGCCCGCGGCATCACCTCACCGCAGGACCAGTTCACCGCGGCCCCGAACATCACCCTGCCGGGCACCAGCACCACCCTGGAGAACTACAACGGCAGCACCTGCGGTTCCGGGCCCACGGCTTCGCTGTACGACGCGTTCCGCAAGTCCTGCAACACCGCGTTCGTCGAACTCGGGATCAAGGTGGGTGCGCCCGCTCTCGAGGACACCGCCGCGGCCTTCGGTATCGGCCCCCACCGCGGTATCCCGATTCCGGTCGCCGAGAGCACCGTGGGCGATATTCCCGACAACGCCGCGCTCGGTCAGAGCAGTATCGGACAGCGTGATGTGGCGTTGACCCCCCTCGACAACGCGGTGATCGCGGCGACAATCGCCAATGGCGGCGTCCGGATGGAGCCGTACCTGGTCGACCGGATACAGGGACCGGATCTGAGCGAGATCGACAGCACCGAGCCGGTCTCCGTGGGCCAGACGGTCAGCGCCGAGGTAGCGTCGACCCTGACCAACCTGATGATCGCGTCGGAGGAGAACACCACGGGCGGCGGCCGGTCGGCGTACCAGATCGCGTCCAAGACCGGCACGGCCGAACACGGCTCCGACCCACGCAATACACCGCCACACGCCTGGTACATAGCATTCGCGCCCGCGCAGAATCCGAAGATCGCCATCGCGGTGATCGTGGAGAACGGGGGCGATCGAGCGCTGGCGGCGACCGGTGGATCGGTCGCGGCGCCGGTCGCTCGGGCAGTGTTGGACGCGGGTCTGCGAGGGCGCTGAACAAGATGGATGTGCGAGTGAATCTGCGGGGAACCCGATGCTGAACAACGGTGCGATGATCGCGGACCGGTACCGGCTGCAGCGGCTGATCGCTACCGGCGGGATGGGCCAGGTATGGGAGGCCCTGGACACCCGGCTCGACCGGCGCGTCGCGGTCAAGGTGCTCAAGTCCGAGTTCTCGGCCGATCCCACCTTCCGGCACCGGTTCCGCACCGAGGCCAAGACCACCGCCCAGCTGAACCACCCCGGTATCGCCGGAATCTATGACTACGGCGAGACCTATGACCCGCAGGGCGGCGAAACGGCCTATCTGGTGATGGAGTTGGTTCAGGGCGAGCCACTGAACGCCGTGCTGAACCGCCTCGGCCGACTGTCCGTGGTGCAGGGCCTGGACCTGCTGGAACAGACGGGACGGGCGCTGCAGGTGGCGCATGCCGTGGGCGTGGTGCACCGGGACGTGAAACCGGGAAATATCCTGGTCACCCCGACCGGCCAGGTGAAGATCACCGATTTCGGCATCGCCAAGGCGGTGGACGCCTCGCCGGTGACCAAAACCGGCATGGTGATGGGGACCGCGCAATACATCGCGCCCGAGCAGGCGGTCGGCGAGGACGCCACCGCCGCCAGCGATGTGTACGCCCTCGGCATCGTGGGTTACGAGGTATTGGCCGGGCAACGCCCGTTCAGCGGGGACGGCGCCATTACCGTCGCGATGAAACACGTCCGCGAGGCGCCGCCGCCGATGCCGTCGGATCTACCCCCCAATGTGCGGGAACTGATCGAGATCACCATCGGCAAGGACCCGGCCCAGCGCTACGCGGACGGCGGCGAGTTCGCCGACGCCGTCGCCGCGGTTCGCGCCGGTCGCAGGCCACCGCCGCCGCGGAACATGCCGGCCGAGCCGATCAACGAAGGCGCCACCCAGGTGCTGCCTCCCAATCCCACGGTGGTCCTGCCGCCGTCGCGGCAGGGCTTCGACAACAGCGCGACGGCCCGCTACGCCCACGGCGGGGGCGCCGGCGCCCCGAGCCGTCCGACCACCGTCGCGAACCGTCCGGCCACCAACAGGCCCGCATCGGATGGGCGGCGCGGGGGCCTACCCGGTCAGAGCCAGAAGTTGCTGGTCGGTCTCGGTATCGGCGCGGTACTGCTGGGCGGCGCGGTGCTGTGGTTGCTGTTCGGTGGCGACACCAACCCGGATCCCAACCGCCCGACCACCCCGGCCGTGGTCACCAGCACCCAACGACCGGTGCCGCCACCGCCGGCGAATACCGGCTACATGGAACCGGAGCCACCGGCCGTGCAGCCGACCGCCGCGCCGCAGACGACCGTGGAGCCGACCACCACCGCACCACCCGGTACCAGCGCGCCGCCGAGCACCACCGCACCACCGTCGACGACCACCGAGCCGCCGACCACCACGAACGATAAGACCACCACTCGCCGGCCGTTCCCGACGATCCAGATACCCATGCCGTCGTTCCCCGGTATCGAGGACGACGAGGGCGCCTTCGGCGACGCTCCCAGCGGGGGCGACACCCCTGGTGCGTCGGCTACCTATCCGCAAGGACTGCCATGACGACCCCGAAGAATCTCTCCTCCCGCTACGAGCTGGGCGAGATCATCGGATTCGGCGGGATGTCCGAGGTCCACCGGGCGTGCGACCTCCGGTTGAACCGCGATGTCGCGATCAAGGTACTGCGCGCCGATCTGGCCCGCGATCCGACGTTCTATCTGCGGTTCAAACGCGAGGCGCAGAATGCCGCCGCGCTGAACCACCCCGCCATCGTGGCCGTGTACGACACCGGTGAGGCGGAGCTCGACGGCGGCCCGCTGCCCTACATCGTGATGGAGTACGTGGCCGGCGATACGTTGCGCGATATCGTGCGCAACGAGGGGCCGCTGCCGCCGCGCCGGGCGATGGAAGTCGTGGCGGACGTCTGCGCCGCGCTGGACTTCAGTCACAAGGCGGGCATCGTGCACCGCGATATGAAGCCGGCCAACATCATGATCAACCAGTCCGGCGCGGTGAAGGTGATGGACTTCGGTATCGCGCGCGCGATCGCCGATGCCGCCAACCCGATGACGCAGACCGCCGCGGTAATCGGCACCGCGCAGTATCTTTCGCCGGAACAGGCCCGCGGCGAGACGGTGGATGCTCGATCGGATGTCTATTCGGTCGGCTGCGTACTGTTCGAGATCCTCACCGGCGAGCCCCCGTTCACCGGCGATTCCCCGATCGCGGTGGCATACCAGCATGTGCGGGAGGACCCGAGGCTGCCGTCGCTCGTACACGAGGGAGTACCGCGAGAGCTGGATTCGGTCGTCCTGAAGGCGATGAGCAAGAATCCCGCCAACCGCTATCAGACCGCGGCCGAGATGCGCGCGGATCTGATCCGGGTGCTCGGCGGACAGCGACCGAGCGCACCGATGGTGATGACCGACGAGGACCGCACCACCTTCCTCGACTCCACCGGTCCGTCCTCGCACGGGTACCACCGCGCCGCCGATCACGGCGACGAGGATCTGGACGACTACGACTACGAGTCCGACGGAGGCCGGGGATCGCGGCGCATCGTCTACCTCGTGCTCGGCGCTGCTGCCGCGGTCGCGGTGACCTTCGGTCTGTTCTGGGTGCTGCTCGGTCCGGGCAGTAAGCCCGATCAGGTCGCCGTCCCGGATCTGTCGAACGCTTCTGTCGACGAGGCCCAGAAGACCCTGGAGGGTCTGGGGTTCAGCGTCGCCATCCAGCAGAAGCCGGACGGCAAGGTCGACACCGGCAATGTCATCTCGACCCAGCCGTTGGGTGGGTCCCGCGCCGATGAGGGCAGCGTCATCACGGTGCAGGTATCGACCGGCCCACAGCAGGTGCCGGTACCTCGACTGGCCGGTCTCACTCGTCAGGAGGCCGAGCGGAAACTCGACGAGACCGGCCTGCAGCTCAACCCGGATGTACGGCCGGGCCCGTCCAGTGCGCAGGACAAGGACAAGATCATCGATCAGGAACCTGCTCCGGGGTCCAAGATAGACGCCGGCACCCAGGTCACGGTCACGATCGGATCCGGACCGGAACAGGTCTGGGTGCCGAATGTAGTGGGTCAGCAGATCGATGTGGCCCGCCCCAATCTCGTGAACGGTGCCCAGTTCCAGATCGTGATCCAAGAGGTGCCTTCGCAGCGGCCCCGCGGCGAGGTGCTGGCCACCGAGCCGGCCGGCGGAACCATGGCGGACAAGGGCTCCACCATCACGGTGCAGATCGCCGACAGCAACCGCATACTCATGCCGAACCTCACCGGTCTGACCGTGGACGAGGCCGCGAACACCCTACGAGAGGCCGGCTGGGCGGGCAGCGTCAATCAGATCCGGCAGATCACGCAGATGACCCTCGACTCCCGCCAGAGCGGCAAGATCATCGGCCAGAGTCCTGCCCCCGGCACTACGATCTTGACTACCTCCGCGGTCACCGTCAATGTTGGCGTGGCGCCGCTCGGGCCGCCGTGACGCGCCCGAGGGGCAACCGCGACAGGCGGCTGCTTTCCGAGGGGTCGGTATGACGGCCGGTGGTCCCGGTACACCCGTTGTGGTCGGCTGAGAAGCCGACCGGCGCGGTATGGCGAAGCCTTGGCTTCGCGGCGCCGCTCAACGCCCGCCTGGGCATACCGACCGGTGCGATTTGGTGGGAAGATGGATTTGCTCCATCCGAACCAGCATCGCTGAGGAACGAGGAGGTATGCCGTGACCACTGCCAAGGACATCATGAAGCCCGGCGCTCAGTGGATTTCCAAGGAACAATCGGTCGCACAAGCGGCGCGCGCTATGGCCGAGCTCGGCGTCGGCGCACTGGTCGTCGCCGATGAGGACGAACGGATGTGCGGCATCATCACCGACCGCGACATCGTGATCAAATGCGTGGCCCAGGGGATGTCGCCCTCGGGGACCCGCGCCGCCGAACTCTGCGAGGCGACGCCCCGATGGGTGGCCGCCGATGCCGACGTCGACCAGGTTCTCGACGAGATGGAGGGGCATCAGGTCAAACGGATACCGGTTATCGAGAACAAGCGCCTCGTCGGCATGATCAGCGAGTCCGACCTGGCCCGGCATCTGGACGACAACCAACTCGGCGAATTCGTCACCGCGGTCTACGGACGGCCTTGACCCCCGGCACGGACAGGCCTGGGCGGCGACCGGGCAACCGCCGCCCGGACCGATTCCGGTAGCGGATCACACCGCCAGCGCGGCCACTTCCGCTTCCAACATTTCGATAAGCCCCTCCGCGGGGCGTTCACCACAGCTTTCGAGCCAGTTCGCCAGCATCCGGTGCCCACCCTGGGTGAGCACCGACTCCGGGTGGAACTGGACCCCGTGGATGGGCAGGTCACGATGGCGCATGGCCATGACGATGCCGCTCTCGGTCCGGCCGAGCACCTCGAAATCGTCGGGCAGGGTCTCTTCCAGCACGGTAAGCGAGTGATAGCGGGTGGCAATGAACGGATCGGGCAATCCCGCCAGCACACCGGCGCCGATATGGAACACCGAGCTGGTCTTGCCGTGCAGCAATTCCGGAGCCCGGGTCACGGTCGCGCCGAAGGCGGCGCCGATGGCCTGGTGACCGAGGCAGACCCCGAGCAACGGCGTCCGCTGCCGAGCGCAGGCATGCACCAGGTCGATACTGGCTCCCGCACGATCGGGGGTACCGGGGCCGGGGCTTATCAGAACACCGTCGAAACCGGCCGCGACAGCGTCGCGGTCGGAGAGGTGCGGGTCATCGTTACGCCAGACCACGGCTTCCACGCCCAGCTGGCCCAGATACTGGACCAGGTTGAACACGAAGCTGTCGTAGTTGTCGACGACCAAAACACGCATGATGAGAGCCTACGTCCTCGGCCGACGAGCCGTCGCATCGATTACACTCCCCTGACCATGCGCCCGCCGTCGGCGCCCACGTTCGGGCGACGCCGAACGACCGCCCGAACTACACCACCCCGATCACACCGGGCCGTCTCCTACGCCGACTACGCTCGGCCAGGGCCGGGCGAGCGCTCGCGCCACACCCGCGTGACCACACCTCGCTATCGCCTTCGGCGCCGACACTCGAACGCGGTACCAGGTGAGATAGCCTGAAGGCAGGATCTGCACGCCGAACACGAGGACGTCATGCCGAAGTCGAAGGTCCGGAAGAAGACCGACTACACGATCAACCCCGCCGCCAACCGGACGCCGGTGAAGGTGAGGGCAGCCGGCCCCTCGCCGGTCTGGTACGTCGCCATCATGCTCGGCTTCATGCTGGCCGGACTGCTGTGGCTGCTGGTCTACTATCTCGCGGCGGAGCAGATCGGCTGGATGAACGATCTCCACGCCTGGAACTTCCTGATCGGGTTCGGCCTGATGGTGGTCGGCCTGATCATGACCATGCGGTGGCGTTGACCACGTCATGTGGATTACACACATGTCATTCATACACACCTGTGGATGAATCTGTGGACAACCCACAGTACCCCGAGTATCGACACCGGAGAAGGCGGCGCGGCATGACTACGCAGACGCGCCCCGGCCGCTCATCCACGAGGATCGATGGGGGACGACCGCCCACGTGCAGCCCGTGAACCCGGCGCCACGCCTGGCGTGGACCACACCCATCCCCGCGCTGGTCGCGGTCGCTCTCGGCGGCGTGGTGATGACCGTCGCCGCCGTCCTCTCCCCCGACGCCCCCAGCCGGCTGCTGGTCGGCGTGGCCGCGGTGGGCCTGCTGGGGATGGCCGTGCTCGGCTTCCGACAGCGGCCCCGGCTGGCCCTCGTTCCCGGTGCCGAACCCCGCCTGGTGGTGCGCACCCTCACGGGACCGACGAGTTATACCCGAGATCAGATCCTGCGGGCGCGCACAGTGCACTATCGCCGCCTCGGTCGCAAAACGCCCATGCTGGAGATCGACGTGACCTCCGACGGCACGGAGCGACTGCTGATCTTCGGCCGGTGGGACCTGGGAACCCACCCCGAGGAGGTCTACCACACGCTGCGCATCGAACTGAACCTGCGCGGTGAGGCCGCAGGACGTTGATTCCATCGCCGCTCTGTACACCGGTCTCGGCAGACGCAGCCCGACGTCCGACATCCGACCACCTCACCAACGGCGCGGCATGGGGCGGGTCACACAACCCACATGACGATGCGAAGGCGGAAAGCGCACACGTATGACCGGAACGTAGGCGGAGGTAGGCCTACGCCTACGCCGTGAGCGACGCCGAAACCACAGCGATCACCGACAATGCCGCCACGGCCAGTACCCCGAGTGCTGTCCAGCCCACCACTCGGGCGTTTTCCGGGGTGCGGGCCCGTAGCCACCCGGGCAGGAACAACACGCCGAGCGTGGCCAGAGTGCCCGCCGCCAGTCCGCCGAGATGGCCCCACAGTGAGATACCGGGCAGCGAGAAGCTGATGAAGACATTGATACCGATCAGGATCAACATGCTGTTGGGATTCTGCCGCAGCCGGACCAGAATCACGGTGATCGAGCCGAACAGCCCGTATACCGCGCCGGACGCGCCGGCGGTGAGGTTCTCCTGAGCGAGCGCCATCACAGCGGCCGAACCTCCGAGCAGCGAGATCAGGTAGACCGCCAGATAACGTGCACGGCCGAGGACCAGTTCGATATCCCGTCCGACGATGTACAACGCGAACATATTGAGCAGCAGGTGAACCGGTCCATAGTGCAGGAATCCGGACCCGATCACCCTGACCCAGTCGCCCGTGGCGACCGCGGGCGGGTACATGACCCATTGCAGGAAGAGCCCGGAACCGGCGTAGTTGTCCAACAGACTGTGCGACTGTGCGGCGGTGATCCCGAAGATCACCACGTTCACCGCGATCAGGGCGTAGGTCACGAATGGGATCGCCGTTCGGGGTGCTGCTCCCGCGGCCACCGTCCGCATCCGCGGTGCAGCACGCCGATCGGCCCGCAGACAGTCCACGCAATGTTGGCCGACGGAGGCCGGACGCAGACATTCGGGGCAGGCGGGCCTACCGCACCGGGTACAGGACAGGCCGGTCGAGCGGTCCGGATGACGCACGCAGACCTGCGCAGGCTGCTGCGGATACTCGGGATGCTGTGGGGTCATCAGAACATCCGGTTCGCATGGTGACGGCTCGAATCCGGACAGGTCGCGGGGCCGGCACCGTGGCTGGTACTCACGAGCCCATCGTGCCATGACACCGTCGGACACCCGCGCCCGAGTATCGGCGCCGGAAGTAGCGCAGGGCAACCCGGACGCGCCCCGAGCATGGTCGCTACCTGGGATTCTGCATATTTTTCCGGGCTGTGTAAGAGTTGACGGATGAGCTTGGGCCCATTGCGTCTGTCCGGTCGTTCGCGTAATCGGCTACTGGCCGCCGCCGCGGTCGCGGCGGCCGGTGGTACCGCACTGGTGGTACGCGGCAAACGCCCGCAACCACCCGAACCCGCCCCCGCGCCGCCGCGGATCGGCTACACCCGCGGTAGCGCCGCGCCGGCCCCCGAAACGGAAGCCGGCGCACAAGGCGGTGTCGACTGAGCGGGGAGAGCCGCGCCACCTGCTCCGACGCCGACGCTCGCCCGCCGGTCAGCGGCTGACGGTCCTGCGGTACTGACGCAGCGCCAGCGGCACGAACACCGCGAGAATGAGCACCACCCAGAGCAGGGTGGTGGCCACCGGATGCCGCATCGACCAGGCGGTCGAGGTGTCCGCAAGCGGTGAGGTGTTGCCGAACAGTTCGCGGGTCGCCTGTGTGAGGGCGGACACCGGGTTCCATTCGGCGAATATCCGCAGCACGGTCGGCAGATCGTTCAACGGCACGAAGGTGTTGGCCAAGAAGGTGAGCGGGAAGATCACCATGAAGCCGGCGTTGTTGAACACCTCGGGCGTGCGGACGATCAGGCCGACCACCGCCATGATCCAGGAGATCGCATAGGCGAACAGCAACAGCAGCGCGTAGGCCAGGACGGCGTCCAAGAACGAACCGCGGATACGCCAGCCGACCACCAGACCGGTCAGCGACATCACCACCAGGCTGACGATATTGATCACCACATCGCCGGCGGTGCGGCCGATCAGCACCGATGACGGTGCCATGGGCAGAGAGCGAAACCGGTCGATGATTCCCCTCTGCATATCCTCGGCCAGGCTCAAACCGGTGAAGGTGGAACCGAACACCACGGTCTGCGCGAAGATACCCGCGATCAGATATTCGCGGTAACCACCCTCCAGCCCCTGCACCTTGATCGCGGTCCCGAAGATATACGCGAAGAGCAGCACGAACATAATCGGCGAGAGCGTGCTGAAGATCAGCACATCGGGCACCCGTTTGATCTTTATGACATTGCGTTTGGTGACGGTGAGGCTGTCGCCGGCCACCATGGACAGTCGTTCGACCAGAGTGAGGTTCTCCCCCGCTGCCACTGGGGTCATCGGGCCTTTCCTTCCGTTGCCGCCGGCTTCGCCGGGGTGTGCTCGGGACCGGCACCGTTGGCCGCTACCGAGGTTTCGCTCCTTGTCGCGCCGGCACCGGCGACCGCACGGGCACCATCGGTCTCGTCGGTATTGCCAGTGGGCTCCTCTTCCGCCTCGTGACCGGTGAGGGTCAGGAAGACATCGTCGAGCGAGGGCCGCCGCAGCCCGACATCATGGATCTCGACCCGGTACTCGGCCAGCCTGCCGACAGCGGATACCAGCGCCTGCGAACCGTCGCTGACCGGAACGATGATCCGGCGCAGCGCGGGCTCCAGACGGATTTCACCGTCGGCCAGCGGAGCCAGCGCCTGCTGCGCCACCGCCAGATCGTCGGCATGGCCGACCGTGAGCTCGATCCGATCGCCGCCGACCATGGTCTTCAGCTCGTCGGCTGTGCCGCGGGCGATCACCCGACCGTGATCGATCACCGCGATGGCGTCGGCGAGCCGGTCGGCCTCCTCCATGTACTGGGTGGTCAGCAGCAGGGTGGTACCGCCTGCGACCAGTTCCTCGATCACGTCCCACAGATCCAGCCGGGCCCGCGGGTCCAGGCCCGTGGTCGGCTCGTCCAGGAACAGGACCGGCGGATTGGCGACCAGGGCGCCGGCGAGGTCGAGCCGCCGGCGCATA
>NZ_BAFU01000002.1 GCF_000308495.1 Nocardia brevicatena NBRC 12119 | reverse complement strand
ACCTAGATCAGATGGTCCCGCCGCGGTCGGCCGACCGTGGCAGCGACGACAGGAGGGCAGGCAATGACCGACCCCACAGCGAAACCGCTGGCCGGCAGGACGGTGATCATGTCGGGTGGCAGCCGCGGTATCGGCCTGGAGATAGCCGGACGGGCCGCGGCCGACGGTGCGAACATCACCCTGATCGCCAAAACCGACCAGCCGCACCCCAAACTGCCCGGCACCATACACACGGCGGCGGCCGAGCTCGAGGCCGCGGGTGGGACGGTGCTGCCGTTCGTCGGCGATATCCGCGACGACGAGGCGGTCGCCGAGGCGGTGCGGCGGACCGCCGAGCGGTTCGGCGGCATCGATATCGTGGTCAACAACGCCTCGGCCATCGATCTGTCGCCCACCGAAACGCTGTCGATGAAGAAGTACGACCTGATGCAGGACATCAACTGCCGGGGCAGCTTCCTGCTGTCCAAGCTGAGCCTGCCGTACCTGCGCGAGTCCGCGAAGGCCGGGCGCAACCCGCACATCCTCACCCTTTCCCCGCCGCTGAACCTCGACCCGAAGTGGGCGGGTGCCTCGCTCGGCTACACCATCGCCAAATACGGCATGTCGCTGACCACGCTCGGCCTCGCCGAGGAGCTGAAGGGCGACGGCATCGGTGTGAACTCGCTGTGGCCGCGCACCACCATCGCCACCGCCGCGGTGCGCAACCTGCTCGGCGGCGATCAGATGATCGCCACCTCGCGCACCCCCGACATCTACGCCGACTCCGCCTACCTGGTGCTCACCTCGCCCGCCGAGAAGACCACCGGCAACTTCTTCATCGACGACGAGGTGCTCGCCGCCCACGGCATCACCGATCTCGACAAGTACCGCGCCGTCCCCGGCGACGCCGAACTCACCACCGATCTGTTCCTCTGAGTCCGAGGAGTCCTATTGCCCGGGGGAGCCGGGCGGAGAAGGGTGGAGGGTACCGGTGGCGCCACCGGGCGCTGCCTTGTGCAGAAAGGGGATGGATCGTGTTCGCGCGTTCTACCACTATTCAGGCGCAAACCTCCGCGATCGATACCGGCATTGCGCACATGCGCGACGAGGTCATGCCCGCGCTGGAAGGCATGGCCGGATGGGTCGGGCTGTCGCTGCTGATCGACCGGCAGTCCGGACGATGCATCGCCACCACCGCGTGGGAGTCCGAGGACGCGATGCGCGAGAGCGAGGCAACGGTTCGGTCGATCCGGGAACGCGCCGCCGAGATGTTCGGCGGCAGAAGTCGAACCGAGGAATGGGAGATCGCGGCTCTGCATCGTGAGCACCGCTCGCGGGAAGGTGCCTGCGTGCGCGCGATCTGGGTGGAGGGCGACCCGAATCGGGCCGACTCGACGATCGAGTCCTTCAAGTCCCGAGCGCTGCCCGGCATGGAGGAGCTCGAGGGGTTCTGCAGCGCGAGCCTGATGATCGACCGGGAATCCGGGCGCGGCGTCGCCAGCACCACGTTCGACAGCGCCGACGCGATGGACCGCAACCGCGAGCAGGCAGCGCAAATCCGCGAGGCCAACATCCGGCACGCGGGCATGCGCGTGCTCGACGTCGGTGAGTTCGAATTGGCACTCGCGCACCTGCGCGTACCCGAATTGGTGTGACCGCCCCGCGGCGCCGTCGTGGCGACGGCGCCACCGCTCGGCTCAGTCGTTGATGCCGTAGAGGCGCTCCCAGTTGGCGCGGCCGGTGAGTTCCGGCATGGCGGCACGATAGCGCTCCTGCAGGGCGGGCAGTTCGCGGCGCAGGCGGCGCAAGACGCGGAACGTGCGTAGCAGCAGCCGGCGCGCGCGGGCCTTGTCACGCTGTCTGACCCGGACCCCGGATTGCGAGGCATCGGTCACCACGACATGGTCGAACAGGGATACATGCCACCAGTGCGCGTCCTCGCGGGCGACCCCGACCAGCCCGTACTCGACCCGGCCGGTCCACTGCATGATCGCGCGCTTGATGAGCACCGCGAGAAGCCGGCTCGGTTCACCACCGGCCCGGCGGACCCGGATATCCGACGACGGCACCGGCGGGTTCGAGGCCGGGTGTTTGACGGTCTCCGGATAGTCGGCGCGGCTCGCCCTGGCCTTCGCCAGGGCGGCGAGTCCGCCGTCGGCCAGGATCTTCGGTCCCTCCAGGAAGTCCTCGATGCCCTGCAGGGTGGTGTGGGCGAGGCCGTACTGCATGGCGACCAGATATTCGGCCAGGTTGCGGAACAGCTGCCGGGTGACGGTCTTGGCGTCGAGGTTCGTGTGCAGGGCGCAGACGATCAGCGAGTTGCGGGTGCTGAAATACCGCGCCCAGTCGTCGAAATCCTTCCAGTAGAAATCCGCGTGCCATACCGCCGCGTTCGGCAGCGTCACCGTGGGGAAGCCGTGTTCGCGGGCGCGAACCCCGTATTCGACGTCGTCCCACTGGAAGAAGATCGGGATGGGCAGGCCGATCTTCGCGACCACCTCGGCCGGGATCAGGCAGGTCCACCAAGCGTTGTAACCGGCGTCGACGCGGCGTTCCTGATTGCGCTTGAGCATGCTGGTGTTGCGCAGCGCCTTGGGCACCTTCTGGCCGTGCATGAGCTTGCCCAGATGCACATCCTCGGCCCCGACATTGAGGTAGTCGGGGTTGAGCAGAAACAGCATCTGCGCACCGACCAGGGTCGGCTGGGTGGTGAGGTTGGCGAAGGCGTTGAGCCGTAGGACGGTCTCGGGCTCGCAGAGGATGTCGTCGTCCATCAGGATGACGTCGGCGTGCTCGTTGACCGCCGACACCTCGTACAGGCCGCGGGTGAAACCGCCCGCGCCACCCAGGTTCGGCTGCCGGATATAGCGCAGTTTGTCGCCGAAGACCGGGCGGGTGCTCTGGTAGAGCGGGCGGTCGGAGACCAGATCGGTGCCCTGGTCCACCACATACACCGCGTCGATGGCCGACAGTACGGTCGGGTCGGAGGCCAGTGCGGCAACGGTATGGGCGCAGTCCTCGGCACGGTTGAAGGTGCAGATGGCGATCGCGACCGGGCGCACATGTTCGGGCGCGGGCGCGGTCCAGGTCAGCTCGGAGACGGTGACCTCGCCGCCCACGGCATCGAACTCCAGCCACAGTGCGCCGCCGTCGACGTACTGGTCCAGCGGCGCGGACAGCGTCACCGGGCCGCCGGCGGTGACGTCGGCAGACGCGATGATGCGACGGTGACCGGCGATATCGGAGGCCACCAGGCGGACCCGGGCCCGGGCGGCGATATCGAGCACCATAGTGGTCTCGATATCGGTCACGGTGGTCCAGCGCTGCCAGTAGCTGGCGGCGAACCGGCCGAAGTAGGTGTTGGTGTGGGCGGTGGCGCCCTTCTCCAGCCGCAGGCTCAGCCGCTCACGCGATGACCGACCCTTCACGACCGCGTACAACTCGTCGCTCACTCTGGGCGACGGTCCCGTGAAGATGCCCCGCTGTAAGACCAGCCGGTCGGGTGCCCGGTGGTGCGCTGAGCGCAGCGACTCCGGCGCGACCGACGAGAGGTCGTTCGTTTCGGTAACTGTCTGCGTGGCCGACTGGTTCATGAAGTCCTCGAAATTCCTCATTGTGCCGACGGGACAAGCGTGGCGTCCCCGGATACAGTTCGCGGCGGGAGCGAGGATATCAATGAGCCACGCCGCGCGCCCGTTCGGTGACTCGGCGGTCGCTTTCCCCGGTGAATACGAACTTGTCGTAGGCCCAATATCGGAACAGCACCGCGAGAATCTGACCTATGAGCGTTCCGGAAATATTGTCCGCGACCGGGCCGGCCAGATCCAGGACATAGCGGGAAAAGCCGAGGCAGCCCAACTGCAGGCCGATCGCGATCACATTGACAACGGCGTACAGCAGATACTCGCGGGCGCGACTACCGCTCTTCTTATGGGAGAAGGTCCACCATTTGTTGCCGAAATAGGTGACCACGGTGGCCACCGCGATGGCGATGACCTTGGCGGGCAGCGGCGCGTGGTACAGCACACCCTCCCCGTCGAATACCGTCCCGCCCTCCCAGAACACCAGCAGGTTGTAGGTACCCGCGTCGACCACGAATCCGACGGCACCCACCACCAGGAATGCCGCGCCCCGGCGCAGCGCGGTGAACAGCCGGACGACCGGCGGGCGCGACACCGGCTCGCCGGAGGCCGCCGATCCGGAGACCGCCGATCCGTCCGGCGACGCGGATTCGGCATCGGTACCCGACACGGCCGGTGACTCACTGGTTGACACGAGGCCGACGGTACCGCAGCGACCTTGCGCGGCCGATGCCGCGCGAACCCTGTAGTCTCCCGATGTTCCGATATACCGCCGATCTCGAGGATTGACCGGGTGGATTCCACCGATCTCCGCATTGCCGCCGTGGTCCCCTGCCACAACGAAGAGGCTTCGGTCGCCAAGGTCGTCACCGACCTACAGGCCGCCGTACCGGGAATCGTTGTCTACGTCTACGACAACCTGAGCACGGACGCGACCGCCGAGAAAGCGCGCGCCGCCGGCGCCATCGTGCGCACGGAGCACGCCAAGGGCAAGGGCAATGTGGTGCGCCGCGCCTTCGCCGATATCGAGGCCGATGTGTACTTGATGATCGACGGCGACGACACCTACGAGGCGTCGGCGGCGCCGATGATGATCGAAACCCTACTCGAGGGCCCATACGACCATGTGCTGGGTATCCGGCAACAGGACGAGGGCGCCTCGGCGTATCGGGCCGGCCACGAGGCCGGCAACAAGGTGCTCAACGGCGTGGTCGGCAAGGTATTCGGCGAGAACGTCGAAGATATGCTCAGCGGTTTCCGGGTGTTCTCGCGCCGATTCGTCAAGAGTTTCCCGGCGGTCTCGCGGGAATTCGAGATCGAAACCGAACTGACCGTGCATTCATTGCATCTGCGAGTTCCGCAGACCTCGGTGCGAGTCGGATTCCGTGATCGTCCCGCGGGCAGCGAGAGCAAACTGCGCACCTATCACGACGGTTTCAAAATCCTCGCCCTGATCATCGGGTTGGCGCGCCACGAACGGCCGGTGGCGTTCTACGGCCTGTTCGGCACGCTGAGCTGGATTCTGTCGGTGGTGTTGAGCGTCCCGATCGTCGTCGAGTACTACAACACCCATCTGGTGCCGCGCTTCCCGACACTGTTCGGGGCCTTCACCCTGCTACTGCTCGGTTGCCTGGGCTGGACCGCGGGGCTGATCCTGGACGGTATCCGCCGGTCCCGGCACGAGGCCGCGCGCCTGGTGTATCTGCGCTATTCGGCTCCGGGCGCAGATGGCCCGCGTCGTCCGCGTTCCTCCGGCGGGGCCGCGCGTTGACCTCATCGACCGAGGGGACCGGCGCGACCGAGGAGCCGGCCCCGGTATCGGAGCACGACACCACCGGCGGCACCGACACCCCCGGGACCACCGGGACCGATGCCGAGACCCGAGCGGAAACGAATCTCCCCGCGGCCACCGCACCGGGGCGGTTCCGTTCGCTGTGGGCGGCCCTCGTCGCCCGCGTCGGCCCCGCGACACTGGCCTTCGCACTGCTCACCGGGTTCTTCGGCCTGGTGTTCACGGTGACCACCCCGGCCATGTGGGGTCATGACGAGATCACCCAATTCGGTCGCGCCTATCAGGTCGCCCACGGCGGTTTCCTGCCCACCGAGATCGAGGACCCGCGCGGTGTCGCCTATGGCGGTCCGGTGCCCGCGGCGATCGAGGTGCTCATGGGCTATTCCCTGAACGACTACACCCTGAACCCGGGAGAGCCCCATCCGATGGTGGCCAACCCGCATACCTACGACCGGCTCGAGGCCGCCGAGATCACCTCGGATATGCGGACGGTGTGGTTCACCAATACCGCGGCCTATTCAGCGGTTCCGTATGTTCCCGCCGCTCTCGGTATCCGCGCGGCCGAGCTGATCGGCACCGACGTGGGCGGTATGGTGCTGCTCACTCGGCTCGCCGGGCTGATCTCCTACCTGCTGGTGGTCGGCTTCGCGCTGTGGACGCTGCGCAGGTACCGGCTCCAGTGGCTGGTGTTCACCGTCGCGGTGCTGCCCATCGCGGTCTTCCAGGCCGGGACGGTCACCGCCGACACCCTGACCAACGCGTTGGCCATCCTGGTGTCGGCGCTGCTGGTGAAGGGTCTGTTCCTCGGCGCGGATCCGAACCGGACGGAAGTCGCCGCGCTGCTGGTCACCGCTCTCATCCTGCCGCTGTGCAAACCCACCTATGTGCTGCTCGCCCTGCTGATCGTGCTCATTCCGAGCAGCCGCCTGGGTCTGTCCGGATGGTCGCGCGCGCTACCGTGGGTTTTCGCGACGGCGGGCGCGATCGCCTTCGCGGTCTGGATGAAGATCGCCGCGCCTACGGGTGAGGGGACGAGCCTCATGCGTCCCCGGCACCAGTGGTACACGGTGCATCCGAATGAACAGCTGCGCAATATCCTCGGCGATCCCCTGGGCTTCCTCGATGTCTTCGGCGACAGTATTCTGCGGCGCGACCAGGAGTGGTTCACCGAGTTCTTCGGCGAACTCGGATTCGCCTATGTCGACGTCCCCGCCACCTCGATGGTCACCTGTCTGCTGGCGTTCGCGGTGAGCACCGGTATCGCGGAACGGTTGAGCTCACCCGATTTCCGGCGCACCCTGCTGGTGGCCCTGACCGTCGCCGCGGGTGTGGCCATGATCTACGTGACGCTGTACATGTCGTTCACGCCGGTCGACTACTACATCATCGACGGTGTGCAGGGCCGGTATTTCGTCCCCCTGGCGATCCTGGCGTTCGCGGTGCTGCTGCGGTGGATGCCGTTCCGGCTCACCGCCCCGGGCGAGCGTGCACCGGGCCGCGGTGCGGCGATCGCCGTGATCGTGGCGACCACCATCGCGCTGCTGGCCGCCGCGGCCAAATACCACCTCATCGTGTGGGGTTGATCGTTACCTCACCGGACTCGGCGTACGCGCGTTCGGTGGCGGCCTTGTAGGGACGCCACCAGGATTCGTGCTCGCGGTACCAGGCGATGGTGTCGACGAGGCCGGACCGAAAATCGACGTAGCGCGGCTTCCATCCGAGTTCGGCGCGCAGCGGGGTGGGATCGATGGCGTAGCGCTGATCGTGGCCCGCCCGGTCGGTGACATGGTCGAAATCGTCGGGGTCGCGGCCGAATTCCGCCAGGATCATGCCCACCACGGCGCGATTGTCGAGTTCACTCTCGGCGCCGATCAGATAGGTCCGGCCGATCTGCCCGCGTTCCAGGATGTCCCAGACCGCGCGGTTGTGGTCCTCGACGTGGATCCAGTCGCGGATCTGATGGCCGCCGCCGTACAGCCGCGGCCGCACCCCGTCGATGAGATTGGTGATCTGGCGTGGAATGAACTTCTCCACATGCTGGTACGGACCGTAGTTGTTCGAACAGTTCGACAGCGTGGCGCGGATATCGAAGGAGCGGACCCAGGCCCGGACGAGCATATCGCCGGCCGCCTTGGTCGCCGAATAGGGACTGGACGGGTTGTACGCGGTGCGCTCGGTGAACGGGGGATCCGCGGGCCCGAGATCACCGTAGACCTCGTCGGTGGAGACATGGTGATACCGCACCTTGTGTCTGCGCACGGCCTGCAGTAACGAGTAGCTGCCGACGATATTGGTCTGTACGAACGGCCACGGCTCGGTCAGCGAGTTGTCGTTGTGTGATTCGGCGGCGAAGTGGACCACCGCGTCGACCCCGCTGACCAGATCGTCGACCAGGTCCAGGTCGGCGATATCGCCGTGGATGAAGTCGATACGGTCGGCGACCGGGTCCAGGGACCGCCGGTTGCCCGCGTAGGTCAACGCGTCCAGCACGGTCACCGTCACATCCGGTCGCTCGGCGACGGTTTGCTGGACGAAGTTCGCTCCGATGAAGCCGGCCCCGCCGGTCACTAGCAGTCGCACCCTTGCAACTCTACGTCGACCGCCGCACCGCGCCGGTCGCTATGGCGGAAAGCATATGGCCAACAGCGAATATGTCCCGTGGGTAGCAGACCGCTCTGGTGTCGCGGTGGGTTGCCGCGACGTGAGATCCGCGGAACGCGCACCTCACTGGAGGTTTGCCGGCAGTGGGCGGGACCCGTTTGGTCAATAGATTTCGGCAACCTATCCTGTCCGAGCCCGGAGCTGTGAACAGAACGTGCGAGAACAGACACCTCTGCGTCACAAGCGTTTATCTCCGGCGGATTCGAATGGTTCCACTGTCATCTCCCCATATATGAGGTAAAACTATGCTGAGCAGAAGAATTGCCGTGACTTCCGCACTGTTGACCGCAGCCCTGGGTATGGGCACCGCAACGGTGCACGCAGCCCCTGCAGCGGAGCCGGTGCCCATCAACTTCACCGCACGGGCGGAAGGTGCGCAGTCGATCATCACCACCGATTCCGGCTCCATGGTGGTCGAGGACGGAACCTTCAAGATCAAGGCGACGGACGGCACCGTACTGGCCGGCACCCCACTCACGTTCCGCATCGACGATTTCGAACTGCCCATCGCGGCGGAGATCTCCGGCAACACCGCCACCCTCACCCCACAGCTGGACATCTCGAAAGCCGTCTACAAACCGGCCGCCCTGCCACATCAGGAGACGGCACCGTGGAAGACTCCCTACGACCGTGAGGTCGCAGCCTTCACCCGACTGAAGGACACCATCGCCACCGGGGCGGCCCTCGGTACCACCGTCGGCGCAGTGGGCGGCGCCGCCGTCGGTTGTGTTCTCGGCGGTATCGCGGGCGCCACCGTCGCCGCCGCGACGATCATCGGCCTGTTCGGGCCGTTCGTCCCCGCCGCGGTCATCGGCTGCCTCGGCGGCATCATCGCCGTCGGCGCGCTGGGCGCCGTCGCCGGTCAGCTGCTGGTGTCCGCACCGATCGCGATCGGGGCGTTCATCCAGTACTTCACCACGATCAACGAACCGTTCATCCCGGCCGAGTAACCGGCAGAAGACGAACGTCAGGCCCCGCCGCCCGATACACACCCATCGGACGGCGGGGTCTGCGGCGTCCCGGGACGATATCCGGCCGGTCCCCGGAAAGCCGAAGCCCGTACCGGCCGACCCGATATCCACCGGCCCGGCCGGCACCGCCCTGACGAGCGACTGCCGGCAGACTCGGTGAACATGCGCGGAATCATCTTGGCCGGGGGCACGGGATCACGGTTGCATCCGATCACGCGCGGGGTGAGCAAACAGCTCGTCCCGGTCTACGACAAGCCGATGGTCTACTATCCGCTGTCCACCCTCATGCTGGCGGGTATTCGCGACATCCTGGTGATCACCACCCCCGAGGACGCCGAGGCGTTCCACCGGCTGCTCGGCGACGGCTCGCAGTTCGGTATCGCCATCGACTACGTGGTGCAACCGGTGCCGGACGGGCTGGCCCGGGCCTTCGTCCTCGGCGCCGACCATATCGGCGCCGACCGGGTGGCACTGGTCCTCGGCGACAATATCTTCCACGGCCCCGGCCTCGGCACCAGCCTGGGCCGGTTCACCGAGATCGACGGCGGGGCCGTATTCGCCTATCGGGTCTCGGATCCGAGTGCCTACGGGGTGGTGGAATTCGCCGACGGCAAGGCCGTCTCCATCGAGGAGAAGCCGAAGGTGCCCCGGTCGAACTTCGCCATCCCCGGTCTGTACTTCTACGACAACGATGTGGTGTCCATCGCCCATGGGCTGCGGCCGTCGGGCCGGGGCGAATACGAGATCAGCGATATCAACCGCGCCTATCTGGAGGCGGGCAAACTGCACGTCGACGTGCTGGCCCGCGGTACCGCGTGGCTGGACACCGGCACCTTCGATTCACTGCTGGACGCCGCCAACTACGTCCGCACCATCGAGGAACGCCAAGGACTCAAGATCGGCGCCCCGGAGGAGGTCGCCTGGCGGATGGGCTTCATCGATGACGAACAGCTGTGCGCCCTGGCCGACCCGCTGATCCGCTCCGGCTACGGTAGATACCTGCTCGATCTGCTCGAGCACGGACGAAGTTGGTGAGCATGCAGTTCAGGGAAATGGCGATACCGGGTGCGTGGGTGTGCACGCCGCGCACCCTGCGCGACGAACGCGGTGGTTTCGCCGAAACGTTCAAGGCCTCGGAATTCGAGAAGGCCACCGGCCGCTCGTTCGATCTGCTCCAGGTGAACACCTCGGTCTCGGCCGCGGGTGTACTGCGCGGTATCCACTACACCGACGACCCGCCCGGTCAGGCGAAATATGTCGGCTGTGTGCGCGGCGCCTTCCTGGATGTCGTGGTGGACCTGCGGCCCGCCTCCCCTACCTTCGGCCGGTGGGACAGCGTGATCCTCGACGACGTCGACCGCCGTTCGGTGTTCCTGTCCGAGGGACTGGGCCACGCCGTGCTGTCGCTGGAGGACGGCTCCACCCTCACCTATCTGTGTTCGCTCGAATACACCCCCGAGTTCGACCACGATATCGACGCGTTCGACCCGGATCTGGCCATCGACTGGCCCACCACCGATCGGGCGGGACGGCCACTGCGGTACCTGCGCTCCGCCAAGGACGCGGCAGCGCCCCGGCTGGAAACGGTGGCCGCGACCGGACGCTGACCGGGTTCGGCGGTCATTTACGCGATCCGCGCCGAAAACGCCGGAACTGGACCGCCCGGGCATCTGCGGAGACCGGTTGACCGGTTCGGCCACCTCCGACAGCGCCTGGAACAGATCGTCGGCCGGCTCGCCGATATGTTCCACCCCCGTGGCCGGCCGGGACGCGTCCACCAGAGATCCGAACGGCGGCGACGGCCGACCCCAGCGGTACCGCCACCACGCCGGCGCATACCCCGGCCACACGGGGATCCGCCACATCGCCGTGATCAAGGCGACGGACGCACCGAACGCGAACAGCAGACCGTACTGGATAGGCCGGCGGCAGTAGCGTCCGCGTCGCGGGGCGAGCGAACCGGATATTCACTCGACCGCGCCTGGCCTCGACGGCCCGGGCCCGCAGTGCGCCGACCTCTGCGAGCCGTTCGGACTCGGCCCCGGACTCCTCGGCCGTATCTCCAACGGGCTCTTTCGATGACACCGGCGGCGCGGGCGAGTTCCCCATTTGCCGCGGGCCAACGGGGAACTCGTCATCGGACTCAGGGCCGTACCGGCATCCTCCCCGGATATTCGGACGGAATCCAACCGCCGGCCTGCCTTTTCCCCTATAGCACCGACTTATGGCACTCGCCAAGGAATGAGACGTATCCGACAGTCGTAAAAAATCCCCGAAACGGCGTAACACTTCGGATGCCTGTCGTCGATACGACCTACGAGTGCCGGATCTGATCTATACCGGGGAATGGAGATGACAGTGCGTACGACGTTTTCGACTTCTGTCTCGGCGGACGCCGTGTCCGCGGCTGCGCGGGCCTACACCGAGCGCGGCTGGACGGTTGCCGAAACGGCCAACGGCCTGTGCCTGATTACCGATGACGACCTGTCTGCCATCGAGGTCAGCGGGGAGTTGGCCGGTGAGGTGCGGCGTTTCCTGCGGGCGAACAACCTGACGGGGCCGGTGATCGAGATCCCGGGGCAGGAACATCGGGAAATCCACCTGGTCACCGGTATCCGCAAGGCCGCCATGGCGGTCGAGGCCCTGCGCGCGGCCGGCGCGGTCGTCCACACCGATGGCGCGGGTGTACCGCTGCCGCCCACCCATCTGTCCGCCGGTTCGGCCAGCTGGGGTGTGAGCCCCGACGAGGCCCGCTGGGTGCCTCCGGTGGTCGCCATCGGCGCCGCTGTGCGGTCCGCGCTGACTCGGCGTCGCGCACCTCTCACCAGCATCGCCTGCTGAGAGGAAGCTCGACCGGTCGGAGCGGCCCGCCCTTCGGACCCCCCATATCGGTGATCCACCAGCGCTCAGTGCCCGGCCCGACGACAACCGTGGGGCCGGGCACCACGCTGTTCAGCGGATTTTGAAGATCACCGCCCGCTGCACCACGAAGTTGATCACCGTCGCCGTACCCTGGGCCACCACGAAGGCCAGCGGCACCCGCCACCACAGCTGTTCGTCCAGGGCCCCATACACCAGCCAGTTGATTCCAACCTGCACCGCGAAGGTCACCGCGTACAGCACCACCACCGCGACGAAGCGGACCCGGCTGGGCGGCGCCTGGAACGTCCAGCGGCGGTTGATCAGATAAGCGGTCGTGGTTCCGGCGACGAAGCCGACGGCCTTGGCCGGATTGACCGGCAGACCCACCGCATTCAGAAGCAGTACATAGAGCCCGAAGTCCACCACCGCGGACAGTCCACCGGTCAGTACGAACCGGATGATCTGCGTTTTCAGATCGACCTGGGCTCCGCCGGGCTCGTCCGACAGCGGTATCTCGGCCGGGAGCGCCTGCGGGCCTGCATGGGGTTCGGTAGCGGCCGGTTCCTGGGTGGAGCGGGCCTCGGCGGAAGGCCCCCCGGCGGACCCCGGCGGACGGGGGGTGGCGTTGCTTTGTGCGGGCATCGACCGAAATGTACTTGTCGAAGGCATGGTGCACGACTCCTGGGGTCCGCACGATGAACCGGATTGCGGTGATACCTGTAGCCTCTATGCCGATGTCCACGAAAGCTCCGACCACCACGACCGGTGCCATGGGGACCGCAGGCAGCGACGACCGCGATACACAGGGTTCCGAGGGCGCGACAGCGTCTCCGGGGTCCGCCGCCACGCTGCCGACGCGGACCCGGACGCTGACCGGGTGGGGTCGCACCGCACCAACCTCCGCCGAAGTGCTCTCGACCAGCGATCCGGAAGTGATCGCCAAGGCCGTCGCCATGGTCGCCGAGGACAATGACGGCAAGCCCGCCCACCTGCGCCGCGGCGTCATCGCCCGCGGCCTGGGCCGTTCCTACGGCGACAATGCCCAGAACGCCGGCGGGCTGGTCGTCGACATGACCGCGCTGAGCAAGATCCACCGCATCGACCGGGACACCCGGATGGTGGATGTCGACGCGGGCGTGAACCTGGATCAGCTGATGAAGGCCGCGCTACCGTTCGGCCTGTGGGTTCCGGTACTACCCGGCACCCGGCAGGTCACCGTCGGCGGCGCCATCGGCTCCGACATCCACGGTAAGAACCATCACAGCGCGGGTAGCTTCGGCAACCACGTCCGCTCGATCGACCTGCTCACCGCCGACGGCGAAGTCCAGCACATCACACCCAGGAAGAACGCCAAGCTATTCTGGGCGACCATCGGCGGCTGCGGCCTGACCGGCATCATCCTGCGCGCGACCATCGAGATGACGCCGACGGAGACCGCGTACTTCATCGCCGACGGCGATGTAACGGCCGATCTGGACGAGACCATCGCCTTCCACAGCGACGGCTCCGAGGACCGCTACGAGTACAGCTCGGCCTGGTTCGACGCGATCAGCCCGATGCCGAAACTGGGCCGCGCGGCCATCTCCCGCGGCAACCTGGCGAAACTGGACGAGCTGCCGAAGAAACTGCGCAAGAACCCCCTGCGGTTCAACGGCAAAACATTCTTCACCCTGCCCGATATCTTCCCGAACGGGCTGGCCAACAAGTACACCTTCACCCCGATCGGCGAGCTCTGGTACCGCAAATCGGGCACCTATCGCGGCAAGGTGCAGAACCTGACGCAGTTCTATCACCCGCTGGACATGCTGGGTGAATGGAACCGTGGCTACGGCTCCAACGGCTTCCTGCAGTACCAGTTCGTGGTACCTCCGGAGTCGGTGGACGAGTTCAAGCGCATCATCATCGACATCCAGGGGTCCGGGTTCTATTCCTTCCTGAACGTCTTCAAACTGTTCGGGCCGGGTAACCAGGCGCCGCTGAGCTTCCCGATGCCGGGCTGGAACATCTGCGTCGACTTCCCCATCGCACCCGGACTCAACGAGTTCGTCACCGAACTGGACAATCGGGTGTTGGAGTTCGGCGGTCGGCTGTACACCGGTAAGGATTCGCGCACGACCGCCGAGACCTTCCACCGGATGTACCCGCGGCTCGAGGAGTGGATCCAGGTCCGCCGGAGTGTCGATCCCACAGGCGTTTTCATGTCCGATATGGCGAGAAGACTGGAGCTCCAGTGATCAATGCCGTTGGCAACCCGCAGACCATTCTGCTGCTCGGCGGAACCTCCGAGATCGGTCTGGCGATCTGCGCCGAGTATCTGAAGAAGGGCCCCGCCCGGATCGTGCTGGCCGCGCTGCCGGGCGATCCGCTGCGGGAGAGCGCGGTCGAGCAGATGAAGGCCGCCGGTGCGAACGAGGTCGACGTGATCGATTTCGACGCGCTCGATACCGACAGCCACCCGAAGGTGATCGAGGCCGCCTGGGACCGCGGTGATATCGATGTCGCGATCGTGGCCTTCGCGCTGGACGGCGACGCTGAGGAACTGTGGCAGAACCAGGCCAAGGCCGTGCGGGTCGCCGGCGTCAACTACACGGCCGGTATCTCGGTGGGTGTGCTGGTCGGCGAGAAGATGAAGGCCCAGGGTTTCGGCCGCATCATCACCATGTCGTCGGTGGCCGGGGAACGGGTGCGCCGGTCCAACTTCGTGTACGGCTCCACCAAGGCGGGCCTGGACGGGTTCTACCTCGGGCTCGGTGAGGCCCTGCGGCCGCACGGGGTGCGCGTTCTGGTCGTCCGCCCCGGACAGGTGCGCACCAGGTTCAGCGCGCACGTCAAGGAGGCGCCGCTGACCGTCGACAAGGAAGAAGTCGCGGCACTCGCGATTTCGGCGTCGCAGAAGGGCAAGGAGATCATCTGGGCGCCCGGCGCGTTCCGCTTCGTGATGATGATCCTGCGTCATATCCCGCGCCCGATCTTCCGCAGGCTGCCCATCTGAATCGCCCACTCATTCGAGGCCGCGCATCGTCAGGATGCGCGGCCTCGCTTATCGAGGTCGCCCACGGAAACCAGCGAGAGGTGCTCAACAGCTCCTGGATGTACAATTTTGCTGTCAGTTTCTGCGTGAAAATGTACAGGAGGCTCGATAATGTCACTAACCCATATCGACATCGATGACGAGGCTCTGGAGACGGCGAAGAAGCTGGGCGGCCACAAGACCAAAACAGCGGCTGTCGCCGAAGCGCTGCGCCAATACAATCAACGCCTGTCACGCGCCGCCGCAGTCGACTACTACTTCGAACTGGCACGCGATTGGGATATCGAAGGAGCCGAGGCCGCTCACGCCGCCGAGAAGCGGCGATACAAATCGTGACCACGTATCTGATCGATTCCTCGGCCCTGTGGCGGCTGCTGCGAAACCGAGCTGTGCTGGATCGTTGGCGGGCGCTTCTGGCGGAGGGCGTGTTTCGTTCCTGCTACCCGCAGCGTAGCGAGTTTCTGGTATCGGCACGAAGCCTGAAGGAGTACTCCGACCACTGCCGGATGTTCGACACGCTGTACCGGGATGTCGCGGTACCGAAATCGGCCGGTCAGTGGATCTCCGGCCTGCAGTATCGTGCGGCCGAGCAGGGATGTCATCAGTGTCTGTCCGCGGTAGATCTGCAGGTCTGCGCTACCGCCGCCTACCACGGGCTGGTGATCGTGCACGACGATGCGGACTTCCGCACCGCGACACGACTGGCCACCGAACTCGAGCAGGTCAATGTGCACGATGGCCCGCTGGACGAGTCGATGTGATGTGGTCGATGGTGCCCACCAGAGCTGTACTTCCCAAAAGCACAGTCGATCCGGCACAGAACCATGACACCGATGCTCCACTAGGCTGACCCGGACGTGAAGGCGGATGGACGGAGCCGGAGGTTGGCGCGCCGATGACGAACGAGAAGGGGCGACTGGGACCGCTGGTGCACCGGGTCGGAGCCGGTATCGGCGAGGCGGTAGCAGCGGCCGTGGTCGCCGTAGTGGTGACAGTGGTTGGGCTGGTTGCCTTTTCGTTGGTCGGCTGGCCCGCGTTCAATTCGTCGAATGTCACGCGGGCACTCACCACGCTCGGTCAGGTCGTGGCCGTGGCATTCGTGGCGGGCGCGATTGCACTGCTGCGGATGCGGCGGGCACGGTGGGTGGCGAAGCTGCTGTCCTGGGCGGGTATCGCCACCTTCGTCACGGTGACCCTCGGAATGCCGCTGGCCGCCACCAAGCTGTATCTGTTCGGGGTTTCGGTGGACCAGGAGTTTCGCACCGAGTACCTCACCCGGCTCACCGACAGCGCGGCACTGCGCGATATGACCTACGCCGATCTGCCGCCGTTCTACCCGGCAGGCTGGTTCTGGGTCGGCGGGCGGGTCGCCGACCTACTCGGCATGGACGGCTGGGAAGTGTTCAAGCCGTATGCGATCGGTTCGATCGCGGTGGCCGCGGTGATTGCGCTGGTGCTGTGGTCGCAGTTGGTGCGCGCGGACTGGGCGGTGGGGGTCGCCGCGGCCGTCACGGCCGTCACGGTGGCCTATGCCTCGCCCGAGGCCTACGGCGCGGTCATCGCGGTACTCCTGCCACCGGTTCTGGTCATGGCCTGGGGCGCCCTGCACCGACCCGCCGAATACGCCCCGGGGAAGGCCCCATCGGAGAATTCGGGCGCGACGGCCGGCGGCTGGGGCGCCGCGCTCGGCACCGGTCTGTTTCTCGGGCTCGCGGCCGTCTGCTACACCCTGTACTTCGCCTTCGCGGTGTTCACCGTCGTCCTGATGGCGGTGATCGCCGTCGGGCTCGCCGTCTACTCGTATCGCGTCGCCGCGCGGATACGGCGGCCCACCGGCGGTGAACCGGTGGGCGACCTCCGCCGGGCCGCGCTCGCCCCGCTGCCGCGACTGATCCTCATGGGTGTCGTCGCCGCGGCGATCGGCCTCACCGTCTACCTGCCGTTCCTGCTGCGGTTGCTCGAGGGCACCGGTGCGCGGTCCGGGACCGCCTTCCACTACCTGCCTGAATCGGGTGCCCATCTGCCGCTGCCGATGACGAGCCTCTCACTGCTCGGCGGACTGTGCCTGATCGGCACGCTGTGGCTGGTACTACGAGCCGGGTCGTCCCGGCGGGCCCAGTCGCTCGGTATCGGAGTGCTCGCGGTCTACCTGTGGTCGCTGCTGTCCATGGCGGCCACGGCGGCGGGAACCACCCTGCTGTCCTTCCGACTGGAACCGATACTGCTGGTGTTGCTGGCCGCGGCGGGCGGCTTCGGATTCGTGGAGGGGGCGCGGGCGGCCTATCAGGCGTTCAACGAGCCGGGTCGGTTCCGATGGGCCGTGGTGGCTGTGGGCACCATCGGCGCGCTTGCCTTCACCCAGGACATTCCTCGGGTACTGGCCGCTGAGATCACCACCGCTTACACCGACACCGACGGCGATGGTGTCCGCGCCGACCGACGCGACCCCTCGGCCGAGGTGCACTACCGCGAGATCGATACCACGCTGCGGGAACAGACCGGTCGGGAGCGCTCCGATACCGTGGTGCTCACCGGCGACACCACCTTCCTCGCCTTCTACCCCTATTTCGGCTTCCAGGGGATGACCTCGCACTACGCCAATCCGCTCGCCGATTTCGCCGACCGGTCCGCCGCAATAAAGGAGTGGAGCGGCCTCGAGACGCCCGACCGGCTGCTCGACGCCATGGCCTCGGCACCCTGGCGGGCCCCGGACGCGTTCCTGTTCCGTCGCAGCGGTGAGAACTACACGCTGCGGCTCACCGAGGATGTCTACCCGAACGATCCGAATGTGCGGCGATTCACCGTCGCCTTCCCCCGGCAAGTGTTCGAGGATTCGCGTTTCACCAGCACGGATATCGGGCCGTTCACCCTCATCGTGATGCGACGCCAGACCGGCCCGGCGGGGGCGGATTCGACTGCCGGAAACCGATGAAACGGTCACCGGCACACTCCGCGAAAATGGACGCGTTCTCTCGGTCTGTGGGCAACCGCTCCCGGTTGTGGGCCGGTTACCGGATGGGTGCGGTAGGCGGCTGTGGTTCTCCGTCCAACATCTTCGGCGGTGGTTGTTCGTGAATATCGACGGCACCTGGGGTGTCGGTGGAGGCGGTGTCCACCAATTTTGACGGCAGCCGAGGTGGACCTGTGACAGAATTCAGGGCGCTGCGGAAGGAGCACATCTGTACCGGGTATATCAAGGGTGGAGCTGTATGCGACGATCCGCCGGGGTTTTCTCATGCGGGTGTGTCGAAGCGGATGTTGCAGCGCAAGTACCAGGTGGGGAGGCGGTCGCCATGGAGGCCCGCGGAGTCGTCGATACCGACCACCGGGCCGACGGTTTGCGTGAGCGGGTTGTTGACCGGCCACCGGTGACTTCGCTGACGGTGTGCCGGTTGGCGCAGCTGCCCCCCGACGCCCGACCGCTGCCGTCGGTCGAGGTCTATGACCGATTACTGCGGCCGAAACCCCGGCGAGAGGATGACCATGCCCCGCCGCCGCGGGCCGACCGAGCAGGCCGTCGATGCCGCGGTCGACACCGCCTGCCGGATGCTGCGCCTGCCCACGATCCGTTCCCGGTTCGAGGAGTCGACCGGTGCCGCCGAACACGAGCAGCAGAGCTACCGCGGGTTTCTGGCCGAGTTGTTGATGGCCGAGCGCGACGACCGCGCCCGCCGTCGCATCAAAGTCACCCGGTTCCCGCGTGAGAATTATTTGCGCACATTCGATTTCGATGCCAACCCCGATATCAACCCGGCGATGATCCACACCCCGGCGAAATGCGACTGGGTCCGTAAAGGTGTACCTTTGTGTTCGATCGGCGTCCCCGGCGGCGGGAAACCGCATCTATTCATCGCACTCGGTACCGAAGCGGCGACGGCCGGGTGCCGAGTGAAATACACCCTCGATACCAAACTGATCAAAGAGTTGGTCGAAGCCGCCGACGACAGGATATCGACCGAGACCATCGCCCGTTACGGACGGGTCGACCTGTTGCGCATCGACGAGCTCGGATATATGGATTTGGACAAACGCGGCACCGAACTATTGTTTCAGGTGTTGACCGAACGTGAGGAAAGAACAGCGTCGCGATCGCTTCCAACGACAGCTTCGGGTCGTGGACGAAACGTTCAACGATTCGAGACTGTACGCCGCCGCCGTCGACCGACTCGCTTTCGGCGGCAACATCGTCGAACCGGCATCGGATCCTACCGTCTCACCTACATCAAGCCACCGCCATCGCCCACCCTCGATAACAGACGACGACGTGGCATAGGACGGTATGAGGTGGTATCGGTGTAAGCGGCGAAATCAGTCCAGGACAAAGCGGGAAGTTGGAAGACCGGAGATCCGGCCACGCCAAAATTATCGACCGACCCACTGCATCCGACATCCGACAATCAGCACACCGGGTCATTTCGGTGAATCCGGGCTCAATCATCAATGGTAGGAGAATGAGGAAACTCAACGATATCGGCGCAGCCATCAAGGAAATTTTGATTAGAGAAATCCCAAGAGGTACGCATTCTTTGTCGGAAAGCTGGAAAAATTTTACCCGGACCCTCAGAGGGGGCGCACGGGAAATCACGGGAAAGGACGGTGATATTTCTTTCGAAGTGAACAAGCACAACCGCGAAAGTGGTCCGAGCAACCCATCGGGGGGTGTCCAGAGACTGGCCGGCAACAGTAAGGATCGCACCCCGCATCGGGTGGCGAGGTCTACCTCCGGTGACAGTATCTTCGTCGGGATAGTCCACCGTACGGACCCCGCTGATCCCCAATCGAAGGCATTCGGCAACCTCGTCCACGACTGGCTCGACCACACGAAAAGCCGCGACCGTATATTCCGCGTCGAAGGCAGGGTTCGACAGCCGGGTCCCACGGAGGAGGCTTCTCTGGCCGCAGGCGATGACACTGTTCGTCTGGCGTATCTGGCCGACAGGCACGGCGTTCCCATCAAATCACTGGAGGAAGATTACCATGATCAAGCACTTTGGCTGATCGAAGAAAAGGGGCATGATCCGGCGACTGTATTCACTTATTACGTCTTGCGTCGGATACCGCAGGCGCTTCGCGCACAGGAGGGTCATCGACCGGACCTGAAAGAGCACCTGCGGGAAACTATGGACATACATTCCACTTTTCTGCCGGACGATGTCGACAAGCAAGAATTGTTCAAGAAAGCAATGGAAAGGCTTTATCCAGAGAGGGAAAAATCTCCATTCGAATTCAATGAGTCAGACGAAGATTGGTTGTTGCGGGAAACGGTTGACATGCTGGCAGGAAGGCCTGTGGAGACTCCGGTCCAACAGGTAGCGGCGGATACCCATGATCGCAGGCGGGAGTATGCGGCTCAGTTGATTCGTGAGGATATGGCCGAAGGTAAGGAGGTTTTCGGGATATTCGGCGAACCTCACTTCGATAAAATTACTTCAATGATGAGGAACGAGTTCCCGGAAAGGAATGTCACCCTGCTCGAAGACGCACAATGATACTACACCAGAGTTCTGGGCGACGCATCGGCACCCACACCCAGCGATGATGAAAACGCAGACACAAAAAAGCTTTCGATGATCAGGATTCGACAACCGTGATCATCACCTGGAGAACCCACTGGGCACGAACCTGCAGTGACCGCGGCGCGGGGGGTGTGGCCCCGGCCCACACCGTGGGCTCCGGAGGCGGCGCCCGATGCGTACGGGGCAGGCCATAGAGTCTCCCCGTGCGACCGGAACGAACCCCTCGAGCATCCACCCGTCTCCGCCTGATCGCCCTCATCTCCGGGCTTCTCGGATTCGTACTGGCACTGCTGACGCCGCTGCTTCCGGTACGGCAGGACCACGCCGCCCTGGACTGGCCGCAGGCGGGGGCGACCAGTGTCGAGGCTCCGCTGGTGAGTTATCAGCCGCTGCGGATGGAGCTCACGGTGCCGTGCCCGGTCGTGTGGGAAGCCACCGGCACTCTGGTCTCGACCGTTCCGGTCGATTCGGGACAGGCCTCGTCGCGAGGCCTGGTGGTCGCGGTGAACGACGACACCCTGTCGGTGTTGCTGCGCGATGTGCCGCTGCTCTCGGCCGGCCGCGACGATCTCGCGAACTGCGAATCGGTCACCGTGACCTCGACGGCGGCGGCGACCACGGCGGAGGTCGTCGGCGCGCGGCGGGCGGACGGGACGCCGTTCACCGCCCGGGTGGATCGGGATATCCGGCCGCAGCTGGTCGGGGTGTTCACCGAGCCGGGCGCCGACCGGCTCGACGGTATCCGGTTGCACGCCGACCTCGACTCCCGATTCACCTCCTCACCTGCCCCGCTGAAACTTGCCGCGGTGATCGCGGCGGCGCTGTGCACGGTGATCGCGTTGATCGCCCTGCACCTGCTCGACACCGCCGACGGGCGGCGGGCGCGGCGCTTCCTACCCGCCCACTGGTGGCGGTTCGGGCTCGCCGATATCGCGATACTCGGCACCCTCGTCGGTTGGTATCTCTTCGGCGCCAACACTTCCGACGACGGATACATCCTGAATATGGCGCGCACCGTCGACCGCTCCGGATACCTGGCCAACTACTACCGCTGGTTCGGGGTGCCGGAAGCACCGTTCGGCTGGTCGTATGAGGTATTGGGCTGGATGTCGCGGGTCTCCGACGCGAGCCCGTGGATACGGCTGCCCACGCTGGTCGCGGGGATCGTCTGCTGGATGGTGATCAGCCGCGAGGTGCTGCCCCGGCTGGGCGCCCGGATACGCGACAACAAGGTGGCGCTGTGGACCGCCGGACTGGTGTTCCTCGCCGTCTGGCTCCCCTACGACAACGGCCTGCGCCCGGAACCGCTCATCGCCGCGGGTGCGCTGCTGACCTGGTGCTCCATCGAACGCGCCATCGCCACCGCGCGGCTGCTGCCCGCCGCCGTCGCGGTGCTCATCGCGGCCTTCTCGCTGGCCGCCGGTCCCACCGGGCTCATCTGTATCGCGGCGCTGATCGCCGGATCCCGACCCGTTCTGCAGATCATCGTGAAACGGAGCGGCACCGCTCCGGGCACGGTACTGCGGTATGCGGCGCTGATCGCCCCGGGGCTGGCGGCCGGAGCACTGGTGCTGGTGGTGATCTTCGCGGACCAGACCCTGTCCACGGTGCTGGAGGCCACCCGGGTGCGCACCATCGTCGGCCCGAACGTGGCGTGGTTCGACGAACGCACCCGCTGGGATTCGCTGCTCATGCTGTCCCCGGACGGCTCGCTTGCCCGCCGGTTCGGCGTACTGCTCATGCTGCTCTGTCTGCTGGTGTGCGTTCTGCAGGTACTGCGCAAGGGACGGATTCCGGGGACGTCGCGCGGGCCGTCGGTACGCATTCTCGGCATCGTGTTCGCGTCACTGCTGCTGATGATGTTCACACCGACGAAGTGGACTCATCATTTCGGCGTGTACGCGGGCCTGGCCGGGTCGCTGGCCGCCCTGGCCGCGGTCGCGGTGGGCACCAACGGCATCCGTGCCCCGCGCAACCGAGCGCTGTTCGCCGCCGCGGTGCTGTTCCTGCTGGCGATCACCTTCACCGGATCCAATGGCTGGTGGTACGTCTCCAGCTACGGTGTCCCGTGGTGGGACAAGGCACCGATGGTGGCGGGCAAGGGCTTTTCCACCCTGTTCCTCGGGCTCAGCGGATTGGCGCTGCTGGTCGCGCTCTGGCTGCACTACCGTGCCGGATGGGCGGCCGCGCTACGCCTGCGTGGTGACGCTGCGCTGCCTCCTGCGGCGCCGGCGCACGGCCGCGGTGCGCCTTACCGCAATGGTCCGCCGTCCCGGACGGCGCGCTACGCCTCTGCCCCGCTGACCGTTGCCGCCGCGCTGCTGGTGCTGTTCGAGGTGGCCTCGCTGACCAAGGCGGCGGTGGGCCAGTATCCGGCGTATTCCATCGCCAAATCGAATCTGCGCTCCCTGGCCGGTGCTCCGTGTGCACTCGCCGACGACGTCCTGGTGGAGACCGATACCGCCGATTCGCTGCTGCTCCCCTATGCGGGCGCGCCGGCGGACGGGCTGATCTCCACCGACCCCGACGCACGCACAACGGGTTTCACCCCGAACGGTGTCGCACGCGACCTGACCGCCGACGCCGAGGAAACAGTGAGCGGCAGCGCGAACTCGGTCGAATCGGATACCGAGAACAAGACCACCGACACCACCGGCGCGGGCACCGGCGGCGGTACCACCGTCGAACCGGGAATCAACGGGTCCACGGTGGCGTTGCCGTTCGGGCTCGACCCGGCCCGAACCCCCGTGCTCGGCAGCTATCGACAGGGTGAGCAGCAGCAGGCGAAGCTCACCTCGCAGTGGTATCGACTGGATCTGTCCGACAGTATGCGTGCCGACCCGGCCTACCAGGTGCTCGCCGTCACCGCCGCGGGGCGGATCAGGTCGGTCGACGCCGACGGTGTGGTCACCTATGGCCAGGAACTGCTGCTGGAGTACGGCACCCGCGCCGCGGACGGGTCCGTGCGGGTGCTGGGTTCGGTGACTCCGCTCGATATCGGCCCGGCGCCGTCCTGGCGGAACCTGCGGGTGCCGCTGGACCGGCTGCCGCACGAGGTGAACGCGGTGCGACTGGTCGCGGTGGACAACGACATCACCGAACGACAGTGGCTGGCGGTGACGCCGCCACGGCTGCCGCGCCTGGCCACTCTCGATTCCGTGGTGGGACACACCGATCCGGTGCTGCTGGACTGGCATGTCGGGCTGGCCTTCCCCTGCCAGCGCCCGTTCGACCACCACGACGGCATCGCCGAGATCCCCCGCTACCGCATCCTGCCCGACCGGATCGGTTCCGATGCCTCCAACGCCTGGCAGGACCATATCGGCGGCGGCCCGCTGGGCTGGACGGAACTGCTGTTGCGGGCCGAGACCGTCCCCGGCTATCTGCGCGACGACTGGGGCCGTGACTGGGGTTCGCTGGAACGGTTCACCCCGTATGTACCCGGCGCCCGGACCGCGGTGGCAACGGCGAATGTGCGAACCCGGATGGGATGGGAGACCGACGACCCGATCCGAGTCCGGTGAACTGGGCGGATAGGGGCCGACCTGCGCCGCCGAGGTGACACCGCCCTACCGCCGCCGCTCGGCCGGTGCGCTGCGTGACCGAACCGCGCCTCGATGGTGGCGCTGCGCCACCGTCTCCGGTGTCACGCCCGCTTTGTTCGGTTCGGAGCGCACCGAACCGAAAAACCGCTGTGGGCTTCTTCACAGTTTGAAACCCTCCCAGGTGAGGGAACGAGCGGCCGGGTGACGGAATCCGCATCCACTCGTAACCTGAGCTTCATGGCGGCGAAATTCGATGACATGAACCTGCGCGATCTCGTCGGACTGCTCACCGAGGAAGAACAGCGCGAGCTGCGTCCTTCGGTGCTACGGGTACTCAACCGGCTACCCGACCCGGAAGTGCTGCGCCGTGAGCTCAATATGCGCATGGCGCGCGTCTGACGCGCCGGACACCGAACGCGGGTACCCGCCTCGACGGATCTCCCCTACGACCCAGCGGCCGAACACCGCAGGCCCGGCGCAGCACCGGCTCGAAGGTACAGTTCGGCCGCGAATTCGACATCACCGCTTCAGCACTGTGGGCCGTCGCCCCGGATGATTCATCCGGGGCGACGGCCCACAGTGCTTCACGCACAGATTCCCGCCAGGGTTCCGCGCCGCCCATACAACCCGTACCGCGTGGAACCCGGGCCACCACTTCAAGCACCCGTAGCTTGCTTGGTCCGAGCGCCCTGCACAGCCGCCTTCGCCGAACTCGGCCCGAGTCCGGGACTATACGCCCGCTTCGACCGGCACGTCCCACACGGCTTGCTCGGTCGTGCATTCATAGCGGATGCACAACCGGTAGAGCTGCATGATGCGATGCGCGCTCGGCTACCGGGGACGCAGCCACGGTTAACCCATAAGCCGCCATAGGCCGGTCTCCGACGTGAATGTGCCCAGTTCGAGTGGATGCACCCAGAGGCGGTGGGGATCCGAGGTGGTCTTGTTCGATGCGGACGCGAACGCTGGGTAAGGTGCGCGTCATCACGTTGATCTTCTCTGGGGGTACTTGGCTCGACCCACGCCCAACGGTTCACCGAATCGCAACCGAACCAGAGGCCCGTCACCGCCCACACCCATGACCTGCGGTTTTCCTCTTTCGAGCTTACCCGGCCCGCTTCCATACAGCACAACAGAAAAAGACTTGATAGTCTCTTTTACGGCGTTCCCGGGTTCCTCGAAATCCGTGCAATGTTGACGGCTTGCGTTGACAGTGGCCCCAGACCCCCGCGAACTCCGAGCTGTATTTGAGTGGAGAAGGGCCGATAGATCAAAGAAATTCGCAGGGCCCTGATCGAGTTTGCCAGGCAGCTTGGAGTGGATGCCAAGAAAATGGTCGACGCCATCGCGAACGGCGAGTACAGGGAAAAATTTATACACCCCTCCAGGGAAATTTCCCACCAAAAGGTCGACGATGACCGGCACTCCGCGGACATACTCGACAGAGCCGACAAAATGGGTTACGAGA
>NZ_BAFU01000003.1 GCF_000308495.1 Nocardia brevicatena NBRC 12119 | reverse complement strand
AGGAGCTGTGCCGGTGTAAGAGTTCCTAACAGAATCGGTGAACGTGTCGGTGGACGATGATGCAGGTGGCCAGGCCGAGGAATGCCTCGTGAATGTCGTCGCGTCGTTCCCAGCGGATGCGCAGTCTTTTGAAGCCGTGGTACCAGGCGATGGTGCGTTCCACGGTCCAGCGGATGCCACCGAGTCCGGAGCCGTGAGGCTGTCCGCGGCGGGCGATAACCGGGTGAATGCCCCTGTCCCGCAGCAATCGACGGTAGACGTCGTGGTCGTAGCCGCGGTCGGCGTACAGCCGCACGGGTCGGCGGCGGGGTGCCCGCGCACCACCGGCACCGTGTCGATCAGCGGCAGCAGTTCGGTGACATCATTGCGGTTGCCCCCGGTCAGCGACGCCGCGAGGGGGATACCCCGCCCCTCCCGAGGACGTGGTGTTTCGAGCCCGACCGGCTGCGGTCGACCGGGCTCGGCCCGCTTTGGGCCGCGTCGAGCCGCCCGCACGTGGGAGGAGTAGATGACCGCCCGCTCCCAGTCGAGCCGGTCGCCCGCGTGCAACTCGGCGAGCAGGACCTCGTGGAGCCTGCGCCACACTCCGGCCTCGTTCCATTCGGCCAGGCGGCTCCAGCACGTCATCCCCGAACCGAACCCGAGCTGTTGGGGCAGGTACTCCCACTGGATCCCGGTGTGCAGCACGAACAAGATTCCGCACAACACCTGCCGGTCCGGCAACCTCTTGCGGCCGGCCCGATTCACCCGCGGCGCGGGACGCGGCAGCAGCGGCTCGATCTGCTCCCACAGGTCATCCGGCACGATCCACGGTGGTCGCTCGCCCTTGCGCATACACCGCGTCTACCCGGTCATCGACCGGGGTAGACGGCCCTACCCCACAATTCTGTTAGGAACTCTTAACCGCAAGTACACAAAAGGACACAGACCGTCGGATGGAAGCTTCGAACTCACCTCGGCCCGCCTCTGGCGGGACTTACGGCCGAGGATTATATAACCAAGCGGATGCGGCGAAGGTGCTTCGAGAAGAAGCCTACGAGATTGGGCCGAGAGCGGCGTTACCTTGTTGATCGGACGCGAGCTGGCGCGGAAATGGACCGAACTTACCGAACGTCTGCGCGATGGCATTGCAAGATGGACAGGGCTTCTTGCGCATGACACCAAGTCTATCGGTCACACAGTCGAGGGCGCCGCCAATGAAATCACCGATGTCGAGAGCGGCGTTTCCGATATCGGAGACTCTATCGGTACGGAACCTCGCTTCAGCGACGAGGAATTCGCAGCCCGAATCGACTCCGATCGCAGCCGGCACAACACTCGACTGTTGACCGACGATGAAATCGAGGCACTACGGCTTGTGGACCCTATTCGAAGGAATGTTCAAAATTCGCCCGGTCTGACCGAATCCGACATCAGGATAATAAGTCGGTACACCGGCGCACACCACATGGAGTTGAACAAACCACTGCAGAATGGAACCCTAACCGATTTAGAAAGAGATCGAGTTGATGCACTCCAAAGAGCTCTCTCCAAATTGCCCGACTATCATGGTATAGTGCGCAGGGATACCAATCTTCGACCGGATGAGCTGGACCGCTACCAGCGTGGTGCGGTCATTACAGAGAAGAGATTCACCAGCACGACCGCAGGTGAAGAGGCGACTTTTCCTGGAAAAGTTGAGTTCAGAATCATATCAAAAACCGGAAAGTATATCGCACCTTATTCGTATACACCCCGCGAGCATGAAGTTCTGTTTCGACCCGGCGATCAATTCGAGGTGATCGACCGGAGGTCTGATCCACAACAAGGCCGCACAGTGATCTATATGGTTCAAATATAGATCACAGAAGCCACAACCTGGGCCGATGTCGGTGACGGTACGATACGGATCCGTCTTGCGGGGCCGAACAAGCACGAGTCCGAACCACCGCCCTTGCCGAACTGACGCTTGCTTTCCCCGGCGTTATCACCACCGCGATAGGCATATTCGGCCGAGCACCGACGACCGGCCCGGACAAGCCGGTAAACCCCACGCCGGCCGATGTTACGAATTACCCGGCTTGACCAGCGCATATATGTGAGTGGACCCTATCGGATCGGGCTCAGGCCAGCTGCCCGTGGCCTGAGGAAATCCCAGAGAGCGCGCACGCATCCGGGCTCCGGCTATGCCCCCGGGACGAGCGGAGGGGACGTAAGGGGATTTGTACGGGGAGAGCCGGAACCGGGCGGACGAATGTTTCTACACCGCGACGATGTTCAGCAGCGGTCCGAGCCCTTTGAAGTCATCTGGGTTGCGGGTGTACAGCGGCAAGCTGTACTGGACTGCTGTAGCCGCTATCTGGAGGTCGGCCACTCGTCCTCGGGGTTTACGCCCGATCTGTTCGAGGAGAAAAGCCAATGACCCGTATATGTTGGCCGTCTCGGCGTCGAACGCGAGGGGGTTGAACGATTTCGAGACCCACTGGAACTGGAGCTGACGTTGGGCTTGTTTCAGCGGGTCTTTGGTGGAGTGCAGTCCGGCGGCGAGTTCGGCAAGGCTTACCGCACTGATGGCGGCTTCCGCTTCATCGGGCAACGATGTTTGCACCTCGAGGTAATCGATGAGGACCGATGTGTCGAGCAGCACGTGCCGGGGGATGGTGGGTTCACTCACGATCAGGGAGCTCTTGGTCGATCATCGCATCCATATCGGCACGCCACTCGTTGTAGTCGATACGCGGCAGGCGGGCGCTGGTGCGGGCGAGTTCGGCGATGGGCACGAAGGTTCGCCGTGTCAGAGGCTTGAGTTCGGCGACAGGTTTGCCGTTGCGGGTGATAGTGAAGCTTTCGCCGGCTTCGACTGCGGCGAGGACTTTGCCGCTGTCGTTGCGGAGGTCGCGTTGCCGGATCGTTTTCATTACCCCAGGCTACCTATCCCGCTACCTGATGTACAAAGTGCTACAGACTGCTCCAGGAACGGGCTGCGGCCGGCATTTCGAGTCGGAAGGGCCGGGCTACACCTACGCCGACCCGTTCGATGACGACTCGGGCAGGGTCGCCCCGGCCAGGCGCAAGGTGTACGCACCAGCGGAGTGTGGACACAATGTGGGCACGGCACCCTCCGGCCGTTCCGCGGAGATGAAAAAAGCCCCTCACCTGCCGGAACAGATGAGGGGCGGAAGCGGTGGCGGAGGGATTTGAACCCTATCCGCCACCGCAGGTCAGGGCCGGAAATGCTGATTGAGCTGGGAAATTACATCACTGTGATTCACTCCCGATCACGCTCGATCAAGGTCGATTGTTGGGAAAATGTTGGGAATTTCGGACCTCATGACCGGTGCCGGAAAGCGGAGCGACCAGCGATTTTGTCGGCGCCGGCAAGATGATCGGCCGGGGGGTACTTATGAGCGAGTACCCCACGGCCGATCAGGTCAGGATGTCGCGAGGTGCTCGGCGACTTCCTCGGCCGTCCACCCGATCGGATGGCCCGCTACCACCGCACTGGTAGACGGGTCCACCAGGAAGTAGCGTCCACGATGGGCGGTGAGACGGTACCCGTGGCGCAATGCCAGACGGCGGATACGGAAATCGGTGAATGGCTGCATGACGGTCTCCTTCAGCGGATCGAATTCCGCGCCACGCCATGCCGCTTCCGATGATACCCCTACGCCCCGTCGACCTCGGCGGGTAGCTGACCGGTCGACCATCGAGCGTAGGTGTGCTGCGGGCTCACGGTGATCACGTCGGCGACCGCGACCAGCGACCGCGGCGCGATGCCGTCGAGATGTTCGAGGCTGGGCACAAACACGGCGTCCGCTCCGGCGCGCTGCACCGCCGACACCAGTTCGCCTACCGGATCCTCGGTGAACTCGCCGAACACGATCGTCTTGGCCAAGGAGTAGCCGAACCGCTGTGCCAGGGCGCGCATTTGGGCTTCGTCCCACTGCTGGTGGATGCCGGACTTGTCTTTCCGGAGATACCCGAGGGCCTTCGGTTTCGTCACGTTACGGTTCCCCTGTCATCCCGGTTATGCGCTGGTCCTCAGGCCTTCGGCGACGCGCTCGAGTAACTCCGCGTCGTCGCATGCGTCGGCATCCACGCGGGCGCCGGTGAGTTCCCAGATGGTCAGTGCGGTTTCGATCGCCTGAGAGCGCATCGGCGTCCGGTCCGGCAACGGTGATGGTTCGGCGTGGCTCATGCGTGGCCCCTGTCGTTGTCCCCTGCTGTTGGAAGGCACTCGGCGCCGGGGCGGTCGGGGAGTCAACCCGGCGCCGGGTGCTGGTTTCAGGTTCAACTCGGCAAAGGCTGTGAGGTGTCAAAGGTTTTGCCACACTGTTGTCAGGGGGTACGCCAGGATGTGAGGACTATGAGCAGGGAACACGACCGCGGCATCGGGCAGCGGGTGGCCGAGGCCCGCAAGCTCACCGGATGGACACAGGAACGTCTTGCCACCGAGGCGAATGTGTCCGTCTCGCTGGTGCGCAAGGTGGAGCAGGGTCGGGCGCCGGCGTCGCCCTCGTTTGTCAGTTCGTGCGCCAGGGCGTTGAAGGTGAGCGTGCCGTCACTGCTCGGACAGCCGTACCCGGTGACGAATTCCGCTGAGGGCGAGGTGCACGCGGCCGTCGCGGTGTTGCGCTCCGAACTGGCCGCCTATGATCTCGATCCGGTCGACCTCGAGGTCCGGCCCGTCGAGGCGATAGCGGCCGATGTGGATCGGATCCGGGAATACCGGCGGGCAACGAACTTCACCAGGCTCGCCGCGGAGCTGCCGGCCGTGCTCACCGAGGGCCGCGCCCTGGTGCACCGCACTCACGGCCGCGAGCAGGAACGGGCGTATTCGCTGCTGTTCGAGTTGTACTCGTCGGCGCGGAGTCTGGCACACAAGCTGGGATACACCGACCTGGCGACACTGGCCGTGGAGCGGATGACGTGGGCTGCCACCGCATCCGGTGACGATGTGCTGATCGGTGCGAGCCAGTTCCACCGCGCCCTGGTGCTCACGTCCTCGGGGGACTGGTCGACCGCGCTGGCGTTCCTCGAGCGTTGCCGGGCGGCCGTAGAACCGCGTGTAGGCGACGGCTCCGAGGGTGACCTTGTGGTGTGGGGTGGGCTGCACCTGCAATCCGGTTTGGCCGCGGCCAGATCCGGGAACCGTGACGGCGCGGACTCCCATCTCGCCGAGGCCCGGGAGGCTGCCGCGCGGATCGGTCACGACAATGACCCCATCATCACGTTCGGTCCGACGAACGTCGGTATCTGGTCGACCGCGCTGGCCGTGGAAATGCTCGACGGGCCCGAGGCTATTAACCGGGCGAGCAAGCTGGTCATTCCCACGGGCACACCACGCGGCCGGGCCGGGCATCACTACATCGACCTGGCGCGGGCGTTCCTGCTGAACAACGACCGGACCAACGCGCTGAATGCCTTGCAGACAGCGAAGCAGATAGCGCCGTCGCAGACTCGCTACCACCCGATGGTCCATGAGACCGTGCGTGTGCTGGCCCGGCAGGAGGCACGGAGCACGGAGTCCTTGCGCGGCTTCGCTGCCTGGTGCGGCATCAGCTGAGGGTGTCAATCCGGCCGACACCCCGGATTCCCCAGACCCGTAGCCGACCGGAGCAGCAATGCCGAAGGCTGGCAGGTCAGAGGGTGGTCGGGGGTGTGCCCCACCCCCGGTTTGGAAAAATCCCGTGGGGGGTCCTTGCCATCGCCGGAGGGGGCACGTCGGAGCCACGGGGAGGCATGCCCCCTATTTCAAGGTCAGAGCGTTATCCGCCGCGGCAGAACGGGTGGACCTGCCTCTCATCGTTGTAGCGGTCGCGTCGGCGCCGGTCGTCATCGGCTGCGAGGTAGTCGCTGTTGTCGAGGTAGAGCCGGTCCTGATCAGACCAGAACAGGTGATCACATCGGGAGAACATGACCGTGTGCCGCCTCTCATGTGTTGGCGCGACCCAGGGGAACGGGGTTGCCGTGTCTCCCTGGGTCGCGTGCCGTTGGGTTAGCTGGCGTCGGGTTGGCCGATGCGGACCACGGCCGCCTCATGCGGGAAGGCGAACGCCACGCGCATCGTGGCGCGCACGCCTACCCGGTCGCTTGAGAAGTAGGCGTCCTCGGAGATGGCGAGCGTGGTGTTGTTGCGCAGCACGGTGAACGAATCGGCCCGCGGGATGCCCCAGATATCGCCACCGGTGACGTACGGGGACGTGAGCAGCGGCACGCCGAGAATCGACCGCGCGCCGGGCACGGACGGGTCCGGGCCGAGCAGCGGCTTGTTGGAGCCGGTCGCCTCCTTGAGGGTCGCCAACTCCAGCGCGGTGTCCGGGTGGGTTACGAAGCTGGTGAGGGTGGCGCCGACGTTCTCCGCCTTGGCGATGGCTTCGGCGAACACGTCGGTGTTGGCGACACCGGCGCCGATGTCTACCGTCTGGTGCGCGGTACCGGCGATGCCGTCGGGGCCGTTGGCGGTGGCGGTGGCGAAGAACGCGCTATCGACCTTGGCGACGATGGAGCGGACCAGGCCGGCACCAACGAGGTTGAGAGCGGCCGGATTCGAGTCCGCGGCCAGTTCGTTGGACACGATGGTGAGGCCGGCCACCTTCTTCGGGGTGACCTCGAGTTCGTCGAATTCCTGGTCGTCCGGGGTGATTTCCTGACCTTCCGGCGTCCACTCGGCGGCCGGGTCGGCGGTGATGATGGGGAACTTGCTGGTGTTGGTGTCGGTGGATATCACCGTGGTCACGCGGAACGCGATCGAATCGCGCTGTACGGGCTGGACGATCAGCTGGTGGATCTGTTCGGGCAGTAGTCCACCGATGCCGGATGCACTGGTGTAGAGAGCCATGATGCTCGCCTTCGGGGTAGCGGGACAGGGGATCCGGGCGGCTACCAGCCGTTCCGGTTGCCCCGCTGGGGCGAGCGTGACACGGGCCGCGGCTCCGGGCCGGGCGTACCCGTGTCACCTCGTATGCTACTCGCCGCGGGCCTGGGCGAAAGCCTGAGACCAGTCGGTGCCGAGCGTGTCGCTACGGCCCGTCGCACCGGATTTCAGGCCGCGGGCGGGTGTGTGCGTCCGCTGGGCCCGCTTCCAGTGCGGTCGCTGCTCGAGCAAGCCCTGGATGGTGTCGCGGACCTTCTTCTCGTCGATGGCGCCGTCCTTGCCGCGGAGGTTGTCGAGTTCGGTTCCGGCCACCCACAAATCGGATGGGTCGGCCATCATCTCGGCGGCCAGGCGCTCGACTTCGGCACGCTCGTAGCCGGCCACCCGTTCGCGGAAGCTGTCTCGCTCGGTCTCGGTCTCGCGGAGCCGGCGCCGGTACTTCGCTGCCTCCCGGCCTTCGGGCTGCTGCTCGGCGTCGGTGTCGGGTGTCTCCGGTGCCGCGTCCGCGGGGACCTCGGCGTCGGTCGGGTCGGTGGTGGGCTGGTCACTCATGGTCGGTGTTCCTTCCGGTGTAGGGGGCGGTGACGTAGACGTGTTCGGCGACGCGCTCGATGCCGTCAGCGGTGATCTCGTAGTGGACGACTTCGGCCATGCCCTCGGGGATGTCGTCGGGCGGCTTCGGTGGGCGGGGTACGACGTCGCGCGGGGCACGGTGGTACTCGGGCCAACCGTCCCGGTCGGGGTCCTGCTCTGCTCCCATGTCGGTATCTCCTGAGGGTCGGGGGGCCGGGGGGTGGTCGGGGGGAGGACTCGCCTATGCCGGAGGAGGCGGGACGGGCCCTCCGGGGGTCACCCCCCAGGGTCCGGTCATGCCGCGTCCGTCTTCCTGGGCCGTCCACGCGGCTTGTGGGCACCGCGGACCTGTCCGGCCCATACCCCGATGGCTGCCCCGGCCAGTTCGCCGGCCACCACATCGCACGCCGATCGGACAGGGCATCGGTTGCACACCTTCTCCGCGGCGGCCAGGCGATAGGCGTAATCGTCGTCGGCTTCGCCTTGGGCGCGCGGGTCGAACATCTGCGCCAGGCCAACGCAGTTGGCACCGATGAGCCGGTCGTCGGCGAGCGTGGCGGCCAGTTCGACCACGGCCGGGAACCCTCCGGTGGTGCGGCGGCTCATGCTGCCCCCTGCTGTTTCTTCCACGCCTTGAACGCCGTGCGTGCGCGTTCGTCACGCCAGTGCAGACGCTCCTTGGCCTCACGCGCCGATTTCGGGGGCGGGTCGAGTTCGGCCATGGCTGCCAGATCCTCGGCCGGTGCGGACTCTTCGGGGTTGCGGTCGAACTCCTTGGCAGCGCGGACGATCGCGGACAGGCCGGTGTCGTTTTCGGTCAGCACGAACTTGCCGATCAGCGGCTCGCGGTCACCTACCGGACAGTGCTTGCGGAGTCCGCCGTGCCGGTCCTTGTGCAAGGACAGATACGCGCTGCCGCCCTTGCCCGGGGTGAAGGGCACATCAACCTTGACCCGGATCGAGGTACCGCCGAGGACGCGCCGTTTCGCTGCGGTCCCGGTCGGGCCGTAGGCGCGGGAGTCGGAGCCCTTGCTCAGGTGGTCGATTCCGATCACAGCGGCACCGACCATCACCAGCGGCTTGATGACTCGGGAGTGGCAAGCAGTGAATTCGTCGGCGCTGTTGCTGTTGCTGCCGTACATCGGCAGGAGCTCGCCGAGGCTATCGAGGACAACCAGGTCCGGCCGCCATTCCTTCATGTGCGCCACGATCAGATCCATGTGCACCCGATCCTCCGGCTCGACGTACAGGAACCGGCTGGGGTCGCGCAGCGCTTCTATCGGTGCGCCGAGTGCGATCAACCGGGCCACGGTGGATTGCGGGCCGTTGTGGTCGAGGTCCAAGCGCAGGACGCTACCGCCGGCGCGGAGTACCTCGGCGGTGGTGTGATCGCACACCAATGTCTTTCCGCACTCGGGGTCACCGAACAGCACATTGAATTGGCTGAGGTAGAACAGGCCGACCCCGTCGTCGCGAAGGCAGACGTTTGGAAACGGCGGTTCGGGCAGGGTGCCGTCCAGCATTGCGGCGATGTCGTAATAGTCGGGGTGCACCCGGGGTGCATCCGGGGTGAACCCGTGACCGTTTTCCGACTTGGGGTGCACTCGGGGTGCACGCTGTGAACCATTTCCCTCTGAACTGGGGTTTTCCTGTTCGGGGTGCACCCGTACCCCTATATGGGATGCATCCCGGGGTGCGTCTGCCATGAGCTGCACGCTCCGGGGGTGCTGCCCTCCTTCACGCAAGGCGCGCGGTACCGTCCGGGCGATCTCCTGCTCCGGCAATCCCGACACCCTTGCGGCCTGGGTGAGGGCGTCCAGGGCTTCGGATTCAGCGAGGTGGCCTGCCGACACCAGTTGGCCGATGGAGAACGCGGCGGTGTTGAGGGTGTCGTTACGCGTGCCCTCCACCGCGTTGGCGACCTTGTCGCATTCGTCGCGAAGGGCTGCCCGGGCATAGCGCAGGGCGGCGGGATCACCGGGGTTCGATGCAGGCAAGGTGGTTGCCGGACGGAGCGGCTGCACCTTCTCCGCCTCGAGGAGCCCGGCATGCATAAGGCGCTGCTTGAACGCGTGCACCTTCGGCCGATCCACCCGTTCGGCGTCGACCTGCTCTCGGTAGTGGTCGTGGCACGCACGGCAGTCACGGTCGAATCGTGGATGCCGGGGGCAATGGGCGGTCGGTTCGGGCAACGCGCCCGAGGGCGCAGCCGTAGCCGCGCCCTGGGTGTCTTCGCGTTCGATGGTCAACGACCACCGCCAAGGGTGGCCTCGGCGTGGTCGCGGGACTCGGCGAGCTTGGCCCGGATACCGATATTCGGGAGCGCTTCGTCGACCACTTCCAGCAACGGCGCCACGATGTTCCGCACCATCAACGACAACGCAGCCGCGGCGGTGTATCCGAAATCGTCGGGATCCAGCCGTGCCGTCCATTCCATGCCGATCCGGTCCAGCTCCGCATCATTGCCCGCGGCGGCCATCTAATACATGAGCCGGGTGGCGTTGGCTTGCAGGTCGGCGAGTTCGACGATGCCGCGGGGCACCCCGTCGTCGCCGATCACCATGAATCGATCCGGTGTCGCGCTCATGCCGCGGCACCTCCTTTCGTCTTGTCGGTACCGGCGGCGCGGCCGGTGTCGGTCCACCGATCGCCGGCCAGGTCTCGGCGCAGGGCGGCGTCCATGCGGGCCACGTAGGCGGCGAAGGAATCCACCGCCGACAGGACCGCGAGCTCTCCGCCTTCCCGCAGAACCACGGGGATCAGCTGGGACAGCGCCATCTCCATCTCCATCCGGTACCGGGACCGGATGATGGAGTGCGACCACTCCAGAGCGGAGTAATCCGCCGGTGTGGCACCGGGGCCGGTGTGATGCTCGTAGACGGCTCGGGCGTCGCTGGGGCAGCGGACCGCACGGCCGATAGAGGGGGCGGGGTGAGGGTGGGTCACAACCGCACCCCCTGACGCTCGGCGGCCTCCTGGTTGCAGCGATGCGCCCGGACCACTACGCCGACGACCCACCCGAGAGCGGGGTGATACCGCCATTCCGGGCCGTCCATCCGGCCACTGATGGCGATGTGCTCGGCGACGGCCAAAAGGCGCGTGACGGCCTCCCCGTCGACGCCATGCCGCGGGACGACGCGCACCCGGCCGTTGTCGCAGACGATGACGCTGCCGACCTTCACCCAGTCGCCCCGGTGTTCGAGCGTTCCGAACGGCGATTCGAGCTCGACGCCGAAAACGCGCGCCACGGTGGTATGCGCGATCACAGGGCCGCCCCCTGCTGCTCGCGGAACCACTCGGACGGGCGGACGCCGAGCGTCATTCCGATCACGAGAACTTCCGAAACCGTGGCTTCCGCGCCGTCGATCAGTTCGCCCATTCGGTAGGCGCCGATGCCGGTCTGTTCCGCCACCTCAAGCGGATCGGGACCGGCTTCGAGGGCGGCGAGCATATGCCGGTGTACGTCCTTGACCAGTCGTTCCGCAGCCGCGCGGCGGGCGGCGATCACGTCCCCCCAGGACAAGATCCAGCTCCGTGGGCCCGTCCTGCTCGGCGATCGGTTCGAGCCGGAAGCCGTCGAAAACGATCGGCCGGCCGATGCCGTCGACCTGGACGCGGTAGTACCCGTCATCGAACGGCGCCGGGATGACAACGCCGGTGCGATAGGTGCCGCTGCGTTGGCCGATGCGGTCGATTTCGGCGATACGCACCCGGTCGCCGGGACGGAATCGGGAGTCGGGGTTTAAGGTAGACATTGAGTCCTCGATTTGTGTGGTGGTCTCTTGGGTCCGGGAAGCGGTGGCACCCGCTCCCGGCCCGTTTTGGTTCCTGGGGATTTCAGAGGTCATGCCGCACCAACGGTGTTGGCGGACAGCCACTCTCGGAGTCCATTCCAGTCGTAGAGAATTCGACGACCCGCCTTGATGTAGGGCGGGCCTTCGCCTCGGTAGCGCTCCTGAGCCAAAGCGGCGACGGTTGTACGCCGGTACTCGGCTACCTCCTGCGGTGTCGCCAGTGGCATTCCCGGTGGCATTCGATGAGATCGGTCGGTCATGAGAGCCGCCTTCTGTTCGTATCTTGCAGATGATTGGGAAAAACCCGACCACACTCATAGTGATACACCCTCACCCAAAATTCAGCAAGTCCGCTATAGTCTGCAAAATGGGAACAAGGAGAGTTGAGCTCGGCCCGACCGGACAAACGGTTGCCCACAACGTGGCGCGCATACGGAAGACGCAGGGGCTCACGCTTCGCGATGTGTCGGACAGACTCACCGGTACTGACAGACCGCTGGCACACAACACCATCAGTGAGATCGAGCGCGGAGCCCGCCGGGTGGATGTGGACGACCTCGTAGCCCTGGCAGTGGCATTGAACTGCACCCCACTCGCCCTGCTACTCCCACCCACCAGCGCCGAACACGTCGTGTCGATCACGGGGGCCGAAATGCGGCCAGGGTGGGAGGTATGGGACTGGGGCAGGGGCGAGCGGCCGTTGCTGGTCGGGAAGCTCCTGGAGCGCGCATATCCGAATCTCGGAAAATCCGATCGGATACAAGCCGCTCGAGATCAGTACGAGATGAACAGCAATCCCAGCTTTCAAGGCATTGCGGGAGCACCCAACGTCTTCCGGGTGGTTGCACCAGAAGAAGGAGACCAGGAGGAGTCCGGACGTGGCGGCCGTTAGGTACAACAAGACCAAGCATCCTGGGATCTTCTGGTACGCAACGAAAACCAAGGGCAAACGGTATGTCGTGATGTACCGAGCGCCCGGCAGGAAAAACCCCGGGCCGAGCAAGCCGTTCTCAACCATCCGCGACGCCAAAGCGTTTCAGCACAACCTCGAGGTCCAGAAGGCGAATGGCGAGTACATCAACCCGGCGTTGGGGCGTATCACGATCGCCGAGCTCGCGGCAGGTCCCGACACCGATCCGAGCTCGGCGGGATGGCTGCGGCGGAAGAAGGCAGACACCGCGCCGTCGAACTACCGCACCCTCGAATCGTCGTGGCGGGTGCATGTGAAACCTCGCTGGGGAACAGTGCAGATCGGGGACCAGGCCGCGCTCAATGTCGGCACCGTCGAGACCTGGATAGCCGAAATGGTGGAGCGGGGATGCAGTGCGACCGTCGTCATCCGCGCCTACGGCGTACTCGCCGGTGTGCTCGATTCAGCGGTGAAGGAGAAGCGACTCCGAACCAACCCTGTCCGCGGCGTCGAGAACCTGCCCAAGAAAACCAGGAAGCGTCACGTCTATCTGACGGCCGCCGACGTATCGAAGATCGCGAAGGAATCCAATCGGCACCGTGTTCTCGTCCTGGTGCTGGCCTATTGCGGCCTGCGCTGGGGTGAGGCGATAGCCCTACGTGTCCGCGATATCGAATTCCTGCGCCGGCGCCTGACCGTCGCGGACAACGCCGTGCAGCTCGGCGTGGATCACGCCGTGGGCGAGACCAAGGGCAAGCGAGTCCGATCGGTGCCGGTGCCGAAGTTCGTGCTCGATGAGCTGGCAGAGGTCTGCAAGGGCAAGGGACGTGATGCTCTCGTGTTTCCACACCCGGACGACGCGGAGAAGTTCCTGCCACGACCGAAGTCGGATGACGGATGGTTCACGAACGCGGTCAAGCGCGCAAAGGTCCAGCAGGTCACACCACACGATCTCCGGCACACCTGCGCCTCGTTGGCGGTGTCGGCGGGCGTGAACGTGCCGGCGCTGGCTCGAATGCTCGGTCATAACGATCCGGCGGTGACCCTGCGTGTGTACGCCGACCTGTTCGACTCCGATCTCGACAAGGCCGCCGCGCTCATGCATGACGCATACGCGGCCTGATGTTGGGAAAATGTTGGGAAATCGGGTCTCGCTGACCCGATGAGGCACGAAAAAAGCCCCTGACCTGCGGTTGCAGACCAAGGGCTGTGGCGGTGGCGGAGGGATTTGAACCCTCGGAGGGGGGTTACCCCTCACACGCTTTCGAGGCGTGCTCCTTAGGCCGCTCGGACACGCCACCGCGGACAACCATACCGGAACCGCGGGATATCACTAAATCCGCTGGTCAACGTCGACCGTGGAAGAACGCGTCGAGGAGGGCGGCGCATTCGTCCTCCAGGATTCCGCCACGGACCTGGGGGCGGTGGTTGAGCCGACGGTCGCGAACCACATCCCACAGCGAGCCGACGGCTCCGGTCTTCGGTTCCCACGCGCCGAACAGCAGCCGCTCCACCCGGGCCAGCACCAGGGCACCCGCGCACATGGTGCACGGTTCCAGGGTGACGGCCAGGGTGGCACCTTCCAGCCGCCAGCCGTCACCGTGGACCTGCGCGGCCCGCCGCAGAGCGAGCACCTCGGCATGTGCCGTGGGGTCGCCGAATGCCTCCCGGGCGTTCGCGGCGCGGGCCAGTTCGCGACCGTCCGCGTCGAATACCACCGCGCCCACCGGAACATCCCGGGGGTCGGCAGATGCGGCGGCGGCCAGCGCCGCCCGCACCATCTCGGTCTCGGACAGCACCTCAGCGGGAGAGTTTGTCCAGTACCGCCGAGAGCTCGTTCGCGAAACCGAGCCGTTCGGCGATCTCGGCCAGCTGTTCGTCCGCGTACAGGTCGGTTTGCGAGAGAATCACACTGAGCACCGGTTCGGGCAGACCCAGATCGGCGAGCACACCGAGATCGCCTTCCTCCCACGGTTCGATCTCGTCCAGTTCGTCCGGATCGATATCGGGGATTTCGATGTTCAGGGCCTCCAGGACGTCGGCTGCGATGTCATAGTCGATCGCGGCGGTCGCGTCCGACACCAGCAAGCGGGTGCCGCTGGGGGCCGGTCGGACCACGACGAAGAACTCGTCATCGATGTTCAATAAACCGAAAACCGCACCAGAACTGCGGAGAGCTTTGAGTTCGTTCTCGGCGGCGGATAGGTTGGTGAGCGTTTCCGGGCCCAATGGACTGCACCGCCAGGTACCGTCTTCCCGGATAACGGCTACCGCGAACCCGTCCACGTCGTCGTAGTTGTCCGACGCCACCCTGTTCGTGCCGGAGCGCTGAGCTGCCATGGGCGCAACGGTAGTCGGCCGGGGGCCGATTGTTGAAGTCGTATGCGAATCTGTTCCGGTGACTGGTGACGGCCGAACGGCGCTCTGTGTCCTCGGGGTGGGACTGATCGGGGGTTCGCTGCTGCGCGCGGCGGCCGCGGCGGGATACGAGGTGTGGGGGTTCAATCGTTCGGCGGCCGGCGCGGACGCCGCCCGCGCGGACGGTTTCGACGTCACCGTCGATCCCATCGCCGCCCTGGAACGCGCCGCAGCGACCGACGCGCTGGTTACGGTGGCAGTGCCGATGCCCGCCGTCGACCCGATCCTGGCCACCGTGGCCGCCACCGCGCCCAACTGTGCGCTGACCGATGTGGTGAGCGTGAAGGCCCCGGTCGCGGCGGCCGTACGGCGACACGGCCTGGCCGAGAACTATGTGGGTGGCCACCCGATGGCCGGTACCGCACGTTCCGGCTGGTCGGCAACCGATCCCGACCTGTTCCGCGGCGCGGCCTGGGCCGTCGGGGTGGACGAGGGAACCCGGCCGGGGCCGTGGACCCGGGTCGTGCGCCTGGCCCTGGACTGCGGGTCCGTGGTGGTGCCGGTGGTCGCCGAGGAACACGACCGCGCGGTCGCCCGCGTCTCGCACCTGCCACATGTCCTGGCCGAGGCGCTGGCACTGGCGGGAGCCGGTGGAGGCGAGCTCGCGCTCGGATTGGCGGCGGGCTCGTTCCGCGACGGCACTCGCGTCGCCGCGACCGCCCCGGAACTGGTACGCGCCATCTGCGAACCGAACAGCGCTGCCCTGCTGGAGGTGTTGGACGAAACCCTGTCCGTCCTGTCAACAGCCCGTGACACGCTCGCCGCCGACGCCTCGCTCGCGGAACTGGCCGCGACCGGCCACACCGCGCGGGCGAATTACGAATCGGCGCGGCGGTGGGCGATCACCGATATCGATCCGGGCCGCGGCGATTGGCTGGAGCGGCTGCGGGAGGCCGGACACCGCGGCGGTGTGATCACCCGGTCGGCCGCGGATCAGATACGTTCGGCCAGTCCCGGATAGTCGAGGACGAAACCGTCCGGATCGACGGTGAGGGTCGCGCTGGAAACCGGGGACAGCACGCTGATCCCGTCGCTGCCGCTGCTGTAGGTGAGACTCGCCTCCTGCACGGTCAGCTCCGGCAGCCGCACATAGATCACCGGGACCTGCACATCCTCCACGGCGTGCTGCAGATCGAAACGGCGCACCGGCAGCGTGTTGAAGAACGGACTCAGCACCACGTCCACATCCAACGCTCCACCGAAGGTGGACCGGATATGCGTCTCGGTGGCGTCGACCATCCAGTAGTTCTCCCCGTCCCGCGCGATCGAGGCATGCCGCTCCCCCGCCGCCGTGGTACTGCGCATCGATAGCCGTTTGGTGGCGCCGTTCTCATCGGTGACCAGGTCGTACGACGCGCTGAACGCCGGGTGTTCGGCGCATCCACCGCCGATGATGCGGCCGGTGGCCCGGATACGGTTGCCGCTGAGTGTCACCCGGACCGACTCCATGCGGGTGGCATCGTGCGCGCGCCAGGTGAGAATCGCCGGCCAGCGCGCCGGCGCCGAGCCGTACTGCGGGCCCAAGGCTTGGTCGCTCACATCTGTCACATCTATACCGTAAGCGACACGGGGGCGCCCGTAGCCGATGTTCGCCCACGAGCCGTGGCGGCACCCGTCGACCCGGCGCCACCCCCGACGCCGGAGAATTATCGGGCCCGTGCCCGGCTCGAGTAACCTGCCTTTCGGTGGTCGGGCCGGATGAGGAGAGGATCTCGTGGCGGGCGCACGGATGGTGGGGCTGTTCGCCGGGATCGGCGGACTCGAGCTCGGTCTTTCCCGGCACGGCTGGCGGACCGAACTGCTGTGCGAGATCGAACCCGGCGCGCAGGCCGTGCTCACCGCCCGATTCCCCGAGACACCCCTGCACCCGGACATCACCCGGCTGCGTGCGCTACCCGAAGGAACCGAGCTGGTCGCGGCCGGTTTCCCCTGCCAGGATCTGTCCCAGGCCGGGCGTACCGCGGGAATCACCGGCTCCCGCTCGGGCCTGGTGGACGAGGTGTTCCGGCTGGTCCGGCGCAAACGCGGCCCGCGCTGGCTGCTGATCGAGAATGTCCCGTTCATGCTGCAACTCGGTCGCGGCGCGGCCATGCGCCACATCACCGACGCACTAGGGGAACTCGGCTACACCTGGGCCTACCGTGTGGTCGACGCCCGCTCCTTCGGACTGCCGCAACGCCGCAACCGGGTGCTCATGCTGGCCTCACGTACCGAGGACCCGCGCCCGGTGCTCTTCGCCGACGACGCGGGGCCGCGCACGGTGGGCGCCCCGGAGCACGACCCGTGCGGTTTCTACTGGACGGAGGGGGTGCGCGGGCTCGGCTGGGCGGTGAACGCGGTCCCCACCTTGAAGGGCGGTTCCGGTCTCGGTATCGCCAGCCCACCGGCGGTGCGCCTGCCCTCCGGTGAGATCGTGACCCCGGGGATTTCGGACGGTGAGCGGTTACAAGGATTCGACCCCGGGTGGACAGCGCCGGCGCTGGAGGTGCCCGGGTTCCGGCAGGGCCACCGCTGGAAACTGGTCGGCAACGCGGTGAGCGTGCGGATGGCGGACTGGGTGGGTGCCCGGCTGAGCGCACCCGGCGACCCGATCGTCCACGACCGGCCGCTGCCCCCCGACAAGCCCTGGCCGGTCGCGGCATGGGGGCACGCCGGCCACGCTTACGGCGTGCCGGTATCGACCTGGCCCGTGCACGAACCCTACGAGAACCTGAGCGACTTCCTCACCGAAGCCCGACTGCTCTCCGCCCGCGCCACCGCGGGTTTCCTGCGCCGCACCGGGATGGGCACCCTACGGTTCCCCGACGGATTCCTCGACGATGTGCAGTCCCACCTCGTCCGCATGGGAGGGTGGGCGGCATGAGCGGCCGGTACCGACAGCGTGACGTCGCCCGACGGGCACGGCGCGAGCTTCTCGCGGCGGAAGCAGCGGGGTATCGCATAACCATGGAAAAGTCGGAGTATGCCCGATGAGCGGCCGGTGCCGGCGCGGCGCCACGAAGGCGCCCGCCGAGCACGGTACGAGCGGCCCCCGGCGGAAGCAGCGGCATCGCGTGACCTGGGAGAGCGCCGGATCATGACGGAAGAACACGGCACGCACGACTCGGACGAGGCGCCGATCCGACAGGAGCCCCGTCCGCGAAGCTATCGGCCCGGCACCGACCCGGTGACCAGCGCCCGTATGTCCCGGCAGCGACGCGCCGGCACCAAACCCGAACTCGTCCTGCGCCGCGAACTGCACCGCCGCGGTATCCGCTATTTCGTGGATCGTGCCCCGATCCGCGGACAGCGCCGACGCGCAGACCTGGTGTTCCCGCGCCGCCGCATCGCCGTCTACGTGGACGGCTGTTTCTGGCACTGCTGCCCCGACCACGCCACCTACCCGAAGAACAACGCCGAATGGTGGGCCGAGAAACTCGCCGGCAACGTTGCCAGGGACCGCGAAACCGATGCCGCCCTGGCCGCCGCCGGCTGGCAGGTCATCCGCATCTGGGAACACGAGGACGCGATACTCGCCGCCGACCGCGTACAAGCCGCTCTCGACAGATGACCACATTCCCACGCGCCCGACCCTCCTCTGCGCCCCATCGGTTCGCGGTATCCACGGCGCTACTGTCATAGCGTGACCAGCGACACCACCGAGTTCATCGAAACCCGGCTGGCGGCGGTGACCGCCGCCACCACCCGCCTACTGGCCACCGTCGACACCCTCGACGACGCCGCGCTCCCCGAGCCGTCCCTGCTGCCGGGCTGGACCCGCGGCCACGTGTTGGCGCATCTGTCCCGCAATGCCGACAGCCTGGTCAATCTTCTGCTGTGGGCGCATACCGGCATCGAGACCCCGCAATACGCCAACGCCGCCCTGCGGGACGCCGATATCGAGGCCGGCGCTCCGCGTCCCCTCACCGAACAGCGCACCGACCTGGCGCAATCCGCCGACCGCCTGCTCGGCCTGGCCAAGGCCCTGCCGATCGAGAAATGGAACGCCGAGGTCCGCACCCGGCAGGGCCGGACGATCCCCGCGTCCCGGGTGCCGTGGATGCGTCTGCTGGAGGTCGAGATCCACCACGTCGACCTCGCCGCCGGATACACCCCGGCCGACTGGCCCGCCGATTTCGTGAACACGCTGCTACCCGAAATCACCGCGAGCCTGAGCCTTTCGGCGGAGGAAACGTTCGGAATCCACGCCGCCGACACCGGTTTCGAGACGGTCGTGGGCTCCGGCACACCGGACCGAACCGTCACCGCCCCCGCCTCCCGGCTGCTGGCATGGCTCACCGGCCGCGGCAAGGGCGAGGACCTACCCCAACCGCTGCCCGCGCTACCCGCCTGGCTCTGAGCCCCGCAACCGCCCCGACAAGATCCGTCCAGGCCATTTTCCTTGGGCCGCAACCCAACGTGGTGAGCCTTGCTAGCGTGTGTGACCATGGCCGCAGTGTTTCCGTCGCCACACGGGCTCCACGACAATATCGAGGCCCGCATCCTGGACGCGGCCCTGATCAGATTCGGTGAGTTCGGCGTGCGGAAAACCACCATCGAGGACATCGCCCGCGAGGCCGGTGTCGACCGGGCGACGGTGTACCGGCGGATCGGCTCCCGCGACGAGGTGGTGCAGGCGGTCGCCAGCCGCGAGGTGGCGGCGGTGCTCACCGAGGTGGACGCCATCTCCACCCGCCACGACAACTTGGAGGACCTGGTCGCCGATATCTTCGTCACCGTGATGACCCGATGGCGGGAACACGCCCTCGTGCAGCGGATGCTCGAACAGGAACCCGACCGCCTGTTGGAGAAACTCACCGTCGACGGCGGCCCGGTGTTCGCCATGTCGGTGGCGGCCACCCACTCGGCCCTGTGCCGCGCCGTCGACGCCGGCGCGCTCGACGAACCGCCGGACCTGCTGAACCGAACCGAGGTGCTGTGCCGGGTGGTGCACTCGATGATCCTGTGCCCGTCCGGGGTGGTCCCCCTCGACTCGGACCCCGACCTGGACGAATTCGCCCGCACCTATCTGGTTCCCATCGTGTCCGGCTGAAGCCGACCTCGAAAGACACGAAGACCTCTTCCACAGACCCCGTTGCCGCACAGGACGTTGCTGTGCTCCGGTGTGACGCGCCCCGGGATGTGACAATGCCGGGATGGAACTGCGTCGGGCATGTCGGACCGCAGGTATCGGCGTGGTGACCGTCAGTGGCCACGATGGTCCGCCTCGTTTGCATCGGGCCGTCCCGGCTTTGTCCACTCGATTGGTCATCGGTCTGAGTGCCCCCGATCGAGGTTCACTACGACGGGCAGGCCCGGAATGCCCAGGCGGTTGTGGCGGGGTTGATGCGGCCCGGGGTGGCGACTCCGATCGTGACCCTGCGATCGCAGCAGCCGACGGTCTATGTCGAGTTGTCGCCCTCGGCGTTGCAGCGGCTCACCGGAGTGCCACTGGGCGAGATGGACGCGGGCGGTGTCAGTGCCGATGCCGTTCTACCGTGGGTGAACTCCCTGGGTGAGGAGTTGGTGGACCACCCGGTCGATCACCAAGAGGCTCTTGTACGTGTTCGGCTCCTCGATCGCTTGTCTCGGGCCGATGACGTCAGAGCCTCCGAAGACGCCCTCCGCTCATTGGTCACGATCGAAGCCGGTGGCGGGACAACATCGGTTGAGGAACTGGCGCGGGACGCGCATCTGAGCCCCCGGCGATTGCGAGACGTGATGCGACACTCCCTGGGCATCACCCCCAAATTCGCTTCCCGCGTCGCGCGTCTGGCGTGCGCAGTGAGCCGTGCCGGCGCGGGCGCGGCTTCGTGGGCGCAGGTGGCAGCCGAATCCGGCTACCACGACCAAAGTCACCTTGTGCGTGAGTTCCGCGACCTCATGGACACGACGCCGACCGCGTGGCTCGTCGAAGAGGGCCGAAATCTACAAGGCCGGCGTCGCCCCTCCCCGTGATCATTGGGGCATGAGCAACGAACTGTACCCTAAGCTGCTGGTTTCCGACGCCGACTCCGCGATCGACTTCTACACCCAGGCCCTCGGAGCCGAGCTGAATCTCCGAGTCGCCGATGACCACGGTGTGGTGAACCATGCCGAATTCACCCTCGGCTCCGTCGTCTTCGCACTGGCGCAGAGTGTCGAGGAGTGGGGGTGGAACGATCCCGGATCAATAGGCGGGTCGCCCGTCCTGCTCACGCTCAACGTGTCGGACCCCGACGCGACAGCGGAGCATATGGTGAAGCACGGGGCCGAGCTCGTGATCCCGGTCGGCAACCGCCCCTATGGCAAACGGCAGGGCAGGGTGAAGGACCCGTTCGGCCACCTCTGGGTCATCAGCGGAGAATCTCGATAGGTCACGGAATTCGCCGAAGCGAACGCTTTCATGCCGTCCCCCACGGAAAGCGGCGGATGCGGTTCTCCCCGGTGCCAGGTTCGTGCGGCCTGTAAACCTCGTCTCCGACGAGCACGGTCACGCCCCAATCGGTGAGTCTGCGCATGGAGTCCCGGGTGGCGGGGAAGCTGATCTGCTGGCGCAGGCTGTCGACACACGGGCCATGCTCGGTAGGGCCGAGTTCGTCCTCGAGGGGCGACATGATTGCCGGGCACCCGGAACCGACTTCGAGCACAGCGCAAAGCGGTAGCCGAGTGGATGAATCGTTGAGAACCGGTATCAGAGAAAAGTTGGAGGCCCTTTTCGAGATATCAAAGAGGGCCTCTGATCAAGGGTGCATCCGAAGGGATTCGAACCCCTAACCTTCTGATCCGTCCGTGTGTACGTCTGTGTCCGCGATTGTTCACTGAAGTTGTTGCGCAGGAGAGGAATACGGGATAGTCCATGGCGCGATGTTCGCTGCAATCCGCGCGTGTGCGCGGGCGTTTGTATGGCCAAAGTAACGGCTCTTCAAGTCGGCTCTCTCCCCGGCACGCGGCCCTGGCCCTTCGTCACGCTGCGGTGCCGCCCGCGCTCAACCGGCTCATTACGAGTCGAATACGTCGTATCCGCACTGGTCGTGCCGGTGCCCGTACTCCTGTGTGAGGTGGTGATACGCCTCCATGGGAGTTCCATCGTGTCCGGGGTTATCTGGGTAACTTGTGACAACTCGGTGACAACGGGATGGCCCTGCTGAGTGGTGGCATGCGCATAGGTGGGGCTGGCTACCCGCCTGCCCCGATAGGGCCTGCCCTTCTCGTGTAGAGGCTCCGCGGTCAAGGGTGGCGTAGCCGTCAGCGAAGCTGACGCCGTAGGCGCCCTTGACGGTGGAGGGGCGCAGGAACACAATGCAGGCCAGCAGTCAGCAGGGCCACGCAGCCGGAGGCTGCGCTGAAGGAAGCACTTCACTCACGAGACTTCCTATGAAGTAGAGACTTACCCTTCCTCCGCTGCGATCGACCCACGCAACCCTGGAATCTCGGGTGGTGCAGCATCATGCTGCTGGGAGACGTAGGGCCGCAGCTCAGCGTTGTACATCCGCCAGAGGTTGCCCTCTCGTTCCATGTTTCCGGTCACCTCGACGAAAGTCCCGTCTTCGTGTGCGACAAGCGCAGCATGGTACTGGTCAACCTGATCGATCGTTACCCTCACCTTGTTTGCCTCATGTCCGTGAAAAATATCGATGCCAACCGTGCCCGGCTGATCCGATTCGGCTCGGCTAAGTAAGCGTACCTTGCCAACTATCGTTTCGGGTGCCCTCTCAGATTCGTCTTCAAGAAATCGCGCGGACACACGACTAAGAATAGTTGAATCCTCCGCCTCGAAGACATACTCCTTTTCGACTCGTGTAACGTCTATGCCAGTTCGAGCCAACTCAAACTTTATATTGGCTTCGGTGGCGCTTGCAGTGACTATCGACAAAGCTTTGGTTAGTTCATATGAAATCCCACCAGAAACCCCCTCTATAAAACCATCTAGGTTAGCGTGAGATCGGAAATGAGAAAGCGCATCAGATACCGCCTCAATCGAAGAAATAACCGATTCGGTGATATCTCTCGTATACACGAAGTCAACGTTTGGAAAACCTATTGTATCTGCCTTCAAAGCTTGCAGTGGAATTGCCTCTGATATCGGCGTATAGGCTGATATAACGTAGCTGCCAGGTTCGGTTTGCCCCATCATCACGGCATCCAAGAATCGGTTGGCGAACTGACCGTATAGATTTCGGTAATGGCGCCGCTTCTCACGAAAAGTTTTAGCACCCGAGAGGAGTATATTTCTGGCGCTCATTACGAATTCTTCCCCTTCACGCCAAGGGATTAACCCCGGCGGTGCACCCGTTTCCTTGCGCAGCTTCAGGACGTCCATCTCGCCCATTGACAACCTCGGCGATACGCCGCGGCGCCAGGCTTGCAGCCAGTGGCCTTGACTTAGAAATCGAACAACGCCCAGCATGTCCTCGACATAAGATGGCGAACTGGTATCCAGGGGCACTATGACCATCTGCGAGTGACGTGAAGCTTCTCCAGGCTCCCTCAGCCGGGCATACTCACCTCGCCGACCGCCCGCATATTGCCACCCGATCTCCTCCAGAGCGACGGTGAGCCTCTGGGGATTCCGTAAGGCGGCGGCCTCATCGGCCTGCAGATCAGAGTCCATGGAGGTTTCCATCCGATTCGAGCTTATCCATGATCCGAGTTAAGCCGTCAGCATCAAAGACATTGGATGTGGGAATCCTAATTACCGGCTGCGCCACTTCAGGAACGGTCATCCCTTCCAGATTTACCCAGTAGCAGCAGTAACGCATATTGAGACCGTCATGAGTGGCCATAGTCCAACCCGCCTGCTCCGGAGGGGTGCACATGACCACGAGAATCTTCTTCGGCGTACCCCTCAGCTGTGCAGCCTTTTGCATATCTTTTCGCGAATTAAAGCGATAGCTGAATTCACCTTTTGAGGAGTCAGGCTTACTTGGAGTCGTGTTCTTTAATTGCAGAAGCACGCTAACCTCCTCGATAAGCTCATCAGGCTGGCGCGTAATTATTGCATCTATCCCATTCATGTCCCGCGGCTGATGAAGGCATGTACAACCCGCTGTAGCTGCAATGCCTGAAACATACCCCTCTTGGAGCTGTTCCATGCAGTCCGTGAAGGTGCGTTTTACTACTGGAACGACAGCCATACGTCCCCACTCCTCGGCGCCGCAGACCCCATCATGGCCGCGCCGAACCGTGCCATTGGCGCGTCGCTGGGTCGGCCATGCGTTTAGGGTAGTTGCCGCAGCTCGGATGTGTGCGGCCCTCAACAGATTTCGGCAATGTTCCGTACCGCGTCACCTGGCACCGACGGTCGCGTAGGCTGAGACCAGAGGTTCTCGTTGACCGGGCGGACGGAACCACAGCCGGTGGACCGAAGGTGGACGGCCGGGGCCGCTCGACTGCGGGAGGCAAGCCGGGTACGGCTCTCGTCGTGCCCACACTTCTCGGTTATCGAAAACTCGGCAATTGTGGATCGTAGGGGTGCTGGCGCAGCGTGCGGCCGACGCACCGGCGCGCCGGGCAGCGAGGTACGAGCAAGGCCGTTGCGCGCCGGTGCGCAGCACCGGCGCCTCTTGATCCTGTACGGCGGAATTCGGCAACAACCCGCAGCTCGACACCCACAGTCCGACACCTGAAGGCCATGCGGTGCGCCTAGAGAATCGGTTGCATACCGGTTTTCACGCTGAAACCAACTCTGAACACAACTACGGCGAATGCCGATGGGAAGCAATCTGCTCCCGTTTCTATACCGGCAATTACATGTGTCGTTGTCCCTCTGGGTGGGACTGCGCTGGTGCTTGGCCCGGCACTGAGAGTGAGGGGTGCTCGAGTAGAGCGTTCCATGCCATCCTCCACGGAAAGCGGTGAATGTAGTTTTCCCCGGTACCGGGTTCGTGCTGTTTGTAGACCTCGTCTCCGACAAGCATGGTCACGCCCCACTCGGAGAGCTTCCGCATGGCTTCCTGAATGGCAGGGAAGCTGATCTGCGCCCAGTTGGAGAACGGCATAGCCACCACCGGCAACCCCTTCCCGACCGCTTCGACCAATAGACCGAGCGGCAAGGTATCGGAGACGCCGGCCGCCCATTTCGCCAGAGAGTTGCAGGTGATCGGGGCAACGATCATCCCGTCGGCGGGCGGGAGCACATCCGGGGCGTCGGGTTCCTTGTATTGGCTGCGCACGACATGACCGGTCTTGGCCGTGAGCGCATCGACATCGATGAATCTGCACCCGTCGGGAGAGGCGATTACGCACACATCCCACCCGTCGGCTTGGGCCAGATCGACCAGTTTGCCGATATCACGTGCAGCGGGAGAACCGGTCACGATGGCGTAGAGGATGGGGCTTCCCTGATCGTTCATACACCCATGGTGTCAGCTCCGCACTCCACACCACGCGGCGAAGTTCGCCAGGCTGTGCGTCGAACGGGCGTCACTGACCGCGAGCGCGTGGATCGTCTCGTGTACCTGCGGGTGATAGCGGGTCAACTGGGGTGCGATCCGGCGCGCCTGTTGAAGCGCCTCGAGAGCACGGCGCCGGTCGCCGTGCAGCAGCCAGGCCCGAGACAGATCGATCCAGTAATGCCCGCTTCTGCTGGGTGCGGTACCTGGTGGAAGCCGGATCGTGGCCGCACGGGTAACCGCAGCCGTACCGTCGGACCCTTCGACCGGGACCGCGACCCGATGAATATCGACATTGGTCGCGCTGAACTTGGTGCCGTAGAAGTTCGCACGTTCCTGGCCGGGCGCTGTATGCGCTGTGGCGGTGACAAGGTGGGCGTCGGCGAGGTCGCTGTCGCCGGTGCGGGCGGCCAGAATCGACGCCCGCAGATGTAACGCGCCACGCACCGCCGCTGCGGCGCCATCGGTGGGGGCAAGATCGGTACAGGCTGCGGCCCGGTCGATTGCGCGCAGGCCAACCCGGTAGGAACCGTCGAACAGCAACATCAGGGCGTGGTTCCACTCGGCGACAGCTGCTCGCAGCGGATCGTCTCCCAGTGCGGCGGCCGCACGGGCGCGTTCATCGGCCAGGTGCGCCAAGTCGAGGTGCCCGAGCCGGTACAGCGATACCACCGCATATGAATACGCGGCCGACAATAACTCCCTCACCGCTGGTTGTTCCGAAACAGGAAGATCGCGGCACGCCCGGTGCAGGTGTCGGAGGGCATCGGGAAGAGCCCGCACGGCTTCGGCGTGCTTGGTTCGCCGGTCGTACTCCTTGATCCGCGCCACATCCGTGCGCAGCTCGGCGATGCTGCGAGTGTCGGTGTCCAGCTCCGGATCGTCACCTTCGACCAAAAGCCAGGCGCAGGGCGGGGACACCGGCCTGCTCGGACTCCGGCGTGGCATTGCGTGATTTGTACGGTTGCTCGGTGATATCGGTGACACTCACCGACAGAGCCCGCGCTACCGCCGCAACGAACGTTGGGCTCGCGGGCCGTTCCCCGCGTTCAACCTTGCGCAGCAGCGAATACGAGACGCTCGCCTGCCGCGCGAGACCATGCTGTGTGATGCCACGAATCTTTCGCAGTTCCGCGACTCGATCGCCAATACCCGCCCGCTGTTCGTCGCCCATATACCAAGCGTGATATCGGCTGCCGCGCAATGCAACTGATACCAAGGATGTGGCGATTGTGTGACAGCTCACAAACCAATTCGGACGCACCCTCTACTTGGCCCCGGCACCGGGATGAGGAAGTTCCCCGGCGCCGGGTGTCAACCAGACAACTGACAGGGGAGACACAATGAACCATGCCCTGACGGGGCTGCCGATCAGAGTGCCGATGCGCTCGCAGGCGGTACAGACGGCGATGACACTGTGGGCGGCGGTCGGTACTTGTGTGGAGATCGATGGGTGTCGTGACCGCGTGCTTATGGAGAACGTCGTCGCGGGTCTGCGCAACCTCGACACAACCCGCCCCGAAGGGGTGAGCGCATGATGGAACGCGCTCCTGCGATCGTCTATGTGAATGCTGTCCTGTCCGAGAGTGTCGAGTCGGACGAGGATCGGATGCATCGGCAGGCGGCACGTCTCGGATACGACATAGTGCAGGCGATCAGGATTGCCAAGGGGCGAGTCGGCGGTCTCGCGCGCCTTGCCGAGGCCATCGGCTTCCACAAGGCCGAAGCCGTGTTCGTGCCCACCATCGAACATTTGGAGGGGCAACTGGACCGGATCGTGCGTACGGCGGACGTGATCGACCTGCACGGCGGCTGCTACGCACGTTGGTCCTCCATCGCCGAGATGGCCGGCGACGCGACCGGCATCCATCACCGTGCCGAGGGCAGTTGATTACCACTGACGCCGAGTCTCGGCGTGTGTCCTGGCCCAGCTCTGTACGGGGATATTTGCGCGGGCAAAGTTGGGGCGCCCGGGGTCATTTTTCTCCGGTGTTTTCGCCGTGGGTGTGTATCTCGGCCAACCGGTCGAATGCGCCCTCGACAACCTTGCCACCCAGGCCGGTGTCTCGCAGGGCAGCACGCAGCCTGTCCAGGTCGACGGCATGGACGGGTTCTTTTTTGTGGAATTTCTCGACGAAATCGGAAAAGGACTCGTCCCGGATGTCGTGGGAGGAATCGGGTATGCATGCTTCGATGGGGTAACCGGGGTGGCGTTCGGTGACGAACGCCTCATACGCTTCCCGATCTACAGGGTCCAGGCAGTCGACCTGGTTCTGTTCGCTCTCTTCGAACATGCCTGCTTCGAGTGCGACGACAAACGTTTCGAGCCATGCCTCGAGGGAGGGGTAGGTGATATCCCGGGACTCGTCCTTGCAGCGGAACTCGATGAGCTGTCCAGGTTCGCCGCCGAAGGCGCCCTGTAGATCGATGCACATATGGTCACCGAATATGTTCGCCAGGAACGGGACCCAATCGGTGCCCCACCACAGATCCTCGAAACCTTGGGTCTCTTTGACCCACACCATATCATCCATGGTGGAGGCGATGTCCTTGGTCGACATCAGAGACCAGAGGGACTCCAGGACTCCGTCGTAGTCCTCGTTCTGTCCGTTACGCCAGGTGAGCAGCTCCCGAAGCAGCGGGGGGAGCTCGCCACCGACACGACGCGCGACCTCGTCGATGTCGGCTCCCGAAGCGCCGGGCATAAGCCCGGCATAGTAGGCGGGTCGGTTCGCCACGAGCCACTGGTCAAGTCGCGCCAGGAGCGGGTGCATGCCGCAAACCTACCGACAGAGCATGCGACTCCTGCCTTCAGAACTGGGAAACCGAACCGTCCTGGTCCGGCCGGCGGCTCTCGATACAGCAAGGGTGAAGGAATAGGAGAGATGGCACGATTGCTCGCGGCCCCGGCTCGGGCATCGGCGCCCGAGGAGTGCGCGGCGGTTCGTTCGGCGGTGCGCGCCTACCGTGATCGACCTCACGTGTCCGGTTCCCGGGCCGGCCGGTTGCTGCGGAGTTCGTCGACGTGCCGGCGTCGGCAGGGTGCCGGCCGAACGAGGTGCTGTCGTTGCGGTGGTCCGATGTCGGTTTGTTGGCCGATCCGGCGACGATAACGGTTACCGGTACGGTCGTCGATCACGGGAAGGTGGCTGCGACGGCATGCATCGCCGGCATGCCGTGAGGGTGAGGCTCCTGCTCATACGGTCGTACTGCCCAGGTTGGCTGTAGAAGCGTTGCCGGTCTTGTTCGGGGATACGACCGATCCTGATGGCCCGGTGTTCACGAACCGGGACGGCGGATGGACGAGTCCGGCGAACCTGCGGCGTTCGCTGCGTGCCGCTCTGCCCGAGGAGCTGCGGTGGGTGACTCCGTACCCATTCCGGCGGACGGTGGCAACAATGGTTCGTGGCGACCTCGGTCCGGCGCAAGCGCAGGCGCAGTTATCGCACGCGAAGCTGTCGACCACCGAGCAGCACTACTCGCAGCGTCGGACGCACGGCCTCGACGTTCGCAGCACGCTCGACCGGTACGCCAAAGGAAGTAACGGATTCGGTCGTAGCGGCCGTTCTCATGAGAACGTCCCTGACCCGTTTGCACCGGTCAAGGACGTTCTGATGTGCGCCCGAAGGGATTCGAACCCCTAACCTTCTGATCCGTAGTCAGATGCTCTATCCGTTGAGCTACGGGCGCGGAACCTATCCAATTATTACCCGGTGACCCGGGCATGGCGGAGGCGAGAGGATTTGAACCTCCGGTCCCCGTGAAGGGACAACTCATTAGCAGTGAGTCCCATTCGGCCGCTCTGGCACGCCTCCTGGAGCCTTCTCTTCGAGGGCACCGGTCCTTTCGAACCGCCGAGCAGAAAGGCTACCCGACGGTGTCCCCGAATCGCAAAACGGCTGGTTGTTCAGCGTAAATTGCTGTCGAACCAGTCGAAGATACGGGTCTGGGAGTCGACCTGTTCGTCGACTCCTTCCTCGTTCTCCTCCTCGGTGGACTTGTCGGCGCGGTGCAGCAGGCCGGGATAGTTGACGACCAGGTTCGCCACCGCCGCCCGCGCGCTCGCCTCGCGCAGTTCCTCCACCTCGTCCGCCGGGGTGGCCTCCTCGGCTCCGAACAGTCCCAGCCAGGGCGCCTTCAGGTGCGGGGCGGCGGTCACCAGGGCCTCGACGTCCTTGGTCAGCGGTTCCTTGATGCCGGCGGCGGCGACGCTCACCGCCGCGCCGATCGGGCGGTTGGTGGCGACCATGAAGGCGGCCGTGCCGGCGGTATCGAAACCGAGTACGCCGATACAGTCCGGAAACACTCCGTGGCGGGTCAGCCAGTCGAAACAGGCATCGAAATCCTCGAACAGTTCGTCGCCGAAGACGCCGGCCGATTCGGCGGTGGCCCGGTGGAACAGGTTGGGCGCCACGATTATCCAACCCTCGGCGGCCAAGGCCTGCATGAGCTCGAGCAACGAACCGGTGAACTCGGGGGCCTCGTGCAGCAGTACGATCCCACCGCGTGCGTGGTGCTCCGGTTCGATCACGGTGATGGGTATCTGCTCGCCGGTCCCCGGCGTGTGCTGCACCCCCGTCGGTTCCTGTTGGGTTCCGTTCGCCTCCTCCTCGGCGCGACGCAACACCGCCACATCGTTATAAGTACCCGACATGGATCCAGCCTAGGGCGAGAACACGGTGACGTGAATAAATTGCCCGGTGAGCAGCCCAAACGTAACGCAATTCGAACCGGAACTATGGTTTAAGCGTGACCGCGTACATTCGAGGAGACCTCGATTCCATTCCGGCGTACATTCCGGGGCGCAGCCATCCCGGCGCGATCAAGCTGGCCAGCAACGAGACCACGCTGGGTCCGTTGCCCAGTACCGCGAAGGCCATCGCCGAGGCGGTCGAGGAGATCAACCGATACCCGGACAACCAGGCCGGGGAGTTGCGGGCCGCCCTCGCCGATTTCCTCGGCGTCGCGACAGCGAATGTCGCGGTGGGTTGTGGCAGTGTCGCGCTGTGCCAGGAGCTGGTGCAGATCACCTGTTCGGCGCCCACCGACGAGGTGCTGTTCTCCTGGCGTTCGTTCGAGGCGTACCCGATCATCGCTCAGGTCGGAAACGCCACCGCCGTCGGTGTGCCGCTCATATCGGGGTCGGTGCACGATCTGGATGCGCTCGCCGCCGCGGTGACCGAACGGACCCGGCTGATCTTCGTCTGCAATCCGAACAATCCCACCGGTACCGCGGTCGGCCAAGCAGCGCTGACCCGGTTCCTCGACTCGGTGCCGGCGCATGTGCTGGTGGCGCTGGACGAGGCGTATTTCGAATATCTGCGACCGGACCCCGAGGACCGCCTCGACGGTGTCGAGCTGGCCCGCACCCGACCCAATGTGGTTGTGCTGCGTACCTTCTCCAAGGCGTACGGACTGGCCGGACTGCGAGTGGGATACGCGGTGGGCGCGCCCGAGGTGATCACCGCCCTGCTCAAGGTGCATATTCCATTCAGTGTGAGCCGGGTGGCGCAGGCGGCGGCCATCGCGTCCCTGCAGGCCCGGCACGAACTGCTCGACCGCACCGAGCACGTTATCGCCGAACGCGAGCGGATGCGCGACGCGCTGCTCGCCGCTGGGTACCGGGTGCCGCCCAGTGAGGCCAACTTCGTCTGGCTCGACCTCGGCGCCGGGGCCGCGGCGTTCACCGAGGCGAGCGCGGAAGCGGGGGTGTTGGTGCGGGGCTTCGCCGGGGATGGTGTTCGGGTCACTGCCGGTGATCCGCACGAGAACGACCTCTTCCTGCGGTTCGCGAGCGACCCGAAAACGGCCGAGCGGTTCGCCGGGGAATGAGGTCCGCCCGCTGCTCAGGCGGTGATCCCCAGCCCGGCCGCGACGGTGGGCCAGGAACGGACCAACTCGTCCGCCCAGTACGGCCACGCGTGCGTGCCGGTGGGACGGAAATGAGCCGTATAGGGGATGCCGACAGTGTCCAGGCGCGCGGCGATACGACGGGTGCAGATGGCAGTGGCGGCCTCCAGCGGGCCACCGAAACCGACGGCCGTGGGAAATTCGGGGGCGCCGAGCACATCGTGCTCACCGGGGAGTCCGCTGCCGACCGAAAGGTAGATCGCCTTGCCGCGTAGGGCTTCGGCGTACAGGGTGACATCGTGGTCCAGCCAGGCGGGATCGTCGGGCGGGCCGAACATATTGTCGGGATCGCCGTCATAGGTGGCGACGACGGCGCGGGCCTGTACCTGACCGAGATCGGTACCGGTGGAGAAGCAGCCGCTGTGCGCCGCGACGGCCGAGTACAGGTGCGGTTTGCGGGCGGCCAGCATCATGGCGGCTTCCGCGCCCATGGAGACGCCCATGACGGCGTTACGGCCGTTGCCCTGGAACTCGGCGTCGATCAGGGGCGGCAGTTCCTCGGTGAGAAAGGTTTCCCACATATTGGTGCCGAGTACGGGGTCGGGTCTCTGCCAGTCGGTGTAGAAGCTGGCCGGGCCGCCGACGGTGAACACGACGTTGACGTTCTTGTCGGCGTAGAACTCCGCGGCCCGGCCACGGTCGAGCCAGTTGTTGCCGTAGGGCAGGGTGGCGCGGCCGTCGAGCATATAGACGGTGGGCCGCGGCGCGCTCCGGTCGCGCGGCAACAGCACCAGCACCTCGACCGTCCGGCTCATGGCGGGGGAGTCGACGTGCACCCGGAGCAGGCGATCGTTGACCTGGGTGATGCGGGCGACCTTCGCACCGGGCGTCATCGGCCGGGTCTGCTCGGCGGGGCCTGGACCGTCGGACGAACCGGTGTTGGGCTTGTCCGGAGCGGCGGGGACCGGCGGTGCGGCCACGGTCGCACCGGCCAGCAACATGGCACTCAGTAACGTGGTGGCCAGACCGGGCAGGAGGCGGTGCCGAGTCAGCATGCGCCTATCCTGCCAGAGCGCACGACCGGGAAATCCGCGCCGCCGATGCGGATAGGGCCTGATCAGCGCGCCGGGGCGATTTCGAAGAGGTTCACCTTGTAGGTCGTGATCGGCGGCGGGACGAGGAGGCGCAGAATCTTCGGGCCCAGGCGATAGCGCATCGGCCAGGTGCGGGCGACCGCCTGCTGCGGTGAGGCGAAGTCCCGAGACTCGAGCAGACGCAATCCGCACTGTTCGAGGCTGCGCGGGTCATCGCAGGTCCACTGCATCCGGGCCTGTACCGCCTGGAAGACCGGGTTGCGGTCCTGGGTCCGCATCATCGCCGCGCCGCCGGTATCGACGGCGAACCTGCCGCCTCCGAACGCCGAGGCCAACTGCCGCACGGCGGCGTGCACCTCTTCGACCGGGAAGTACAGCAGTACGGCCTCGCTGAGCAGGAAGTAGGGGCCGGGGTGCTCGGCGATTCGGGCGAACCAGTCCGACTCGAAGATCGAGCCGGCGATCATGGTATAGCGTTCGCCGTCGTCGAAGAATCTGCGCCGCAGCGCGATGGTGTCGGGCATGTCGAGGTCGAACCAGCGCAGTCGACCGTTGTCCAAGCGGTGGAACCGGGTGGACAGACCGCATCCGATATCCACCACCGTCGCCTCGGGATGGTCGGCGAGGAAGGCACGCACATATCCGTCGAAGATCGACGCCCGCAACACGGAACCCGCCAGGGACGGTCCACGGAACTTCCCGAAGTCGTAGTCGATCGCGTCGACGAGCTCGACGGCCTTGGTATCGCCGAGTGCGCTGTGTCCGCGGCGCGCGTCCAACGCGCGCCCATACAGCGGGATCAACAGCGTCTCTTGCACCTGGCCGAGGGATATCGTTTCGCCCATCGGCCCATAGTAAGTTAGGCGTGCCTAATCGGGCAGGGAATATTTCGGCGCCCAGGCGTATAGGGTCCGAGCCGGCACAGCCTCCCCGGCAGCGGTGACAGCGTCCGGTAGCCTTTCTCCGGCAGCATGTTACGAACACCGCGGCCATTACGGCTAACGTGTTCAGCGCAACCGTCACCGGACATTGCCGGCCCTGAGCCGCAGACGAACGTCGGCCCGATCACGGCGACGCCGAGGGAATGAGCACCGTATGGGGCCCACTGCCACCCCCGATCCGACGAGCCACGAAACGACCGAGCGCCCCGCTTCCCTCTACGAGGCCGTCGGCGGGCTCGACGGCCTGCGCAGGCTCAGCGACACCTTCTACGACACGGTCCTGGCCGACCCTCTGCTGGCCCCCGTGTTCGCCAACTTCACCCGCACCCATATCGAACATATCGCGGTCTGGCTCGCGGAGGTCTTCGGCGGCCCCACCCGCTTCACCGACGAACTCGGTGGACACCAGGCGCTGCTTCGCGTCCATCTCGGTCTCGCCATCACCGAGGAACAGCGCCTGCGCTGGATGGAGCTGATGGTCGACGCCGTGGAGCGGGAGCTTCCCGACGACCCCGCCCTGCGCCGCACGGTCATCGCGTACTTCGACTGGGGCACCGCCATCGCACGCGAGGTATCGGCCGACCCGGCCGATACCGACCTCGGCGAGCCGGGCCCGACCCCGCGTTGGGGGTGGGACGGGCTCGTCTGAAATCTGCGGAGACGGAGGGATTTGAACCCCCGGTCGCTCTCACGACTCTCGCTTTCAAGGCGAGTGCATTCGGCCGCTCTGCCACGTCTCCAGGCCCCTGATGGTAACCGATCCACCGAGCCGTTCGAGCGGTACTCGGTTACCACCCGACCCGCTCACCGCTGTATCGCGAGCAGATTGCGGTCGACCCCCGCGAGATCGACGCAGCCGGAAAGGCCCATGGCCGAATCGAAATCGGCGAGCAACAGGCGCAGGGCATGCCGCACACCCTCGCGACCGGCCATCCCGAGCGCATAGGCCCAGGGGCGCCCGTAGAGGACCGCCTTGGCGCCGAGCGCCAGCGCCACCAGCACATCCGATCCGGTGCGGACACCGGAATCGAACAGCACATCGGCACGGTCCCCGACGGCCGCGACCACGGCCGGCAGCGCGTCCAGCGCGGCGATCGCATTGTCCACCTGGCGGCCACCGTGATTGCTGACCACCACGGCATCGGCTCCCGCGTCCACGACCAGTCGAGCGTCGTCGGGATGCAGCACTCCCTTCACCGCGATCGGCAGATCGGTCCATTCCCGCAGCCGCGCCACATCGGCCGGACGCAGTGTGTGATTGCCGAACAGGCCCACCCAGGTCAGGATGGCGAGCCGCATGGCGTCCTCGCTCTCCTCCGGCGGGGTGGACAGCTTCGCCCGGAACACCGGATCGGCGAGGTAGTTGGCGATGCCCTTGCCGAGCAGGAACGGCAGATGCGCCAATTCGAGGTCGCGCGGCCGCCACCCCAGCGAGGGCGTGTCCACGGTGACCATGATCGCCTTGGCGCCCGCCGTTTCGGCCCGCCGCACGAAGGACCGGGCCAGTTCGTCGTCGGCGGGCCAGTACAGCTGGAACCACCAGTCACCGGCCGCCGCCCCCACCTCCTCGATGGTCGAGGACGACGCCGTGGACAGCACGGTACCGAGCCCCAGCTCCGCAGCGACCTCGGCGACCACCACCTCGCCGCGCTCATGCAGCAGTTCCAGTACCCCGACGGGCGCGGTCAGCACCGGGGCGGCGAGCCGGGTGCCCAATACCTCGACGTTCAGGTCGCGGGCATCCGGTCCACTGGCCGCGCGCAGCATGCGCGGTACGATCCGGTACCGCTCGAAGGCCACCCGGTTGGCCGCGGCGGTCCGTTCACCGGACGCGCTGCCGGCGACATAGGCGTAGGCCCGCGCGTCGAGCAGCTCCCGCGCCCGTTCCTCCAGCCCATCGGCCGTCATCGGCAGTTCGGGCACCAGCCCGCCCATCCCGCGCAGGTAGATCTCGTTCTGAAAATTGATGAAGCCGCTCACATCCGGCAACGCTAGTCCCTGTCCGGGCTCCGCATCGGCGCTCCACGGAATCTCCTGCCGGACCGCGGTGCGCGGCGCGGGGGTGGTGACCTGCCGAATTCGATCGAAACACCATCGGACACACCGTACCCTCCGCTCGTATGCCGCATGGTCGACCGACGGTCCGATACGCGGCGGCGTCCATTCCGCTCCCCGCTCCCGCCACACGCGAGCAAACGACAACCGCGACCGGGGCCGCCGCGCATTGCCCACGCGCCACGCTCCTACGCAGGCTGTCGGTATTTCCCGCCTGTTGCGGCACTATGGGGCGATGCGCGCGATCAACGTGACCGAGTTCGGAGAGCCCGAAGTGATGCAGTGGGGCGAGGCGCCCGACCCCGTCCCCGCGGCGGGCGAGGTGCTGATCGACGTTGCCGCGGCAGGGGTGAACCGCGCAGATCTGCTGCAACGGCGCGGGTACTACCGGCCGCCGCCGGGTGCGAGCGAGATCCCCGGACTGGAGTGTTCGGGGGTGATCGCCGCGGTCGGCGCGGGGGTGGACGAATGGGCGGTCGGCGATCGAGTGTGTGCCCTGCTGTCCGGTGGCGGATACGCCGAGAAGGTGGTGGTGCCCGCCGGACAGGTGCTACCGGTTCCGGAGGGGCTGGATCCGGCGGCGGCGGCCGGCCTGCCCGAGGTCGCGGCCACAGTGTGGTCGAACCTGGTGATGACGGCCGGGCTGCGTTCCGGCCAGTTGCTGCTCGTCCACGGTGGCGGCAGCGGTATCGGTACCCATGCGATCCAGATCGGGGTCCGGCTGGGGGCCCGGGTCGCGGTGACGGCGGGTTCGGCGGCGAAACTGGAACGCTGCCGGGAACTCGGCGCGAGTGTGCCGATCAACTACCGGGACGAGGACTTCGTGGCCGTCGTCCGCGGCGAACAGGGGCTCGGCGGACCGGGTGCCGACATCATTCTCGACAATATGGGCGCCGCCTATCTGCCCCGCAACGTCGAAGCGCTGGCCCTCGACGGGCAGCTGGTCGTCATCGGCATGCAGGGCGGCACCCGCGCCGAACTGGACCTGGGCGCTCTCTTGCGCAAACGCGGTACGGTACGGGCCACGAACCTGCGCGGCCGCCCGGCCACCGGGCGGGGCAGCAAGGCCGATATCGTCGCCGAACTCCGCACACATGTATGGCCGCTGCTCGCGGAGGGCGCCGTCGTGCCGGTGATACACGCCGAGGTGCCGATCACCGAGGCCGCCGCCGCCCATCGCATGCTCGACGAGGCCGATACCTTCGGCAAGGTCGTCCTCCGGGTCGGCGCGGACCGGTAGCTCAGGTGAGCGCGGTGAGCGCGCTGCCGAACTGGTCGATCTCGAACTTCGTGGTGTAGGGGGCCAGTCCGAGGGTGACCGCTCCCCCCTCGTCGTTGACACCCAGCGCGTCCAGCAACCGGCTGCCACCGTGGGTGCCGGCCAGTACGAGGATCCGGTCGCGGGCCAGTTCGGCGGCGATCTTCTCCGCCCGCATCCCATCGATGGTGAAGCTGACGGTCGGGATGCGGGTGGCGGCCCGGCCGATCACATGCAAACCCGGGACCTTGTCCAGCAGGCCCAGCAGATATTCGAACAGCTGCTCGTGGTAGTCCTGCAGCGAGGTGATGGAGACCTCGAGCCGTTCGCGGCGGGAACCGGCGGCGCGTTCGTCCAGAGCGGCCAGATAGTCGATGGAGGCGGTCAACCCGGCCAGCAGCCCGTACTGGTGCACCCCCATTTCGAGCCGCTCCGCACCCTTGGCGTAGGGGCTCAGCGACATGGACGGGATCCGGTCCAGAAACGCCGGATCGCGGAAGACCAGCGCGCCCACCGCCGGCCCGCCCCAGGCGGCCGCGCTCAACGCCACCACGTCGGCGTTGAGTTCCTCGATATCGACCAGCGCGTACGGCGCCGCGCCGAGCGCGTCCGCGACCAGCAGCCCGCCCACCTGGTGCACCCGGTCCGCCGCGACCCGCACGGCGGGCGCGGACCCGACGATCGGGGAGGCCGCGGTCAGGGCGACCAGTCGCGCGGTCGGGCCGATCAACTCCTCGAACTGCCAGGACGGCATCTCACAGGTTTCGATCTCCACCTCCGCCCAGCGCACGTGGGCGCCGTAGCGGTTGGCGATCCGCAACCAGGGGGCGACATTGGCCTCGTCGTCCAGCCGGGACAGCACGATCCCGGTGCCCAGCCCCAGCCGGGAGCTCAGTGACTCGGCCAGACAGGCCAGCAGGACCGCCCGATCCGCTCCGAGCACCACCCCCGTCGGATCGCCGCCCACCAGATCCGCGACGGCCTCGCGCGCCGACTGCAGGATCTCGGCGCTGTGCCGGTTCACCGGGTGCGTCCCGCTGTGGGAGAAGGACGTGGTGCGGAAGCCGGTCGAGACCGCTCGCGAGACCGACTCCGGGACCAGCATGCCCGTTTGCGGGGCCAGATGGGTCCACCCGTCGCCCAGGGACGGTATCAGGCCCCGAACCCGCGCGACGTCGTAAGTCATGCTGGCCACTTTAAGGCCAGCGGCCATGACCCGGTAACCCTGGTCGGCGGCGGATACGCCCGAATAATCCGGGCCGACACCACCGGCTTTAGCGTCTTCGCGACGAACACGGAATGATGGGGACCATGACGCAATCGGATGATCCCTCGGAACCCGTTGTGGTGATCGGACCGGAAGGCCGTCGACTGGTGCTGCCCGCGAGCCCCGAGCCGGACGCGGCGTACCTCGAGCGCGAGAAATCCGCGGAGGATTCCGACGAGCGCGCGGATTCGGGTGAATCGTTGACGGACATGGTCGAGCAGCCGGCCAAGGTCATGCGGATCGGCACCATGATCAAACAGCTGCTGGAGGAGGTGCGCGCCGCTCCGCTCGACGATGCCAGCCGAACCCGCCTGGCCGAGATCCACAAATCGTCGATCCGGGAGCTGGAACAGGGCCTGGCCCCGGAACTGCGCGAGGAGCTGGAGCGGCTGGCGCTGCCGTTCAGCGAGGAGGCCGTGCCCTCGGATGCCGAACTGCGGGTGGCCCAGGCCCAGTTGGTGGGCTGGTTGGAGGGGCTGTTCCACGGTATCCAGACCGCGCTGTTCGCCCAGCAGATGGCGGCCCGGGCCCAGCTGGAACAGATGCGCCAGGGGGCACTGCCGCCGGGTCTCCACGCCGCCGAGGGGCGCGGCGCGCAGCACGGCCAGTCGATCGGTGGCACCGGACAGTATCTGTGAGCTCCGCGGGATAGGCGAGCACAGCGGTATCCGTGGACCCGGAAAGTACACAGAAGTGTCTGTGAGCACGACATCTGTGTGCGCCTCGGCCACACCGAGGTAGTGTCGTGCACCGTGCCCGCAGCTGCCGCTCGCTCCGACCAGGTAACCGACGAGAACCCAGAGCGCCCCGCCGAGAGCTCGGCGCGCCCTGACGACTCCCCAGTTGCAGATGAGAAGCCTGTGAGTTCCGAAACAACCCCGGTATCCGCGAACGACACCGCCGACCCCGAGACGGTCGACGAACCGGTCCCGCTCGTCAACGACTCGCAGTCCTTCGCCCGCGCCTGGCGGGATGTCCGCGACGGGTTCGCCCAACGAGAGCTATGGCTGTCGTTGGGCTGGCAGGACATCAAACAGCGCTATCGACGGTCGGTGATCGGCCCGTTCTGGATCACCATCGCCACCGCGGTGCAGGCCACGGCCATCGGCATCCTGTACGCGGCGCTGCTCGGCCAGCCGTTGGCCGATTACCTGCCCTACGTCGCGGTCGGCCTGATCGTGTGGAACGTCATCCAGGCAGGCATCCTCGAGGGCGCCGAGGTGTTCATCGCCAATGAGGGGCTGATCAAACAGCTGCCGTCGGCGCTGAGCGTGCACATCTACCGGCTGGTCTGGCGGCAGATGCTGTTCTTCGCCCACAACATGCTGATCTACCTGGTCATCCTGGTGGTGTTCGGCGTATGGCGGGATCTGCACCCGACAGCGATCATGGCGATACCGGCGCTGGCGCTGGTCTTCCTGAACGCCATGTGGGTGTCGATCGTGTTCGGCATCTTCAGCACCCGCTATCGCGATATCGCCCCGATCCTGGGCAGTATGACGCTGATGCTGTTCGTGTTGACCCCCGTCATGTGGAGCACCAAGAGCCTGTACGAGCAGGGTGGTGAGATCGCCAACCGGGCTCGACTCGCCGAGATCGTCCCCACCTACCACTACCTGGAAATCGTCCGGGCGCCGCTGCTCGGGGACGATCAGCAGCTGTATCACTGGGGAATCGTCGGAGCCATTACCGCGGTGGGCTGGATCGTCGCTGTCTTCGCCTTGAAGCAGTACCGGTCGCGCGTGCCGTACTGGGTGTAGGAGGCAGGCGGATCATGACCGATCAGGTAAGTATCGAAACCCGCAGCGCGTGGGTGGAGTTTCCGATCTTCGACGCGAAGTCACGTTCGCTGAAGAAGGCGTTCCTCGGCAAGGCGGGCGGCGCGATCGGACGCAACCAGTCCGATGTGGTGGTCGTGGAGGCATTGCGCGATATCACCCTGTCGCTGAAGGAAGGCGACCGTGTCGGGTTGGTCGGGCACAACGGCGCGGGTAAGTCCACGCTGCTGCGGCTGCTGTCCGGGATCTACGAGCCGTCCCGTGGCAGCGCCCGCATCCGAGGGCGGGTGGCGCCGGTCTTCGACCTCGGCGTCGGCATGGACCCGGAGATCTCCGGCTACGAGAACATCATCATCCGCGGCCTGTTCCTCGGCCAGACCCGCAGGCAGATGCTGTCGAAAATCGACGAGATCGCGGAGTTCACCGAGCTCGGCGAGTATCTGTCGATGCCGCTGCGCACCTATTCGACCGGTATGCGGGTGCGGTTGGCGATGGGTGTGGTCACCTCCATCGACCCGGAGATCCTGCTGCTGGACGAGGGTATCGGCGCGGTCGACGCCGAGTTCATGAAGAAGGCCCGGCTGCGGCTGCAGGAACTGGTCGCCCGCTCGGGCATCCTGGTATTCGCCAGCCATTCCAACGAATTCCTCGCCCAACTCTGCGATACCGCGCTGTGGATCGACCACGGGCAGATCCGGCTGCGTGGCGGGATCGAGGAAGTCGTGCGCGCCTACGAGGGGCCGGAAGCCGGCAACCACGTCGCCGCGGTGCTGCGCGAACTGGAGGCCGAACGCGCCGGGGCGAGCGCGCCGGAGACCGTCCAGGAGGCCGAGACGGCCGAGACGACGGAAAAAGAATTGGAGAAAAACCAGGTATGAGTGAGCCGACCGGCCAGAACACCGCGGCGTCCGCGGATTCGCGGGCAGATGCCGAGGCGGGGGCGGTGCGACCGGCGGCGGGGGCCGCGTCACCTGGGCCGGGGAGCGGGGATCCCGAATCGCGTTCCGGGTCGGCCGTGCCCGAGGCGGTGTCCGTAGGACCCGGGTCCGGCCCGACCGCTGGGGAGAGCGAGGACACGGCATCCGCCGAACCCGCATCGGGCTCGACCACCGGGAAGGACGACGGCGCAGCGGCATCCGCCGAACCAGCGACCGACTCGACCACCGGAGAGAGCGAGGTCGCGGCGTCCGTCGGGCACGCGTCCGACTCGACCGCCGAGGAGAGCGAGAGCACCGCGTCGAAGCCCGAGGCCGATTCGTCCGACTCGGGGACCGTGGCGGCCACCCCCGACCTCCGGGCGTCGGAGAGGGTGCCGCCCGAGCCCGGAGCCGTACTGCCGGAGGTCGAATTCGGGGAGACCGCGAAGATCGTCGCCGTCGTCGTCACGCACAAGCGGCGTGAACTGCTCACCGAATCGCTGAAAGCCATTGCCGTCCAGACCCGCCCGGTCGACCACCTGATCGTGGTGGACAACGGAAACGAGCCCGAGGTGGCCGATCTGGTGCGTGAGCAGTCGGTGGAGACCACCTACCTCGGTTCCGCTCACAATCTCGGCGGCGCGGGCGGTTTCGCGCTCGGCATCCTGCATGCTTTGACGCTCGGCGCCGACTGGGTGTGGCTGGCCGACGACGACGGCCGCCCGGAGGGGCCGGAGGTGCTGGCCACCCTGTTCTCCTGCGCACGCCGGCACCGGCTGGTGGAGGTCTCGCCGGTGGTCTGCGATATCGATGACCCCGACCGGCTGGCGTTCCCGCTGCGTCGCGGGGTGGTGTGGCGTCGGCTGCGCTCCGAACTCGGCGGCGACGATTTCCTGCCCGGGATCGCCTCGCTGTTCAACGGCGCGCTCATCTCCGCCCAGGCCGTGGACGTTATCGGTGTTCCGGATCTGCGCCTGTTCGTCCGCGGGGACGAGGTGGAGGTGCATCGCCGTCTGGTGCGCTCGGGTCTGCCCTTCGGCACCTGTCTGCAGACCGCGTACCTGCACCCCAACGGTTCGGCCGAGTTCAAACCCATCCTCGGGGGACGGATGCACACGCAGTATCCGGACGACCCCGTCAAGCGCTATTTCACCTACCGCAACCGCGGGTATCTGATGTCGCAGCCGGGCATGCGCAAACTGCTACCACAGGAGTGGATCCGGTTCTCCTGGTTCTTCCTGGTTACCCGTCGCGATCCTGCGGGCCTGCGCGAATGGTTCCATCTACGCAGTCTGGGCCGCAACGAGCAGTTCCAGAAGCCGGAGTAGGGCGGCCCGTCCGGGTCGCGAGCCCGCCCCGGTCTCGCCGATATCGGCGCTCTCGGGCGAACCGTCCGCCATTCCTCGACGCGAGGGATCCGCCCGCGACGGGTACATTTTGCGCACAGTAGCAGTCTCGAGAGGAGTTTCATGAGTTACCCCGGCGGCGTCCCGCCTCAGGGTCAGCCCGCGCCGTTCCCCGGACAGCCGCAGGGGCAACCGGGCCGGTTCGCTCCGCCCGGTGCGCCCCAGGGCAGGCAGCCGCCGTTCCCGGGCGCACCCGGTGGTATGTATCCGGGTGGTCCACCACCCGCACCGTACGGCCAACCGGCCCAGTTCGGTGGTCAGCCCGCACCGTACGGTGGGCCCGGGGCTCCCTACGCGCCGCCGGATCAGCAGTTCGGACAGCCGAACCCGGCCGATCCTCCGAGTCTGGTCGTCGACGCGTCGTATATGCCGCTGGCCTTCATCCTGGCCATTACGAAACCGAAGATCCTGGTCAACGGCCAACCGGTGCCGAACACCCGCTGGGGCGCGAACCATATCCCCGTCGGGCCGGGCCAGTACCACGTACGGGTTTCGACGCCGTGGCTGTTCGATATGGGGCCGGCCGAGACCACCGTGCCGGTCAACCCGGGGCCGGGCACCAAGGTCTACTACCGGACCCCCGCCATCTTCTTCATCGACGGCGCCATCGGACCGGTGCCGCAGAAGACTCCCGGCATGGTTGCCGTTTACGTGATCTACGCGGTTGCCGCCCTGTTGATCCTGCTGAACGTCGCGATGTGCGCCGCTGCCGTCGGCGGCGTGTGATTCCCGCGCGTAACTCGCCACCGATGCCTACCCTCT
>NZ_BAFU01000004.1 GCF_000308495.1 Nocardia brevicatena NBRC 12119 | reverse complement strand
CCACAACCTGTTGCAGCGCCCGCGCGATGTGCCGGTGCGCACGGCGATCGGCGTCATGGCGATCACGTTCTACCTGGTGTTGACCCTGTCGTGTGTCAACGACATCATCGCGTTGAAGTTCCATATCTCGTTGAACGCGACGACCTGGATCGGTCGTATCGGTCTGCTGCTCGCGCCGCCCATCGCGTACTTCCTGGCCTACCGGTTCTGCATCGCCCTCCAGCGCAGTGACCGCACGGTACTCGAGCACGGGATCGAGACGGGTGTGATCAAGCGGCTGCCGCACGGTGAGTACATCGAGGTGCATCAGCCGCTGGGTCCGGTGGACGAGCACGGTCACCCGGTGCCGCTGGGTTATCAGGGCGCGACCGTGCCGAAGAAGATGAACAAGCTGGGGGCGGCGGGCAGGCCGGGTACCGGCTCGCTGCTGCGCCCGGACCCGCCGGCGGAATCCGAACGCAACCTGGCCCGGGAGGAAGTCGAGGAACACCGGCAGCTCGCCGTGCTGCGTGAGGTCCAGGAGACGAGCACCGACGGTCACGGTCACTGAGCACCGAACCGAATCCCCACGATTCCGTTCCGAACGCCTGGGGGCCCGAGAATTCCGGGCCCGGATTCCACACAGGCCCCGAGCCGTCCTCTCCGGCTCGGGGCCTGCCCCGACCGGCGCCTGATGTGATGCTATTCGTCAGGCGTGACGGAAGGCCTTACCCGACACTCCGGCCAGGAACGTGCTCCACTCGGCGGGCCCGAAGGCCAGCACCGGCCCGCTTCCGTGGTCCTTGGTATCTCGGACCGCCACGTTGCCGTCGCCGAGAAATGCCACTTCCACGCAGTTCCCGTCCGGACCGCTGTATGTGCTCTTATGCCATACAGCGCCCGCCGTATCAACCTTCACGGTACCGACTCCTTTGCTGCGTCGATTTCAAAATTTGGTTTTCCAGATCTTCCAACTCGCACTGCTATCCGACGCCATACGTCGAATACTGCGATGTGCCCGGGGATAGCGCGAAATCTTCGACAGGGTCGAGAGTGCATACACACTTCCGTGAACACAACGCTCTCACGGCGAAAACGCCCATGTGGGCTGCCGCCGCGCCATGCACCCTAGCAGTTCGATACCGGGTCTGGTAGCGGTTTGCCGACCTCTTGCCCAGAGCGCCAACGCTTTTGCCATCCGAGCGAAGATCGGGTGTTGCCAATGAATTGCCCGACGTGAGGGAAATGGCTGGTAGATGGATTCTTACACCCAACAATAGCCAAGAGTAATAGCTTCATAATTAGGGTTAATTGGTCTGTCGGCACCCGGCCCGCCGGACCGCCGGCCCGCACTGTGGATGATGGTGCCATGGTGGAACGTGATCGCGATGCAGCGGGTCGTGCGGCCAACGCACGACCGCGCGACCGATACGGCCGACCGTTGCCGCCGGGCAGTACCGGCGTGCCGCGGATCCCCGACGATCTGGACCTACCGCCGGACCAGACCCTGTCCTACGCTCAACAACTTCTCGACGACGGCCTGGCCTTCAACGCCCACGAGGTCTTGGAGGCCGCCTGGAAGAAAGGGCCCGCCACCGAACGGATGCTCTGGCAGGGCCTGGCCCAGTACGCGGTGGGCCTCACCCACATCCAGCGAGGCAACCCCAAAGGCGCGCGAACACTACTGACCCGCGCCGTCGGCAGACTGTCCGCCTTCGATCCCACCACCGAGGGCCGTCCCGCGGACGCCCTGCCCTACCGTATCGACGGCCCCGGCCTGATCGCCCACGCGGAGGCACTCCTGTCCGCACTGGCCGCCGGGGCGACCATCCCCGACAATCGGCTGATGCCGCGCCTGCGCACCGATCCGCCGGCCGAACACGGAACGGACCGGCCGCGCGATCCACGCCGAGCCGAGTCCACCGCACAGCCCCATCCCGCGCCGGACACATACCATGGCGAGGATGTCGATCGTCCCTGATACCGCCGCCCCGAACTCCGCGGCCCCGCGCCTCGGCGGGGCCGGTCGGTACGCGCCGAGTCCGTCGGGTGACCTGCACCTGGGCAATCTGCGTACCGCCCTGCTGGCCTGGCTGTTCGCTCGGTCGACCGGCCGCCGGTTCGCGCTGCGCGTCGACGACCTGGACCGTGTCCGGCCGGGAGCCGCGAAACGACAACTCGACGACCTGGCCCGGATCGGGCTGGACTGGGACGGCCCGGTGGTCCGCCAATCGGACCGGATGCCGCACTACCAGGCGGCGATCGACCGGCTCACCGAGGCCGGACTCACCTACGAATGCTTCTGCACCCGACGCGAGATCCAGCAGGCCGCAACGGCGCCACACGGTCCGATGGGGGCCTACCCCGGCACCTGCCGGGGTCTGAGCGCCGGTGAACGGGACCGGTGTCGTGTCTCCGGTCGGCCTGCGGCGCTGCGACTGCGGGCACCCCGCACCGATTTCGAGATCACCGATCGACTGCACGGGCGCTACCGCGGTCCGGTCGACGATGTGGTGTTACGGCGCGGCGACGGTGTGCCCGCCTACAACCTGGCCGTGGTGGTGGACGATGCCGATATGGGCGTGGACCAGGTGGTACGCGGCGACGACCTGCTTTCGTCGACACCCCGACAGGCCTACCTGGCCACCCTGCTCGGCCTGCCGGTGCCGCAGTATGTCCACGTCCCCCTGGTCCTGAACCGGACCGGACAGCGGCTGGCCAAACGCGACGGCGCGGTGACCCTCGCCGATCGACTCGCGCTCGGGGACAGCGTCGGGGATGTGGTCGCGGCGCTGGCCCGATCACTCGGATTCGACGGACGCACCGCCGCGGAACTGCTCGACGAATTCGATCCCGCACGGCTGCCACACGGGCCGTGGGTCCTCGAGCCGGACGGGTTGTTGCAATTGGATCGTTGTCCGTAACGTACCCGACGACCGGTCCCGGCGAGCAGGACGAGGTATGCGCTATGACCAGCGGTGGATACGACCCCAACCAGCATCCGCAGTACGCGCCGCCGCACGGCGGACAGCCCCGATTCGGGCAACAACCGCAACACGGCCCAGGGCGGACGCAGCAGATGCCGCCACCGCCGTACGGCCCGAATTCGGCCGAACGGCAGCGCGGTCCGACCCTGCCCCCCGCTTCTCCCGGCGCCGGTCCGTACGGCCCGAACCCCGGCGGATGGTTGGCGGCCGATGAGACACAGCCGCTGTATCTGCGCCCCCCGACACAGGCCGGGACTCCGCCCCCATACAGCCCGGCTCCCGCCGAATGGCGACCGGATGGAGCACCGGAACCGGTGTACGAAGGCGAGGAGTACACGGCCCCACCGCGGTACACCCGTGAGCCCTATGGACAGCCGCCGGGCACATGGAACCCCGTTGATCTGTGGCCTCGGTTCGGTGCGCGTCTGATCGACGGCGCCATCGCGGGCATTCCCGGAGCGAGCCTGACCTATTTCTTCTCGGATATGAGCATCGCGCTCTCCCAGCTCGGCAACATGCTGTCCTTCGCCATCGCCTTCGGCTATTTCGTGCTGATGGAGATGAACGGCGGTGCGACGCTGGGCAAGAAGATGCTGCGTATGCGCGTACTCGCTCCCGGTGGTGCGCCCACGCTCGGCGCCTCGGCGGCCATCAAGCGCAACAGCTATCTGGCGGTGAGCATCATCCCCTGGCTCGGACCGTTGATCGGACTCGTCCTGATGGTCTATATCGCCGTCACGCTCGGCAAGGACCCGAACAAACAGGGCTGGCACGACAAATTCGCCGGCGGCACCCTGGTGGTCCGGGATTGACCGGGAAGATCGTTAGGCCGCCGCTACCACGATGACGATGATGAAGTACAGCACCCACAGCACCGGCACGGCGACACCGGCCCAGATTCCGCCCAGCGCCAGCCCCCGCCCGTCCTGGCCGCTCTGCTTGATCTGATTCAACGCGACGACGCCGAGAATGATCCCGACGATCGAGGTGAGACCGCAGGTCGCGAAGCCCGCCAACGAGGTGACCAGTGACGCGATCGCCAAACCGTTGGTTCCCTGCCGATTCGGATAGCCGTAGGGCTGATAACCCGCCGGATACCCGGCGACGGGCTGCGCCGGCGACTGGTAACCCGAGTACTGCGGTTGCGCCGGGGTGGACGGATACTGCGAATTGGGCTGCGGCGCGGCGGATACCGGCGGCGTCGACGGATACTGGGGGGCCGACGGATACTGCGGTGTCGACGGAGCCGAGGGGTAGGCGGAGGGTTCGGCGCTCGGATACTGCGGGACCGAGCCGGCGGACGGCGAGTCCGACGACACTCCCTCGCCGCCGTACTGCTTCCACCATTCGTCGGATCCACCCGCGTTAGTCATGGCTACAGCCTATTCCACAACCTGGTTGGATGAGGCGGGTGAGAGGTTCGAAAGCATCACAGCACCCGGACAGCCCTGGACGCCCCGCGCCCGATCACGCGGCATTCGCACAGGTGGCGCGGGGCTACTATCCATCCATCGTCGCGCTGTTCACCGCGACGCTGATCATCTCCAATATCTGCGCCACCAAGGGAGTGCAGTTCTTCGCCGACAGTTCGCTGAAACTCGGCCCCTTGGAGCTGCTGCCCATCACCACCGACGGCGCCTTCTTCCTGTTCCCGCTGGCCTACATTCTCGGCGATGTGCTCAGCGAGGTGTACGGGTTCCGCGCCACCCGCCACGCCGTCTACTACGGTTTCGCCGCGCTGCTGCTGACCGTGGTGTGTTTCGCCATCGCGATCGCCCTGCCACCGGCGGTGTTCTACGAGAACCAGGAAGCCTTCCGCAGCGTTATCGGCACCACTCCGCGGTTGGTCGCGGCCGGCCTCGCGGGTTATATGGTGGGACAGCTGCTCAATTCCGCCACCCTGGTGCTCATCAAGGAGCGGACCCGGGAGAAATACCTGTGGGCCCGGCTGATCGGCTCCACCGTCGTGGGGGAGTTCGCCGACACCCTGATCTTCTGCTCCATCGCCGCGACCGCCATCGGGATCAGCAGCTGGGGGCAGTTCGTCAACTATGTGGTGGTCGGATTCCTGTGGAAGACGGTGGCCGAGGTTTTCGTGATGCCCATCACCTACCAGGTGATCGGACTGCTCAAGAAGCACGAACCGACCTACGCGCCAACCGATTACACGCCTCTGCACTCATAGCCGGACACCGCCGCACGAGACGGTCCGCACCGGCCACGGTATCCGGCGCACCGGCCGGTGCGGTGCGCCCGGTTCGGAGACGACCGGGTCAGGGCGCGGTGACCCGGCCCTGCCAGCGGCCCAGCGTCTCGTCCCGGAATTCGTCGAAATACCCGCCCTCGATACTCGCGCGAATGCGGTCCACCAGCCGGATGGTGAAACGCTCGTTGTGAATCGTGCACAGCGTCGAGGCCAGCATCTCCCGGGCCTTGAACAGATGATGGATATAGGCGCGGGTGTAGTTGGCGCAGGTGTAGCAGTCGCAGTTCTCGTCGATCGGGGTGAAGTCGCGCCGGAACCGGCGGGTGTCGATATTGAAACGACCCACATCCACATAGATTCCGGCATTGCGGCCGATTCGGGAGGGGTTGACACAGTCGAAGGTGTCCGCACCGGCCTCGACCGCGGCGAAAAGATCCTCGGGTTCGCTGATTCCGAGCATATGGCGGGGCTTGTGCTCGGGCAGCTCATCACTGCACCAGCCGACAATGGTGCCGAGGTTGTGTTTCTCCAGGGCGCCGCCGATGCCGTAGCCGTCGAATTCCGTTCCGGCGGCCCCGCGGATCGCCTCCAGGTCACGAGACGCCTTGCGGCGCAGATCCTCGTACTGGGCGCCCTGTACCACCGCGAACAGCGCCTGGTACGGGCGGTGGGACCGGTCCGCGGTCAGCCGCTCGTGCTCGTCGATACAGCGCTGCGCCCAATCATGGGTGCGCTGCACCGACTTCTCCTGATAGCCGCGGGTGTTCATGAGCGTGGTCAGTTCGTCGAAGGCGAACATGATGTCCGCGCCCAACCGGTGCTGGATCCCCATCGACACCTCCGGGGTGAACCGGTGTCTGGAGCCGTTCAGGTGGGAGCGGAAGGTGACACCGTCGTCGTCCACCGTCGCCAGCCGTTCCTTGCCGGCCGCGATCACCTCGTCGCTGCGGACATCCACCGTCTCCATGGCCAGCACCTTCTTGAAGCCGACCCCGAGCGACATCACCTGGAAGCCGCCGCTGTCGGTGAAGGTGGGGCCCGGCCAGTTCATGAAGGCGCTCAGCCCCCCGGCCTCGTCGACGATATCCGGCCCCGGCTGCAGGTAAAGGTGGTAGGCGTTCGCCAGTAGGGCCTGTGCCCCCAGGTCCCGCATCGCCTCCGGGAGCACCGCCTTCACCGTCGCCTTGGTCCCCACCGGGATGAAGGCGGGTGTGGCGATACTGCCGTGCGGGGTCCGGATGACACCGCTTCGCCCGTGCCGCCCCTCCAGGCGGGCACCGATGCGGAACGAGAACCCCTTGTCGGACGCGGTTGTAGGCTCGGACACGCCGGTCATCCTCTCAGGCCGCCTCCGGACGCCGAACAGCGGCGCGAGCGAAGTGCTCAGGCGTCGGCCGCCGCGGCGGCGAACTGGGCGTTGTAGAGACGGTAGTAGGCACCCCCTTCGGCGAGGAGCCGATCGTGGGTTCCGTGTTCGACGATCCGTCCCCGCTCCATGACGACGATCATGTCGGCGTCGCGGATGGTGGACAGTCGATGCGCGATGACGAAGCTGGTGCGGTCGCGCCGCAACTCCGCGGTAGCCTGCTGCACCAGCAGTTCGGTGCGGGTGTCCACCGAGCTGGTCGCCTCATCCAGAATCAGGATGGACGGTTTCGCCAGGAACGCGCGGGCGATGGTGATGAGTTGCTTCTCCCCCGCGCTCACCCCGGTGCCCTCCTCGTCGATGACGGTGTCGTAGCCGTCGGGCAGGGCGTGCACGAACCGGTCCACATAGGCGGCGCGCGCGGCGGCGAGGATCTCCTCTTCGGACGCGTGCGGGTTGCCGTAGGCGATATTGTCCCGGATCGTCCCGTGGAACAGCCAGGTGTCCTGCAACACCATCCCGATCCGGGAACGCAGGGCCTCCCGGGGCATATGGGTGATATCGACCCCGTCGATGGTGATGGCGCCCGCGTCCAGTTCGTAGAAGCGCATGAGCAGATTCACCAGCGTCGTCTTACCGGCCCCGGTCGGGCCGACGATGGCCACCACATGACCGGGTTCGGCCACCAGCGACAGCCGCTCGATAACCGGTTTGTCCGGTTCATACCGGAACGACACCGCCTCGAACTCGACCCGGCCCCGGTCCATCGGGAGGGCGGGTGGTATCGACGGATCCGGGCTCTGTTCCGCCGCGTCGAGGATCTCGAAGATCCGCTCGGCCGAGGCCACCCCGGACTGCAGCAGATTGGCCATGGCGCCGAGCTGGGTGAGCGGCTGACTGAACTGACGAGAGTACTGGATGAACGCCTGCACCTCGCCCAGCGACAGCTGCCCCGTGGCCACCCGCAGGCCGCCGACCAGGGCGACCAGCACGAAGTTCACGTTCCCCAGGAACATGATCGACGGCATGATCAATCCGGAGATGAACTGCGCCTTGAAGCTGGACTGGTACAGCTGCTCGTTGCGGCGGTCGAACTCCGCGAGGACCTGTTGGCTGCGCCCGAAGGCGGTCACCACCTCGTGGCCGGTGTAGGCCTCTTCCACCTGGGCGTTCACCATGCCGGTGTGCTTCCACTGCGCCACGAAATGCGGTTTGGAGCGTTTGGCGATCTGGGCGGTGACCATCACCGCCACGGGCACCGTCACCAGCGCGACCACGGCCAACAGCGGTGAGATCCAGAACATCATCACCAGAATGGCCACCACCGTGAACATCGAGGTCAACAGCTGGCTCATGGTCTGCTGCAGGGTCTGCGACACATTGTCGACGTCGTTGGTGACGCGGCTGAGCACATCGCCGCGGGGAGCGGAGTCGAAATAGCTCAGCGGTAGTTTGTGGATCTTGTCCTCGACATCACCGCGCAGCCGTTTCACCGTGCGGTTGATGACCGTGTTGAGCAGATAGCCCTGTAGCCAGCCGAACAGCGCGGCGGCGAGGTAGAGCGCGAGAACCCACGTCAGTACCCGGCCCACGGCCGCGAAGTCGACGCCGACACCTGGCACCACATCCATACTGGTCAGCATGTCCGCGAAGGTGTTCTGACCCTGGGCGCGCAGGCTCTCGAGGGCCTCGTCCTTGCTCAGCCCGGCGGGCAGCCGCTTGCCGACGACACCGTCGAAGACGATATTGGTGGCCTTGCCCAGCAGGTAGGGTCCCAGCGTGTTCAACACCACCGAGGTGATCGCCAACACCACGATGGCCACCACGTACCCGCGTTCCGGGACGAGCCGGCGCAGCAGCCGCCGTAGCGAAGGCCCGAATGATTTGGGTTTCGTACCCGGGGCCCCCGGTCCCGGCATCCCAGGCCTCATCGTGCCTCCTCCGCACTCAGCTGCGACTCGACGATCTCCCGGTATTCCGCGCATTCGCGCAGGAGCTGCTCATGGGGGCCGATACCGACCATCCGGCCGTCCTCGAGGACCACGATCTGGTCGGCGTCGCGGATGGTGGCGACCCGCTGGGCCACGATGATGACCGAGGAGTTCGCGGTTTCCGGACGCAGCGCGTCACGCAGTCGGGCGTCGGTGGCGACGTCGAGCGCGGAGAACGAATCGTCGAACAGGTAGATCCGCGGCCGGCGCACCAGCGCGCGGGCGATGGCCAGCCGTTGACGCTGCCCGCCGGAGACCGTGGTGCCACCCTGGGCGAGCGGGGTCTGCAGACCCTGCGGCATCTCCCGGACGAAATCGGCGGCCTGCGCGATCTCCAGGCAGTGCCACAGTTCCTCGTCGGTGGCATCCGGTTTCCCGTAGCGGAGGTTACTGGCCACCGTCCCGGAGAACAGGTACGCCTTCTGCGGCACCAGGCCGATCCGTTCGCGCAGCTCGGCCGGGTCCAGCTCCCGCACATCGGCCCCGCCCACGTGGACCGCGCCCTCCGTCACATCCATGAGGCGCGGGATGAGGTTGATCAGGGTTGTCTTGCCCGAACCGGTGGAACCGACGATGGCGGTGGTCCGTCCCGGCTCCACCCGGAAATCGATCCCGCACAGCACCGGTTTCTCGGCACCGGGGAAGCAGAACCCGGCCGAGCGCAGCTCCACCACACCGGGATCGCCTTGGAACGGCCGTGGCAGCGCCGGCGACCGCACCGACGATTCGGTGCGCAACACCTCGCCGATCCGGTCCGCCGACACCGCCGCGCGCGGGGCCATCATGGCCAGGAACGAGGCCATCATGACGGCCATCAGGATCTGCATGATGTAGGCCAGCAGCGCGGTGAGCGAACCGATCTGCATCTGCCCGGAGTCGACGGCGTGGCCGCCGAACCAGATCACCGCGACCGCGGTGAGATTGCTGATCAGCATGACCATGGGGAACATCAGCGCCATCAACCGGCCGACCCGCAGCGCGGTATCGGTGAGTTCGGTGTTGGCCAGGCCGAAGCGCCAGGCCTCCTGTCGCTCCCGGACGAAGGCGCGCACCACCCGGATACCGGTGATCTGCTCGCGCAGAACCCGGTTGACCGTATCGATGCGGGCCTGCATCTCCCGGAAACGGGGCACCATCCGAGCGATGATCACGCCCATGCTCAGCGCGAGCGCGGGTACGGCGACCAACAGCACCCAGGACAGTCCGAGGTCTTCCCGCAGCGCCATGATGATGCCGCCCACACACATGATCGGCGCCATCACCAAAACGGTGGCCGCCATGACGATGAGCAGCTGCACCTGTTGAATATCGTTGGTGTTGCGGGTGATCAGCGAGGGCGCGCCGAACATTCCGACCTCCCGCGCGGAGAACGTCCCCACCCGGTGCAGTACCGCCGCGCGCAGATCGCGGCCCGCGGCCATGGCGGCCTGGGCGGCGAGATACACCGACGCGGCCGAGGCGATGATCTGGATTCCCGACACCAGCAGCATGCGCATCCCGGCCGACCAGATATAGCCGATATCGCCCTCGGTGACGCCCTCGTCGATCAGGTCCGCGTTCAGGCTCGGCAGGTACAGCATGGCGATCACCGAGATCAGTTGCAGCACCACCACCCCGGTCAGCCGGGACCGGTAGGGGGCCATATACCTACGGAGTAATGAGATGAGCATGATGATCGCAGGCTACCGGCAGGCACCGACTTCGGTCGCGGAGATCTCCGGCGGGGCCGCACGTGATTCGCGTCGCACCCAGGCACCGGGGTCGGCGGTGAGTTCGGTGATGAATTCCGGTAGTCCGCCTGCCGCGATATCGGCGATGGTCACATTCTCGAGGACGGCCCGGATATTGACGCGCAGCGCGATCCACACCCGCTGCAACGAATCCGCCGAGCCGGTGTAGCGCACATCCTCGGGCCGCTGCCCACGCACCGAGGCCAGGGGGCCCTCCACCGCGCGGATCACATCGGCCACCGATATCTCCTCGGCCGGACGTGCCAGCCGGTAGCCACCGTCGGGTCCCCGCCTACTGGTGACAAGACCGGTCCGCCGCAGCTCCCCGAGCACGCCTTCCAGCACCTTGGGCGCTATCTGCTGGGCCATCGCGATCGTCTCGGATTTCACCGCCACCGACTGTGTCGCCGCCGCGATCTCGAGCAGGGTACGAACGGCATGGTCCACCCTCGCGGAGATATGCACGACCAACCTGACCTTTCCGGCTATTGCGCCGTCTGCTGACCAGTTCGAATCTACGCGGCGTGCGGCTCGAGCACCTCCGTCGCCGCGTCCAGGAGGGTGGATTCCACCAGCTCATCGGGGGCCTCGGGGACCAGTTCCATGGATACCAGCGCCACACCGAGGGTTTCGAGTGCGGCGGCGGCACGCAGTTTCGCCTCCGCGGTGGGCTCGGGCCCCGCCAGCCAGAGGCGCAAGGCCTGGTGCGCATACCATAGTTCCGGGTAGCGATCGCCCATGGCGTTGAAGATCGCCACGGTATCGCGCAGGATCAGCGCACCGGCGTCGCGGTGCCGCATCATACCGCGTACATAGGCCCGCAACACCGAGCGACGGCCTTCCGCGTCGTAGGACACATCCTCTATACCGGCGACCAGGGTACGCAGATGGTCGAGAATCGGATCGATGATCGCGACCAGCAGATCCAGTTTCGAGGAATAGTGATAGTAGAGGGACGCCTTTGTGATTCCTACCGCATCGGCGACCTCTCGGAGGCTTGTGGGTTCGAACCCCTTGGCGACGAAGAGCTTCACGGCCGCGTCTCTGATCGCCTGCTTGGTGCCTCCACCTGCGACAACGCTGCCGGATGTGTCACGGATGGCCATTCATGTCCTCTCACAATCCTTGCGCTGAACCCACGAGCCCCGCATCGGATCAGGTTGTCCCGCTCCTTTACCCACGGGTAGTCTACCTACCGCACGGTAGGCAGATGCGCGTTGAGTGGAGGCAGGCCGAGGAAGGCCGCGGTGAGGCGCTGTCTACAGGCTTCGGACCAGAAGCTCCCAACCCAAGCACGTCCCAGCTATTGCTAGGAGAAACTCCTCGTGTCCGTATATCTGTACCGATGGGGAAAGTTCGCTTTCCGCCGGAAATGGATAGTGCTACCGGCCTGGCTGCTGCTACTCGTACTGCTCGGGGGCCTCTCCGCCGCCGTGGCGAAGCCGTTCCAGGACAAGTTCGAAATGCCGGGCCTGCCGTCCGAACGAGCCACCGAGATCCTCGAAGAACATATGCCGGAAATGGCGTCGATGTTCAGCCTCGACGCCATCACCGGCACCTATGTCGTGGCCGCCCCGAACGGCACCCTGACCGACACGAACAACGCGAACGCGCTGCAGGCCTTCATTCAGGAGCTGAACCGGCTCGATATCGTCGACCACACCAAACCGCTGGTCGATCCGGTCACCGCGACCATGATGATGCCCGCGGGCTCGGAGGCCGCCAAAAAGCAGGCCGAGGCCGCGGCGGCGGGTGGGAAGCCGTCGGTACCGGAACCGAACTGCCTCGACGGTAGCGGTTCCCCCGAGTTCAAGGCCCTGTGCGGCGGTGCCCCGCTGAACGTGCTCAACACCGAACGGCCCAACACCGTCGCCGTGATCGACGTGCCGTTCACCATGGCGACCTTCTCCGATGTCACGTCCGAGGACCGGCAGAAGGCCCAGGCGGTCGCCGACAAGGCACGCGCCGCGGGTCTCACCGTCGAGGTGACCGGCGTCATCGCCGAACAGCAGCCGGAAACGGGCCAGGCCGAGATGATCGGTATCGGTGTCGCGTTCATCGTGATGATGATCGCCTTCGGCGCCATCGTCGCCTCGTTCGTACCGATCGTCACCGGCGTCGTGGGTGTCGCCTGCGCGAGCACGCTCATCCTGACCGGTACCTCGCTGACCGCGGTCCCGACCTTCACGCCGGTGCTGGCCTCGATGATCGGTCTCGCGCTGTCGATCGACTATGCCCTGTTCATCGTGTCCCGGTACAAGCACGAACTGACCGTGCAGAAGTCCCCGGAGGAGGCGGCCGGTGTCGCGGTCGGCACCGCCGGGTCGGCGGTGGTGTTCGCCGGTCTCACGGTCGTCATCGCCCTGCTCGGCCTCAGCGTGGTCGGCGTCGGCTTCCTCACCATGATGGGTCTCGGCGGCGCGCTCGCCGCGGCGTTCGCGGTACTGGCCGCCATTACCCTCATGCCCGCCCTGCTGGGCGCGCTCGGCCGGTTCCTGTTCAAGCCGAAGCTGCCGCTCGTCGCCCGGCACGACCCCGAGGACGACACCGTCGTCACCAACGGCGTGCGCTTCGCCCGGCTGATCGCCAAGGTACCGGCGGTGACCCTGGTGCTGAGCGCGCTCGTCCTCGGCGCCCTCGCGGCGCCCGCGGTGAACCTGAACCTGGGCCTGCCCGGCGGTGACAGCATGCCCGCGGACTCGTCCATGCGGAAGGCCTACGAGCTGCAGACCGAGGGCTTCGGCGAGGGCAGGAACGGCACCCTGATGGTCGCGGTCGACCTCTCCGCGGTACCCCAGGATCAGCGCGACGCGGCCCTCACCGACCTCCGCGACCGGCTGGCCGGCTACGAGGGCATGGACTACCTGTCCGCCGCCCAGCCGAGCCCGGACGGTCAGGCCGCCCTGTTCTCGGCGGTGCCGAAGTCCGGACCCAACAGCGAGGCCACCCAGGACCTGGTGGCCGACGCCCGGAACGCCGAAGCCGAACTGAAGGACCGGTACGGCATGGAATACGGCATCACCGGTGTCACCGCCATATACGCCGATGTCAACCGGGTGCTGCTCACCAGCATCCTCCCGTATCTGGCGATCGTGGCGGGCGCGGCCTTCGTGCTGCTGGTGATGGTGTTCCGGTCCATCCTGGTACCGCTCACCGCGGCACTCGGCTTCCTGCTGTCGATGGCCGCCACCTTCGGCGTCACGGTGCTGATCTTCCAGGAGGGCGCGTTCGGGATCATCGACGACACCCACCCGATCATCAGCTTCCTGCCGATCATGCTGATCGGCCTGGTATTCGGCCTCGCCATGGACTACCAGGTGTTCCTGGTGACCCGCATGCGCGAGGAATACGTCCATGGCAAGCCGCCAAAACAGGCGATGGTCGACGGCTACCACCACGGCGCCCGCGTGGTGACCGCGGCGGCCGTCATCATGATCTCGGTCTTCGGCGGCTTCATGTTGGCGCCCGATGTCACCTCGAAGTCCATGGGCTTCGCGATGGCCGCCGGTGTGCTCTTCGACGCCTTCCTGGTGCGCATGATCCTGATCCCGTCGCTGCTGGTACTGCTGGGTGAACGGGCCTGGTGGATTCCGAAGTGGCTCGACCGCGTCCTGCCGGATATCGACGTCGAGGGCGCCAAGGTACGCGACCTGCAGCAGCGGGAGACCGCCGCCGCGGCCGTCGGCCGGCAGCCCGCCGGGGTCGGCTGATTCCGAACCGCCATGGAGGACGACCGACCGGCGCCCGGATTTCCGGGCGCCGGTCGGTCGCGTTTTACGCCGGTACTCCGGCTACCGACTCGGCTGCGGTAGGTCGCAGTCGCCGACCCGGGGATTCATCCCCATGTAGTTGAACGGCCCGGCCAATACTGTCACCGCCAGGGTGGACAGTCCCGGACAGGTGGTGGGTGCGGCATTGAAGTATCCTCGCTGCCCGGCGGCCAGCAGACCGGCCACCAGCCAGATCAGGACGAGCACACTGAGAATTCTGCTGCCGGCGTATGTGGTACGAAACGATGAGTCGCGCATAGTAGTCGGTCCTTCCGAGTCACCGATACCGAGGGAATACCCGCTGCGGGCCCGACTATCGTTCACCCGGCTATACAGCCGCACGGGTTCCCCGATACGACCGAACCGGGATACCCGGTCGGTACCCCCGGCCGGCCCTGTCCGTCTACGCCCCATCGACCTCGGCGGGTAGCTGCCCGGTCGACCATCGGGCGTAGGTGCGCTGCGGTGACACGGTGACGACATCGGCGACCGACACCAGGGTCCAGGGCACGATGCCGTCAAAGTGTTCGAGGCCGGGCATGAACAGCGCCTCGGCCTCGGCCCGCCCGATCGCGTGAACCAGCTCCCCTATCGGGTCCTCGGTGAATTCACCGAACACGATCGTCTTGCACAATTCGTACCCGAACCGCTGCACCAGGGAGCGAATCTGGGCTTCGTCCCACTGCTGATGAATGCCGGACTTGTCTTTCCGAACGTATCCGAGCGCCTTCGGTTTCGTCACGTGATGGTCCCTTGTCGTCATTTCCCTCTATCGGCCGGCGCATCCGGCTACGCGCGTCCCCTCAGCCCCTCGGCAACGCGCTCCAATAGCTCCACGTTGTCACACGCATCGGCGTCTACGCGGGTGCCGATGAGTTCCCATATGCCCAGTGCGGTCACCACCGCTTGCGAGCGCATCGACACCCGGACCGGCAACGGCGGCTGCTCGGCATAGCTCATGTTGTGCCCCCTGTCGTCGTCCCCTACTGATGGAAGGCACCCGGCGCCGAGGCATTCGGGGCAACCCGGCGCCGAGTGCTGGGATAAGGGTGACCGCGGTCACGGCTCACTCTGTCCCGCTGCGGGACAGGTCGATAGCATGAGGCTTCGATGCCATCGAGGGGCAACCATGAGCGAATACCAGCCAGACGAAGACCGTTACGTCGGCCGTCAGGTCCGCGCCATCCGCGCCCGCCGGGGCATCTCTCAACAGGTGCTCGCCGATCGGGTCGGAGTGAGCCGCGGCGCCATCGCCAAATACGAAGCCGGCGAACGGCCGGTCGATTCCC
>NZ_BAFU01000005.1 GCF_000308495.1 Nocardia brevicatena NBRC 12119 | reverse complement strand
AGCGGCCCATACGGCCCACCCGGCGCCGAATACGGTCCGCCTGGTGGGCTGTACAACCAGCCCGGCGGACCGTACAACGTTCCTGGTGAACAGTACGGTCCGCCGCCCGGCGGGCAGTACGGTCCGCCCGGTGGGCCGTACAACCCACCCATTGGGCAGTACGGCGAGCCCGGTGGGCCGTACAATCCGGCCCCGCTCGCTGAATCCCCTGGCCCCGCGGGTCCGTCCGCGAATATCGGCACCGGCCCGACCGGTGAGGTAGGCGGTTACCCGCAGGCGGCCGGCGGCACCCCCGACGCCCTGTCCGGACAACAGGCCGAAACCGATCGGTCCGGCGGTCCGATCTACAGCTGGGCGCCACCGCAGGTGCCGCCACCGCCGCCCTATCAACCGCCGGTCGCGCCCGTCGGACCGACCACCGGCCAATACCCCTCCGGTTCATGGAATACCGGCACGTATCAGCCGCCCGGTCCGCCTGCCGGGCAACTGCCACCACCACCGCAGCAGTACCAGCCCCAGCCGCAGCACGCCCCGCAGCCGGGACAGTCGATCAATGATCTGAACCTGTTGCGACGGACCCGCCGGGCACCCCGCAGCGGATGGCGGCGGGCCGTGCACAAGGTTTCGCGCGGTGTCATCAACCCCGGTGAGTCCTCGGCCGATATCGTCCACCGTGATCTGATCGAGCGGGTGAATCAGCCGGTGCGTGGTGACTACCGGATCGCGATCCTGTCGCTCAAGGGCGGCGTCGGCAAGACCACGACGACGGTCGGGCTGGGTTCGACCTTCGCGTCGTTGCGCGGCGACCGGGTCATCGCCATCGACGCCAACCCCGACCTGGGCACTCTCGCCCACCGGGTGCCGCGGCAGACTCGCTCGACGGTCCGCAACCTGCTGGAGGACCAGCGCATCACGCGGTACTCGGATGTGCGCGCCCATACCTCGCAGGCGCCCAGTCGGTTGGAAGTGCTCGCCAGCGAACAGGATCCGGCGGTATCGGAGGCGTTCAGCGAGGCCGACTACCGCAAGGCCATCGGCATCCTGCAGTCGTTCTACAACATCATCCTCACCGACTGCGGTACCGGACTGATGCATTCGGCGATGTCCGGGGTGCTCGATATGGCCAGCTCACTGGTGTTGGTGACCTCACCGGCCATCGACGGCGCCCGCAGCGCCTCGGCCACTCTGGACTGGCTCGACCACCACGGCTACGGGAAGCTGGTGGAGCGCACGGTGGTGGTGGTCAATGCCTCACGACGCGGTTCGTCGACGGTCAATATCGACAATCTGCGCAAACTGTTCCTGGACCGGACGCGAGCGGTACAGGTCGTGCCCTTCGACGATCACCTCGCCGAGGGCGCCGAGATCGACCTGGAACTGGTGAACAAACCCACTCGCCGCGCCCTCCTCGAACTGGCCGCCATGGTCGCCGACGATTTCGCCTACGCCGACGGCGGCGGAAGGGACGGCGGTCCGCAGCAGTACGGAGGCGCGCCCTACTACCGATGAACCGCCCGCGCGGAACACCACCGCAACAGGCGAACATTAGACTGCGCGGCGTGGCAGACATATCGGTGCGCGGACGGATCGCGCTGCGACTGGCAGCGGCCGCCGCATGGGCGTCGCAGAAGGCGGGGCGTGGCAAAGGGTCGATGATCGGTGGGCTGATCGCCCTGAAGATCGACCCCACCATCATGGACCAGTTGGGCCGGGGCAGGCGCACGGTGCTCATCACCGGCACCAACGGCAAATCGACCACCACCCGGATGGCCACCGCGGCGCTGAGCACCCTCGGCGAGGTCGCCACCCAGGCCGACGGCGCCAATATGGATGCCGGTATCGTCTCCGCGCTGAACGTGCACCGGGGTGCGCCGCTGGCCGCGATCGAGGTCGACGAACTGCATCTGCCACATGTCACCGATTCGCTGAACCCGGCCGCGGTGGTGCTGCTCAACCTGAGCCGCGACCAGCTGGACCGCGTCGGCGAGATCAATATGATCGAGCGCCGGCTGCGGGCGGGATTGGCCCGCCATCCCGATACCGTCGTCGTCGCCAACTGCGACGACGTATTGGTCACCTCCATCGCCTACGACCATCCGAATGTGGTGTGGGTCGCGGCGGGCAGCGGTTGGGCGATCGATGCCACCAGCTGCCCGCGCAGTGGGGAACCGATCCTCTGGGAAGGCGAGGACTGGCACAGCACCGGAACCGATTTCCGGCGCCCGCAGCCGGACTGGTGGCTCGACGGCGACAAACTGTGCGGACCCGACGGGGTGCGCCTCCCGCTGCGGCTCGCCCTACCCGGACGGGCGAACCGGGGTAACGCCGCCCAGGCCGTCGCGGCCGCGGTGGCCATGGGCGCCTCCGCCGAAGAGGCATGCGCCGCGACGGGGACGGTACGCGAGATCGCGGGCCGCTACCGGACCGTGCAGCTCGGTGAGCACTCGGCCCGCCTGCTGCTGGCCAAGAACCCCGCCGGCTGGCAGGAAGCGCTGTCGATGATCGATTCGACCGCGGCCGGTCTGGTGATCGCCGTGAACGGCCAGGTGCCCGACGGCGAGGATCTGTCCTGGCTGTGGGACGTGCGGTTCGAGCATTTCGAGGGTATGCAGGTGGTCGCCGCCGGGGAACGGGCCACCGACCTGGCAGTGCGGCTGACCTACGCCGGGGTCGAACACACCACGGTGCCGAATCCGCTGCGGGCCATCGCGTCCTGCCCGCCGGGACGGGTGGAGGTACTGGCCAACTACACCGCGTTCCGCGATCTGAACCGGGATCTCGAGGCCCGGGCGGGCCGAAAGGACACAGCCTCATGAGCGAATCGACCGTCCGGATCGGGCTGGTGCTGCCCGATGTGATGGGCACCTACGGTGACGGCGGCAACGCGCTGGTGCTGCGGCAACGGCTGCGGATGCGCGGGATCGACGCCGAGGTCGTCGAAATCACGCTGCCCGAACCGGTTCCGGAATTGCTGGACATCTACACCCTGGGCGGCGCCGAGGATTCGGCGCAGCGGCTGGCCACCCGGCATCTGCAGCGGTATCCCGGTCTACAGCGGGCCGCCGAGCGCGGGGCCCCAGTGCTCGCGATCTGCGCCGCCATCCAGGTACTCGGGCACTGGTACGAGACATCGAGCGGGGAACGGGTCGACGGGGTGGGACTGCTCGACGCCACCACGTCCCCGCAGGACCGACGCGCCATCGGCGAGGTGACCACGACACCACTACTGCCGGGCCTGAGCGCGCCGCTCACCGGTTTCGAGAACCACCGCGGCGGCACCACCCTCGGCCCCGAGGCCCGGGGTCTGGCCCGAGTCACCCGCGGGGTCGGCAACGGGGTGGGCGACGGGCTGGAAGGAGTGGTCCAGGGGTCGGTGCTGGGCACCTACATGCACGGCCCCGCGCTGGCCCGTAATCCGGAACTGGCCGACTTCATCCTCACCCGGGCCCTCGGTGTCGATCACCTCGAACCACTGGATCTGCCCGAGGTCGACCAACTCCGCCGCGAGCGCCTGCGCGCCTGACCCCTCGGTCCGGCCGGAACCGCGAGCGCGGCGGGGACCGCCCGGCCCGTAGTCTGGCCGGGTGAGCTACGACCACGTTCTGCTGCCGTCAGGTGTCGCGTCCACGCCCGCGCAGGTGGACGCCTACCTGTCGGCCCAGCAGGGACGGCCCGAGACCGACGAGGTGGCGGCGATCGCGGCGGAGGTGAACGCGCGCAATGCCGAACTGCCGGAAGAGGACAGTTTCCTCAGCACGGCTCCCATAGGCGGTATCCCGACCGGCTCGGCACTGTATGTGCCCAGTCCCTACGATGCCATCGGCTTTGCCCGGGCGCTACTGTTCGAGCTCGCGACCCCACGTCACTACGCCGTCTATGATCCGCAGCTGGCCTGGCTGGTCGACCCGACCGGACATGTGCCGGTCAGCGTCACACTGGGCGGGGCGGGAGAATTCCCCTATCTCACCGAGACGCTGGCCGGGCTCTGGGTGCGGGAGTTGGCCGAGCCGAACCCCTACCTGATCGCTGAACGCGCCGAACAGGTGTATATCCAGACCTACCGCCTGTCCGAGGAGCAGTTCACCCTGGAGTACCGCGACGGCGGCCCCGACCGGCACTTCGGCACGACCGTGACGGGAGCCGATACCGTCGCGGCACTGATCTGGGACTGGGCGACCGGCGACCGTGCCCGGCTCGACGCCCTGCCGTGGAGCCGTCTGGAGCTCTAGCCTCCCACGGTCGCCGATACGCCTAGAGTGCACGCCGACCCGACAGCGCCCGACCCAGTGTCAGCTCGTCGGCGAATTCCAGATCACCGCCCATCGGCAGGCCCGAGGCCAGACGGGTGACGGTGAGGCCGGGGAAATCGCGCAGCATCCGCACCAGATAGGTGGCGGTCGCCTCGCCCTCGGTATTCGGATCGGTGGCGATGATCACCTCGGTGACATCGATACCGTCGGTCTGGTTGCCGATCCGACCCAGCAACTCCCGAATCCGCAACTGATCCGGGCCGACGCCGCTGAGCGGGTCGAGCGCACCGCCGAGTACGTGGTAGAGGCCGCGGAACTCGCGGGTGCGCTCGACCGCCTGGACATCCCTGGGTTCCTCGACCACGCAGATCATGGTGCGGTCGCGCCGCGGATCGGCGCAGATACGGCAGAGCTCGCCCTCGGCGACCGTGCCGCACAGCGCACAGAAACGCACCCCGTCGCGGACCTTCTGCAATACTGCCTGCAGCCGGTCGATCTCCGGCGGTTCCACCTGCAACAGGTGGAACGCGATACGCTGGGCGCTCTTGGGACCGACACCGGGCAGTTTGCCCAGCTCGTCGATCAGATCCTGGACCGGGCCTTCGTACACCTGCTGCGCTCCGACCGGTCAGAAACCGGGCAGGCCCGGCATACCACCACCGGCCAACGGGCCGAGCCGCTCGGCCGCCAACCGCTGCACATTGACCATGGCGTCGTTGATCGCACCCGCCACGAGGTCCTGCAGGGTCTCCACATCGTCGGGATCGACGACCTTCGGATCAATGCTCAGCGATACCACCTCACCGCTGGCCTTGATCGTCACCTCGACCAGCCCGTTGCCCGCTTGGCCCGAGACCTCGGCCTCGGCGAGCTCGGCCTGCGCCGCCATCACCTGCTCCTGCATCTGCTGGGCCTGCTGGAGTAATTGCTGCATATCGAACTGGCCGTCTGGCTGCACGGTATTCCTCTCTGCGGAGTGTTGTCACAGTTCAGCCTAGACCTCATGACGCCTCTACATCCGGCACGCGTGTCGCCTACCATTGAACTGCTCGGCGAGAGCAGTAAGGCCGGGGCTCGGAGCAATTGGTATGTGGAGGGAAACGATAAACAAGGCACGACTGCTCGGCACGTTGATTGCGGCGCTCGCCGTATTCCCCACCGCAGCCATGGCAACCGCAACACCCGGACAGGTCACCGACTACGGTGGCGGATGCGTTATCGACCCGGACAACCGCGCTGTCACCGTCGACTCGCTGCGTTTCCGCTGTACACCCGAGCAGCAGGACACCATTTACGTCGCCGCCTCGGCCGGCGCGGTGCCGTCCGGGGTCAAGAACGGCTGGATCGCCCGCCCGCCGTTCATGCAGCAGGTGGCTCCGCCACTGTGGCTCGGCAAGACCTTCTATACCGGCTACACCGGGCCGAACAGCGGTGGTTATCTGATGAACCGCGTCACCGGTGCCGGTCTCGAGGCCTGGCGGGCCGATGTCCATCCAGGCCCGAGCCCGTTCGACGGTAAACCGAGCTGGCTGCTCGACTACGCCCCCTCGCCGACCCCGCAGTTGCTGGACGAGATCCGAGAGGTCTCGCCGGGGGTGTGGTTCGGTTACTCCTGGTGGCGCGGAGCGTTTCAGACGCCTCTGCTCTTGACGTTCGTTCTGGCCTGAGTCGTTCCGGCGTAGGTGTTTCCGTTCTTGTCGGTGGGTCGGTGCATGATGCGAGCCGGCACAGCCCGACCCACGACAGGACATCCACCCATGGCACCCACACTCGCGTGTATCACCTTCGACTGCGCGAACGCCGCCGCGCTCGCCGATTTCTATGCCGGGCTACTCGATATCCCGGTCGACGGCGAGGCGAGCGAGTTCTACGCGAGTATCGGCCGCTCGGGCGGGCAGAGCCCCGGTCTCATGTTCTTGAAGGTACCTGAGCGCACTCCCGGCAAGAACGTGGTTCATCTGGACCTGATGGCCGCCGACCTGCCCGCGGAGGTGGAGCGGGCGGTCGCGCTGGGTGCGAAACATATCGGGGATTTCCACGAGGTCGGCATTCGCTGGAGCACCCTGGCCGACCCCGAGGGCAATCTGTTCGATATCGCCGCGACCGAGGACTGATCCGGCCGCGACGGACCGACGGTGATCCGGCCGGACCGGGCGGCGCGGCCGGCCTCGACCGACCGGGTCCTGTGGTCCGCGACGGCTCAGACGAGTTCGCGCTTCAGGTTCTCCAACACCTCGGCCTGGATCTTCTTCAGGCCGAGGGGGGCGAAGATGCCCTCGAAGATGCCGGAGATCCCACCCGCGCCCTGCCAGGTGGTGGCCAGGGTGACCTTGGAACCGGTCCCTTCGGGGGTGACGGTCCAGGTATTGACCAGGCTGGAGTTGGCGTCCTTCTCGGTGACGACGGTGCCGGCCACCGACACTTGGGCCCGGATATTGCGGACACGCTTCTCGGTGGCCTGCAGCGTCCACTGCGCCACCGTTCCGTCGCCCTGACCGCCCTCGATCACCTTGTAGTCCCGGTAGTGCGCGGAGAGGATCCGCGGCCGCACCTCCACATAGTCGGCGACCGCCGCCAGCGCGCGCTGCGGGTCCGCCGAGACCACGATCGAACTGTCGGCATTGACCTGTCCCACAATGAACTCCTTGTTCGGATGCGAATTCTCGACAGTCTCATCCTGCCTGCCGCGCCCGGGGCGTCCGACAGCAGGTGGACCACACCGCGCCCGGGCCGTCGGCCCCGCCGTTCGGTCGAACACGATGCAACGTGTACGTGACATTTCGGACAGGTGACCCACCTCGCGCTGGCCTGCCACGATCGTTGGTACTAGCGTCGAGGCGTGGCAGTGAGTCTGTTGGGGAAGGCCGGCCACCCACCGGCCGCATACGAATCCGGGTTCGCCGCGCATCGAGCCGGCGTCGAGCGGCTACTCGCGAGCTATCGAGCCATCCCGTCGGACGCGAATGTGCGCCTGGCAAAGAAGACGTCGAACCTGTTCCGGGCCAGAGCCGAGAACACCGCTCCCGGACTCGATGTCTCCGGGCTGACCAAGGTGATCGCGGTCGATCCGGACACCGGGACGGCCGATGTCGCCGGTATGACCACCTATGAGGATCTGGTCGCCGCGACCCTGCCGTACGGGTTGGCGCCGTTGGTCGTTCCGCAGTTGAAGACCATCACACTCGGCGGAGCGGTCACCGGGCTCGGTATCGAGTCGACCTCGTTCCGCAGTGGCCTGCCGCACGAATCGGTTGTGGAAATGGATGTGCTCACCGGCGGGGGCGAGATCGTCACCGCCACACCGAACGGCGAGCACGCGGACCTGTTCCGCGGTTTCCCCAACTCGTACGGAACGCTCGGCTACTCCACCCGACTGAAGATCGAACTGGAACCCGTACAGCCCTATGTCGCGTTGCGTCACGTGCGCTTCCGTGATCTGCGCGAACTCGAGGCCACCCTGGACCGGGTCGTCACCGAGCACAGCTACGACGGCGAACGGGTCGACTATCTCGACGGGGTCGTCTTCGACGCCACGGAAAGCTATCTGATCCTGGGCCGGCAGACCGACGAGCCGGGACCGGTCAGCGATTACACCGGGATGGACCTCTACTACCGTTCCATTCAGCACGCCGGTCCGGAGCCGAAACGCGATCGGCTCACCATCCACGACTATCTGTGGCGCTGGGACACCGACTGGTTCTGGTGCTCTCGCGCGTTCGGCACCCAGAACCCGAAAATCCGTCGATTCTGGCCGAAACGTTACCGACGCAGCAGCTTCTACTGGAAGCTCATCGCCCTCGATCACCGATATCACATAGGCGACAGATTGGAGGCCCGCAAGGGCAATCCGCCCCGCGAACGCGTTGTTCAGGACATCGAGGTGCCGGTGGAACGCACCGCCGATTTCCTGGAGTGGTTCCTGCGCGAGATCCCTATCGAACCGATCTGGCTGTGCCCGCTTCGTCTGCGGGACAGCGGGAACGGGTCCACGGCTCGGACCTGGCCGCTGTATCCGCTGCAGCCGGACCGGACCTACGTCAATATCGGCTTCTGGTCGGCCGTACCGACCGTGCCCGGCGAGATCGAAGGTGCCGCGAACAGGGCCATCGAGAAAACCGTCACCGAATTCGACGGACACAAATCGCTGTACTCGGATTCGTACTACGAGCCGGAAGAATTCGCGGCACTGTATGGTGGCGAAAACTATTCGGAACTGAAAAAGCGCTACGATCCCGATCAGCGCCTGTTGGGCTTGTATTCGAAGGCGGTGCAACGTAAATGACGATATTCAAGGAACGGTCCACCGACATCGCGGACCTGGCAACTCGGCTCAGTATTGCCGAAATCTTCGAGACACTGGTCGACGGCGACGTCCCCATCCGGCTGAAGGCCTACGACGGCAGCAGCACCGGCCCGGCCGATACCTCCTACGTTCTCGATATCCGCACTCCGCGGGGCATCAACTATCTGGCGACCGCGCCCGGTGACCTCGGCATGGCCCGTGCGTACATCTCCGGCGACATGACCGCCTCCGGTGTTCATCCCGGCGATCCGTACGAGTTCCTGAAGGCCATGTCGGAGATGAAATTCCGCCGGCCTTCGGCACTGGCCCTGCTGACCATAGCCCGCTCGCTGGGCTGGGAACAATTGCGTCCGGTCGCGCCGCCGCCGCAGGAGGCACTCCCGCGCTGGCAGCGGATCGCGCTGGAAGGCCTGCGCCATTCCAAGGCGCGCGACGCGGAGGCCATCCATCACCACTACGATGTCTCCAATACCTTCTACGAGTATGTCCTCGGCCCGTCGATGACCTACACCTGCGCCTGCTACGGCGACGAGGACTGGACGCTGGAACAGGCCCAGGAGAACAAATACCGGCTGGTCTTCGAGAAACTGCGGTTGTCCGAGGGCGACCGGCTGCTCGATATAGGTTGCGGCTGGGGCGGGATGGTGCGGTATGCCGCCAAACGCGGCGTTCGAGCGATCGGCGCCACGCTCTCGGCCGAACAGGCCCAGTGGGCACAGCAGAAGATCGCCGAGGAGGGCCTGTCCGACCTGGCCGAGGTGCGGCATTCCGATTACCGCGATGTGCCCGAAACCGGTTTCGACGCCGTCTCCTCGATCGGCCTGACCGAACATATCGGCGTCCACAACTACCCGTTCTACTTCGACTACATCAAGAGCAAGCTGCGCGACGGCGGTCTGTTCCTCAACCACTGCATAACCCGCCCGGGCAATCTGCGTACCACAAAGGCCGGTGATTTCATCGACCGCTATGTCTTCCCGGACGGCGAACTCATCGGTTCCGGCCGAATCATCTCCGAGATTCAGAATGTCGGTTTGGAGGTGCTGCACGAGGAGAACCTGCGCGAACACTATGCGCTCACCCTGGCGGAATGGTGCAAGAACCTCGTCGCCAACTGGGACGCCTGCGTGGCGGAAGCCGGGGAGGGCACCGCGAAGGTGTGGGGCCTGTACATGGCGGGCAGCCGGTTGGGCTTCCAGCGCAATGTGGTGCAGTTGCACCAGGTGCTCGGGGTGAGACCGGGCCCGGACGGGCGCGCGAACCTTCCGCTGCGGCCCTGGTGGCAGCCCTGACCCGGCGTTCGGCGGAGCAACCGTTCAGCTCAGGAGTTCGTCCAGGAATCGGACGGGCAACCGGACATCGCCGATGGTGCGGACGGCGCCGGCCGTTTCCGCACCGTCCGCGGCGGTGAGCGGCAGATCACCGCGGAGCACGCGCAGGATTTCGACGACGCGAGGACCGCTGTCCAACAGCGGCCTCGTCCAGTGGAATTCCGCGCAGGTGGCCACTGCCGAGGCCAGCAGGGCGGCGGCCTCTCCCACCCAGCCGGCGGCGGCCAGGCATTCGGCCAACAGCAGGGACATATCCAGCTGGGCTCGGGGCCGCTGCTGTTCATAGGTGCGGCCGTAGAGGGCGCGGGCCCGCCGCACCGCGCGGTCCAGATCGTCGGGGCCGCCGGTGACCAGCAGCTCCCGAATGGCGGCGATCTCGAGCGCTTCGGTGGTCAGTACGGCTATCGCGCCGGATGCTTTTCCGGAGGGTGCGGTATCGACCGTGGCCTGCCCGCCGAGGTTCGCGGCCCGTAGGGTGGATTCGTCCTGGCCGACCTGTCCGAGACGTATCTGCTCCGCGCGGATATAGGCCCCCAGCCTGGTCAGCTGGTGGTCGTCGGCGATACGGCCGCCATCGTCCAACCGGATTCCGGCCGCTACCGGATCGCCGAGGGCCGCCTTTACGCGGGCGCCGCCGACAATGGTGGCGATCAGTGATTCGATCGGCCCGATCCGGGCGACCAACTGGTAGCTTTCGTCCAGCAGCCGTTCGGCGGCTTCGAGGTCGCCGCGCCGATACTCCAGTTCACCGAGCAGCCCGGCGGCCGTCCGCGCACCGTGTGACCGTGGCCCCGACCGTGCCTTCGCCGTCTCGTACGCCTGCCGGTAATAACGCAGCGCGGTCTCGATATCGAGTTGTTCGAAGGCGAGCAGGCCGCGGCCGCACAGCGCGAAGATCTCCGCGAGCGGTTCCTTGGACCGCTGGTGATAGGGGCTCGCCCACTCCTCCAGCTCACGGGCACCCGCGAAATCGAATTCACACAGCCGTACATAGGCGGCGACATTTGCCGCCGTCGACACCGTCCACGCCGGCAGGTCGTCCGGATGCTGCAGGGATTCGCTCACCTTGTCGAGCACGCCGTCGAGCCGGTCGTGGAATACGTCGTCGGCGGCGGCCAACACACTCGCCTGGCAACGCTGCCGCTCCGTGTCGCCGTCGTCGGGGGAACCGCGCGAAAGCACATTGGACAGCCGGCCCAGGGCCGACCGTGCGGCCGAGGACTGCTGCAGGTTCACATTCGCCCTGGCCACTGCCATCAGCAGCTTGGACCGGGAAGCCACCTGCGAAACCGGAAGTTTCGAGACCGAACCGAGCAGAGTCCCCAACCGGGAACCGTCGATCAAGTCCATGCCGCCGCTCTCGAGCAGGTCCAGCGCCATTTTCAGATCGGTCGCCGCCAACGCCTCGTCCACGGACTTACGGAGCAGCTGATGCTCCGCATACCAGAGGGAGGCCTTGCGGTGCAGGGATTTCAGCCGTCCGGGCCGGGTGCGTTCCAACCGGGCACGCAGATGCTCGGCGAACAACGGCTGTATCCGGAACCATTCGGGGTCGTCGTCGACCCGGTGCAGGAACAGCTCACGCTGTTCGGCCTGTTCGAGCAGTTGCTGGGCGTCGGAGGCACCGCTCAGCGCCGTCGCCAACGACGCGCACACCTTTTCGGCGACCGAGATATCGGACAGAAACTCCAACATCTGCGGTTCCAGTGTGTCCAGCACGTTCTCGGCGAGATACTGCCGGATACCGTGGCCGCCCTCGACCAACCGCTCGAGCAACCGTTCGGGGTCGGGATTGTCGCGCAGCGCCAGACAGATCAACTGGACGGCGGCCGGCCAGCCTTCGGTCGCGGTGTAGAGCCGGTCGAGCCGATCGTCATCGAGCGGGCAACCCTGCCGCCGTACCAGGATCTCCTCGGTTTCGTCCCGGGTGAGCCGCAGCTGGGTCAGGCCGACCTCCACCAGTTCGTCCTGTACCCGCATTCGGCTCACCGGCAGATCCGACTGTTCCCGGCCGGTCACGACGAAGCGCAGATGGTGGCAGCCGCCGTCGAGGAGATCGCACAACACTCGCCGGGCGCCCTCGTCGGTGATGCGATGCCAGTCGTCGATGATCACCACCACCGACTCGCCGCTGGTGTGCAGTTCATCGACGAGGGTGCTCACCACATAGGCCACCGCGTCGTCGGGTCGCTCCTCCAGCACCTGGCCGAGTCCGGTACCGATATCAGGCCTGACCTGGTGAATGGCCTCGACCAGATGCGCGAGGAACCAGACCGCGTTGTTGTCGCCGCTGTCGATACCGATCCAGGCGACCGCCGTACCCGCGGCGGCGAGTTCGTCGCGCCACTGTGCTGCCAGGGTGCTCTTGCCAAAACCGGCCGGCGCGTGGACCACGGCGAGCCGACGCCGCCCACCCGACCGCAGGACCTCCAGCAGACGGGGGCGGGCGAGCGGCTCGCGACTGGGAGTGGGCGGACGGAACTTCGTCGTCGGAGACGGTGGCAGGGTGGTCGCGACCGCCGCACCCGGGAGGGACGTTCCGGCGATATTGTGCGGACGCGGCGCCGAGGGATGCAGGTAGAGCGGCCAACTGCGGGGGGCGGTGACCGCGGGCAGCGTCCCGGTCGTCCGCGATGTCTCCCGATCGGTGCGGGCCGCCTCGGTCGGAATGATCTCCGTCTCCAACAGGGCCATCTCGTCGGGCACCAGCCCGTGATTCACCTGGGCGGTGCGCAGCATCTCCCCGAACTCGTATGCCGAGACCGGCCGGTCCTGCGGGTCCTGTGCCATGGCGCGTTCGATCACGGCGGCCACGTCGGCGGGAATATCCTGCTCACGCAGATCCGGGATGGGTTGGGTGGTGATCCGCAGGAATTGCGCCACCACCTTCTCCCCGGCCCGGCGCTCGAAGGCCGCGTGCCCGGTGAGCAGGGCGAACAGAGTGGAACCCAGGCTGTACACGTCCGAGCACACGGTCGGGTCGTCGCCTTTGAGCACCTCGGGCGCGGTGAAGGCGGGCGAGCCGGTGATCAGGCTGCTGGAGGTCTGGAAGCCACCCGGGACCCGGGCGATCCCGAAATCGGTGAGCTGCGGCTCCCCGTACGGGCTGATCAGGACATTCCCCGGCTTCACATCTCGGTGCAGGATATGCGCCCGATGGGCGCTCTCGATCGCGCCCGCCAGTTTCACGCCGGCGCGCAGGGTATCGGCCCAGCTGAGCGGGCCGAGTTTGTGCACCACCTGTTCCAGCGAACCGCGGTTGCAGAAAGGCATCACGATGAACGGCAACCCACCGGAGGTCATATCCACCTGCAGGATGTCGACGATATTCGGATGCCCGGACAGCCGGCCCATCGCCTGTTCCTCACGCAGGAACCGCTCTCGGCTCTCGAGATCGATATCGGAAGACAGCACCTTAACCGCGACCACACGGTCCAGCCTCTTCTGCACGCAGCGGTATACCACGCCGAATCCGCCGCGGCCGATTTCCTGTGCCTCCGACAAGCCCATATCGCCGAGTTCTTCGGTGATCCGCAACGGCTCGTAGGACTTGGTGTCCACCTCGGCACCGGCGGTGACACGCCGCGTGGGCTCCGACTCGGCGCGATCCTCGGCCGCACGGCCCGAGCCCGAGGTGTCCGATGTACCGCGGTCCGATACGGCCTCGGCCGATTCACGGCCGGCTTTTTCCATCCGACCGGCCGAGCCCGAACGCGTTTGTGGATTCATTTCACCACCTCGCCCTCTTGACGAATCGGCGGCACCGAGAGACCGGAACGGTTATCCGCCCGGCCACTCGCATCCCACTGCGGCACTGTCGGTATGCGATTCCAACGTAGCGCGCCGGTACTCCACGTGGGCGGGTTTCCGTCGGCGTGTGCCGCGGGTAGGCATCGGCCGGATAGCGTCACGGGTCGGTGTCCTCCACCACCAACTACCCGTGTTCATGCCAACAACACAGCTCTGAGGAACATTCCCGAAACGGACCGAGCCCGTCCCGCGCGATGCGGGACGGGCTCGGCCGTTATCCGTCCGCGGAACCGTATCCGCTTCAGAGCGGATACGGTCCATAGAACCTATTTGCGCAGCGACTCCGGCACCTGGAAACGCGCACCGTACTTCGCGGCCAACTCGTCGGCGCGGGCCACGAAGGCCTCCTGACCGCCGGGGTAGCCGACGATGAACTGGTGCACACCACCGGTCCAGGCCGGGAAGCCGATGCCGAAGATGGAGCCGATGTTCGCGTCCGCGGTGGACTCGAGCACACCCTCGTCGAAGCACTTCTGGGTTTCGATCGCCTCGGCGAACAGCATGCGATCGATCAGATCCTGGATCGGCACGTCGAACCCGCGGGTGGTCTTGAAGTGCTCGCGCAGCTGCGGCCACAGGTTCAGCCGCTTGCCGTTCTCGTCGTACTCGTAGAAACCGGCCTTCTCCAGGCGACCCGGACGGTCCTGCTCGATCATGTAATCGATCACGTCGAGGGCCGGGTGGCGCTCGACGCCCCTGGCGGCATCGCCGCGCTTGGCCGCTTCCTCGGTCTCCTTGGCGATCTTCTGCATGAGCTTCATGTTCAGCTCGTCGGTCAGCTGCAGCGGCGGAGCCGGGTAGCCCGCCTGCGAACCGGCCTGCTCGATGGTCGCGGGCTCGATGCCCTCGCCCAGCATGGCGATCGCCTCGTTGACGAAGGTGCCGATCACGCGGGAGGTGAAGAAGCCGCGGCTGTCGTTGACGACGATCGGGGTCTTCTTGATCGCCAGGGTGTAGTCGTAGACCCGGGCCAGCGCCTCGTCCGAGGTCTTCTCGCCCTTGATGATCTCTACCAGCGGCATCTTGTCGACCGGGGAGAAGAAGTGGATACCGATGAAGTCCTGCTGCCGCTTCACACCGGTGGCGAGCAGGGTGATCGGCAGGGTCGAGGTGTTCGAGCCCAGCAGCGCGTCCGGGGTGACGATGTCCTCGATCTCCTGGAACACCTTGTGCTTGAGCTCGGTGCTCTCGAACACGGCCTCGATCACGAAGTCGACGCCCTCGAAATCGGCCGCGTCCGCGGTCGGCTTGATCCGGTCGAGCAGCGCCTTGGACTTCTCCTCGGTGGTCTTGCCACGCGAGAGCGCCTTGGCCTCGAGCTTCTCCGAGTAGCCTTTACCGCGCTCGGCCGCCTCCAGGGAGACGTCCTTGAGGACGACCTCATAGCCGGCCTTGGCCGACACATAGGCGATGCCGGCGCCCATCATGCCCGCACCGAGCACGCCGACCTTCTTGATCTCGCGCTTGGGCACATCCTTGGGTCGCGAACCGCCGTTGTTGATGTGCTGCAAATCGAAGAAGAACGCCTGGATCATGTTCTTCGCGACCGGCCCGGTGAGCAGGTGCACGAAGTACCGGGACTCGATCAGCGAGGCATTGTCGAAATCGACCTGCGAGCCCTCGACCGCCGCGGCCATGATGGCGCGCGGAGCCGGCATGTTCGCACCCTTGAGCTGCTTGCGCAGGTTGGCCGGGAAGGCCGGCAGCTGCGCCGCGAACGCCGGGCTGGCGGGGGTGCCACCGGGGATCTTGAAGCCCTTCTTGTCCCACGGCTGCACACCGGCCTCGGGGTTGGCATTGATCCACGCCTTGGCGGCCGGGACCAGTTCCTCCACCGAGCCGACCAGCTCGTCGACCAGGCCGATCTCCTTGGCCTTGGCCGGCTTGTTGCGCTGACCCTGCAGCAGCACCTGCAGGAGCGCGTTCTGCAGGCCGAGCATGCGCACGGTGCGGACGATGCCGCCGCCGGCGGGCAGCAGGCCCAGGGTGGCCTCGGGCAGGCCGATCTGCGAACCGGGCACATCGGCCGCGATCCGGCGGTGACAGGCCAGCGCGATCTCCAGGCCGCCGCCGAGCGCGGCGCCGTTGATGGCGGCCACGACCGGCTTGCCCAGTTGTTCCAGCCGGCGCAGCGCGGCCTTGATCTCGGCCAGCTCCTCCATCAGCGGCCGGGCGTCGTCCGGACCGACCTTCATCATGTTCTTCAGGTCGCCACCCGCGAAGAAGGTCTTCTTCGCCGACGTCAGCACCACGCCGGTGATATCGTCCTTCTCGGCCTCGAGCCGATCGACCGTGGCGGTCATCGACTTCTTGTAGAGATCGTTCATGGTGTTGGCGCCCTGGTTCGGGTCGTCCATCGTCAGTACGACGATGCCGTCCGAATCCTTCTCCCAACCGATCATGTTGGCTTCGCTCACGGTTTCTCTGTCTCCTGGTGAAATGGGCGGTGTTCGCGGGCCCTCCGTGGTCACGCAGGCTGCCGCCTCCGGGCCTGACGCGAACACCGCCGGGAAAAAATCCGAGTCCGGTTGGGACGTGTCAGACGCGCTCGACGATGGTGGCCACACCCATGCCGCCGCCGATGCACAGGGTGATCAGCGCGTAACGGGCGTTGCGGCGCTCCAGCTCGTCGACCATGGTGCCGGTGATCATGGCACCGGTGGCACCCAGCGGGTGGCCCATGGCGATGGCACCGCCGTTGACGTTCAGCTTCTCGTCCGGGATCTGCAGATCCTTCTGGAACTTCAGCACCACCGACGCGAATGCCTCGTTGATCTCGAACAGGTCGATGTCGTCGACGGTCAGACCGGCCTTGGCCAGCACCTTCTTGGTGGCCGGGGTCGGGCCGGTGAGCATGATGGTGCTGTCGGCGCCGCTGGTGGCGGTGGCGACGATACGGGCACGCGGGGTCAGGCCCGACGCCGCGCCGGCCTCTTCGCTACCCACCAGCACCAGCGCGGCGCCGTCGACGATGCCGGAGCTGTTGCCGCCGTGGTGGACGTGGTTGATCTTCTCCACGAAGTGGTATTTCTGCAACGCCACCGCGTCGAAGCCGCCCATCTCACCAATACCGGCGAACGACGGATTCAGCTTGGCCAGGTCCTCTATGGTGGTGCCGGGACGCATGTGCTCGTCACGGTCCAGCACAACCAGACCGTTGATGTCCTTGACCGGGACGATCGACTTGGCGAAGTAGCCGCCGGTGGTGGCCTTGGCGGCCAGTTCCTGCGAACGCACCGCGTAGGCGTCGACGTCCTCGCGGGAGAAGCCCTCGATACTGGCGATCAGGTCGGCGCTGATGCCCTGCGGTACGAGGTAGACGTCGTAGTTGGTGGCCGGGTCCAACATCCAGGCGCCGCCGTCCGAGCCCATCGGCACGCGGGACATGGACTCGACACCACCGGCGAGCACCATATCGTCGAATCCGGAGCGCACCTTCTGGGCGGCCATGTTCACGGCCTCGAGGCCGGAGGCGCAGAAGCGGTTGATCTGGACACCGCCGACCGTCTCGGGCAGGCCCGCAGTCAGGACTGTGGTGCGGGCGATGTCGGCACCCTGGTCACCGACCGGGGAGACCACACCGAGGATGATGTCCGAGATCCGGTCCTCGTCGAGGTTCGGGAAGCGGTTGCGCAGCTCCTGGACCAGACCGGTGGTGAGATCGATCGGCTTGACCGAGTGCAGCGACCCCTTCTTGTTGCGGCCGCGCGGGGTGCGAATGGCCTCGTAAATGTAGGCCTCTGTGGTCATATCGGAGTGTTTCCTTCCTAGGACTACGCCCGCGCCGCACCTGGCGGAGCAGACGCGAGATACCTCGCCGACCGGCCGTTCGACCGACCGTCTGTATTCGGTTGGCAGCGCCGGAAGCCTCGCGGTGGCGCGAGCAACCGCAGCATACGCTGTACAAACAACGGCACGGAACGACAGCGAGATCCGGTTGGCCGTATATCACGGCCAACCATAGAACCTCGTCCGCCGAAGCTCGCAGCCACCCGCCCATAGTACCGCCGAATGCGAACTCCGGTTAACTTAACGCGGGCGCTCCGGTGCTTGTCAACTATCCAGACGGGTAGCGCCCAGCTCACTCACCAACAGCTCCAACGCCACCTCATCCGGGTCACGCCGATCCCCCGGCGCCACCGGCTGCGCCGATTCGGCCAGCATCTCCCGCTCCTCCTCGGGAGTGGACGGCGGCACACCGCCCGGCCCGTAGCCGTGGTCGGCCGGACCGGGATCGTCGGGGAGGTCCGGATAGTCCGGTGGGGGGATGTCCTCGTCCGGGTAGCCGCCGACGGCGCGTGCCCGACTGGGCCGGGAGAACCGCGGGGCGCCGGAGGAACCGCGCCGTACTCCGGCCGTCCCGCCCGACCCCATGCCAGGTGCCCGTGCGGCCTCGGCGGATACCGAGTCGGTTTCCGTCCCGCGCACCGAACCCGATGCCGTCGCCGTACCACCGGCCGGATCGGAGCCCTCGGCCCGCGAAGCGGCGGATGCCGCCGCATCCGCCCGCACCTCGGCCGTGCGCCACGGCCCCCCTTCGTCGGGTCCGCCGGACTCGCCACCGGAACCGCCGGGACGGCGCCCACCGGATTCGCGGCCCCCGGTCCGGGAGCGAGTACCGGAACCACGCGGCACGGATACGGGCGCCGGAGCCGCCGTGCCCGCCGTCACCCAGCGCACCTGGCAGTCACGACCGAGGACCGCACCGACCGCCGCCCGGACCGCCTCGAGATTCTGCTGCCCGGACAGCCGCCGCACCAGCGCCGCATGATGCGCGAAGACGATCACATCGTCCTCGACCCCCACGACCGAGGCCCCCGACGCCAGCATCGCGCCCACGGTGGGCCCGAAATCCCTCGCCTTGGCCTTGATCTCTCCCCAGGCGGCCTGCACCTGGGCGAGCAGATCCGCCGGTGCGGTGGAACCCGAATCCGCCGCCCGCTCGGCATCCACCGGCCCGGTGGATGCCGAGGCGTCGCGAGGTTCATCGCCCCGCCGATCCGGGTCCACGGCCGAAGCGCCGGATCCGCTCGGGTCCGCACCGGCCACCTCCGCCGACGAATCGAATGGCTCACCCACCATGCTGTCGGAGCCCGCGCCCCCACTCGGTCCGGCGGCCACGACCGCCTCCGACTCTTCGGCCCGTGACACTGTTTCCACCGGGCCGTGGACGGTGTACCCGCCACTCTCCGCCACCTGCTCGGCTCCGGCGGGCCATGTCTCTGTATACCGCATCGCATCGGGGACGCTCTCCGAGCGCGCACCGGCGGCCCCCCGGTCACCCGCCTCCGGGCCCGCGCCCCCGTCCTCGGCCGCCGGGGCCGGGCCGGCGTCATCACTTCCGCTCCCACCCCCTTCGCCGGCGCTGTCGGCCGCCCGCTCGGTGGTTTCGGCAGCGTGTTCCGGCCGGCGCTCGGCGTCCGGTGCTCTCCTGTCCGCATCGGCCCGCGCGGTCCCTGCCACACCTATATCCACCACATCCGGCACAGCCCGTGTCGCACGGGATTCACGGACGGCGGCCAGGGCCTCGGCACCCCGACGGCGTGGCGTCGCGGACGCATCCCCCTGCTGCCGGCCTCCGGTCGGACGGTCCTCGATCGGGGCGGTGTCCCCACCGGGGACCGGCACGACAGAGCCCCCGGCCAACCGCTGCTCCAGCCGCTCGAGCCGTTGCAGGGTGGCGGCGTCGGAGTCGGACGCCGCGGGCAGCAACATCCGCGAACAGACGACCTCGAGCAGGAGCCGTGGAGCGGCGGTACCGCGCATCTCGCCGAGGCCCTCATGCAGCAGTTCGGCATACCGGGTGAGGGCGGCCGGACCGATCCGTGCGGCCTGGTCCTGCATACGTTCCAGAAGATCGGCCGGGGCGGCTACCAAGGAACGCTCGGCGGCATCGGGGACGACACGCAACAGGATGAGATCGCGCAGCCGCTCCAGCAGATCGACGGCGAACCGACGCGGATCGTGTCCGGCCTCCATCACCCGGTCGATGGTGCCGAACAGAGTGGCACCATCGGCGGCGGCCAGCGCGTTCACCGCGTCGTCGAGGAGGGCCACATCGGTGACGCCGAGCAGCGCGACGGCACGCGCATAGGTCACCCCTTCGGGGCCGGCGCCGGCCAGCAGTTGATCCAGTACGCTCAGACTGTCGCGCGGGGAACCACCACCGGCACGGATCACCAACGGGTACACCGACTCCTCGACCGATACGTTCTCCTGGTCGCAGATCCGTCCGAGCAGCCCGCGCATGGTCGCCGGCGGGAGCAGCCGGAACGGGTAGTGATGGGTGCGCGAACGGATGGTCGGCAGCACCTTGTCGGGTTCGGTGGTGGCGAAGACGAAGATCAGGTGCGCCGGCGGCTCCTCGACGATTTTGAGCAGCGCGTTGAAACCGGCCGTGGTGACCATATGCGCCTCGTCCACGATGAACACCCGATACCGCGATTCGGCGGGCGCGTAGAAGGCCCGATCCCGCAGTTCGCGGGTGTCGTCCACGCCGCCGTGGCTGGCGGCGTCGAGTTCGACCACGTCGAGATTGCCCGGCCCTCCCGGGGCCAGCGCGATACACGACGGGCAGCTACCGCACGGCGTCGATGTGGGCCCCTGTGCACAGTTCAGCGAGCGCGCGAGAATCCGCGCCGAGGAGGTCTTCCCGCAGCCGCGTGGACCGGAGAACAGGTAGGCATGACTGATGCGACCGGTGTCGAGCGCGGTGCGCAAGGGGTCGGTGACATGCTCTTGGCCCACCACCTCAGCGAACGTTGCCGGTCGATACTTCCGGTACAGAGCCACGGCCAGAGGCTACCGGCGCGCGACGACAAAGAACATCCCGGCAGCACCTGCCGGTACGCGACCACAACCGGCTATCTGTGATCCACATCACATCATGCTCACGTATCGGTTCCGCCGCGCTCACCGGCGGCAACGGTGGCAGGTCCGGGCGAAGACCGACCGCCGGTATACCCGCCCCGGCGATCCGTCGCGCCTGTGTCGCGCGGCCGGGGGCATCGATACTTGCGCCCCGATTCACCGGGCATTTGCCGCGATAACGAATCCATCGCAACGATGCCGCGCCCGCAAGTACCTGGCTACCGTGATATCGGCGGCATCGGTCGCCGAACCTTTCATCCAGGTTGGTGACCCCGGCCGGCCTCCCGACCGGCCGGGGCACAACAGAATCCCCCACCGATCTCCCGTAGCGCGGAGGCCCGTTGTGTCCTCGTGTGACGAAATAGCGACAGCCTGGCTCTCCGGTACCGATTTCGCCGGCGACCCTACCGCGGTCGGCCTGCTCAGCCGCGCGATTCGCCCGAGCGGATCCGATACCTACCGCGAGCCCCTGCCGATATCGGCCGTGACCGATCCCATCACGTCGGCAACCGTCCTGGAACTGCTCGAACGCGGCCAGGTCCCCACCATGGCCGCGGTCCGCTCACTGACCACGCAGAACGAGATGCGCCGCGAGACCGAGCGGATCGAACGCCTCGGTAAATTGGCCCAGCGCAGTATCGACGATTTCGGCCGGACGATCGCCCGTATCGCCGATGACCACTGGATCACGTACGGCACCGGCCCGACCCGCCGCGATGTCCTCTGCAGCGAACCGGTGATGGCGCTGATCCGCGGCCGAATCGGCGATATCCCGCCCGGCTCGGTGAAGCACCTCTGGCTGATCGAACGCGCACAGCGCGCGGGCTGGATCGCCTACAACGAACATCCGAGATCGCTGTGCGCCGGCCGCCGCTACCATGCCGCGCGGCACGGCCGGCGGGTATCGCGACGGCCCGCCAATGCGGTCGGAGCGCTGGTGGCGCGCTATCTCGCCGACTGTCTCGCCGCCGAGGGCACCCCGCCGACCTGGTCGGTGATGGCCTACGAACTGCGCGACGATCTGAACCGGCCCCTCTTCCATGACACCGCCGACGCGTGCACCCAGCGGCAATGGCTGACCACGGCGGGGTGGGTCACCCTGCATGACCAGCTGCCCTTCCCCGGCCCGCGGGGCAGGCGGGCACTGGCCCGACTCGAGCGCGGCCGCACTCCGCAGTCCTGACTCCCCTTCCCCTCGAAGGATAACGGCGTTACGCTAACGCCACTATCCTACCGAGGGGCCCGGGAATGCTGATCCGAATCGCACAACTGTCCACCCGATTCCCGCGCACGGTGCTGATGGTCACGGTCGTCATCGCGCTGCTGTGTGGTGTTTTCGGTGCCACCGCCCCCGCCCATCTGAAACCCGGTGGATTCGTCTCCGAGAACGCCGAATCCACCCGAGCGGCACGGTTACTCGCGGACAATTTCGACGGCGCCGTCCCCAACTACATCCTCCTGGTCGACTCGCCGGACGGGATGGACACCCCCGCGGCCCGCGCCCGCGGACTACAGATCGTCGAGACCCTGCGCACCCGCGAGGACGTCTCGGGCGTGCAGTCGTACTGGACCGCACAACCGATGGTCGCCGCCGCCCTCCGCAGCACCGACGGTAAGAGCGCCCTGATCGCGGCGTACCTCGGCGGTGACGAGACGCGGATTCAGCAGAGCGCGGGCGAGATCACCGACCAGGTAACCGGCACCCGGGACGGGGTCACCGTCCGCCAGGGCGGTATCGCGGCGGTCTACCACGACGTCAACGAGCAGATCACCCATGATCTGGCCGTCGCCGAAATGGCCGCGATCCCATTGACGCTGATCGTGTTGGTGCTGGTGTTCGGCAGCCTGATCGCCGCCGCACTACCGCTGCTGCTCGGGCTGTTCGCCATCGCGGCGACCCTGGCGATCCTGCGGGTCTTCACGATGTTCACCGATGTCTCGGTCTTCGCCATGAACCTGACCACCGCACTGGGTCTGGCATTGGCCATCGACTACAGCCTGTTCATCGTCAGCCGCTACCGCGAAGAACTCGCCGCCGGCCTGGACCCGACGGCCGCCACCATCCGGGCGGTGCAGACCGCGGGCCGCACCGTGCTGTACTCGGCCGTGACGGTGGCGCTGTCGCTGGCGGTCATGGCGATATTCGACCTGTACTTTCTGAAGTCCTTCGCCTACTCCGGTGTCGCGGTGGTCGCCGCCGCGGCAGCCGCGGCCATCGCCGCGCTGCCCGCCGCCCTGGTCCTGCTCGGGCACCGGGTCAACAGTCTCGACCTGCGCGCACCCATCCTGCGGCTCTTCGGACGCACCCCCACCACACCGGGCGTCATGATCCCCGAGCAGACCCTCTGGTACCGCACCGTGGTGCGGGTCATGCGCCACGCGGTCCCCGTCTCGGTGGTGATCGTGGCACTGCTGCTGGTGCTCGGGTCGCCGTTCCTGTCGGCGAAATTCGGCTACCCCGACGACCGGGTGTTGCCGACCGATTCCGCCGCACGCCAGGTCGGCGACGAACTACGCGAGGAATTCCCGCGGGCGAATTCCGGCGACTACACCACCGTCATCCTCGACCGCTTCTACGACCAGCAGGCCGTCGGCGCCTACGCCACCCGCCTGTCCGAGGTCGCGGATGTCACCGCGGTCCTGTCCGGTGCCGGGGTGTATATCTCCGGCAAGCGGCTCGCCCCGGCCCCGCCCGGTATGGTCAACGACACCGGTACCTATCTGACCGTGGCCAGTCCGCTCGACCCCTTCTCCCCCGCCGGCTCCCGGCAACTGGACGAGCTGCGCGCGATACCCACCCCCGCCCCCGCACTGTTCGGCGGAGCGCCGGCGATCAATGTCGATTCCCTGGACTCCCTCGCCGCGCGCCTGCCCCTGGCCGGGCTGCTGATCGCACTCACCACCTTCGCGGTGCTGTTCCTGTTCACCGGAAGCCTGATACTGCCGCTGAAGGCGCTCATCCTGAACACCCTCTCGCTGACAGCGGCCTTCGGGGCAATGGTGTGGATCTTCCAGGACGGACATCTGGCCGATCTGATCGGTTTCACCCCGGTCGGCTATCTGGTGCCGACCATGCCGATTCTCATGTTCTGCCTGGCGTTCGGCCTGTCCATGGACTATGAAGTGTTCCTGCTGGCCCGAATCCGGGAAGAATGGCTGCACCGGCGCGCCGCACGAACCGGCCCCGAGCACGCGGACGAGGACAATACCCAGGCCGTTGCCGTCGGAGTGGCCCGCACCGGCCGGATCTTCACCGCCGCCGCAGTGCTGATGGCCATCGTAATCGGGGCGCTGACCACCTCCAGGGTCTCGTTCATCCAGCTCATGGGACTGGGCCTGACCCTGACCGTCCTGGTGGACGCCACCGTCATCCGCGCCCTGCTCGTCCCCGCTCTCATGCGGCTACTCGGTCCCGTCAACTGGTGGGCGCCGAAACCGTTGGCCCGCCTGCATGCCCGTATCGCCCTCACCGAGGAACCCGAGCCGGCACCGCAGCGTACGCCCGAGCCGGTGGGGTCGTCCGGACCCGGGGAGCGAATATGACCCGGTCCCGTCGACCTCGGTCACCGCGCGGCTCGGGCGAACGGTTACGCAGCGAAATCCTCGCCGCCGCAGCGGACCTGCTGCATCGAACCGGTAGCGCCGAATCGGTATCGATCCGTGAGATCGGCAGGATGGTCGGCGTCACCGCACCGTCCATCTACCGCCATTTCGCCGATAAGGACGCACTGATCGAGGCCGTTGTGGTCCAGGTCTTCGAAGACCTGGGTGCCGCCATGCACGCCGCCATCGACCCCGCGGACCCGCCCACCATCCGAATGCGCGAACTCGGCCTCACCTATATCCGCTTCGCCCTGGAACACCCCGAGCAATACCGAATCGCCACCGCACCGGCCGAAACAGAGGGAGCCGTCGATCTGGTGTTCACCAGCGGGCCCTTCCGGCATTTCTCGGCCACTGTGGAAGAGGCCATGGCCGAAGGGCTGATCGATCAGGGCGATCCGGTGCCGATCGTGCTGGAGTTGTGGGCCGCCGCCCACGGTATCGCCTCGCTGCTGCTCGCCAAACCGTACCTACCGTGGGGCGATCCGATGGTATTCGCCGCGCGGGCGCTCGACTCCGCCTGCGCCGGACACGTGGTCACCGAATTGATAGGCCGCGACGCGACACCCGCGCAGATGACCCAGTGGCTGATGGATCTGCGGACGGACAAACGCGGCCTCAGCCGACCTCACCCGCCGACGCGGTGAACGTATTGCACTGCGCCGCCCGGTTGTTGTCCGCCCCACGGCCGAACCATAGACCGCTGTTCTCCGGCGAACCGTGATCGCGCATATCACCGCTCTGGTCGCCACGCCCACCGGCGTCCTCGCGGGCCAGACCCAGCTGACCGGATGTCAGCGACCCGCCCTGCCCCGACGACGCCAGGTACATACCGTCGAAGCAGTTGGCCTGCAGTTCGACCCGACGCGACAGCTCCAGCCCCTGCGGAGTGCGGGGCCCGAGATCGATCCGGTCGCTGTTGACCTTGCGCAGAATCCCGGACAGGTTCTGTACGTGGTGGCCGTACTCATGGGCGAACACCGACAGGTACACGACCCAGTTGTCCCCGTACATATCGGTCTGCAACTGACTGATCGGCATATAGATGCTCTTGTTGGCCGGACAGTAGAACGCCGCGAAATTGCTGGTCGTCCCGGTACACGGGGTGGTGATACCGTCCGTGTCCTCCGTCACGTTCACCGTCGGCGCGGTGAACGGCAGCTCCGCCTGTTCCAACAGCGGCCGCCAGGCTTCTTCCAGGCATTTCGCGGCGCTACCGAAGAAGGCGCGCGCCGTCGACTCGTCGGTGCCCCACGGGGCGTAATCGCAGTCGGCGGGCAGCAGGGTGGTGTTCGGATCGGTGAGCAGCGGATTCCGCGCGGTCTCGGCGGGCCCGGAATCGCCGTTGTCATAGCTGTGCTCAGGTCGCGGACCGGCGCTGATATCCATCCCCACCGAGGTCAGCGCGACGCGCGCCAGGCCGAGCACCACGACCAACACCACCACCACGAACAGCGCGGTCGTTGCGCCCCCGCCACCGGAGCGACGCGGCGGCGGGCCCGGTCTGCGATAGGCCGCCGGCGGTGGCATCGGGGGTGCGGCTCGGGGCCGGTGGCCGGGAACCGGTCCCCGGCTGGGGTATCCGGGCGACGGCCCGTAGGACGGGCGAGGGAAGCCCTGTGGCGCTGCGTATCCGGGAGAGCCGGGAGCATACGGGGGACGGTGACCGGGTGGAACCGACGGCCGCTGCCCGTAGGGTGGACGTCGACTCCCCGAAAACGGCTGCCCACCTGGCGGAACCGGCCCATATCCGTACGGTGGTCGCGTCACTCCCCCACCCTTCCCGATCTTCTACAGCCCTGACGAAGATATAGCAGGCTGTTTAGAGTATCGAGTCATGCTCACTTTTCGGGGGGGCGCTGTAGCGCTGCTGCTCGTGATCGTCGGACTGCTCGCGACGGGCACACCGACCGCTTGGGCGCAGCCCACCGGCGTCGCCATTACTGTGGATATGAAGCTGAACCGCGAAGGTGTGCTCGAAGTCGACGAGAAGGTGACCGTCCCCGCGGGTGACCGGTTTCAGATGTCGCTGCCACTGCGGATCCGGCTCGACGAGCACTCCGAACGGCGTTTCCAGGTCACCGATATCGAATCATCCGGTGCGGGCACCGCACAGGTGGCCGACGACCTGTTCACCATCGAGGCGGGCCCCGGTGAATCGGCCTTCCGCTATTCGGTGCACAACACCGTCAACAACGCCGAGGGCAGTCAGGTCTTCCGGTGGATAGGCGCGCTGAACGCCGATATCGCGGAGATCCACGCCTCGCTCATCAGTCCCAGTTTCGAAATGGGCATAGTGGACTGCAAGCTCGGCCCACCCGGTAACGCGCGCCCCTGCGCCCATGTGCATATCGAGGCCGACGGCATGCTGTACCTGGACCAGACGAACCTGCGCAAGGGCGAAGCCGTCGACCTCACCCTGCAGATTCCGCCCGGCACCGTGCCTGCGAACGCCGATATCCAGTCCTCGGGCGGTTCGATCTTCACCCTCACCGGCCCGGCTCTCGTCGCGTTCGGCGTGCTGTTCCTGGCCATGGCCGCGCTGGCCGGCTATATCGTCCGGGCCCGGCGGCCGGCCGCGGCCGAGACCATCGAACCGCTGGTGCACGCGGACGGCCGGACCCAGTTCGCCTCCCCCGACGGCCTGCTGCCCGGCGAGGCCGGTGTGCTGTTGGAGGAGCACGCGGACCCCACCGATATCGCCGCCACCGTCGTCGATCTGGCGGTCCGCCGTTATATCTGGATCGACCCGGTCGACGATTCCGACTGGCGAATCACCCGGATCAACCCGCCCGACGACCAACTGCGTGGTTATGAGCGAGCCCTCTACGAGGCCCTCCTACCCGCCGGCACCGAGACGGTGGCCCTGTCCGAACTGCGCCGCCCCGGCCGGATGCAGGTGGAACCCCTGCGCGCGGCCATGTTCGCCGACGCGGTGAAGCGCGGTACCTTCTTCGACGCCACTCGGCGCAGGCTGCCGCTCTGGCTGGGCGGTGGACTGCTCGTCGTCGGCGTTGCTGCAACCATCGGGGCGGCGGTCGTGTCGGGACATGCGCTGGTGGGTGTCGCGATAGCCCTCGCCGGTCTCGGAGTGCTGATCGCGCAGCGCTTCCTGCCGCTGCGCACCGCCCACGGCCGGACGCTCACCGGCCAGGTCCACGCGCTGCGCCGCGGACTCGACGAGCTTCGTGCCGACCGGGTGCCGCCCGCCGACCGGGAGCTGGTCTTCTCCCGTGCCCTGCCCTACACCGTGGTGTGGGGCAGGGCCGATAACTGGGTCCGCGTCTTCCGCGACCTGGACCCCGCCGCGGACGAGGCTCCGGGCCTGTACTGGTTCGGCGGGTTCGATCAGGACCGCAACCTGCACCGCTTCGCCGGCCATTTCCCATATTTCATCACCGCTGTCGAATCCCTCTTCCCCGCGGCATGAGCGGTCCGTGTTCGATTGCGCCGCCAAAGGCGGCGCGGGTCGGGGCCCTCGTGACCCCGGGTCTTCCCTCCCTCCGCGACGCCGCCGACGCGACGCCGCTCCGGTCGGTCCAGACCCGGCCGGGCCCCGACTGTGGCGGAGTGCGACCGCGGAGGGCGGCCGCTCATGCCGAATCGACACAGCATGAGCGGCCGGCCGCCGTCCGTCAGGCGTGCACCCGGCGGACGGCGGCCGGCGGGTCCGCGTACAGCACACTCAGCGAGGTGACCACGGCGGCGAATTCCTGCACCTTCGACGCATAGCCGGTGACCCTGATATCGGTGGGTGGCAACACCGTCGCCTCGGAGAACGCGCGCGCCACGTGGGCGAGGCCGGGCCGGTACGCCGTGAAGGCCTGACCGCCGAGCAGCACCCGGTCGGGGTTGAACATATCCCGTACGAGCGCCACCGTGCGGCCGAGGATGGCGGCCCGTTCGGCCAGCAGTCCGCGCGCCGGTTCCGAACCGGCGACCGCGGCCCGGTAGAGATCGGCGATGGTGGTGCCCTGGCTGCCGTGGTGCGCCGGAATGATGCCGCGGCCCACCGCCTGCGCGTGCAGTGCCCGGTCGCCCACGGTCGCCTCCAAGCAACCGCGCCGGCCGCATGCGCAGGTGATATCGGAGCCGGTGGGCAGATGCGCGATCGAACCGGGGCCACTGCTCGGCGTGTGCACCCGACCGTCCAGGCTCACCGCCACGCCGGCGGTCTCCCGGAGATAGAAATACAGGCTGCTCCCGCGCGGCGCACCCACCCGGCCGGATTCATCACCGGCGGACGGGTCCGCCGGCGACAACAGCAGTTCGGCGGCGGCCATCGCCTCCACATGTGGCGCCACCGAGACCGGTAGCCCCAGGACATCACCGAATACCGCGCCGACCGGGGCCTCGTGCCAGCCGAGTTTCGGGTGGTCCACCACCCCAGTGCGGGTGTCGACCCGGCCACCAATCGCCACACCCACCCACAGTGGTGTCCGCTTGTGCCAGCGTTGTAGGAACGCCTTGGCGCTGCGGGCCACGGTGGTGACGGCGAATTCCTGCCCGGTCTGCGGGGTCGCGATGGACAGTCCCCCCAGGATCCGCCCGCGCAGATCGGCGACGACTATCTTGGTGGAGGCGGCGCCCACGTGGACGCCGAGGGTCAGATAGCGCTCGTGGTTCACCTCGAACGGCACCCGCGGCCGGCCCACCGCACCGGAGGCCGTCAGGTCCGGGCGTTCACGCAGCAGGCCCGTGGTGAGCAGGGCGGCGACCTGGCGGTTGACCGTCGCGGTGCTCAGACCGGTGGCGCGGGCGGCGATATCGCGGAAGGTGGGCCCGGTGAGGGCGGCACGCAGTACCGCCGCGGCGGGGTTGTCCGAGATCCGCAGTTCGGGCGCGACGACCGGACGCTGGGTGCGGGTACGGCGGGTGACGGCGGCGGTACCGGATCGGTCCAGGGTGGGGAGAGACATGGCTGCTGTTCCTTGCTGGGGTCCCGCCGAGCGGGACACATGCCTACGGGTGGGGCGATAAGGCAGCCGGCGGGTGAAAGACCCGCTCAGCCGCAGCAAGAGGAACAACACAATTCCCGCGTGGGCGGGAGCCGCAGGCCCAGCGCGGCGGTCACATATGTGACTCGCGGAGGGGTGGTGCGGCCGGTGTTCATAACAAATAAGTTAACACCGCCGCCACCGAGGCACCAAGGTTTTGCCGCACGCCGGCCCCGCTCTCGGATATTTCGGCAGTTCGAGACCGATAACGGCGGCCGCCGCCCTGGCCCGAACGGCTTCGATCAACCCTTCCCGGCGGCCTTGAGCTGCTTCTTGAACGCCCGAACCTCGAGCAGCGTCTCCGCGTCCACCACATCCGCGGCGGAACGCCGAGAACCGGGCTCGGCATAGGCACCCGCGGCGGCCTCCCAGCCGGTGGGCCGAACCCCGAGCTGCTTTCCGAGCATGGCCAGGAAGATACGGGCCTTCTGATCGCCGTACCCCGGAAGGTCCTTCAACCGGCGCAGTACTTCCTTCCCGTCCGGGTCGTCGGCGGTCCAGACGGCCTCGACATCGCCGTCGTACCGTTCGATCACGCAGCGGGCGAGATCTTGGATTCGGCGCGCCATGGCCCGGCCGTACCGGTGGATGGCGGGTGGGGTGGCGCACAGTTGTTCGAATTGCTCGGGATCGGCCTCGGCGATCTTGTGGATATCCAGCCCGCCCATCCGGTCGGCGATCTTCCAGGGGCCTCGAAACGCTTGTTCCAGCGGGTACTGCTGGTCCAGCAGCATCCCGATGAGCAACGCCAACGGACTCTTCGACAGCAGCTCGTCCGCCGCGGGCTCCTGGGCGAGACACAGTTCGGCCATACCACGCACCTCTCCTACTCCAGACACGTCTTACGACAATTCCACCCGGCCCGGGCGGGGCCATCCCGAACAGTACCCGGCCCACACCCGCTACCAGCGAGTTCATTACCGTTCGGTAGCGAACGCCCCGCGCGTTCCTGCCGCGCGACGGGTACGGTTGCCGCGTAGGCTCGGCGCATGCCACACACGGCGACAACTACTTCCGCACTCCGCACAGTGGATGGACACGGATCCATGGACAGTTTCGGGTTACGGCCCGACCGTTTCGATGCCGCGGGCCAGGACCAGTTGGTCGATGTCCGCGACCTACAGGCCGCGCTGCCCGGCCTGTCGCGCCTGCGAACCTGGGCGCACGAGGCGCTCGCCCTACGGCCCGGTGAAAGCGCTGTCGATATCGGCTCCGGTACCGGCTCGGAGGCGATCACCTTCGCCGAGGCGGTCGGCCCGAACGGCCGGGCGGTCGGGGTGGAACCCGATCCGCACCTGTTGACCGCCGCCGAGCGCAATGCCGCCGCCGCCGGATCACGGGCCACCTTCCACTCCGGTGATGCCTACGGCGTGCCGTTCGGCTCCGACACCTTCGACGCCGTCCTGTGTGAGCGCGTCTTCCAGCACCTCACCACCCCCATCCGGGCCGCCCGCGAGATCGCCCGGGTACTGCGCTCCGGCGGACGCGCGGTGGTAGTGGACTCCGACTGGGGCACCGCGATCGTGCACCCCGGTGACCGCCGAGTGGTGCGGGAGGTCATCGACACCCTGCTCATCAACACCACCAACCCGTTCTCCGGCCGCAGGCTGCCGGGCCTGCTGACCAAGGCCGGGCTCGTCGTCGACGAAGTCGGCTCGCATGCCCTGGTCCAGGATCGTTCGGTCGGGGCGGGCGCGCTGGTCAGCCGTATCTCGGCCATGGCCGTCGCCCGGCGGGTCATCACCGAGGCGCAGCGTACGGAACTGTTGAACGATCTGGCCGCCGGTGCCACGGTCGGTGATATCCACCTCTCGGTGACCATGTTCGCCGTCCTCGCCCACAAGCCCGCCTGAGCGAACGAGGGTGGTGCCGGTCCGAGAACCGACACCGCCCTCGTGGCCTGTCCTCCGCTTATTTACCGAGCATTTTCTCCGTCGCGGCGAGCAGAACGCAGGTCGCCAGCCCGTCCATCGCCTTCTCCAGTTCCGGCAGCGCGGGAAAGCTCGGGGCGATCCGGATGTTCTTGTCCTCCGGATCCTTCTTGTACGGGAAGGCCGACCCGGCCGCGGTGAGCGCGATACCCGCTTCCTTGGCCAGTTCGATCACCCGTGCCGCAGTGCCCTCCAGCACATCGAGGCTGATGAAATAGCCACCCTTCGGCTCGGTCCAGGACGCGACCTTGCCGGCACCCAGCCGCTCTTCCAGGACCTTCAGAACGAGCGCGAACTTCGGTTCCAGAATGGCGCGGTGCTTCTGCATATGCGCGCGCACCCCGGCAGCGTCGGTGAAGAACCGCAGGTGACGCAGCTGGTTGAGTTTGTCCGGGCCGATGCTCTTCTTACCCGCATGACGCAGATACCAGTCCAGGTTCTCGGTGGTGGCGCCGAAGAAGCTCACCCCCGCCCCCGCGAAGGTGATCTTCGAGGTGGAGGCGAAGACCAGGGGACGGTGGGGGTGCCCGGCAGCGGCGGCCATACCGAGCACATCCAGCACCGGGGCGGCGGTATCGGTCAGCGGGTGCACCGCGTAGGCGTTGTCCCAGAACAGACGGAAGTCGGGAGCCGCGGCGGGCATCGAAACCAATTCGCGCACAACGTCTTCGGAGAAGACCACACCGGTCGGATTGGAGTAGTTCGGCACCGCCCACAGGCCCTTGATCTGCGGATCGTCGGCGAGCAGCGCGGCGATGGCGGCGGTATCGGGGCCGTCCTGCAGCATCGGGACGGGAATCATCTCGAATCCGAGCGATTCGGTAATCGCGAAATGCCGGTCGTAGCCGGGGCTGGGGCAGAGGAACTTCACCGTCGGCTCGTCCGCCCAGCGGCGCGGTGAATCCACCGTGCCGTGCAGGGTCGCGTAGACGATGATGTCGTGCATCAGTTCGAGACTGGCATTGTTGCCCGCGATCAGGTTCGACACCGGGATACCGAGCAGTTCGCCGAAGATGGCGCGTAGTTCCGGGAGCCCCTGCAGACCCCCGTAGTTGCGGCAATCGGTGCCGGTGCCGTCGCGGTAGTCGCCGTCGCCGGGCAGGGAGAGCAGGGCGGCGGAAAGGTCGAGTTGTTCCGGCGAGGGTTTACCCCTGGTCAGATCCAGCGTGAGCTTCTCGGTGTGGAGCCTCGCATAGTTCGCGGTCTGGAGTTCGTGTTCGGACACGAGCTCCTCGTGGCTCATCAAGCCGATCTGCGTTTGCCGGGGCATCCTGGACAGCCTTTCCAAGCAGCGTGGGGTTGGTCGATTTCGGGGAGGCCGATCGGACGCCGGCCCCTGGACCACGTTACCCGGGTGGTTGCCGAGAAACGGCGACAAATGGAATCGGCAGATGAAAAAGAAGGGGACCCCGCGCACCCGGCAGAGCCCGTTGACCCTTGCTGCCTTCCGGCCCTGGGGGAGTTCACAGGATGCGCGCCGCGCGGGATCCGCCAGCCAGTGTAGCGGCTGTGTCCACCCTCCGTTATCGGGGGCCGCGTCGACGCCCGGAGTGCCTCGAGATCCTTCCGGTCGCGGAGGGATCGCCCCGCATAAGGGCATCACCGACGGGGTATGCCGCGACCAGGCGCAGCAGGTGTTGTCCGGGCTTCGGAAGGGTACCGGCCGGGAAAGAAGAAAATCCGCCGGTAGCGACCGAAAATCGGACCTACCGGCGGATTCGCCGCGGAGGATGCGGGATTCGAACCCGCGAGGGCTGTTAACCCAACCCGCGTTCCAGGCGAGCGCCATAGGCCACTAGGCGAATCCTCCGCCGAGCAGCATACCGTCCACGTCACCCAGACGTAAAAACGGCCGGTCCCGCCCGGCGGACCCCGCCATTTCGGGGTCACGGCGGGAGAGAAGCCGCCACCGGGGATATCGGCGATCACGACCACGGTCCGTCCCGGACCCGACCGGGCCGAGGAGACGGGCCCTACGGCCCCGGGGAACCGGGGGACATCCGATGCGCTGCGACGACCTCTCCCAGCGCCGAGCGCAGCCGTTCGGTGTAGACGTCGATATCCGGAACAGCGGCCGGGTCGGCGTGCACCGAGAAGGTCACGGTTCCGCCGAGACCGTGCAGCCCGTGGGTCAGGTGCATCACGGACCCGAGCGCGGGAAAACCGGCGGTGAACCGAACGGGAGCCCCGCCGAAGGTGAGATCGGCGGGACCGCGGTCGACACTCGACAGCACGGTGTGGCCGGCCACGGTGCCCGGTATGGTCTCGATCGGAAACCGCTGCACGTCCCGGCGGTGCACGAGGGCGGGCACCGCCGCGGTCACGGCGTCCTGGACGGCCAGAAGCGGGTGAACGGCCCGCGAGCGCCGTGCGGCGAGCACCTCGGCTATGGCGGCGGCCCGCCGCCGCAGGTCGGACTCGCCGGCGCACAAGTCCACGCCGAGACTGCGATAGTTGTTGCGCACCCCCGCCACTTCGGGCAGCGCCATCGGCACCTGCGCCCCCAGCCGGCGCACGCTCTCGCCACGAGAGGCCAGGTACCGCTCCACCGCGAGGGACACCGCGGTCAACGCCACCACCGTGATGCTGTGCCCCGATACCCGGAAGTCCTCGACCGGGCGGACGATCACCCGAACCGTATGCCCGGTGACCTGTTCGGGCCCGTTCAGCGGCCCCGGTGGATAGCCGGGAGCGGGCCCGGGCAGGCGGCCTTCCGAGGTCAGCCGGGCCAGTTCCCGTTGTGCGCGGTGAGCTCGCACACCACGGCCCAGCGTTCGCACGATATCGGTCGGCATGCGGGCCGCCGCGTACCCGGCCGGGAATCGGGAGGCCACCGCCCGCACCGCCCGACCCGGCCATCTCGCGACGCCACGCTCCCTGTCCGGCACCGCCGTTTCCGCACCCGGCGCCCGCCCCCCGATACGCGGTACCGCGATGTTCCGGTCCGTCCCACTCCGCTCGGTCTCCCCGGAACCGGTGAACAGCCCCCGTGCCAGCCGAGCGGCACCCCGACCATCGGCGAGGGCATGTGATGTCTGCAGCACCACCACGGTCGAGAACGGATCGCCGGTGGGCGCCTCGCGGATACCGCGGAAGACGTGCAGGCGCCAAGGGCGATACACGGGATCGACACCGGTGTGCAGCAGCTCCCCGAGTGCCCGCAGCAGCCGTGACCACCCCCACCCCTGCGAAGCGTGGTCCACGAATTGGTCGGACGCCGGTACACAGGGAACCCACCTCGGATACGACAGGCCGGTGGGATCCTCGCGCAACCGCACCCGCAGTTCCGGAATCGCGGCGCACCGGTCGACGATCGCCCGCCGCAGTTCAGGGGTACCGCATTCGGATTCGGCGAAGCAGTACAGCAGGAACTGGTCGTTGCGGATACGGCGCGACAGCCAGTACATGGTCGCGTCCTGCGGCGCCAACGAGCTCATCCGCTCGACCCTACGGCTGCTGTCGCCGGGGGCCGAGCGCTACGCTCTGTAGTAGAGTCCAATCCACGCTGTACTTCGGACAAAGCCGCCGCATTCACCAAG
>NZ_BAFU01000006.1 GCF_000308495.1 Nocardia brevicatena NBRC 12119 | reverse complement strand
TGTTCGGCTCGGAGATCCGGATGCCCATGCTGATCGCCGAAACAGCCCTCACCACCCCCGTCCCCATCCCGGGCGGTCCGCTGGTGCGCCGACTGCTGATGGACCGGATCATGGGCCCCGAGGCGTCCGTGGAAATAGCCGATTTCGCCCTCGATATCGTGCGCTCGTGCCGTCCGCTCACCCGCGGCAGGCACGCGGCCATCCTCGCCGATATGGACCTGGGCGACGCCGCCCGCCACCTGACCGTCCCCACCCTCGTGATCGCCGGCCGGTATGACCGGCTGCTGCCGGAGCGGATGTCCCGCCTCATCGCCGACACCCTCCAGGAGACCGGCCACTTGAGCGACTACCACGTGTGGCCGACCGGCCATCTCACCAATCTGGAAGCATCCGAGAAGTTCAATACCGAACTGGCCCGGATCATCGACCGCACCGGCCTGCGGCCCGCGGCCGCGGGTTGAGCGGGAGTTCGCCGAGCCCGGTCAACGTCGCCCGGTCTCGGTGAACCCATACCGCTCAGGCTGTGTCCATTCGGCATGAGCGGGGCCCTGCGTGATTACACTGCGCTACCGCCTCCGGGCGCCGGCCGCTCATGCCACGCTACGGGCCAGTAGGGCCCCGTGCGGACGGTGTCCTCCGCCCGTTCGGGTCAGACGCTCCCGCTCCTGGAAACCCACCGCGGACAACCGGCGCGCCAACTCGTCGACCGGCCACTTGTATGCCGCCACCACCTTGTGTGGGAACTCCTCCACCGCGGCACCGTAGAAGAAACCCAGGAGCACCACACCGCCCGGGGCGAGCACCCGCCGGAACTCGGTGAGAACCCCGTCGAGCTCGGCCGGCGGCAGGTGGATCAGGGAATACCATGCCAGGATCCCGGCGACCGATCCGCCGGGCAGATCCAGTGTTTGCGCCGAGCCCACCTCGAAGGACGGCCCCGGATACCGTGCCCGGGCGTGTTCGACGAACTCCGGGACGGGATCGATCCCGGTGACGTCGAACCCCAGCCCATGCAGATAGGCGGACAGCTGCCCGGGACCGCAACCGATATCGAGCACCCGACCTCCGGACAGTTCGGCCCATCGCCGCACCATCGCGAGATCATCGGCGTGCACACTGTCGACCGATCCGAAAAGCTCGATGTACTCCCGGGAACGCGCCGCGTAGGCGTTCTCGACCGTTCGTTGACCCATCCGGCGACCCTAACGAGGGGGTCGAACCCCGCCACGAGGGGACGCGGATACGCCCGAAGCGCGGCATAACTCGGCAGCGGGCCGGCCGGAATATCGGACGGGTACCGCTGTTGCACGGGACGACAGCCGAAACCGAGACGGACGGGATTGCGACCATGCGGGCAGCCATATATGACCGGTACACCTCCGAGAACACCGATGTGCGGATCGGCGAACTGCCGAAACCCAAAGTGTTCCCCGGATCGGTACTGATCGAGGTCCGCGCGGCAGGCGTCAACCCCGTCGACTGGAAGGCGATGTCGGGCGGTCTGGACGGTCTGATCGACGCACAATTCCCCGTGATCCCGGGCTGGGACGTCGCCGGGGTGGTGGTCGAAACCGGTATCGACACCCCCGAATTCGCGGTGGGCGACGAGGTGCTGGCCTATGCCCGCAAGGACATCCTGCACGGCGGCACCTTCGCCGAACTGGTAGCGGTCGAGGCAGCGCACGTGGCGCGCAAACCGGCCACGCTGACCTGGGAGCAGGCCGGAGCGCTCCCGCTGGCCGGGGGAACCGCTCTGCGCACCCTCGACCTGCTCGAGGTCGACGCGGACGACACCGTGCTGATCCATGCCGCGGCGGGCGGTGTCGGCAGCCTGGGCGTCCAGATCGCGAAGGCCCGTGGTGCCCGGGTACTCGGCACCGCGTCCCCGACCAACCACGATTTCCTCCGCGAGCTCGGCGCCGAACCGTTGGCCTACGGCGAGGGTCTCGCCGACCAGGTCCGGGAACTGGCATCCGGCGGCGTGCAGGCCGTCGCGGATTTCGTGGGCGGCCAATTGGACGTCACCCTCGCCGTCCTCGCCGAGGGCGGTAGACACGCCTCCATCGCCGACGGCACCGTCGCCGAACACGGCGGCCACGTGGTCTGGGCGCGGCCCGACGGCTCCCACATCCAGCGCCTGGCCGATCTCGCCGCCGAGGGCAAGCTCACCGTCCCCATCGCGCGGACCTTCACGCTCGAGGAGGTCCCGCAGGCATTCGCCGCCGGTCAGAGCGGACACACCCGCGGGAAGAACGTCATCGTCCTGTGAGCCACCCCACGCCGAACGGACGGTGTCGGAATATGACGACCGGCTCGTCGAAGTCGAGGCCATAGCCACCGCCCGGGCGAGTGATTCTTCCTCGTCCTGGGCTCCTCGCTTGCCGCGATGAGCTCCGGTCGTCGGCCTCTCACGCCCTGCACCGACATCACGTCGACCGGTATCGACACCGAGTTCGCCTCGACTTCGACAAGCCGGCGCATCCTTCCTGTTGCGTCGCAGGACACCAGCGGCTTATAGTCGAACTCGACTAGACGAAATCGACTATAAGGGGTGCCGGTGGCCCGGGAACCGCGCGCGGTGGAGACGCCACTGACACTGGCGGTGCTGACGCTCCTGGCGGAGCGACCACGACATCCGTACGAAATGAAGATCGCCATCCGCGAGCGGCATGTGGACGATGTGGTGAAGCTGCGCGGTGGATCGCTCTACGACGCGATCGGCAGACTCGAACGCGCGGAATACGTACGGCGGGCCGGCACCGCCCGCGCCGGCACCCGCCCGGAACGGACGGTCTACGAGATCACCGAAACCGGTCGGGAAGCGCTGAACACACTGCTGGAGCGATTCCTGACCGAGCCGGTGAACGAATACCCCCGATTCGTCGCCGCACTGGCCCACCTGCCCGCGCTGACCCCCGACAACGCCGCGCGGCTGCTGCGGCGGCGCGCCGAGCGGCTGCGCGAGGACGCCGCCGACGCGAGCCGGATGCAGGCGGAATACGTGACCGGTCTGCCTCGCGCGGTGCTGCTGGAAGCCGAATACCTCCACCATCTGCGCGACGCCGAAATCACCTGGTTGGAACGAACCGCACACGATATCGACCACGGTATGCCGTGGCCGGAGGCCGACAACGCCCCGGACAGCGACAAGGAGTAACCATGACCAGCGAAAACGACCGGCTGCGGCGGCGCCTGAAGCGACTCAACCGAGTGGTGATCGCGTTCCAGCGGCTCGGCCTCGCGGTGGGCACGATGCGAGTTCTCTCGGTTCCCGGCCGCAAAACCGGGCAATTGCGCACCACACCGGTCTCCCCGCTCACCGTCGACGGGGTGATGTATGTGGTCGGCGGATTCGACGACGCGGACTGGGTACGCAACGCCCGCGCCGCGGGGTGGGGTGTGCTCGCGAAAGGTCGGCGCAACCAACGGGTTTCGCTGGTGGAACTGCCGGCGTCCGAGCGGGAGCCGGTGCTGCGGGCATTCCCGGAGAAAGTGCCGCACGGCGTACAGTTCATGATCCGATCCGGCACGGTCGAATCCGCCGACCCCGACGCGTTCGCCGCCGCCGCACCTCGCTGCCCGGTCTTCCGGATCGAGCCGGCGCCCCATGCGCCCGCGCCCGCAGACCCCCCATCGCAAACCTGACAAAGGACTCCGCGATCCTCGCCCCGCGTACCCACACGACGGACTATGGGCCACTTCCCCACCCGACACCTACACCGTCGTCCTCTGCGGCGCCGGTGTGCGGAACGCGACGTTCGGGAAGGCGAACGTGACTCTGTGGCGGATGTCGGCAGCAATGGAGCGGTGAGAAGAACCCGGCCGAGCAGACCTTCCTGTCCGAAGCCGACCCACTCGTCGTCCTGACTTCACATAAATTCCCGTGCCCGCGCCACCGGACGAGAACTGGATTTCCCCACTGGAAATCCCGTGGAGGATTGCTCATCCGCCATAGCGGGTATACGACCGTGCCGCACTGCCGCCGCAATGGTCGGACACCCGCCATCCGCTCGCAGTGTCTGCTTTCTACAGTCTCGCACTCTTCGCCGTATCCTCCTGAACAGCACAAACCAACCAGGCGAGCGGAGAGGCAACCGTATTCGATCTCACGGAACCCGGCAGTGAAACCTCTGAACGGCCACCCCCACCGAGCCGGACGAAGAAATACCGGCGAGCCGGACGAAGAAATACCGGCGGAATTTACGATACGAACCCGATCGGACCTGGACGCAAGATCGAAGCCGAATATTTCCCAATTCGTTTCCATCGTGCGCCGAATTTCGTTACGTCCCGTTATTTCCTGCCGACAGAGAGGATGGCGACGTAGCGCGCCTTCCACTTCCCATGGCAAGGCGGCGGAAACCTGGTTGTACGCCGCACGAACGGCCGACTCGCTCGCGACCATGGGCGGGTACCGCCAGTACTATCGTGGGCTCCACTCCGACCCGTTACCGCGGTGTTACCCAGCGCTGCCGTTCGAGCGTCATCCGGAAGCCGAATGATCTCATACCGATCCTTCGGATACGACACGCCCGGCACCATCGGAACTCGCCCGTCCCTTCGAAAGCGCTGGTGAACTGCCCTCACCAGATCGTTGGACCGGACTTCGAGCCATGCGGCTCGTGCGTGCGGGCAGCCTGCCGGCCACCCTGCGACCGTATTGGAGACCGCTGTGACCAATATGGCAAGGCATAGTGCAGCGCGGGGCGGTGGCGGGGGTTGGACGGACGGTTCCGGGTCAAGCGGATCAAAGCGGTCGTCACCGACCTCGGGATCCCGCCGGGAAAAGGTGGAGCCGCCTGGGGGAATCGAACCCCCGACCTTTTCATTACGAGTGAAGCGCTCTACCGACTGAGCTAAGGCGGCATGCCGTTCGGCGTGGCGAGTCTATCGTCTCGCACCACCGAATGCGAAAACGGGTGGTCAGGGGGCTTGCGCGGCGATGAGGCCCGCGACCATGGCCGCTACCGCGAAACGGGGTTTGACATTGTGGTCCAGGGCCTCCCGGCAGGCGAGAACGGCTTCCACCGACCGGAGCAGACCCTCGGGGCGTACACGGTCGGCGAGGTCGCGGGCCTGATCGGCCATATCGGGGTGGTTCATGGTGATGCCGGGGACCGCGGCATCGGTTCCGAAGCGGAGGGCCAAGGCGTCACGGTAGAGGCCGGCGACATCGATGAGGGCGCGGTCGAGGGCGTCGCGGCCGGTGCGGGTGGCTCGGGATTTCTGGCGACGTTCGAGGTCCTTGAGTACGCCGGCGGAGCCGCGGGTGGCGCTCGCGGCGCCCTTTCCGGTTCCGCCGGCGCCGAGGGCGGTCGCGAGCTCCTCGCGTTCGCGCTCGTCGCGGTCGGCATTCAACTGTCTGGCCTCGTCGTCGGCGGCTTTGACCAGTTCGTCGGCGGCAGCGTAGGCGGTGCCGGGGCGGAATACCGCGGTCACCAGCGACAGTGCTCGTTTGCGCCGGGCCCGTGTTTCCTCGTCGGTGGCGAGCCGACGCGCCCGCCCGATATGGCCGCCGCTGACCGCGGCCGCCCACGCGGCGGCCCTCTCGTCGATCCCGTCCTGTTCCCGCAATACCCGCGCGATCGCCGGGACGGACGGGGTCACCAGATGCATGTGACGACATCGGGACCGCAGGGTGATCGATATGTCCTCCGGGTCCACCGACGGGGCGCACAGCAAGAACACCGTCCGGTCCGGCGGCTCCTCGACCACTTTCAGCAATACATTGCCCGCCGCCTCGGTGAGGCGGTCGGCGTCCTCGATCACCACCACCTGCCAGCGGCCGGTGCTCGGCCTGCGGGCCGCGATCTGCACGATCTCGCGCATCTCCTTGGTGGAGATACTCAGACCCTCGGGAACGACGCGACGCACGTCACCGTGCGTACCGGTCATGGTGGTGGTGCAGGCATGGCAGCGACCGCAGCCTGGTGTGCCCGGGTCGGTGCACTGCAGTGCGGCGGCGAAGCAGAGGGCGGCAACGGACCGGCCCGACCCCGGTGGCCCGGTGAACAGCCACGAATGTGTCATCGCGCCCGCGACCACCCCCGACCGGGCGGCGACCGCGGCGGCGGTCAGCGCGGATTCCACCGCTTCCTGGCCGACCAGACGATCGAAGACACCCGCCATGCGCTACACCCTAATGGGGCACCGGTCTGCGCCATCCATCCACGGCCGGCACGGTCCCGCGGGCGGGCCGAAGTGAAGGCGGGGCCATGCCTTGTCCGACGCGCCGATACCAGGATCTCGGTCCCGTGTCGTTCGCGGTCGATCGGATGACAGCACACCGGGGACCGGCTCGCCGAGGGCGGCGTGTCCACGGACCCGCTCATCGGGGCGCCCCGGAAGAGACCGCTGCTCGTCGGGAGGTCGATCGCGTCCTCACGATCCCGCCCGGGTGGCCGGGTTATTCCGTCTCCCCACCCGAACGCGATGTGGCCCGGCTCGCCGTGGCCTTCTTCGCGGTGGTCTTCTTCGCCGCCGCCTTCTTCGCGGTCTTCTTCACCGGGCCGCGCGCCCGTCGATCGGCCAGCAGTTCCGAGGCACGCTCGTCGGTGATCGTCGCGATATCATCGCCCTTGCGCAGGCTGGCGTTGGTTTCCCCATCGGTGACGTACGGGCCGAACCGGCCGTCCTTGATCACCATCTGCTTGCCGGTGGCCGCATCCGTGCCGAGTTCCCGCAGCGGCGGTGCCGCCGCGGCCTGTCTACCGCGGCGCTTGGGTTCGGCATAGACCTTCAGCGCTTCTTCCAGGGTGACCGTGAAGATCTGGTCCTCGGCGGCCAGGGAACGGGAATCGGTGCCCTTCTTCAGGTAGGGACCGTAACGGCCATTCTGGGCGGTGATCTCCTCACCGGACCCCGGATCGGTACCGACCACGCGGGGCAACGACAGCACCTTCAGGGCTTCGTCGAGGGTGACGGTCGCCGGGTCCATGGACTTGAACAACGAACCGGTGCGCGGTTTCGGACCGGTCTTCTTGGCCGTTTTCCTACCGTTCGCCGAGTCCTCGACCGGCTCGGGCAGGATCTCGGTGACGTACGGACCGAACCGACCGTCCTTCACCACGATTTCGTGTCCGGTCGCCGGATCGGCGCCGAGGGAACGTCCCTCCTGCGGAGTGGCGAAAAGTTTTTCGGCCGCCTCGGGCGTCAACTCGTCCGGGGGAAGGTCGTCGGGCAGGTTGGCGCGCTGTGAGACCGGCTCGGCGTCGGGGTTGTCCGGGTCGGTGACCATCCGTTCGAGATACGGACCGTATCGACCGACGCGCACCACGACATCGCGGCCGTCCGCGTCGGTGAACAGCTTGATCGAATTGACCTCGCGGGCATCGATCTCGTCGAGCCGGTCGCCGACCATCTTCTTCAGCCCACCGGAGCGGGCAACCGACCCCTCGGCGCCGTGGTCGCCACCGAAATAGAACCCGGTCAACCAGTTTCCCCGCCGCTCACGACCGGCCGCGATGGCGTCCAGATCGTCTTCCATGGCGGCGGTGAAGTCGAAGTCGACCAGCCGGCCGAAATGCTCCTCCAACAGGCCGACCACGGAGAACGCCACCCATGACGGCACCAGCGCACTACCGCGTTTGTACACGTAGCCGCGATCGAGGATGGTCTTGATGATCGACGAGTAGGTGGACGGCCGGCCGATGCCCAGCTCTTCCAGGGTTTTGACCAGCGACGCCTCGGTGTAGCGGGCGGGTGGATTGGTATTGTGCCCGTCCGGGGTCAGCTCGACCGCGGTGACGGCCTCGCCCTCGGACAGGTCGGGCAGGCGGTTCTCCGCGTCGTCGGATTGGCCGCCCGCCTCCTCGTCGACGCTCTCCACGTACGCCTTCAGGAAACCCGGGAAGGTGATGGTCCGCCCGGACGCGGCGAATACGCATTCCTCACCGGTCCCGGCGGTGCCGGTGATCCGCACCGTCAGGGTGGTGCCCCGTGCGTCGGCCATCTGCGAGGCGACCGTGCGCTGCCAGATCAATTCGTAGAGGCGGAACTCGTCCTCGTCGAGCCGGGAGTGCAGCCGGCCGGGCGTGGCGAAGGTGTCGCCGGCCGGACGGATGGCCTCGTGTGCTTCCTGGGCGTTCTTGACCTTCCGGTTGTACTGGCGGGGGGTGGGGTGCAGGTACTCCGCTCCGTAGAGCTGGGTGGCCTGGGTGCGTGCGGCGTGGATGGCCGACTCGGACAGGGTCGTCGAGTCGGTACGCATATAGGTGATGTAGCCGTTCTCGTACAACCGCTGCGCCACCCGCATGGTGCGTTCCGAGGTGAATCGCAGTTTGCGGCCCGCCTCCTGCTGCAGCGTGGATGTCATGAACGGTGCGTAGGGCTTGCGGGTATAGGGCCTGGACTCGACCGACGACACCACGAGATCGGCGCCGTCGAGCGCTTCGGCCAGCCGGCGGGCATAGGCCTCGTCCAGCACGACGACCCGCGGAACATCCTTCGCATTCGCCTGGGAAGGCGCTTTGAGCTGCCCGTCGGGGCCGAAGTCTCGGCCGGTGGCGACGCGGGAACCGTCGATATCGACCAGTCGCGCCGAGAAGATCCGCGGATTGGTGGCGTCCGCCTCACCGCCCGCGTCGAGCTTGGCCGCGATATCCCAGTACTCCGCCGAGCGGAATGCCATCCGCTCGCGTTCCCGCTGCACGATCACGCGGGTGGCGACCGACTGCACCCGGCCCGCCGACAGCCGCGGCATGATCTTCTTCCACAGCACCGGGCTGACCTCGTAGCCGTAGAGCCGGTCCAGGATGCGCCGGGTCTCCTGGGCATCGACCAGGTCGTTGTCCAGTTCGCGGGTATCGGTGGCGGCCGCGCGGATGGCCGGTTCGGTGATCTCGTGGAACACCATTCGCCGGACCGGGATCTTCGGTTTCAGGGTTTCCAGCAGATGCCAGGCGATGGCCTCGCCCTCGCGGTCGGGGTCGGTGGCCAGATACAGCTCGTCGGCCTCGGCGAGCAGGCTCTTGAGTTCGGTGACCTTGCTCTTCTTGTCCGGGCTGATGACGTAGATGGGCTCGAAGTCATTGTTGACATCGACTCCGAGGCGGGCCCAGTCCTGGCCCTTGTATTTGGCCGGGACATCGGCCGCGCCGCGCGGCAGGTCCCGGATATGGCCGACGGAGGCCTCCACCGTGTAGTCACGGCCCAGATAGGGCGCGATCTTCCGAGCCTTGGTCGGAGACTCGACGATCACGAGACGACGCAGGGGGCGCCCCTGGTCGGCTGCACTGCGGTCTCGTGTTGCCACCGGTGGATACACCTTTCCTCTCGACCTGCTCGGCACCATTGGCGCGGGCGCGGCTGGGGTAATGGCGGCAACAAACGTTCGAAGCCACCAGAGACGTTTATACCTTGACGCTGCGCATGGTCGAGCGGTTGCGAGAAACCACCGGGCGTAGGCGTCGACGCGTTCAGTATGCAGTGTCGCCGGCCGGCCGCGCCGCGCGGTGTGATGCGGATCTACCCGGATATAGCTCGTCCCTCACCGCCGTTATGGGGGTGAGGGACGAGATGGATGTCACGTGCTCAGCTGAGCGCGCGGACTCCGGTGGCCTGCGGGCCCTTGGTGCCCTGGCCAACCTCGAACTCGACCTTCTGGTTCTCCTCGAGGGTGCGGAATCCCGAACCCTGGATCTCGGAGTAGTGAACGAAGACGTCAGCGGAGCCATCCTCCGGCGCGATGAAGCCGAAACCCTTCTCCGCGTTGAACCACTTCACAGTTCCCTGTGCCATTCTGTTCCTTCTCTTTTCTTACTCGGAACGGCGGACAACTGGGTTTCGTCCACCGGGCCCGTTCCGACCGCTGTACTGTTGGCTTCTTTCTCACGAAATACCACCATGTACACCGGTCGCAACATCGATCCCCTGCCGACGGTTTGGACTTTGCATCCGTCCCTCGAACACAGAAGCTTGCGACCAGGACCCAGTGAACCATGTCTTCGGGCAATTCAACAGCGGAGTTACCGACAATTTGCAAAAAACCTGATCTTGCGAATGCGCAGATAAGGGACAGATTGCCGTATTCTGGACTTCCGGTATGTTTGCCTCTCGATAACCAGGATTCGGTCCGGCAACACTACTGTGACCCAGATCGCTATTTGGTATCGAAATCGCAGGTAGCGCAACTCGGACGCACACGTTTCACACTTCGTGGCCGCCTGGAAGACTGGACGCCGTGAATCCCCGGGGTCGAGAACACCGATCGACGGACACGATCGGCTCCAGCTACGGCCAATCGTTGCTGAATCGTGTCCTGAAAGGCAAGCACGACGGGGAACTCCAACCGACCCATATCGCGGAGCTTCCCGAACGCGCCGCCTCGGTCGCGGACTGGCCCGAGTGGGTGCCCCCCACGGTCGTCGACGCATTGCGGGCCTCGGGTATCACCGCCGCGTGGAGCCATCAGGTCGCCACCGCCGAATCGGCGATCTCGGGGCGCCATGTAGTGGTCGCCACCGGCACCGCGTCGGGTAAATCGCTGGGTTACCAGCTGCCGGTGCTGAGTACGCTGCTCGACGACCCCCGGGCGACCGCGCTCTACCTCGCCCCGACGAAGGCGCTCGGCGCCGATCAGCTGCGGACCGTCGCCGCGCTCACCCACGACGGTCCGCTCCGCGATATCCACGCCGCCGGATACGACGGCGACACCCCGGGCGAGATCCGACAATGGGTGCGGGCCAATGCCCGCTGGGTCTTCACCAACCCGGACATACTGCACCTGGGGCTGTTGCGCGCCCACCCGCGCTGGGCACGCCTGTTGCGCCGCCTGCGCTTCGTGGTGGTCGACGAATGCCACGCCTACCGGGGAGTATTCGGATCGCATGTGGCGCTGGTCCTGCGCCGGCTACGTCGGTTGACCGCACACTACGGAGCCGAACCCGTATTCATCCTGTGCTCGGCGACCACGGCCGAACCCGCGGCGGCGGCGTCCCGGCTGATCGGCGCGGACTGTGTGGCGGTAACCGAGGACGGTTCCCCGCGCGGCCCACGCACCGTGGCGTTCTGGGAACCGCCACTCCTGGCCGAGAGCACCGGCGAGAACGGAGCACCGGTGCGACGGGGAGCGGCCTCGGAAGCCGCCCGGCTCACGGCCGAACTGGTGCTCGCCGGCGCACGGACGCTGACCTTCGCCCGTTCCCGCCGCTCGGCCGAACTCATCGCCATGGATACGCGCAGGCTGCTGCGCGAGGTCGATCCGGTGTTGGCGGACCGGGTGGCCGCCTACCGGGGCGGCTATCTGCCGGAGGACCGGCGAGAGCTGGAGGCGGGCCTGTCGAACGGTTCGCTGCTGGCCGTCGCGACCACGAACGCGCTGGAACTCGGCGTCGACATCGCGGGCCTGGACGCGGTGGTGCTGTCCGGTTTCCCGGGGACGGTGGCCTCTTTCTGGCAGCAGGTGGGACGCGCGGGCCGCGATGCCCACGGGTCGTTGGCGCTGCTGGTGGCACGAGACGATCCCCTCGACACCTACCTGGTGCACCACCCTCGGGCACTGCTGGACAAACCGGTCGAGGCCACGATCACCGATCCGGGAAACCCCTACGTACTCGGCCCCCAGTTGCTGTGTGCGGCCATGGAACTGCCGCTCACCGACGAGGAAGTGGAGCGTTTCGGTGCCGGCCAGGTCATCGGAGACCTGGCCGAACAAGGCCTCATCCGACGACGGGAGAACGGGGCCGCCGGGGCGGCGCGTTGGTTCGTCACCGCCGAGACCGAGCCGCACGATTCCGTGGACGTGCGCGGCGGTATCGGTACGCCGGTGGCCATCGTGGACAGCGAGACCGGCCGGCTGCTCGGTACCGCCGACGCCGCCCGAGCCCCCGCTACTCTGCACGAAGGGGCAGTTCACCTGCATCAGGGCGAGACCTATGTCGTCGAGGAACTCGATCTCGACACCGGCGTCGCGTTCGTCCGCGCGGACAGCCCCGGCTGGACGACCAGTGCCCGCCAGGTCACCTCCATCGAGGTGGACGAGGCACTCGAACACCGGGTATATCGCGGGGTGACCACTGCGCTGGCGACGGTCCGAGTGACCGGTCAAGTGGTCGGCTACCTTCGCACCCTGCCGACGGGAGAGGTTCTCGACCTTGTGGAACTGGATCTACCCGCCCAGACCCTGCCCACGGTCGCGGTCTTCTACACGGTGACGGCCGACCTGCTCGAACGAGCCGATATCGACCCCACCGAACTGCCCGGCGCGCTCCATGCCGCCGAACACGCCGCGATCGGTCTGCTGCCACTGGTCGCCACCTGCGACCGCTGGGATATCGGCGGCGTCTCCACCGCCGAACACCCGGATACCGGCTTGCCCACCGTATTCGTCTACGACGGACAGCCCGGTGGTGCGGGCTTCGCCGAACGCGGCTTCACCCGCCTACGGAGCTGGTTAACGGCCACGCTCGGTGCCATCGACTCATGCGGTTGTGGCTCCGGGTGCCCCTCCTGCGTGCAGTCGCCCAAATGCGGGAACGGCAACGCTCCTCTGGACAAGACGGCCGCGACCCGGTTGCTGAGTGTTGTTGTCGCCGACCTGGCCTATGAGGCGGAAGGCGAGTTCGGGACCACCTCCTGAGATCGCAGTGCGCGGCGGTGTGGGCGGCCCACAAATCAGGTCGAATGTCCAGTTGTTGATCTCAATAAAGAGGAGCGCTGTCCGGTTAACCGGCCAATAGCCATTCCCGATTCGGTTTGCTCACCCGCACCCTTCCCCAATTTCCGCTTCTGTGCGGAGAACCATTAACGGCGCGACAATTCCAATTACTGCACGATTTCAATAATTCCCGTTAACAAATTTCACCGCGAGAGCTTCAACTCCCTTCTTCGACCTGCCCTGCCCGCGCGATCGCACGTACACTACGCGACCCGAACGCTCCCCCCGGCAGATCTTCCTCCACCGAGATCACGGCATCCCAGCCGATGACTTCGCAACGGACGAGCCGCACCTCCATCCGGCGGGCAAGGGTCTCCGCTTCCGCGCAACCGGCCTCGACACCGCGAAGGAGTGCGCTCGCCGCGGCAAGCGCCGCGAGATCGGCGCCGGCCTGCGCACGGTGCCGCGCCACCACGACGGCACCGACCTGAACCACCGCAACCGTCACGGCGAGCAGCCCGGCCAATGCCAGAGCCGCCGCCACACTCGCTGCCCCGGCGTCGTCTCGCCACCCCTTCCATTCCGTCACGGTATTCCTCCCGGCTCCACAGCGGCGACCGCTTCCGCCCGCAACACCAGTAGGGGCAACAGCGGCGGCTCGGCGGAGACCACAACGACCACGCGGTCGCCCTCTCGACGGATGGCTATACCCGCATTCTCGGGCGCTACTCGCCGCGCCGCCTCCAGCGCGTTCGCCCGATCGCCCCTGGCGGCCAGTCGAGCGGCTTCCCGAGCCGCATCGACGCAACGCACCTGGGTCGATGCCGCCAGCACGGCACCGATACACAGGGTGGCAGCGGCGGCAATCGCTCCCAGCGCGATCGCCGCCTCGACCGTCACACCGCCCCGCTCGCCACGGAGCGGATTCCCGCACGGGCGGGTCCGTGCGGCGCCTTCGGCCGCTACACGCCGGTGTTCAACGCCTTGTCGATGATCTTCGTCAAGGCGTCCGGAATGCTGTCCCCGGTCACCACCCCGTACAGCACGGCACCGAATGCCGCGGCCGCAATCGTGCCGATCGCGTATTCGGCGGTGCTCATCCCCTCCTCCCCGCTCGAGAATCGCAGCAGCCGTATACGCGCTTCCCGCGACACCACATGCGATACCCCGACCGTCCGCCGTACCAGTTCGATACGCACCTGATTCCCCTCTCTCATCCGCCCGCACAGCCGATCCGCGCGGACACATCTCGATTGCCGGACCATGCGAGGCGCTCACAGCAGGCCCCCACCAAGCACCCGTCCGGCCAGGCCGATGATCACAGGCACGATCCCCAGGCAGATGAAGGCCGGCAGGAAACACAGCCCGAGCGGGCCGCCGATCAGCACACCCGCCCGCTCGGCCCGCGCCGCGGCCGCATCCTCGACCTCCCCGCGCCGCTGCTCCGCCAGCTCGCCCACCGCGGCCGCCAGTGCGGAACCCGAGCGCGCCGAACGCCGCACCATCCGGGCCAGCGATTCGAATTCCGGTGTGGTCGCGGCGGCGGGTCCGGACCGCCCCCATGCGAGGGACGGGTCCGCGCCGAGAGCGAGCAGATCGGCCGATCGGCGTAGGGACGTCCGTAAGGCTTCGGGGGCACCCGGGAGCACCGCGCGGACCGCCGGGACGGTCGGCAGACCCGCGCGCAGGCAGGCCGCCAGGAGATCGAAGACGGTGGCGACCGCGAGCGGATCATCCCTTGTCCGTTCGGAACCGCGGGGCGCTCTCCACAGTCGCTCGGGCGCGGAACGCAGTCGAGCGGTCACCGGACGTGGACCCGGAACCAGCAGTGACACCGCCGCCAGGATCGCGCATGGCAGCGCCATCGCCGAGTTCATCGGGATCTCCGTGCACCGAACATGCCGGCACATCGCCGATACCAGAGTCCCCGGCGTTCCGCCGCGTGCGGTGCGCGGCAGCCATGTCGCGGGAGCGCGCGTATCGGGCCGGGCCGATATCGAACACCTTTCACAGCAATACCTTTCGTGCGATGGCATCGGCCCAGAGCAGGCCGGCGCAGGCCAATACGGTGCCGAGTGGAAGCAGATAGGCTCCGGCGGCGGATGCGAACAACACCCGCAGCGGTTCGGCACCCATCAACTGCCCCAGTGCGATCCCGAGCACCGGCAGCACGGCCAGCACGGCGGCGGTGGCGCGCGCACCCGCGAGAGCGGCGTCGGTACGGTTGCGGAACCGGATCCGGCCGGCCAGGTCTGTTCGGGCGGCGGTCAACGGTTCGGCCAGGGCGAGCCCGTACCGTTCGGCCACCTGCCATGCGTCGGCGACCCGGTCGAGTTCCACAGCGATCACCGAGCCGGGACATCGCAGTCCGTCGGCACCGGAACCGCCGAGTCTGCCGCGCGCCGACCCCACCGCAAAGACCTGTGCCGCGATCCCCGCGACCTCCTCCGCGGCGGCCTGGGCCGCGACGCTCGGATGCGCGCCGACGCGCAGTTCGCCGATCACCGACTCCAACGCCGCGAGCAGATGCCCGCATTCGCTACGGTGGCGGCGGTCCCGACGCACCCGCCGCATCCTGATCGTGGCCGTGCCCAGAACGAGTACCGCGGCGATGAGCGCGCCGCTCCCGAATGTGAACGCGGCGACGCAGCCGATGCCGAGACCGCAACGGAGCAGGGTTGCCGTAGAGAGGTTCCATGATCGCGGCCCTGGGCCGAACAGATCGTCGAACCGCCGCCGCCCGGCCGAGACCGGTAGGACCACCAGGGCGAGAGCGCCGCATATCAGAGGCCCGGTCATGGTCGCATCCGTTCGCGCAACAGGCGGTCCAGCGCGGCGCCCGCGGGTGTGGGTTCGCCGGCCGCGGCACACCATGCGGGACCGATATGGACATATCCTCCGCTATCGCGGGCGACCATACCGATCTCCCTCAGCCCGCGGGACCCGTCGGGCCGTCGGTGCACATGCAGTACCACTTGAACCGCCGCCGCGAGCTGACTGTGCAGGGCCGCACGATCCATACCGCCGAGAGCGGCGAGCGCCTCCAGCCGTGCGGGAACCTCCCGAGGCGAGTTGGCGTGTACGGTGCCCGCCCCGCCGTCGTGGCCGGTGTTGAGCGCGGTGAGTAGGTCGACGACCTCCGCACCACGCACCTCCCCGACGACGATCCGATCCGGACGCATCCGCAGGGCCTGGCGGACCAGATCACGCACGGTGATCTGTCCGGCGCCCTCGATATTGGCGAGGCGGGCGACCAAGCGGACGACATGCGGATGCGGTGGAGCCAGTTCCGCCGCATCCTCCACGCAGATGATCCGTTCCCGAGGGTTCACCTCGGCGAGCAACGCGGACAGCAGTGTGGTTTTGCCCGCACCGGTGCCACCGACGACCAGAAAGGCCAGCCGGGCGCGGACGATCCGCCGAAGCAGAGCCATCGCCTCGACGGGAACGGCGTTCGAGGCGGCGAGCGCGTTCAGACCCTGGGTCGCCGGCCGCAGCACACGCAGCGAAAGACAGGTGCCGCCGTGCGCGATCGGCGCCAGCACCGCATGCAGACGGACACCGAAGGTTTCCCCGAGTGCCGCGCCGAGCGCGGGCAGCCGCCCGTCCACCCAGGGCTGCGCGTCGTCGAGGCGGCGCCCCGCCGAGAGCGCGAGCCGCTGCGCCAGTCTGCGTACCGCTGCCTCGTCGGGGAAGGTGATCGGGGTCTTCTCCAGCCCGCGCCCCCGGTCCATCCACACCGCGTCCGGCGCGGTGACCAGGACATCGGCGATGTCCGGGTCGTGTAGCAGCGGCTCCAGCGCCCCCGCACCGGTCAACTCGGTCTGTAGCAAACGAAGCGCCCGCAGCAAATCGGTATCGCCGAGCACCCCGCCGGCTTCGGCGCGGATCGCCTCGGCCATCCGCGCGGGTTCCGGCTCGCCGGACTCATTTGCCAGCCGCTCCCGGACCCGGTCCAGTAGTTCGGCGGTCACCACCCCGCCTGTTTCCGGCGATGTCACCGGCCCGCCGGCGCTCGGCAAACCGCCTCGTTCCCCGGTCCGCAGCACCGGCGGCAGCGGAGGTAACGCCGGACCCGCACCGAACGGCCCTGTATCACCGATCATCCCGCTCTCCGCTCCGCGAGTGGGCTCAACACGGACAGAACCGCATCGCATGCGTCGCGCAACGGCCCGCGCCGCAGCCGAAGACCCCCGCGTTCGAGCCGAGCGGACAATCCCGGTTGGGCGCGAACGGCGGCCAGCAACGGTAGGTCGAGTACTTCGGCGATCTCGTGGCCACGGAGATTTCCCGGCGACGGACCACGGACCACCAGGGCCTGGTTCGGGTTTCGGCATGCTATCCACCCGGTGACGGCCTCGGCCGCGGCGACGGCGCGTATGCGGGCGGGGACCACGAGCACCACCAGATCGGCGGCTTCGAGTATCCGATCGGCATGTGGGCCGCGCTCACTGGATATATCGCAGACGACCAGGTCACCCGCACCGCGCCCGGCTTCGATCACCGCGTGTACCGCGGCGGAGCCGAGATCGCCGGGACGTCCCGCACCGCGAGCGCACGACAGCACCGACAGTCCGAGCCCGGCTTCGGGAAGCGCGTTGTGCAGTGCGGCGGCGGCCACGCGTCCGTCGTCGACCACCAGGTCCGGCCAGCGCAGACCCGGTGTCTGCTCGATACCGAGCAGCAGGTCGAGCCCACCGCCGAACGGAGCACCGTCGACCAGGATGGTGTGCGGCCGGAAACCCGTGGTGGCCGACCGCAACGCCGTGGCCGCCGCCAGTGTCGACGCTCCGGCACCGCCGCCGGTTCCCGCGACGGCCACGACCATCCCGCCATCGGCGCGACGTTCGGCATGTTCGGCGAATTCCTCGATGAGTCCGACAGCGGCGTCCGGTAGCGCGACGACCCGTTCGGCGCCGACGGCCGCGGCAGCCCGCCAGTCGTCCAGGCCGGGTTCACCCTCGGTGACCATGACGATGCCGGGCCGCCGCGGGTGCCGGGAGGTGGCACATCGGGCGGCGGTCTCGGTATCGAGGACGATGAGCGGCGCGGCGACCCATGGATGTCTGCCGATAGGCGGTTCGCGTTCGTCGAGCTGCCGACCGGCCGCCGCGGCGACGCGACGGACTTCTTCACGCAGCCGACCGTCGCCGATGAGCACCAGGGCCGCCGGGGCCGCGTGCTCCGCTGTCAGGTCGTGGTCCATGCAGGTCAGCATCGCCGAGATGGCGACGGGTCGATCGGACCTGATACCGAATGTGGATAACTGCGGGGGTGTGGACAACTGTGGACAATTTCCACATCCGCAGTGGTCACATCCGGAACGGAGCAGGAGGCCGCGATAGAATGACCGCGGGGAAATGTTTCCGCGACCGCTCGGAAAAATCGCGGCCACCTGGAAATAGAGGACGGCCCCAGCCGGGGGGGGGAGGAGGCTGGGGCCGTCGGGTTCAGCCCCGGGGGGTCGGGCTGAACGCGCCTGGAACATGTCCAGGTGCCAGCAATACTACACCCAAGAACCGGCCACCGTGCAAGTCCGACTCGGGAGAAGTTCATTGTGTCGTGTTACCTACGACGCAGAGGAAAAACCACCAGCTCACGACCGTGGAGCCGGTCATAGGAGGCCGGATCCGCGCAATTGCGATGCCTATCCTGGACTTGTGACCGACCTCGGCAACACGACAGATTCTCCGAATGACGCGAGTCGCTCGAACGGCCGCGTCGCCGCCTTTTTCGATCTCGACAAAACGGTGATCGCGAAGTCGAGCGCATACGTATTCAGCAAACCGTTCTTCGCTCAGGGTCTGCTCAATCGCCGGGCCGTTCTGGAGAGTAGCTACGCGCACTTCATGTTCCTGCTCGCCGGTGCCGATCACGACCAGATGGAACGAATGCGGGCCCATCTGACCGATATGTGCACGGGCTGGGATGTCGAACAGGTGAAGACAATCGTCTCCGAGACCCTGCACGAACTGGTCGAGCCGCTGATCTACGCGGAGGTGCTCGACCTGATCGCCGATCACAAGATCCGCGGGCACGATGTGGTCATCGTCTCCGCCTCGGGCGAGGAGATCGTCGGGCCGATCGCCGAGGCGCTGGGGGCCACGCACACGGCGGCGACCCGCATGACCGTCGTGGACGGCAAGTACACCGGAGAGGTGGAGTTCTACTGCTACGGCGAGGGCAAGGTCACCGCGATGGAAAAGCTCGCCGCCGCGGCGGGTTACGACCTGTCCCGGTGCTACGCCTATTCCGACTCGATCACCGATCTGCCGATGCTCGCCGTGGTCGGTCGCCCCACGGCGGTGAATCCCGACCGGAATCTGCGCCGCGAGGCGGCGGTCAGGGGCTGGCCGATACTCACCTTCTCCAATCCGGTATCGCTGTGGGCGCGATTCCAGGCACCGTCGTCGACAACCCTGGCCGCTGCCGGACTGGGCCTGAGCGCGATAGTCGCGGCAGCTCTCACCTACCGACTCCTGCGCCGCCGCTGAGCCCGCAGACGGCTCCTGTTCGCAGGGCGCCCCCGGGCGGCCGAACCCCGGCGGGGCCGCTTCGGTGAGCTTGCAACCAGGGATTTAAGCACAAAATTCCGATCGACACGCCAAGAATTCAATACCTTCCGAACCCTTGATGTGAGTGCAGTCACAGTGGTAAGAATGGAGGCACGGAGGGACGGAAGGCCAAGGCGGAGCCGGAAGAGAAGGTTCAGTCTCCCGACCATCCTTCCCAGCACGGACGCCAGGAACCCACGCGGAGCTCGCCGCGACAAGGGCAGAAGCGTTGTGGGCCTGCGAAATCCGGCTTGCCGGCGGCGACGGCCTCGCACAGTCTGCGGGGATGAGCCGCGGTAAGGCTCGGAGGAACGCCGAGGCCGTGGACACAACCCACTCAGCACGCCTGGTACCCCGGCGATCCGTGCTAGCGGGCGGTGAGGTCGACAACGACAACGCCGCCCGCTTCGACGTGTGCGCCCGCTACCCTCGGCCGGCTACGGTGTTCGCGATCGACATCGCCTCGCGCGCACCGTCCTCCAGCGCGCCGCAGCACAGAATCACCCAGCCGCCGACTCCCTCGGCGGTCCCGGTGGCGAACCCGGCGGCGGCATCCCGATACGCCTGCCGCCGACGCAACCAGAACACCTCGGGCACCCCGAGGGCATGTGGGTCCAGACCGCTGGACACCGTGACCAGCCGGGCGGCCGCCCGCGCCACGATCCCGTCCGCGGAACCGAAAGGCCGCAGGGACAGCAGCTCGCCGTGCACAACGGCGGCCACTACCGGTGCCGGCGCCGATGAGCCGAGCACCGTCTGCGCGAGCAGGTCCAACCGCTCGGCCACCCCTTCACCGGCGCGCGGACGGCCCAGCCGATCCTTGTCGTCGACCAGGTCCGCCGCGGCGAGCAGATGCAACCGGGCCAACGCCTGCAACGGCGCCCGCTGCCACACACCGGTCAGATTGCGCAGACCGTCACCGTCCAATGCCTGCCCTACGCGCAGCGCACCGGCCAGGATCGGATCGGGTGGGGTGTCGTCGGCGGGCAACTGGGCACTGCCGCCATCGATCGCCCCCGACGAGCGCGCCGCCCGAACCGCCGCCTCGGCGGCCGTGGTGGGCCAACCGCGCCGGTTCGCCTTGTGCCGGTGTACCTCGGCGAGGGCATCACGGGCCTTGTCGGCGGCCGCGCGCACACCGGGCAGTTCGACGAGGGGCTGCAGCGGATCGGTCACGGGGTACGAGGCTACTGCCGCCGGCCCGGCCGGCCCGCCGGCAGGTCCCGTCCCGGAATGGCCGCGAGCAGCCGCCGGGTGTATTCCTCACGCGGGGAGTCGAAGATTTCCTCGGTGCTCGCCGACTCGACGATATGACCGCCCCGCATGACGAGCACCTCGTCGGCGATCTGCCGGACTACGGCGAGATCGTGCGTGATGAACAGGTAGGTCAGGCCGAGCCGATCCTGGAGTTCGTCGAGCAGGTTCAGGATCTGTGCCTGGACGAGGACGTCGAGCGCGGACACGGCTTCGTCGCAGACCAGCAGCTCCGGTTCCGGCGCCAGCGCGCGAGCGATGGCGACCCGCTGCCGCTGCCCACCCGACAGTTCGTTCGGATAGCGCCCGAGCACACTACTGGGCAGGGCCACCCGGTCGAGCAGTTCCCGCACCCGGGTCTCCCGCTCCGCCCGGGTACCGATGCCGTGGACGCGCAGCGGTTCGAGCAGGCAGCGGTGAATCGAATACATCGGGTCCAGGGATCCATACGGGTTCTGGAAAACCGGCTGAACGCGCCGGCGAAAGCCGAGCTGTTCGCCGCTCCGCAGCCGTGTGATGTCCTTGCCGTCGAAACGGACCGACCCGGAGCTCGGCGGTATCAACCCCAGGACGAGCTGGGCGATGGTGGACTTCCCGGAGCCCGATTCGCCGACCAGGGCGGTCGTGGTGCCGCGCCACAGTCGGAACGAGATACCCTCCGCCGCCACGAGTTCCGTCGACTTCCAGGGCGCCGACCCCCGGACCCGATATCGCTTGGCGAGCCGGTCGGTCTCCAGAATCGGGGCCTCACCCGGCGTACCCCTGTCCATCGCGTCTTCGGCCGCCGGCCCCATGGCGACCGATAGCCGGCTTCGCCGCGTCGACCGGCGGGCCGATGTCAGCGATGGCGCCGACTCCACCAGCCGCCGGGTGTACTCGTGCCGGGGCTCGCGCAGCAGATCCGGTGCGGGACCCGATTCCACAACCCGTCCCCGATACATCACAACCAGGTGTTCGGCACGTTCGGCGGCCAGACCCAGATCGTGGGTGATGAGCAGCATCGCGGTCCCGAGCTCTGTGGTGAGCCTGTCGATATGGTCGAGTATCTGCCGCTGCACGGTCACGTCCAGGGCCGAGGTCGGTTCGTCGGCGATGAGCAGATCGGGCCGCCCGGACAGGGCCGTCGCTATCAGCACCCGCTGTCGCAGCCCGCCGGACAGTTGGTGCGGATATTGGTCGAGCCGGTGCTCGGCATCTGGTATCCCGGCCGCCTCGAGCAACTCCACGGCGCGCTCCTGGGCCGCTCTACCGCGGGCGATGCCACTCGCGGCGAGCGTTTCCCGGAGCTGGAAACCGATCTTCCACACCGGGTTCAGGTTCGACATCGGATCCTGCGGCACGAAACCGATCCCGGTGCCCCGCAGCCGCACCAGCTGCGCCCGAGGCGCCTCGGTCAGTTCGCGGTCGTCGAAACGGACGCTTCCGGACACCACTCGTCCCCCGCGCGGCAGCAGGCCGATGATCGCGTGGGCGGTGGTCGATTTACCGGATCCGCTCTCCCCCACGACGGCCACGGTCTGCCCCCGATAGACGGTCAGGTCGACACCGCGGACCGCGTCGACCCGATCCGCACCCTCGCCGAAAGCGATACGCAGATCCCGGACCTCCAAGAGCGGGCCGGCGGGATCGGCTGCCGTCGGTCGGCCGCTCATGGGCGCCTCCTGCGGGATGTGGGGTCGAGGGCGTCACTCAGCGCATCGCCGAGCATGATGAACCCGAGTACGGTCAGCGCCAGCGCGGTCGCGGGGTAGAAGAGGATCAGCGAACCCCCGCGCAGCTGCTGTCGGCCTGTGGCGATATCGGCACCCCACGACACCTCCGTCGGCGGCAGCCCGACACCGAGGAACGACAGGGTCGCCTCGGTGACGACGAAGACGCCCAGCCAGATGGTGGTCACCACGATCACCGGCCCGAGTGCGTTCGGCAGCACATGCCGTACCAGAACACCGAAACGCGATACCCCCAGCGCCCGCGCCGCCAACGCGTATTCGCTGTTCTTGGCGGAGATGACCGCCCCGCGCGCGATGCGCGCCGCCTGCGGCCAGGTGAATCCGGCCAGGGTGACGATCACCAACCAGATGGTGCGCTGCTCCGACAGTTGCATGAGCACGATGGCCGCGAGCATGAGCGGTATCGCGTAGACGATCTCCGAGATACGCGAGATGACCGAATCGAGTACGCCACCGTAATAGCCGGCGAGCGCCCCCAGCGTCGCGCCGATCAGCACGAACAGCAGGGCAGCGCCGACCCCGGTGAGTACCGACGCACGGGCACCGTAGACCGTGCGCGCGTAGATATCACAGCCCTGCAGGTCGAATCCGAACCAATGTTGCGCGTTCGGCGGCATCAGGCTGTTCTCGATCACGCAGTACCGCGGGTCCTGATCGGTGAACAGTCCGGGAAACACCGCGAGCACCAGCACGATCGCGATGAGCGCGACAGAGATGGAAAACAGCGGATTACGCCGCAGCCCATACCAGGCCTCCCCCCACAGTCCCCGCGGTATCCCGGTGATATCCACTCGGTCGACGGCTTCAACCGACACCTCATCCGGAGGGGCGACCCAGCGTTGCTGCCCCGGCCGAACCGGGGGCCGCTCATCGGACATGACCACACCCTCGTTCAGACATAGCGGATTCGGGGATCGAGAACCGCGTACAGCAGGTCCACCACCAGATTGGTGAGCAGGAAGACGACGATCAGCACGGTGACGAAGGAGACCACGGTCGGCGCTTCGCCCCGCACCACGGCCTGATAGAGTGTGCCGCCGATACCGGGGATATTGAAGATGCCCTCCGTGACGATTGCTCCCCCCATCAACGCGCCCAGGTCGGCTCCGATAAAAGTGACCACCGGGATCAGCGAATTGCGCAGGATGTGCGCCACCACCACTCGCCGCCGGCCCAGCCCCTTCGCGGTCGCGGTGCGGACATGGTCGGCGTCCATGTTCTCCGCGATCGCGTTCCTGGTCAGCCGCAGTACATAGGCGAACGACAGCGAGCCGAGTACCAGCGCGGGTACGACGAGTCTGGAGAAACTCGCGTTCGCGCCCACCGTGACCGGCGCTATCCCCCATTCGACACCGAGGAGGTACTGGGCCAGAAAACCCAGGACGAAGACCGGTATCGCGATCACCACCAGGCTGAGCACCAGCATGGTCGAGTCGAACAGTCTCCCCTTGCGCAGGCCGGCGAATACCCCGAAGAGCACGCCGAACACCGTTTCGAACACCACGGCCAGGAAGGCCAACCGGAAGGTGATCGGAAACGCGCGGGCCAGTTCGTCTTTCACCGAGCGCCCGGAGAACGAGGTGCCCAGGTCGAGGGTGAAGATTCCCTTCAGGTAGTACAGATACTGCACCACAAACGGCCGGTCGAGGTGATAGCGGGCGCGCAGCTGCGCCTCCAATGCCGGGGTCAGGGTCCGTTCACCGGCGAGCGCGGCGACCGAACCGCCGGAGACGCGGTAGATCAGGAAGTAGATCAGCAGGGTCGCGCCGAAGAACACCGGAACCATCTGCAGCAGCCGCCGCACGATGTACCACGCCATATGTTCTCCTCGTAGTCTCCCGGAATCGCGTTCGGTCGCCGCTCACTTCGGCTCAATGTTCTCGAAATCGGCCAACCCGTTCCAGGCGAAGGTGACATTGCGAACGCGCTCGGAGTAGCCGGCGGTATTCACATACCCGAAGATCGGGATGGTCGGCAGATCACGCAGCAGCACCTGTTGGGCTCGCCCGACCAATCGCCACGACTCCGGCTCGGTGGGCGCGGCCTCGGCCGCCGTGATGAGCGAGTCGAATTCGAAACTGTGGTAATCGAAGTCGTTGGTCTCCGAGTTGCCCAGGAAGCTCGGTTCCAGGAACTGCAGCATGGTGGGATAGTCGCCCTGCCAGCCGGATCGGAAGGCCTTGCCGACGGTGTGGGCGGTGATCTGGTCGCGCAGCTGTTTGAAGGTCGGGTACGCGATACCCACCGCATCGATTCCGAGCGTGTTCTTGATGCTGTTGGCCACGGCGTCCACCCAGGGTTGGTGACCGCCGTCGGCGTTGTAGGCGATCTCGAAACGGCCGCTCCACGGGGATATCTCGTCGGCGCGCGCCCAGAGCCGGCGCGCTTCGTCGGGGTTGTAGTCGAGCACCTCGGCGCCGGGCAGGCTCGGGTCGAATCCGGGCAGCACGCTCGAGGTGAAATCGCGCGGGGGTATACGGGTACCGCGGAATATCTTGTCGCCGATGGCCTGCCGCTGAATCGCCATCGATATGGCGTGTCTACGCAGCCGGCCTTCCTCACCGGCGAAATGCGGTAGGCCCGGCTGGGTCCCGAGCCACTGGTTCTGTGCGGTCGGCGCCTGGGCGACCCGGTCGCCGAGATCGGCGTCCACGATGGTCAGCGCGCTCGCCGGAACGGTGTCGAGCACGTCCAGATTACCGGCGAGCAGATCCGAGTAGGCCGCCTCGAAATCGGAGTAGAAGATGAAGGTGAGACCCTTGTTCCGGGCCGGACGGCCACCGTGATAGGTCTCGTTGGGCACCAGGTCCAGTTTCACGTCGTGCTGCCAGGCGTCGCCGTCGGCGAAACGATAGGGGCCGTTGCCGATGGGGTGTTGTCCGAACGCCTCCATATCCCGGAACGCCGCCTCGGGCAGCGGATAGTACGGAGCGTATGCCAGCCGGGTTCGGAAATCGATGGTGGGAGCCAACAGGTCCACGGTGAAGGTGAGATCGTCGATCACCCGCAGGCCCGACATCGTTTGCGCACGTGGCGGATCCGCCTGGACATCGTCGAAGCCGACGATGGGCGCGTAGGTGTAGCTCTGCAGCTGCGCGTGGGTGATCAGCGCGCCGTAGTTCCAGGCGTCCACGAACGAATGCGCGGTAACCGGGGAACCGTCGCTGAATGTCCATCCCGCTTTCAGTCTTATCCGATAGTGCTGCCGGTCGGTGGTCTCGATGGACTCGGCCACCTCGTCGTGCAGGTCACCATCGGCGTCGATACGGCGCAACCCGGCGAACAGCCGGTCCACGATGCGACCGCCGCCGTTCTCGTTGGTATTGGACGGCACCAGCGGGTTCTGCGGTTCGGAACCGTTGACCGCGATGGACTCGCCGAGCGCCGAGGTCACCGTGCAGGCAGGCAGGGCGGCAGCGCATACCAGTAACAGAACCAGGCCGACGATCCGAGTCACCGTCCACGCGCCCCGCACCTGTACCCCCGTCTCGTACCGCGAAGAGTTGATCGTCCGACCATAACCACCGCGCTCATGACTTGTCCGGTGGTGCGCCGAATTGCACGCGGCCTTTCCCATCCGCTATGGCGCATACACGTCCCATCCGCTATGGCGCATACACGCAAACCCGTGCTCAGGCGGGTTGCGCCTCTGATACGTTGTCGGCGTCCTCGCGGCGGGGCGCGACGAGAGGCTAAACGCCTGTGGAGCGGGTATAAGTCCTGTAAACGTGGAGGCAATCCGTAATGAAGCAGGAACCCACCGAGACGCGGCAAGGCCGCGTGGCAGGAATTCCGGTCCTCCGGGACCGAAAGGACGTCAAGAGATGACCGAAACCGGCCCACACCCGGGTTCTTACCCTCCGGCGTCGGCGTTCGCGGCTGCCGCGAACGCCGACGCCGGTATCTATCAGCGTGCCGAGCAGGATCGTGAGGCGTTCTGGGCGGAGCAGGCCGGGCGGTTGCACTGGCACCGCCCGTGGACCCGGGTGCTGGACTGGTCGCAGGCTCCGGTCGTGAAATGGTTCATCGGCGGCGAGTTGAACGTCGCCTACAACTGCGTGGACCGCCATGTCCTCGACGGACACGGTGACCAGGTGGCCATCCATTTCGAGGGCGAACCAGGCGACTCCCGGTCCATCACCTACGCCGAATTGCTCGACGAGGTGGGCCGGGCGGCGAACTATCTCACCGAACTCGGACTCGTCGCAGGCGACCGGGTCGCGATCTACATGCCGATGATCCCCGAGGCCATCGTCGCCATGTTGGCCTGCGCGCGGCTGGGCCTGCCGCATTCACTGGTGTTCGCGGGCTTCTCTCCGGCCGCGTTGCGGCAGCGCATCGACGACGCCGGCGCGCGTCTGGTCATCACCACCGACGGCCAGTGGCGCCGCGGTAAGGCCGCTCCACTCAAGGAGGCCGTGGACGAGGCGCTCTACGCGCACGGCGATGTGCCGGCCGGCATCGAACACGTGCTGGTGGTCCGCCGGACCGATATCGAGGTTCCCTGGACCGAGGGCCGCGACCTGTGGTGGCACGAGACCGTGGCCACCGCCGACCCGAAGCACGAGGCCCAACCCTTCGACGCCGAGCACCCGCTGTTCATCCTCTACACCTCGGGCACCACCGGAAAGCCGAAGGGAATCCTGCACACCAGCGGTGGGTTCCTGACCCAGGTCTCCTACACCCACCACGTGGCCTTCGATCACAAACCCGGGCGCGACGTCTACTGGTGCACCGCCGATATCGGCTGGGTCACCGGGCACAGCTATATCGTCTACGGTCCACTCTCCAACCGCGTCACCCAGGTCGTCTACGAGGGGACCCCGAACTTCCCCGACGAGCACCGGCACTGGCAGATCATCGAGAAGTACGGCGTCAGCATCTACTACACCGCCCCGACGCTGGTGCGCACCTTCATGAAGTGGGGCCGGGAGATTCCGGACTCGCACGACCTGTCCAGCATCCGAGTGCTCGGCTCGGTGGGCGAACCCATCAACCCGGAGGCCTGGCGCTGGTACCGCGAGGTGGTCGGCGCGAACAGCGCGCCCGTCGTCGACACCTGGTGGCAGACCGAGACCGGAGCCATCATGATCTCCCCGCTGCCGGGAGTCACCGCCGCCAAACCGGGCGCGGCCATGACCCCGCTGCCCGGTATCTCCGCGCGGGTTGTCGATGAAGAGGGCAATCGGGTCGAGCTCGGGGAGACCGAGGCCAACGGCTATCTCGTTCTGGACAAGCCCTGGCCGGCGATGCTGCGCGGTATCTGGGGCGATATGGAACGCTACAAGGCCACCTATTGGGCCCGGTACGCCGAGCAGGGCTGGTACTTCGCCGGTGACGGCGCCAGACTCGACACCGACGGCGACCTGTGGGTACTCGGCCGCGTCGACGATGTCATGAATGTCTCCGGCCATCGGATCTCCACCGCCGAGGTCGAATCCGCACTGGTCGGACACGCCGGCGTAGCGGAGGCCGCGGTGGTGGGCGCCGGCGACGAGACCACCGGGCAGGGCATCGTCGCCTTCGTCATCCTCACCGCCGACACCGCCGATACCGGTGACGCGCTGGTCGACGAGCTCAGGAGTGTGGTGGCCCGGGAGATCGGTCCGATCGCCAAGCCCCGGGAGATCCACGTGGTGCCGGAATTACCCAAGACCCGCAGCGGCAAGATCATGCGCCGCCTGCTCCGCGATGTCGCCGAGGGTCGGGAGCTCGGGGATACCTCGACATTGGTGGATCCGAAGGTCTTCGAGGCGATTCGGACGAACCGCGCATAGGTCATCCCGCTTTCGGGTCGGTCCACCACCGTGTGGTCCGACCCGAAAGCTTTTCATACCAATTGGTCTCCTCTACTGGTGGGCCGTTAGAATCGCTTACGGTGTGCCGGGAAGTCTGGTCGGCGCGTGGTCGTACGACTCTAGGGAACCACGAGTTCGCCGAGCGACCGCGGTGGCAGTGATCCGACCCGCCGAAAGGTTGCCCGTGCCGAAAACCCCCCGCTCGGAACTCGCCCGGTTTCTGCGCACCGAGACGGTAGGCGGCTCGCTCCTGCTGATCGCCGCCGCGGTGGCACTGCTATGGGCCAACTCGCCCTGGGCGTCGAACTACGTGACGATGACCGAGACCGTACTCGCCATACCCCCGCTGCATCTGGAACTCACCCTCGCCGACTGGGTGAAGGACGGGCTGCTCGCGGTCTTCTTCTTCGTAGTCGGGCTGGAACTCAAACGCGAACTCGTCATCGGCGAACTCGCCGACCGCAAACGCGCCCTACTGCCGATCATCGCGGCGGTCGGCGGGGTGGTGACCCCGGCGGTCATCGCCTTCTGCGTCGGATTCGGTATCGACGGCATGGACCGCGGCTGGGCCATCCCGGTGGCCACCGATATCGCCTTCGCCCTGGCGGTACTGGCCATGACCGGTTCTCGGATCCCAGCCGGGGCCCGGGTGTTCCTACTCAGCCTCGCGGTGGTCGACGACCTACTGGCGATCATCCTGATCGCGGTCCTGTTCACCACCGGCCTCGCGCTGCTGTGGCTGCTCACCGCGATCGCCTGCTGCGCCGCATGGTGGCTGGCCCAGCGCAAACGACTGCGTTCCCCCCTGATCTATCTGCCCTTGGCACTGGTGGCGTGGTACGCATTGCACGAAACCGGAATCCATCCCACACTGGCCGGCGTCGCGGTCGGCCTGCTGACCAGGGTGCACCCCGACCCGGATGAGGACGAGGCGCCCGCAGCCCGGTGGGAGCACAGATTCCAGCCGCTCTCGGCGGGAGTGTGCGTTCCGCTGTTCGCGCTGTTCGCCTCCGGTGTCCCCATGAACGGCCAAGTCCTCGGTCGGCTGTTCACCGACCGGCTCTCCTTGGCGATCATTCTCGGTCTGCTCATCGGCAAGACCACAGGCATTTTCGGAATCAGTTGGATGGCAGTCCGATCGGGGATCGCCAAACGGCCCGCACACCTCGACTACCGCGATATGTTCGCACTGTCGGTGCTCGGCGCGATCGGGTTCACCGTTAGCCTGCTCGTGGCAGAACTCGCGCTGCACGACAACACCGAAGCAGCCGAATTGGCCAAGGCGGCAGTGCTGGTGACGTCCATGGCCGCGTCACTGGCCGGTTCGGCGCTACTGTTGCGGCGTGGGCGTGTCCACCGAGCACGGCGGGATACGGATGCGCTAGAACCAGAACAGCAAGGCCGAGCAGGGCCGGGACAGGGAGAAGGGTCGACCAAGTGAGTGTCACACAGGGCGGTAACGGAACCGATGCGCGAGGCGGACACTCGGTCACCTCGATTCCGCTGTCCGATATCGACCCGCATGCCTCGGCCAGCTTCGGCAGCTTGGTCCGCGACGCCGCCGAACAGGTCTCCACACTGGTGCGCGCCGAAGTCGAACTGGCCAAGGCCGAAGTCACCGGCGAGATCAAAAAAGGGCTGCAGGGCAGCGTCTACTTCATCGCCGCACTGACCGTCCTGCTGTTCAGCAGTTTCTTCTTCTTCTTCGCGGTCGCCGAAACCCTCGACGTCTGGCTGTACCGCTGGGCCGCGTTCTGGATCGTCTTCGGGCTGATGATTCTGGCCACCGCGGCACTGGCGTTCCTGGGCTACCGCAAGGTGAAGAAGCTGCGCGCACCCGAGCGGACCATCGATTCGCTCAAACAGACGCGCACCGTACTGCCCAGCGGCTTCGGCAACCACGAGCGGCACGACGAGCCGGCCTCGCTGCAGTTGGACAAGCCCACCCACTGAATCGGGGTAAGCACGGCGGACGACCGGGCGTTTACTACGCTCGGATGTCGTGGCGTCGAACTTTCCACCGGATCCGTCCAGCGTCCGATACGACGGCCCGTGGACACACCGCGATGTGCACGCCAACGGCATCCGACTGCATATGGCGGCCGCCGACCCCGACCGGGTGGACGCGCCGCTGGTCGTGCTGCTGCACGGCTTCGCGGACTTCTGGTGGTCTTGGCGGCACCAGCTACCGGACCTGGCCGAGCTCGGTCACCGTGTAGTCGCGGTCGATCTGCGCGGGTACGGCGACAGCGACAAACCGCCCCGCGGCTACGACGGCTGGACCCTGGCCGGCGATATCGCAGGCCTGATCCGCGCCCTCGGCCACGCCGACGCCACCCTCATCGGACATGCCGACGGCGGCCTGGTGTGCTGGGCGACGGCCGTGCTGCATCCACGTCTGGTGCGATCCATCGGGCTGATCGGCTCCCCGCATCCGGCGGCGCTGAAGCACGCGGTCTTGCGCAACGGCTCCCAGCGTCGGGCCTGGCTCCCCAATTTCCTGCGCTATCAGCTCCCCCGCCACCCGGAGCACCGGCTCACCCGGTGCGACGGGGCGGAGGTGGAACGGCTGCTCCGGCGACGCAGCTCATACGCCTGGTCGGGTACGGCAGAATTCGTCGACACCGCACGCCGTATGCGTTCGGCCATCCAGATCCCCGGAGCGGCGCATTGCGCCCTGGAATATCAGCGTTGGGCCTTCCGCAGCCAGTGGCGCCCGGACGGCCACCGTTTCATGGCGATCATGCGCCGACCCATCGACATTCCGGTGCTGTCGGTGCGCGGCGCGCTGGACCGGTACGTCCTGGCCGACACCGTCGACCAGAACGCTCATCTCTACCCGAACCGCCGAGTGGTCACCATCCCAGGGGCCGGGCATTTCGCGCATCAGGAGAATCCGGAAGTGGTGACCGCCGAGCTGGCCAAACTGCTGACCTCCTGAACCGACCCGGCACGCCGGTTCAGCTCAGCACACAGGGCCCGGTGGCCACCGGTGTGACGGCCGCCGGCGCGCCGTCGATACGCCGGTGGACCTCGCGCAGAGTGAGCACATATCCGGTGTCGTCGTCGGTGACGGCGGCACCGAACACCACACCCAGCACCTGTCCTTCGGCGTCGACCAGCGGGCCGCCCGAATTACCCGCCCGCACCTGCCCGCGGACGGTGTAGACCTCGCGTTCGACCGTGCCGTCCCGGTAGATGGTGGGACCGGTGAGATCGAGCACCTCCCGCACCCGGGCCGCGCTGGCCGTGTACCGGCCGCCACCGGGGTAACCGAGCACGATGGCGCTTTCGCCGGAACGGGCCGGTTCGGGCGCCTGCGGGATCACGGGCGCGGTGAGCCCCGGCACGGCGAGCACTGCCACATCCGTGGACGGGTCGAATTCGACGACGGTGGCCTCCAGCGGGCCGGCGGAAGTGTCCACCGTGACGCTGGTGGTGCCGGCGACCACATGCGCGTTCGTCAACACCCGTTCCGGCGCGATCACGAAACCCGAGCCCTCCAGGGCCCGCTGGCAACTCGGCGCCGCCCCGCGAATCCGCAGCACACTCTGCTGCAACGATGCCGCGACCGGACTTGCCAGCACGCTCGGGTCCGGCGGCTCCACGGCGGCGATCGGGGCCCGGCCGAACGGCCCGATCACGTCCGGCAGACCGGAGGTGTTGAGCAGTTGGGAGAACTCGTTGGGCAGTTGGCGCAGCCAGTCCGGCGCCACCCGGTTGACATCGGCGAGCACCCGCGAGCCGTTGATGGCCGTGGCGATCGCCGGCTGTGAGGACGTGGCCAGCGGCAAGGCCAGCAGCCAGGCCGTCACCAGCACCGCGCCCGCCTGTAGAACCGCCCCCACGGCGCTGTCCGCGCCGCGCGCGAACGGATGCCGCATACCGCTGCGAGCGGCGCGGCCGAGCACCATACCGGCGACCTCACCGATGATGACCAGCAACACGATCAGCAGCACACCGGCCAGTACCCGGCTGCGCCCCTCGTCGATGTGGAGCAGGATATGCGGTGCTATCAGGATGCCGGCGACCGCGCCCAGCACTACACCGAGGAAAGCCAGCGCGGACGCCACAGCCCCCTGCCGCCACCCGGACGATGCGGCCAACAGGGCAAGTATCACGACCGCGATATCGAGCCACGCCGACGCGCTCACAGCGACATCCCCACAGCCGCCAGTGCCTCATCCAGATCGCGCACATCGGAACGGTCCCATTCCCGTTCCCAGTCCATCGAGGCGACGAGCCCGGCCAGCACCCCACCGGTGAAACCCCAGACGAGCATGCCGTCCACCTGGAAGGCCGGGCTCTGATAGCCGAGGGTGCTGCGCACCAGGAACCGGTTCGCCGGGTCCAACAACTCCGCCATCGGCACCCGAACCACCCGTTCGGTCTCGCTCCGATCCACTACTCGCACCTCACTCGGCGTTCGCCAGTACGCCACCACGGGTATCACATCGAACCGTGACGGCGGGACGAACAGTTTCGGCAATACCGCGACCGGCTGCACACCGTCGCGATCCAGCCCCGTTTCCTCATATGCCTCTCGTAGCGCGGTATCGATCGGCCCGGTGTCGGCGGGATCGACCGCGCCACCGGGAAAGGCCACCTGCCCACGATGCTGGCGCATGGTGGATGCACGTTGGGTCAGCAATACCTCGGCGTCCACCGGAAGTCCACCCGGTGCGGACGGATCCGCCTCCGCGCTGCCGCCGAAGAGTACAAGCACCGCCGCCTGCCGGGGCTCGGCGGCCACCGCCATCGCCCTGCGCAATGCGCGGGCACGCCCCAGGCTGTCGGAGAAATCGAGATGCCCCGGCTCCGCCGCCCGGCGCAGCCAGAGCGGCACCCAATCGTCGGTCATACCGTGGCTCCCAGGGTTTCCGTGACGGTATCGGCGATATCGCCGACGTCCCGGAACGGGCGCGCGACGTAGTCGGCGATCGAACCGTCCGGCCGCACCAGCACCGTGATCGGCAGGGCGGTGGGTGCGCCCGCCGCCGTCCGTACGGTCGCCTCGGAATCCTGTAAGCCAGGTAGACGCAATTCCGGACGCCCGCGGCCGCGCAGTTCGTCGTTCAGCGCAGCCAACAGTCGCAGCGCCTTCGCCTCATCGGGGTCGCTGTGCACGGTCAGCACCGCGACCGCCGGTCCCGCCCGGTTCGCGTACTCCTGCAGGATCGGCAGTTCGGTGCGGCACGGTTCACACCAGTACGCCCACAGGTTCAACACCGCGGGCCGTCCCCTGAGCGCCGCGGCCTCGTCCACCGGCGCTCCATCGGCCAGACAGCGCAACGGCAGCCCGGACAGCGGACCGGCGCCCGCTGCCGAACCCGCGGGCCGGGGGCACTCCGCCACCCCGGACGCCGCCCGCAGCTCGGTGTCGATCCGTTCCACGCTTTGCCGTGCGGTTGCGGGCCCATCGGTCTCGGACCCGACCCGCGGCCACAACGCGACAGCGGCGGCCACCACCACGATCACTCCCGTCAGCGCCCACCGCCACAGCACCGGTATCCGATTCACCGGCCCACCAGCTCGAGCAGATGCTCCGCCTCCGGTCCCTTCACCAACGCGGCGGCGGTTTCGAACTCGACCGGCCCGGCTCCGTACGAAGGACAGTCCTTGGCCAGCACACAGGCCCCGCAGGCAGGTTTACGCGAATGGCAGACACGGCGCCCGTGGAAGATCACCCGATGGGACAGCAGTGTCCATTCCTTGCGTTCGACGAGTGCCCCGACCGCATGCTCGACCTTCACCGGGTCTTTCTCGCTCGTCCAGCCCCAGCGACGTACCAGGCGGCCGAAATGGGTATCGACGGTGATACCCGGTACTCCGAACGCGTTGCCGAGGATGACATTGGCGGTTTTGCGTCCGATGCCCGGCAAACGCACGAGTTCATCCATGGTGTGAGGTAATTCACCGTCGAACTGCTCGACCAGGGTTTGCCCGAGGCCGATCAACGCATTCGCCTTGTTCCGAAAAAATCCGGTCGGACGGATGTATTCCTCCAGTTCGGCCCGGTTTGCCTGGGCGTAGGCACGGGCATCCGGATAGGCGGCGAACAGCACCGGAGTGGTCATATTCACTCGGACATCCGTGCACTGGGCCGACAGAATCGTCGCCACCGCGAGTTCCAGCGGGGTGGTGAAATTCAGCTCGCAGTGTGCGTTCGGAAATGCGACCGCCAATTTCCGGTTCATACGCCGGGCACGACGCACCAATCCCAACCGGGTTTCCGCTTGTCGAGCCCGGATTTTACGTTTCGGGGCACCACCCGTCGCCGGGCGCGCCGAAGCCGCCGCGGCGGGGTCGGCAAGCTCGTTCCCGGCGGTTTCAGAGGGGGTGACACGCACCCGTCCACCATACGGAACGGTCCGACAACGTTGCCTTCCCAGTTCTACTCCCGTATTCCATCTGAGACCTCGACAGTGTTTACTGCTCGGCATGCAAGCTCTCGCTGTGGTGCTCTTCCCAGTGGTGTTGATGCTGTTCGCGCTCATCATGGAGCGGTTCGAGAGTCGACTGCGCAAACTCCTCGAACCCGACGAGGAAGTCCAGCTGTACCTGGACAAGGCAAGCAACGCCGAAGTGAACGAGCTGACCAAGCTCGGCCTGCCGGCCGCGGTGGCCCGAATGCGCAGGCGGCGGACCCGTACCCGGGAAGGCGAGCAGGATCTGGATATTGCGCGCGCCAGCTGACGGTGTTGGATCGCGCCGCCGTGTTGGATTGCGCCACCTCACGGTGGCGCTGTCGGGGCCCTCGCGACCCGACTTTTCCCTTCCTCCGCGAATGTGCTGACGCGAATCCACTCCGGTCGGTCCAGACCCGGGGCGGGCCCCGACTACCAAGGCCGGCATTCTGGCCTAACGTGGTGTCTGTCACTACGGGGTCATCGAACCGCGTAGACTGCACTGTCGGCCGACCCGCTTCGGTCCAGGACTTACAGCCATTTTCCTAAGGAGCACATTCGTGGACGAGGCCCTCGCCAGAGCAGGCATCTTCCAAGGCGTTGAGCCCAGCGCGGTGGCGGCGCTTGCCAAGCAACTGCAGCCCGTGGACTTCCCGCGTGGTCACGTCATCTTCAACGAGGGCGAACCGGGTGATCGGCTGTACATCATCACGGCCGGCAAGGTGAAGCTGGGCCGCCGTTCCCCGGACGGCCGGGAGAATCTGCTGACCATCATGGGACCGTCGGATATGTTCGGCGAGCTGTCCATCTTCGACCCCGGTCCGCGCACCTCCACCGCGACCACGGTCACCGAGGTTCGCGCGGTGACCATGGACCGTGACGCGCTCAAGTCCTGGATCGATCAGCGCCCGGAGATCGCCGAACAGTTGCTGCGCGTACTCGCCCGCCGCCTGCGGCGCACCAACAACAACCTCGCCGACCTCATCTTCACCGATGTCCCCGGCCGTGTCGCCAAAGCCCTGCTGCAGCTCGCACAGCGCTTCGGCACGCAGGAGGCCGGTGCCCTGCGGGTCACTCACGACCTGACCCAGGAAGAGATCGCCCAGCTCGTCGGCGCGTCCCGGGAGACCGTCAACAAGGCGCTCGCCGATTTCGCCCACCGCGGCTGGCTGCGGCTCGAGGGCAAGAGCGTGCTGATCTCCGACTCCGAGCGCCTGGCTCGCCGAGCCCGTTGAACCCATACGGTCGGATCCTCGGGCCCGGCCGTATGCTCGACTCAGCCCTCGGAGCGCAAGTACTCCAGCTGCGCCTCGACCGAACTGCGCGCGGCGAGCCACAGACTCTTGTCCACATCGGCGTACACCACGCGCACCACCGCCATGGCATCGGCGTCCGGCCCGAGTTCCCGCAGCGCGGCGCGGACCTGGTCGAGCCGTTCCCGCCGGTGCGCGATGTAATACCGGGCCACCGGTTCCAGGTCGGGATGGTCCGTACCGTGGGCGGGCAGCAGGATCCTGCCGGCACCTGCCTCCACCAGCCGGTCCATCGACCGCAAGTAGTCGGCCAGGGCGCCGGGCGCGGACCCCAGGACCGTGGTGCCGCGGCCGAGGATGGTGTCCCCGGTGAGCACGGCGTCGTCCAATACGAAACTCATCGAGTCGTCGGTGTGGCCAGGGGTGTGCAGCACGGTGAGCCGTAGGCCTGCGGCCTCGATCTCCTCGCCATCGGCCAGCGGCGCCTCCGTACCGCGCAGATAGGTGGGGTCCATCGCCCGCACCGGGGTCCCGGTCCGTTCCACCAGGGCGTCGATGCCGGCGGTGTGATCGTGGTGGTGGTGCGTGATCAGGGTCAGCGCGATATCACCGCCGGTCGCATCGACAATGCTCGCGATATGTTCGTCGAGGTCCGGACCGGGGTCGACCACCACGCAATCCGAACGTCCCGGCACGCGCAGAATCCAGGTATTGGTGCCGTCGAGGGTCATCTGCCCCGGATTGTTCGCAAGCAGCACCGCCGCGGTCGCGGTGACCCGACGTAGCCGTCCGTACGCGGGATGGGTTGGCGTCATCGATATACCCCGGTCTTCGAAAAACTATGGCAACAGCCGGTTTTCAACGCACTTCGGCGATGAGTTCGACCTCCACCGGAGTGTTCTTGGGCAATTCGAACACACCGACGGCGGAGCGCGCGTGCTCGCCCGCCGGACCGAACACCTCGCCCAACAGTTCCGAGGCCCCATTGATCACCAACGGCTGATCGACGAAACCCGGAGCCGAGGCGACGAAACCGACCACCTTGACAATCCGCACCACCTCGTCGAGTCCGACCAGGCCGTGCACGGCGGCCAGCGCGTTCAGCGCGCACCAGCGCGCCGCGGCCACCGCCTCCTCCAACGAGACCTCGGCGCCGACCTTCCCGGTCGCCGAGAGCCGGCCGGAGACGAACGGGAGCTGTCCAGAGGTGTAGACATGCGAACCGCTACGGACCGCGGGCACATAGGCCGCGACCGGCGCCGCCACCTCGGGCAGGGTCAGACCGAGACGTTCCAGATTGGCCCGCCAGTCGATAGGAGGCACGTTCACCGCCGAATCCGACATCCCGACCTACTGCTTCGGCCGCTTGAGGTAGGCGACATGCTGCTCGCCGGTCGGGCCGGGCAGCACGGTCACCAACTCCCAGCCATCCACACCCCACTGATCGAGGATCTGCTTGGTCGCATGGGTCAACAACGGCACGGTCGCGTATTCCCACTGGGTCGTATCGCTCATGCGCCGAGCATAGGGCGTGGCCCCCGGCTCGCCCGCGGCAGTGTGGCGTGCGATACAGCACCAGTTCGGGAACCGGTTGTTCACGGGCCCCGACAACATCCCGGTATAGGCTCGCGACCGTGGCAGTACCAACGACGGAGTCGGGCTCGGCCGAACCAGAGCTGAAAACAGGATGGCCGGAGCGGGCGGCCAACGCTCGGCTGCACTACGTATCCGGTAAGGGCGGCACGGGTAAGTCGACGGTCGCCGCGGCACTCGCGTTGGCACTCGCCGCGGGCGGGCGTCGTGTACTGCTGGTCGAGGTGGAGAGCCGCCAGTCCATTGCCCAGTTGTTCGACCGGCCACCGCTGCCGCCCACCGAAACCAAGATCGCGACCGCCGACGATGGCGGCGAGGTGGTGGCGCTGGCCCTCGATATCGAGCATGCCTTCCTCGAATACCTGGATATGTTCTACAACCTCGGCTTCGCGGGACGCGCCATGCGCCGGATGGGCGCGATCGAATTCGTCACCACCATCGCGCCCGGTCTGCGCGACGTCATCCTGACCGGCAAGATCAAAGAGTGCGTGACCCGGACGGACACGAAGGGCGTACCCGTCTACGACGAAGTGGTGGTCGACGCCCCGCCGACCGGCCGGATCGCCGGTTTCCTGGACGTCACCAAGGCCATGGCCGAGGTGGCCAAGGGCGGCCCCATCGCCGGTCAGGCCGAAGGAGTGTCACGGCTGCTGCATTCGGACCGGACGATGATCCACCTGGTCACCCTGCTCGAGGCGCTGCCGGTCCAGGAGACCACGGACGCCATCCACGAACTGACCGCCGCCGATCTGCGGATCGGCAGTGTGATCGTGAACCGCGCGGATCAGAGCCCGCTCACCGTCGAACAGCGCACCCGCGTCGCGGCGGGTGAGCTCGATACGGCCGCGATACGCGCCGGGCTGGAAACCGCCGGAATCACTCTCTCCGCCGCGGATTTCACCGGACTGGTCACCGAGACCACCGAGCACGCGACCACGCTACAAGGGCAGGACGAGAACGCGCTACAGCTGCTCGAGCTCGAGGTGGCCCGGCTGACGCTGCCGACTCTGTCCGAGGGCATGGACCTGGGCGGCCTGTACGAATTGGCCGCCTATCTGCGTGAACAGGGAGTCCGATGAGCACGTCGACCGTGGGCCCCGCCCCGTGGGATATCTCGTCGATCATCACCGACAGGCAAACCCGAATCGTGGTGTGTTGCGGTTCCGGCGGTGTCGGCAAGACGACCACCGCCGCCGCGATCGCGCTGCGGGCGGCCGAGGAGGGTCGAAAAGTGGTGGTGCTGACCATCGATCCGGCACGGCGGCTGGCACAGTCGTTGGGCGTCGCCGATCTGGGCAACAGCCCGCAACGGGTCGTGCTCGGCCCCGAGGCGCGCGGCGAACTGCACGCCATGATGCTGAACATGCGGCGCACCTTCGACGATATGGTGCTCGACCACACCACCCCGGAGAAGGCGGAGCAGATCTTCGCCAACCCCTTCTATCAGGCGGTGGCCTCCTCGTTCGGCGGCACCCAGGAATACATGGCGATGGAGAAGCTGGGGCAGCTGGCCTCCCGCGACGAGTGGGATCTCATCGTCGTCGACACGCCGCCCTCGCGTAATGCGCTGGACTTCCTCGACGCTCCGAAGCGGCTCGGCAATTTCCTCAACGGGCGGATGATCCGGGTCATCATGGCTCCCGGCCGCGGGGTCGGCCGGTTCGTCACCGGGGCCATGAGCCTGGCCGTCCGGGGTGTGTCCACCGTCGTGGGCGGCCAGATGCTCAAGGACGCCTCGAATTTCCTGCAATCACTGGAATCATTGTTCGGCGGTTTCCAGGAACGCGCCAACCGCACCTACGAGATGCTGTCCAAACCGGGCACCTATTTCCTGGTGGTGGCCGCTCCGGAACCGGACGCCCTGCGGGAGGCCTCGTTCTTCGTGGACCGGCTGTCCACCGAGCGTATGCCGTTGGCCGGGTTGGTGCTCAACCGAACACATCCGATGCTGTGCTCGCTACCGGCCGGTCACGCGCTCACCGCGGCCGACCAACTCGCCGAGTGCGATCCGCTGACCACCGCGGTATTACGCGTCCACGCCCACCGGGCGACCACCGCGCGACGGGAACAGCATCTGCTGCACCGGTTCACGAGGGCCCATCCACGGGTGCCGATCGTCTCGGTGACCGCGTTTCCGTTCGAGGTAGCCGATCTGGTGGCGTTGCGCGCCGTCGGTGATCAGCTGGCCGGTGAGCCATCCTCCGCGGCCGGCCGACCACGTACGGGGTAGCGGCGTTACATCGCCACCTGATGCTGACGCTGGGCCTGAAAGAAATCGGCCCAGGAGGTCACTTCCGGATGCTGTTTCAGCAGCGCCCGCCGCTGCCGCTCCGTCATACCACCCCACACGCCGAACTCGACCCGGTTGTCCAGGGCGTCCGCTCCGCACTCCATCAGGACGGGGCAGTGCCGGCAGATCGTCGCCGCCTTGCGCTGCGCCGCGCCACGGACGAACAGCTGATCGGGGTCCACTTCCTTGCATCGAGCCCGGGAAACCCAGGCGATCCTTGCTTCGGCCTGCTCTACGTTCAATCGAGCGACGGGGGATGTCGTTTGCATTTGATGTGCCCCTTTGCAGTCCGAACACCGGGTCAACGGCGCTCCGGAATCGCGTACACCCCACAGCAACCCAACCCCGCTGGGAAGTGCACCACATTCCACTTTGAGTGTTAGCTCTATCACACTGAGCTCTCAATCTAGGTAAAGGTATGCCGCGAGCGCAAGACCGAATGGTGACTTTCTGGTACGTTCGTGCCTACTTCTGTTCGATTCGCCTGGTCCCCGGCCCGGACGCGTCCCGGCCCCGCCGATACCGCTCATCACTGCCACCACTCCGTATTCCCGCGGACGCCTACCCGCGACTCGCCCGACCACCCGGCCATATGCCGAGAACCTGCGGTAAGACATTCCGACCAAACACGCTCGCGGAGCCCGGTCGACCACCCCGTAGGCTGTGAACCGTGTCGATCACACATTCGCTCGCGAAGCTGGCCGGTAGCTGTGCGCTTGCCGCCGTGCTCGTTGCCGGGCTGTTGTTCCCGATCGCCGGCGGTTTCGGTATCGCATCCAATCGGGCCGCCGACGCTGTCGACAATGTGTCCGCGGAGTTGGTGGAGGGCAACGTACCCGCGGTCTCCACCATGGTCGACGCGGCCGGGAATCCGATTGCCTGGCTATACGAACAGCGACGGTTCGAGGTGCCCAGCGACCGGATATCCAACGATATGAAGCTGGCCATCGTCTCCATCGAGGACCGGCGCTTCGCCGACCACGACGGTGTCGACTGGCAGGGCACGCTCCGCGCCTTCCTCACCAATACCAGCAGCGGTGAGGTCCAGCAGGGTGCGTCGACGATCGACCAGCAGTACGTGAAGAACTTCCTGCTGCTCGTCGACGCCAAAACCGACGCCGAACGGCGCGCCGCCACCGAGACCACCCCGGCGCGCAAGGTCCGCGAGATCCGGATGGCGCTCACCCTCGACAAGGAACTCAGCAAGGACGAGATCCTTACCAGGTACTTGAATCTGGTGCCGTTCGGCAACTCCTCCTACGGCATCCAGGACGCCGCCCAAACCTACTTCGGCATCGATGCCAAGGACCTCGACGTGGCCCAGTCGGCCATGCTGGCCGGAATGGTGCAGAGCAGTTCCAAACTCAACCCCTACACCAATCCGGATGGTGTACTGATCCGGCGAAACACCGTGCTGGACACCATGATCCAGAACATCCCCAGCCGCGCCGAGGAATTCCGGGCGGCGAAATCCCGGCCACTCGGCGTACTCCCCGAACCGAAGGGACTGCCGCGCGGCTGTATCGCCGCCCATGACCGCGGTTTCTTCTGCGACTACGCGCTGCAATACCTGGAAAACGCCGGAATCACGCGGGAACAAATCGAAAAGGGCGGTTATCTGATCAAGACCACCCTGGACCCCGCCGTCCAGGATTCGGTCAAACGCGCCGTAACCGAGGCCGCCGACCCGCATCTGCCCAATATCGCCGAGGTGATGTCGGTGATCGGCCCCGGCCAGGACAAGCATCCCCTGCTGGCCATGGCGAGCAGCCGAACCTACGGCCTGAACCGGGACGAGCACGAAACCCTGCTTCCGCAGCCGTATTCGATGGTCGGCGACGGCGCGGGATCCGTGTTCAAGCTCTTCACCACCGCCGCCGCGATGGAGAAGGGCCTCGGCACCAACGCCCAGCTCGATGTGCCCGGCCGATTCGACGCCCAGGGCATGGGTAACGGCGGCGCACCCGGCTGCCCGCCCGCCACCTACTGCGTGGAGAACGCGGGCCGCTACAAATCGCCGATGTCGGTGACCGAGGCCCTGGCCACCTCGCCCAATACCGCGTTCGTGAAACTCATCCAGGCGGTCGGTGTCACACCGACCGTGGATATGGCGGTGCGCCTGGGTATGCGCTCCTACACCGAGCCCGGTACCTCCGGGCTGGAGAACAACCAGAGCCTGGCCGACATGATCAAGGGCCAGAACCTGGGTTCGTTCACCCTCGGCCCGGTGGCCATCAACCCCCTGGAACTGTCCAATGTCGCCGCCACCCTCGCCTCCGGTGGTCGCTGGTGCCCGCCCTCACCGATCCAGGAGGTCATCGACCGGGACGGCAGGCCGGTACCGCTGACCGAGCAGGCCTGCGAGCAGGTCGTCGAACCCGGCCTGGCCAACACCCTCGCCAACGCGATGAGCAAGGACTCCGCCGGCGGCGGCACCGCGTCCGCGGCCGCGGGCGTGACCGGATGGCACCTCCCGGTGTCGGCCAAGACCGGAACCACCGAAAGCCACCGCTCGTCGGCCTTCCTGGGTTTCACCAATTCGCTCGCGGGCGCGGTCTACGTCTACGGCGACAGCCCGACCCCCGGCGAGATCTGCTCGTTCCCGCTGCGCAACTGCGTCAGCAACAACTCCAGCGGCCTATTCGGTGGTAACGAACCCGCCAGAACCTGGTTCAGCGCCATCAAACCCGTGGTAGCGAACTTTCCCCCTCCCGCATTGCCGCCCCTGGACGACAAGTATGTTCGGGGCGCGAACAACGCCCAGGTGCCCGACGTGGTCGGGATGACCCGCGGCGAGGCGACGGCCGCACTCACCACCGCCGGTTTCAAGGTCACGGCGGTGGATCAGCCCGGTTCCGCACCGAAGGGCACGGTGACCGGATCGGCGCCCAACGGCTCCGCAATTCCCGGCTCGCTGGTGACGATCTACATCAGCGACGGGACCGTGCGCTCGGCGCCGCCGCCGGGCCGCCCGTCCTCACCGCCACCGGGCATCCCGGGCCTGCCACCGCCGCCGTTCCTGCCCCCCATCCCCATCCCGATCCCCATACCGCGTTAATTGGGCCGCGCGTTCGCGCGGCCGTGTTCGCGGCCCTTTCGGGTCTCGCGTTTCGGCACCCGCGACTTCGGCCTTCGGCCGTTACGCTGCGGGTGCCGAAACGCGAGACGGGCCGCGAACGAGGCTCGACGACGAGCCCCCGGATGGGGCCGAGTGACCGGTCCGGCGGTAAATTCGCCGAGGGTATCCCGAACATCTCGATCCGGGCCGGGGAACGGGGCCCTCGGTCCTGGGAACCAGGGCCGGATGGCTGTATCGCTGCCGAACTCGGTGTGGGCCCGGTGAGGTGAACAGGCCCCTATCCGCGGAGTGGACCGGTTGTTTGGGGTACTACAGGCGCGCCTTGACGGCGGTGGAGATCCGGGACCCGTCGGCCTTGCCCGCGGCCAGTGCGGTTGCCACCTTCATGACCTGGCCCATCTGCCGCATACCCGGTCGCTCGCCGAGTTCCTCGGCGACCTGGGCGATGGCGGTATCGGCGAGGTCGGCGACCTCCGCCTCGGTCAGCTGACTCGGCAGATACTCGTCGATGATCCGCGCCTCGGCGTGTTCGTTTGCCGCGAGTTCGCCACGCCCGGCCTGGGTGTAGATCTCCGCGGATTCGTTGCGCTTCTTCGACTCCTTCGCCAGCACCTTGACGATCTCGTCATCGGATAGCTCACGCGCCTGTGAGCCTGCGACCTCGGCGTTCTGGATGGCGGAGAGCACCATGCGCAGGGTGTTCAGCCGCAGGGTGTCCTTGGCTTTCATGGCGGCGGTCATATCCGCCCGCAACCGCGATTTGAGTTCCGACATGTGCACAGACGGTAGCCGCTGCACGACCACACGCCCACTACATAAAGGCGCGTTCACAAACTACGGTGCACACACTCGAACGCGGTCACCTATGCTGGGCAAATGCCCGTAATCTCGACCTCCGCTCTTCGCCGGACGGCGATCGGTGCCGCCGGAGCGGCGGCAGCCGGAGTCGGCTACGCCTCACTGATCGAGCGCAACGCCTTCGTCCTGCGCGAGGCCACCATGCCCGTACTGCGGCCGGGATCCGCGGCGCTGCGGGTCCTGCACATCAGTGACCTGCATATGATGCCCGGGCAGAAGCTCAAACAACAGTGGTTGCGCGAGCTCGACCGTCTGGAGCCGGATCTGGTGGTCAATACCGGCGACAATCTATCGCACCAGAAGGCCGTACCGGCAGTGGTCCAAGCGCTCGGCGGACTGCTGTCCCGCCCCGGACTCTTCGTCTTCGGCAGCAACGACTACTTCGCACCGGTCCCCAAGAACCCCCTGAAGTACTTCAACAAGAACCACCGCCGCACCCATGGCGCCCCGCTGCAGTGGAAGGATCTGCGCGCCGCGTTTACCGAACGAGGCTGGCTCGACCTCACCCACGTGCGCCGCGATATCGAGGTGGGCGGCATCCGCATCGCCAGCGCCGGAGTCGACGATCCGCATCTGCAGCGCGATCGCTACGACACCATCGCCGGGACCCCGAACCCACTCGCGGATCTGCGCGTCGGCCTGACCCATTCTCCCGAACCGCGGGTCCTCGACCGTTTCGCCGAGGACGGCTACGACCTGGTCTTGGCCGGCCACACCCACGGCGGCCAACTCTGCCTGCCCGGCTACGGCGCGCTGGTCACCAACTGTGCTATCGATCGCTCCCGGGTCAAGGGCCCGTCCCAATGGGGTGCGCACACCCGATTGCACGTCTCGGCCGGTATCGGCACCTCGCCGTGGGCACCCTACCGTTTCTGCTGCCGCCCCGAGGCCACGCTGTTGACCCTGGTGGCCGCCCCGCCGAAGCGGCCGAACTCCGATTCCGGCCAGGGCCGCTCCACGTCGCAGGCCGTGGCCCGCTGAGCCGGTCGAACCGAGCGTCGAAAAACTCGCGTTCACCTGCCGGTTTAGCGTCTGAGCCGCCCCTGATGTAAGCTACCTCAGGTCCGCTTCACGGGGTGTGGCGCAGCTTGGTAGCGCGCTTCGTTCGGGACGAAGAGGTCGTGGGTTCAAATCCCGCCACCCCGACTCGTGTGTGGAGACACGTTCGGCCCCTGACCAGTTCGCCTGGTCAGGGGCCGAGTTGTCTCCGGGGCTTCCGGGCGGGAGAGGTCCGGCGCCGATCCATCGACTAGTCCGCATCGGTCCCGGGGGCCGCACGCGGCGCCAGGGCGGCGATCGCCGTCGCGATATCGGCCCCACTGGGCAGTTCGCCGTCGGGGTTGCTCACCCACTGCATCGCCAGGCCGTTGATGAGGATGAAGTACAGCTGCGCCACGGCATACGCCTGATCGTCGCGCAGTTGCGGATGTGCCTGCGTCAGCATGGCCGCGGTTTCCGATACGGCCTGCGCGTTCAGTTCGCCCATCCTGGCTCGCTCGCTCCCGGTGCGGTGAATGCGGACGACATTCTCGATGCTCGCCACCAATACCTCCCGGTTGCGCGCGAACAGCTCCGCGATGCCGTTCCACACCTGGGGGAACGCCACCGCGAGGGGTTGTCCGGCAATGGCCTGGATCCGGGCCTCGAGGGCATCGCCGATCTCCCGGCCCGCCTCGGTGGTGAACGCCTCGGTGAGCAACCTGTCCTTGGACCCGAAATGGTAACCGATCGCGGCGAGACTCACCCCGGCCTTGTTGGCGATATCGCGGGCGGTGGTCGCAGCGAATCCACGTTCGTAGATGCAGGTACGGGCGGCCGCAAGCAGATCCTCCTTGTTTCCCATATCCGCCACTGTAGACGGCTCTTGGACATTTGTTCTAGACAATCGTGCAAAACCATGTTAGACATTTGTCTTAGACGTTCGACCCAACAAAGCGCAGCGCGTGCCGAGACAAGGACAGGCCGATGACCACAGAAGCCACCACGACAGCAGCACCCCGGGTGCTCGTATCCGGCGGCGGTATCGCCGGAAATGCCGTCACCCTGCAGTTGCTCCGCGCCGGAATCCGGCCGACGGTGCTCGAACGGGCCGGGGCGCCCCGCCCCGGCGGTCAGGCCGTGGACCTGCGCGGACCCAGCCGCATCATCGCTGAACGCATGGGCCTGATGCCCGCTGTCCAAGCCCGGCAACTCGACGAGCGCGGCATGATCCACATCGATGCGGCGGGCGGCGAGCTGTTGCGCATGCCCGCCGAGTTGTTCGGCGGCAACGGCGCCGTTGCCGAAATCGAGATCACCCGGGGCGACCTGAACCAGGTGCTCCTCGACGCTATCGCCGCGGTGGTGGGCACCGGCCACCCGGGTGACCCGCACAACCCCGGCCTCGACTACCGGTACGGCGAATGGATCACCAGGGTGCGCGAAGACAAGAACGGCGTATCGGTGACTCTGGCCTCTGGTGCCACGGAACGATTCGATCTGCTCATCGGGGCCGACGGCCTGCATTCGACCACCCGAGAGCTGGTATTCGGGCCGGACGAGAAGTTCAGCACCTATCTCGGCGGCCATATGTCGTTCTTCACCATGCCGACCCCGGCGGGTATAGAACCGTACTGGATGTCCATGCATTCGATGCCCGGGGGGACCGCCGTCGGTATCCGCCCGGACGCCGACCCCGCGACCTGCAAGGCGATCCTGACCTTGCGCGGCGACGCCGATCCGGCCCTGTACCGCGATACCGACGCGCAGAAACAGCTGATCCGCGACCGGCTGGCCGATGGCGGTCGGCTCACCTCCGCAATCCTCGCGGCCATGGACGAGGCCACCGACTTCTACTTCGACGAGCTCTCCCGCATCACCATGCCGCGATGGACCACCGACCGGGTGGCGCTGCTCGGCGACGCCGGCTACTGCGGATCCCCGCTCTCCGGGCAGGGCACGGCCATGGCCCTGGTCGGCGCGTACATACTGGCCGGCGAAATCGCCCACACACCCCACGACCTGCCCGCCGCCCTCGAACGCCATGCCCGGGCCCTGCGGCCGTTCATCACAGCGGCGCAGGAACTCCCGCCGGGCGGTCTGGCGGCGATGGCGCCCCGATCCCGACTGGGTATCCGGGCGGGCCTCCTGCTCTCCCGGCTCATATCCTCCCGCCCGCTGCAGCTGCTGATGACCCGGGCGTTGACGAAAACCGAGGATTACGATCTGCCCGACTATCCGATGCCGACGCCACAGTCCTGACCGGACGGTACGCGAGGGCCGGATCGGTCACCCCGCGAAGACCGATCCGGCCGTACCCGCCCCGGGCCCGGTCCATCACCCCGCGAGACCGACCGGACCCGTCCCGACCCCTGATCCCTCCCCGGAGCGGTTCCAAGCCCTCCCCAGGTCCCGGTGCCGCTCCCGGTTCCGAGCCGGTGCCCTCGGCTATGGCGGTAACCGAGGGACACTGTGGTCGGATGTGCGCCGGAGTGTTCCGGCGTCGACATAACAATGCGGCCTCGGACTTGGCACGCGCTTAACGAGAACTTATGACGATGAAAGCGCGACCTGCGCGGACCCGCGGAACCCGGGTAGGCCCCCATTCGGATTCGGGCATGATGGAAACAGCTGCGATGACGAGAGTGGGAGTATCAATGGAAACGCTGCTCGTATGGGCCCTGGCCTGCGTGGCCTACTGGTTCAGCATGCTGTAGATCCTGCGGTCCCGGGTGATGCCGATCACGCCGGGTGGATGGAATAGCGGCAGACGGACGACCGTTGAACAGGACTGTCGACGTCCGGACAGCCCCGGGCCGCACCCTTTGTCGCTACGAGCGACCACTCGCCGAGAGGCGCATGTTGGGCGTCGACCCCATCAGGGACAACACGATGCCGCCGGCCGAATACGGTCGGCGGCATCGTCGTATCCGGAATTCATTGTTCGTCCAAAACCTTCTGGTCGCCCACACCGGGTCGATAACCGCCTTGGAGGCGTTCCGGGCATTATGGTGATCCGCATGGTGCGTTTCGGTGGGCTCCTGGTGGGAGCCGCAGCGGTATCGCTGGTGGTGGGGCACGTATTCGCGGCAAACGCTCACGCCGACCCCGCGACCACGGCCGCGGTGGAATGTTCTGTGACTTCCGGGCGGGAGCTACAGCGAGCGACGCCCGAACAGGTCGGCCTGGATTCCGGGCGGCTGGCCATGGCGCTGGGGTTCGCGAGCGGCCGCAACCGCTTGAACGTCCAGGTCTTTCGGCACAACTGCCTGGTCGGCGAGGGGCCTACCAACAATCAGACCGGGAACACCGCCTGGAATGTCTGGAGCGTAACCAAGAGCGTGGTCTCGCTTCTCACCGGAATCGCCTGGCACCAGGGAAAAATCGATATCCAGGCCCCGATCGACCGCTACCTGCCGGGCGGGCTCGGCGACGCGCGGCGGCGGGCGATCACCGTGGAGAATCTGCTCACCGAAACCTCCGGGATGCGAGCCGGGGTGGTGACCGAGGGTCTCACCGGAGTCGTTCCCCTCGACCCCAACAGCGCGGTGCAGGCCCTCGGCGTCCCCCTGGACCACGAACCCGGCACCGTATTCAGTTACAGCCAGCGCAATGTCGATCTGCTGGCGTATGTACTGGAATTGGCCCTCGGCGAACCGCTGCAGCAGTTCGCCCAGCGCGAACTGTTCGAGCCGCTCGGGATACCTCGAAGCGACTGGTACTGGGCCCGTGACCGTTCCGGCCACACCTATGGCTACGCGCACCTGTTGATCCCGCCGAACGATCTGGCCAAACTCGGTCTGCTCGTCGCCAACGAGGGACGGTGGGGCGATCGGCAGATCGTGCCGTCGGCCTACATTCATCGTGCGAGCACCCCGTCACGGGCGAACCCCTGTTACGGGTATCTGTTCTGGGTCGGCCCCACCTGCGCCGAGAACGCGAGCTTCGTCCCCCCGGACACCTTCGCCATGGCCGGGATGGGTATGCAGAACGTCTTCGTGATCCCGAGCCTGGACCTCATGGTGGTGTGGACCGGCCTTTACGGGAATGTGAGCAAACTGGGGCCCCCCGGGATCGTCCAGAACACCGGCGAGCTACCGCACGAATTCTTCCGCCGCCTGTTCGCGGCCTTCCAGGAACCGCCCGTCCCCGACCCCGGACCGTATATCGAACCGCCGATCACCATCGACCCGAGAGGCTTCGTCGATCTGGACATCCTCATCGCGGTATTCGGCATCGGCGCCTCCGCCTACCCCGGATGCAATGTCTTCGCCTGCCTGACCCAGCCGCTGGCTCCCCCGTTCTCCGATGCCCCGCCCGGCTGCGCCGTTCTGGCCTGCCTCGGCCCGGATCCCCGCACGCCGGGAATCCGCTGAACGAAATGCGGGCGGTGCGCCTACCGGGTGCACCGCCCGCGAAGATCGGTCAGCGGTCGGCGAGCAGGACTTCCGCGATCTGGATGGTGTTGAGGGCGGCGCCCTTGCGGAGGTTGTCGCCGGAGATGAACAGGGCCAGCCCGCGTCCGTCGGGGACACCCGGGTCCTGACGTATCCGGCCCACCAGGGATTCGTCGATACCGGCGGCCTGCAGCGGAGTCGGGACGTCGACCAGTTTCACGCCCGCGGCCCCGGCCAGGATCTCCTTCGCCCGTTCGACCGACAGCGGGGCGGCGAACTCGGCGTTCACCGACAGCGAGTGCCCGGTGAAGACCGGCACACGCACGCAGGTGCCGCTGACCAGCAGGTCGGGGAGGCCGAGAATCTTGCGGCTCTCATTGCGCAGCTTCTGGTCCTCATCGGTTTCCCCGGAACCGTCATCGACCAGCGAACCGGCCAACGGCAGCACATTGAATGCGATGGGGGCGACGTACTTGTTCGGGGCGGGGAACTCGACCGCACTGCCGTCGTGGGTGAGTTTTTCGGCGTCGTCGATCACCGCACGGGCCTGGCTCGCCAACTCCTCGACACCGGCCAGCCCGCTACCCGAGACGGCCTGATAGCTGGACACGATCAGCCTGCACAGACCCGCCTCGTCGTGCAGCGGTTTGAGCACCGGCATGGCCGCCATGGTGGTGCAGTTGGGGTTGGCGATAATGCCCTTGGCCGGGTTGCGGGTCTGTTCCGGATTGACCTCGCTGACCACCAGCGGAACGTCGGGGTCCTTGCGCCAGGCCGACGAGTTGTCGATCACCGTGACACCCGCGGCGGCGAAGCGCGGGGCCTGTACCCGCGACATGGTGGCGCCCGCCGAGAACAGCGCGATATCCAGGCCGGACGGGTCGGCGGTCTCGGTGTCCTCCACCACGACCTCGCCACCGCGCCAGGGCAGTTTCTTGCCCGCCGACCGCGCGGAGGCGAAGAAGCGCACCTCGTCGGCCGGGAAATCACGTTCTTCCAGCAGTTTGCGCATTACGGCGCCGACCTGTCCGGTCGCGCCGACCACACCTACTCGTACACCCATGGGCTGTGTCCTTCCGACATGCTCGGGAGCACCGCGTGGTTACGCCACACTGCCTCCGCAGCGCTTGACCCGATCATTCGACCTCCTCCCCTCCTTGAAAGAGGGGATGCCAACCCTCACAAGTTGGGCTTCCTGTTCATCGCGGACAGCTGGAAAGGCAAACCTTGTACAGTCTTACATCCGCTCCGCAGGCGTTTCATGTCTCCGCCGGCCCGGCGGCGACAGTCCCGGACTGTACCAGACGCGCCGGCCTCCGCCTGAACGCGCCAGGCTTGCGCGCTACGTTCGCCGGCTCAGCGTCCCGTTCCCGCGTGCACCACGGCCACCTCGTCGCCGCCGAGGTCGAAGGCGCGATGCAGCACCTTGACCGCTTCGTCGAGTTCGATGTCCTTGACCAGTACCGAGATCCGGATCTCGGAGGTGGAGATGAGATCGATATTGATACCGGCCTTGGCCAGCGCCTCGCAGAAAGTGGCGGTCACCCCGGGGTGGCTCTTCATACCGGCGCCGACCAGCGACACCTTGCCGATGTGATCGTCGTAGAGGACTTGGGAGAAACCGATCTCGCCCTGGTGTTTGCTCAGCATCTCCACCGCGCGGGCGCCCTCGGCCTTGGGCAGGGTGAAGGTGATATCGGTCTTGCCGGTCTCCACCTTGGAGATGTTCTGCAGGACCATATCGATGTTGATCTCGGCATCGGCGACGGCGCGGAACACTCGGGCGGCGTATCCCGGCTCGTCCGGCAGGCCGACCACGGTCACCTTGGCCTCGCTGCGGTCGTGCGCGACGCCCGTGAGGAGTGCTTTTTCCAAGGGGATGTCCTCCATCGATCCGTATACATAGGTGCCCCTTTTGTCGGTATAGGACGAGCGCACATGCACGGGCACGTTGTAGCGGCGCGCGTATTCGACGCAGCGCAGCATGAGCACTTTGGAGCCGCAGGCCGCCATCTCCAGCATCTCCTCGTAGGAGACCTGCTCGAGCCGCTGCGCGTCCGAGACGATGCGCGGATCGGCGGTGAACACTCCGTCCACATCGGTGTAGATCTCACAGACATCGGCCCGCAGCGCGGCGGCCAGCGCCACGGCAGTGGTGTCGGACCCGCCGCGGCCGAGCGTGGTGACATCCTTGCTGTCCTGACTCACGCCCTGGAAGCCGGCGACCAGCACGATGGTGCCCTCGTCCAGCGCCTCGCGCACCCGACTCGGGGTGACGTCGATGATCTTGGCCTTACCGTGCGCGGACGTGGTGATCACGCCCGCCTGGGAGCCGGTGAACGAGCGCGCCTCGGCGCCGAGGGAGTGGATGGCCATGGCGACCAACGCGTTGGAGATGCGTTCGCCCGAGGTGAGCAGCATGTCCATTTCCCGCGCCGGCGGCGCCGGGGCCACCTGTTCGGCGAGGTCGAGTAGTTCGTCGGTGGTATCGCCCATGGCCGAGCAGACCACGACGACATCGTGCCCCTGCTTCTTGGTCTCGACGATCCGTTCGGCGACGCGCCGGATCCGTTCGGCCGTCGCGACCGAGGAGCCTCCGTATTTCTGGACAACGAGAGCCACGTCAGGGTCCTCCAGTGTCGGCGAACAGCATCAGGGGACCAGCGTACCGGCCCGGAACCGGCGATTCCGGACCTATCCCGGTCGCTGTGTAGTAACCCACAACTATGTGGTGTGGCGGTTGCCCATGGGTATCGGGGCCGGTCGGTGCTCTTCCGACCCGGCGCCGCCACCATGGCCGGAGTTCCGGACGGCCGCCGACTCGTCCCCATCGCCGCGGTACGCGGCATAGCCGATAATACGGCCTTGTGATGTGCGACACCCGATTCGATAATGGTCCCATGATGGCCAACGTCGGAGATCGGCTCCATGTACACGGGCACACCGTGGGGGAGTATGACCACGAAGGCGAGATCGTCGAGGTGCGCGGGCAGGACGGCGCACCCCCCTATATCGTGCGTTTCGAGGACGGACACGAATCCCTGGTCTTCCCCGGACCGGACGCGACGGTCGAACGATCGTCGCCGCACTGACCCTCCTCCCCCGCCCGGCAACGGGCCGGTCCCGCTGATTCACGGCCGGTATACCAGCACACCGGCCGGTTTTTCCGCGCCGGTCCGGTGTTGACGATCACCATGGCGCTGGGGACAATCGGGCCGGTCGGGTACCCGCGGGGGGCTGGAGGATAAACCATGCGTATGAAGACCGGCATCAGCTTTGTGGTCGATGCCGATCCCGATCGGACAATGGACGTGTTGACGGCCGTCGAGATGATGCCGGAATGGTCGTCGGTCTACTCGGACGCACGCGTCGCCGGCCGCGACGAGCTGGGCCGTCCGCTCAGGGTTTTCGTCAAGGCCGCGCTACTCAACTTCCTCGACGACCAGGTCTTGGAGTACACCTGGACCGACAACCGGTGCTCCTGGAAGGTCGCCGACAGCACCCGCGGCGCCAAGGGCGGCGGGTACATCGAGATCGATATCGACGCGGACGCCGGCGGCACCGAGGTGCGGTACGGCATCGATATGTACATGCCCCTCCCCGTTCCCGGCATTCTGCTCAAACGCTCGGTGCGCAAGGCGCTCGAGGCGATGGTGCCGAGCTTCACCGCCTTCGTCCAGCAGTATCCCGAGCGGGAGAACTATCAGACCATCTGACCGCGGCGGTCAGCCGTCCCGGCCGGCGGGCACCGCTGGGCCATATGCCGACGGGGCGACCTTGACCCCGCTGCGAACCGCCTCGCGGAGCTGTTCCACATTCTCCCGTAGCAGGTCGGACACCAGTTCGTCGGTGCGCGGATCGGCGAGTATCTGGAAGACGATCCGGAACACGGTATCGGCGATGAGCCGGATGATGTCGTCGTGGAAGGGTATGTAACGCACCCGGCCGGCCTGCGGGTCCTTCTTGATCATCTCCAGGATCATCTCGTCCAGTTCGCTCCGGTTCTCCTCCAGCGCCGCGGCGATATTGCGGGTGTAGTGACCGGTGCGCAGCACTTCGGCGACCTCGTCCATCACCGCGATGGTCACCGGGCGTTTGATGATGTCCACAATGGTGCCCACCGAGCGGTTGACCACCGCAGCGGTTACTCGATCACCGAACACCCGGTCCGCGACGCGAGCCAGGCGAACCAGGATCACCACGAGCCGCAACAATCGGAACGCGCGGAAGAAGGGGCTGGTCACCGGGATCATACCGAGCACTTCGTACCAGTAGACGAACGGGAAGCTCCACGGCCATCCGGCCCGGCGCCACCGCCACAGGAATTCCGTCGCGAAGACCGCGCAGGTCGCGTAGTCGACGAGCACGATCACCCGGTACGTCTCGTCCGACACATCGAAGAATGTGACCCAGCAGATCAGCGCGACGGAGACGACGGCCAGCGCCAGCATCAGGAAATCCGTCCACAGCGCCGGCGGCTTCCGGGGGAAGCTACCCCGATCGGAGATAGTGCTGGTGTCGCCCACCGCGGGCGGCGCTGATACCACGTGCGAATCCCTTCAATGCCGAACGGTATCGCCGACCCTAATACCCGAAAAGCACTGCTACCCGAATATTCCGATGCATTCCTGCTATATCGAGCACTACCGGCCGGCGCGGATGATCGCCTCGATATTGCGTTCGGCGATCGCGGTGATGGTGAGCGAGGGATTCACCGTCGCGGTGCTGCCCGGGATCAGGGCACCGTCCACCACATACAGACCGGGATGTCCGTGCACCCGGCCGTAACCGTCGGTGGCCTTGCCCAGTACCGCGCCGCCCAGCGGATGGGCGGTGAACATGGCGTTGGCGTCATAACCCAGGGCGCCGTAGTCCGCGAGCGCGCCGGCACGTTCGGCGATCCGATGGTCCACGGCGCGCGCCGCGGCCACGACCCGGTCCTGGGTCGCGCGCGACCAGGACACTCCCACGCCGCCCGTCGCCTTGTCGTAGCCGAATTTCGCGCGCGTGGAATCGAGCACCATACCGAGCGAGCCCAGGGCGCCGGTCTCGAACGGGATACCGGGGATGTACCAGTTCTCCAGCGTGATCGCCACATCGGTGTCGTCGAAGATCCGGCTCGCGCTCGGCACGCCCTGCCCGAAGCCGGCCACCGAACTGGCGCCACGGGCCAGCACCACATCACCGTTGGTGCCCCAACCGGCACCTGTGTGTTCGTTGAGGTTCGCCAGGGTGCCCGTGGCCTGGGCGCGCACCAACAGCTCCGAGGTGCCGACGGAACCAGCGCCGAGGAACAACCGGTCACAGGTGAGGGTGCGGGTGCCCAGTACCGCGCCGATGGGATCGAGTTTCGTCACCGTCACCACGAACCGCCCGCCCGATTCCTGGGCGATGGCCTCGACCCGGTGCCCGGGATACACGGTGCAGCGGCCCGTCTCCTGCGCGTACTTCAGATAGTTCTGGTTCAGGTCGAACTTCGCGCCGTTGGAGTTGCCGAGATTGCTGCGGCCCACCGTGGCCGAGGGGCGGGTGGCGCCCGACAGCTCACCACGCAGCACCTCCCAGGTGAAGATGGAATCGTTCGGCACCGGTGTGTAGCCGGCCTTGCGGACCTGTTCGTCCCAGGCGCGGGAGTGGGTGAACGGCGGCGAAGCGTAGATATCCGCCGGCATGGGGTCCAGGCGCAGCATCTGCCGCACGCGCGGGTAGTAGACCCGCTCCAGTTCGCCGTAGTCGACCACGCCGCCGAAGACGTGATCGAACAACGTGCGCTCCGGTGCGATCATCGCCCCGCTGAAGACCACCGATCCACCGCCGACGGCCGCGGCACGCCATATGTCGATACCCGGGTACCGGGCGCAGTCCAGCACCCCGCCGAAGTCGGCGAACGACATCGGCACCTTGGTCACCCCGGTGAAGCTGGTGCTGTGCCAGAAGCCACGACCGTCCGGCAGATCGTCGCCGGTGAAGATCTCCCGCCAGGGATCGCTGGGCCATCGGGAACCGCGTTCGAGCACAGTACTGGCGATTCCGGCCTCCGCCAGCCGCAACGCGGTGGCCGCCGCGCCGAATCCAGAGCCCACCACGATCGCCTCGGTGTGCTCCGGCGGATCCGATATCGGTCGGAAAATTTCCGGAACCCACTGTCGGAACAGTTCATGCCAGATCGGGTCGGCGGTGGCCTGCGGTGTTCCGATCCGCGGTATACCGACCGCCGATCCCGTCACTCCGAGCAGGGCAGCCGCCCCCACCGATTTCCAGAAGGTGCGTCTGTCCACCCCGGCCTAACCTTTCTCGAACGCCTTTCGGCCGAGGGATGGTACCGATATTTCGGCCATCATGACGGACAACCATGTTGACCACCGCCCGACACCAGGCCTTACCGCACCTTCACGTATCCGTCGACGGATTGCCTTCCGGCCCAACCGTCTAGGCGAAAACGAGCCGGATCACCGCGATCACCCCCACCACCACGATGACAGCACGCAATACGTTCGGCGGTAGCCGGCGGCCGACGGTGGCACCGAGCCGGCCACCGATCACCGCACCGACCGCGATCAGCGCGACGACGGGCCAGGCGATATCGGCGATCACGATGAAGATGACCGCCGAAACGGCGTTCGCCAGCAGAGCGAGGACGTTCTTCACGCCGTTGAGGCGCTGGATGTCCTCGTGCACGAAGATACCGAGCAGTGCCAGTAGCAGCACCCCTTGGGCGGCGCCGAAGTACCCGCCGTAGATACCGGTACCGAAGACCGCCACCCACAGCACCGGACCACCGTGCGCGGGCGCGGGGCCGCTGTCCCGCCGCTGCTTCACCCAGGCCGACAATCGGGGCTGCAGCACCACCAGCACCAGCGCTATGCAGATCAGCACCGGAACGATCGCCGCGAACGCGCCCTCGGGCAAGGTCAGCAGCGCAGCGGCACCGGTGACCGCGCCGAGCAGCGTCGCGCTACCCAGCCGCAGCAGCCGGGTTCGCTGTCCGTCCAGCTCGCGGCGATAGCCGATCGCACCGCTCAGCGAACCCGGGACCAGTCCCACCGTATTCGACACATTCGCGGTCACGGGTGGATATCCGATCGCCAACAGCACGGGGAACGTGATGAGGGTGCCGGAACCGACAATGGTGTTGATCCCGCCCGCGGCTATTCCCGCACCGACAACGGCCAGTATCTCCAGCCACGTCATGGATATTTCCCTCGATTCTCCCCGGCCCGTCCGCGCGGCATTCCGCCGATCCGGCGCCGGTCCACACGATCCTGACCGGTGATGCTGCCGGCCACCCACGACGCGGGATGCCGCGGACCGCCCGTCGGCACCCTGTTCGGAGGAAGGTAGAATCGCACAGGTCATGCAGCGGGCACTTCTTCTCGGCCGCCGCGACGGGGTCTGACCAGATCGGCTTCCCGTCGCGGGGTTTCGCCACGCCGGTCGACCCGCATACGCCGACACTCTCACCCACGGAGAAACCGAATGTCACCCGCTGACGCCTTCGTTTCCAACATGCGCACCATCACCGCGCCCGCCAAACCCGCCCCCGACGACCAGCCGGCGTGGAACAAACAAAGGAATTCGGCCCTGCCGGTTTTCCGCTACCGACCGTTCGCGGAAGAAGTGGAACCGATCACCCTCCCGGACCGCACCTGGCCGGACAAGGTCATCGATCGGGCACCGGCCTGGTGCGCGGTGGACCTGCGCGACGGCAACCAGGCCCTGATCGACCCGATGAGCCCCGCCCGCAAACGTCGCATGTTCGACCTGCTGGTGCGGATGGGCTACAAGGAGATCGAGGTCGGTTTCCCCTCGGCCAGCCAGACCGACTACGACTTCGTGCGGGAGATCATCGAAGACGGAGCCATCCCCGACGATGTCACCATCCAGGTCCTGACCCAGTGCCGGCCGGAACTGATCGAGCGCACTTTCGAGGCCTGCTCGGGTGCGGCGAACGTGATCGTGCACTTCTACAACTCCACCTCCATCCTGCAGCGCAGGGTGGTGTTCCGGGCGGACCGCGAGGCCGTCAAGACGATCGCCACCGACGCGGCGAAACTGTGCCTGGAGACCGAGAAACGCCACCCGGAGACCAACTGGCGCTACGAGTACAGCCCGGAGTCGTATACCGGCACCGAACTGGTGTATGCCAAGGAGGTCTGTGACGCCGTCTCCGAGATCATCGCGCCCACCCCCGACAAGCCCCTGATCATCAACCTGCCCGCCACGGTCGAGATGGCGACGCCGAACGTATACGCCGATTCCATCGAGTGGATGCACCGCAATCTGGCCCGGCGTGAGTCCATCGTGCTGTCGCTGCATCCGCACAACGACCGCGGCACCGCCGTCGCCGCCGCCGAACTGGGTTACCAGGCCGGTGCCGACCGGATCGAGGGCTGTCTGTTCGGCAACGGCGAGCGCACCGGCAATGTCTGCCTGGTCACCCTGGGGATGAACTTGTTCTCCCAGGGCGTGGACCCGCAGATCAACTTCTCCGATATCGACGAGATTCGCCGCACCGTGGAGTACTGCAACCAGCTGCCGGTGCACGAACGGCACCCTTATGGCGGCGACCTGGTGTACACGGCGTTCTCCGGCAGCCATCAGGACGCCATCAACAAGGGGCTGGACGCGATGAAGGCCGCGGCCGACACCGCGGACACCGATATCGACGATATGCGGTGGGAGGTACCGTATCTGCCGATCGACCCGAAGGACGTGGGCCGCACCTACGAGGCCGTGATCCGGGTCAATTCGCAGTCCGGCAAGGGCGGTGTGGCCTACATCATGAAAACCGATCACGGGCTGGCACTGCCGCGCCGGCTGCAGATCGAGTTCTCCCAGGCCATCCAGCAGATCACCGACGGTGAGGGCGGCGAGGTCACCCCCAAGGAGATGTGGGATGTCTTCGCCGAGGAATATCTCAATCCGATCGTGCCGCTGGAGCGGATCCGGCAGAAGGTGACCGCCTCGGAAACCGACGGCGGGACCGACACCATCACCGCGGTCGTCAAGATCGACGGGGTCGAACACGAAGTCACCGGTACCGGGAACGGGCCGCTGGCCGCATTCGTGGATGCTATCGCGGCAGTCGGCTTCCAGGTGGAGGTGCTCGACTACTCCGAGCATGCCCTGTCGGCCGGCGACGACGCCCAGGCCGCCGCGTATGTCGAATGCGCGATCGGCGACAAGGTCGTCTGGGGGGTGGGTATCGCCACGTCGATCACCACCGCCTCGCTGCGTGCCGTGGTCTCCGCGGTCAACCGCGCCGCCCACTGAGCCGAATCCACCGAAACCGAAGGGCCCGCCGATTCCCCGGCAGGCCCTTCGGCCCCATCACACCCATCTCACGGCTACCGCGGTTTCGGCCTACTTACTGGCAAGGGTGAGAAGAGACCATACCTGCTAGCGTTGATCTCGACTCCAGCCGCCGAACATTCTGCTCGAACACCCGAGCAGATGGGGGAACTTGTGACAAGTAACGACCACAACCCGACCTCTCCGCCCTGGCTCCAGAGTCCTCCGGTGGACGCCGGTGAGGACACCGGTGAGGTCGACGTCGAATCCGAGGGCCGGCAGCAGACCGACGAAACGGGTGTGACCGGGGAACAGCCTCAGGCACCGGAATCGTCCGGCAATACCGATACTTCGTCGTCGGCCGCGGGCGGGGACGTGTCGGAAAGCACCGACGACGACCGATCCGCCGCGGCGCCGGACAGCGCGTTCAACCCTGGGCCCGGCGAAGATCCGACGGAACTACCATCGGGCGCCGACCCTTACGAGCCGCCCCCCGCGGAAGGCCAGCTCTCCCCGCCGGAGCCCGGTCGGTTCGAGGCCGGGGGCGCGGAGCAATTCGCCGCTCCGCACGGCAGCGGGCAATTCCCGCAACCGG
>NZ_BAFU01000007.1 GCF_000308495.1 Nocardia brevicatena NBRC 12119 | reverse complement strand
GGACGGCCATCGGGTGAACGAGCCTCGACAAACGGGCGATACGCACCGGGCCGGGGATCGCTGTCGGGCATCGTCGCTCGGTTGCGGAGAGTCGACCTCGATGAAATCGGACTCATCGCTGTCGCCGGTATGAATTGCTCGGCGAACCGGGTCGCGCATGACCGCGGCAGTGGTCACCCACACGTGCAATATCTCACGCGATGGCGTCGCATCTTTCGATGTCACGGTGAGCCCGAATACAATGCCGCCCTGTAGTCCATCGCGAACACGGACTACAGGGCATGCCCGGATCTGTTACGCGGAAGCGGTTTTCTTCTCCTTCTGGAGTTCCAACGCGATATCGATGAGCTGGTCCTCCTGTCCACCGACCAGATTGCGCTTACCCGCCCGGACCAACATCTCCGCCGCCGAGACACCGTAGCGCTCCGCCTGGCGTTCGGCGTGCTTGAGAAAACTGGAGTACACCCCCGCATACCCCATCATCAGCGACTGCCGGTCGAGCAGGCATTCCTGCGGCATCGCGGGCCGAACCACGTCCTCGGCGGTGTCGGCGATGGCGAAGAAGTCGATACCGGTCTTCACACCGATCTTGTCGCATACACCGACGAGGGCTTCGACGGGAGTGTTACCGGCACCCGCGCCGAAGCGGCGGGCCGACCCGTCGATCTGGGTGGCGCCGGCGCGGATGGCGTAGATGGAGTTGGCGACGGCGAGGTCGAGGTTCTCGTGGCCGTGGAAGCCGACCTGGGCGTCGTCGCCGAGTTCGGCGACCAGGGCTGCGACACGGTCGGAGACCTGGTCCAGGACCAGGGCGCCGGCGGAGTCGACGATGTAGACGCACTGGCAGCCGGCGTCGGCCATGATGCGGGCCTGTTCGGCCAGCACCTCGGGGGGCCGGGTATGCGACATCATGAGGAAGCCGACGGTTTCCAGGCCGAGTTCACGGGCCAGGCCGAAGTGCTGGATGGAGACGTCGGCCTCGGTGCAGTGAGTGGCGATGCGGCAGATGCTCGCGCCGTTGTCCTGGGAGATCTTGATGTCCTCCTTGACGCCGACACCGGGCAGCATGAGCACCGCGATCTTGGCCTGTTTCGCGGTTTCGGCGGCGATCTTCACCAATTCCTGTTCGGGGGTTTTGGAGAACCCGTAGTTGAACGAGGAACCGCCGAGGCCGTCGCCGTGCGTCACCTCGATCACCGGGACACCGGCACCGTCGAGGGCGGCGACGATATCGCGCACCTCGGTCGCGGTGAACTGGTGGCGTTTGTGGTGCGATCCATCGCGCAGCGAGGTGTCGGTGACGCGGATATCGAGCTGTTGCGAGTACGGCATGGTGGTGTCCCTCCTCAGACCCGGGCCGCGGTGATCTGATCGGCGATGACCTCGCCGACCTTGGTGGCGGCGGCCGTCATGATGTCCAGATTGCCCGAATACGGCGGCAGGAAGTCGCCCGCGCCCTCCACCTCGACGAATACCGAGCATTTCGCCATCCCGCCGGACACCACCGACGGCGGATCGAACTGCGGTTCGTTGAGCAGGCGGTAGCCGGGTACGTACTGCTGGATATCGCCGACCATCTTGTGGATCGACTCGCTGATGGCATCGGTGTCGGCGTCTTCGGGGATAGCGCAGAAGATGGTGTCGCGCATGATCATCGGCGGTTCGGCCGGATTGAGGATGATGATCGCCTTACCGCGCTGCGCGCCGCCGATGGTTTCCACGCCTCGGCTGGTGGTCTTGGTGAATTCGTCGATATTGGCGCGGGTGCCGGGTCCGGCCGACACCGACGCCACCGACGCCACGATCTCGGCGTACGGCACATCGACCACCCGCGACACCGCGGCGACGATCGGGATGGTGGCCTGGCCGCCGCAGGTGATCATATTGACGTTCGGCGCATCGATATTGGCGTCCAGGTTCACCGGCGGCACCACGGCCGGGCCGACCGCGGCGGGGGTGAGGTCCACGGCCCGGATACCGGCCTCCTCGTATCTCGACGCGGCGGCACGATGCACATAGGCCGAGGTGGCCTCGAAGATGATGTCCGGTTTCTCGGCCTGCCGCAGCAACCAGTCCACACCCTCGGCGGAGGTCTCCAACCCGAGGCCCGCGGCGCGCTTCAGGCCCTCGCTGTCGGGGTCGATACCGATCATCCACCGCGGCTCGATCACCTGCGAGCGCAGCAGTTTGTACATGAGATCGGTGCTGATATTGCCCGAACCGACGATCGCGGCACTGACCTTCCCGTTTTCGGTCACGGTATGCCTCCCTAGGCGAATTGCAGGCGAACGGAACCGAGTCCGGCGAACTCGGCGTGGAAACAATCACCGGGGCGCGCGTCGATGGCGCGGGTGCAGGAACCGGGCAGCACGATATCGCCCGCTTTCAACCGCACCCCGAAACTCGCCACCTTGCGGGCCAACCAGGCCACCGCGATCACCGGATCGCCGAGCACCGCGTCGCTGCGACCTTCGGCGACCACCTCGTCGTTACGGGTGAGCACGGCGTCGATGGCCTTGATATCGATATCGGCGGGCGCCACCCGCTGCGGGCCCAGGACATAGCCGGCCGAGGAGGCGTTATCGGAGATGGTGTCGCACAGGCCGATATTCCAGTCCTTGATCCGGGAATCGATCAGCTCGATGGCGGGGGCGTAGGCGATGGTGGCGTCCAGGACGTCGGCCTCGGTGCATTCGGCGCCGGGCAGGTCCTCGCCGAGGATGAACCCGACCTCCACCTCGACGCGGGGGAACAGGTATTTGCCGGTCTCGAGGGGGATGTCTTCGTAGACCTCCATATCGGCGAGCAGATGACCGTAGTCCGGTTCGTCCACGCCCATCATCTGCTGCATGGCCTTCGACGAGAGCCCGACCTTGTGCCCCACCACCCGTGCGCCCGCGTCGAGCCGGCGGCGAATATTGACCAACTGGATCTCGTAGGCGTCGACGACATAGATATCGGGATACCGCGCCACCAGCGGATCGATGGCGACCCGATCGCGTTCGGCCCGCTCGAGTTCGTCGGCGAGTTCGGCTCGCACCGCATCGGACAGCACGCTAGACCCCTTCCACTGGTGTCCCCGAGGTCACACGATCGTCGGCCGCGCCTTCGACGGTGTGCGGCGCGCCCGCCGCACTGCTGTCCGCACGACGGCCGGAGAAAATACAGTCTGCCGGCGACAGTCCGCCGGCATAAGAGTTCACCCAGAGCCCGACGACGGTCCGTCCCGCCGCGTACCGGGCCGGGATATCGGTGCCATCGGCGGTTTCCACCGCTCCGGTCCACTCATCGAGCACCAGGTCCCACTCGTGCGCCATACGCTCCAACTTCACTAGAAACTGAAACGAGTTTCCTTGTTATTTCCGCCCTTGATCAAGTCTTCTGCCAGACAACATAGACCAAAGGCGCCCTTATTCTATAACGTGTTCTACATGATTGATCGGGAATACGATGTGGTGGTGGTCGGCAGCGGCGCCGCCGGAATGACCGCCGCCCTCACCGCTGCCCACAACGGGCTGAGTGTGGTGATCCTCGAGAAAGCCGCGTACTACGGTGGATCGACCGCACGCTCCGGTGGCGGTGTGTGGATCCCCGGCAACAAGGCACTGCGTGCGTCGGGCCGCCCCGACGACCGGGAAGAGGCTCGAACCTATCTGCACAGCATCATCGGGAACGTGGTGCCCAAGGAGCGGATCGATACCTATATCGACCGCGGCGCGGAGTCGTTCGACTTCGTCCTCGACCACACCCCGCTGAAGATGACGTGGGTACCCGGCTACTCCGACTACTATCCGGAGGCCCCGGGCGGGCTGTCGGCGGGCCGGTCCTGCGAACCCAAACCGTTCGACGCCATGGCGCTCGGCGAGGAACGGTTCAATATCCAGCCGCCGTACTCCAAGACACCGCTCAATGTCGCCGTCATGCAGGCCGATTTCGTCCGGCTGAACCTGATCCGCCGGCACTCCAAGGGCATGCTGCGGGCCATGCGGGTCGGTGCGCGCACCTACTGGGCCAAATTCACCCGCAAACACCTGATGGTGATGGGACAGGCGGTCATCGCGGCCATGCGCAAGGGTCTCATGGACGCCGACGTACCCCTGCTGCTCAACACCCCCATGACCGGGCTCGTCGTGGACAACGGTGTCGTCACCGGAGTCGAGGCGGTGCACGAGGGCGAAAGCGTTACCTTCACGGCCCGCTACGGTGTGGTTCTCGGCAGCGGCGGTTTCGAGCACAACGCCGAGATGCGCAGCAAATACCAGCGTGAACCCATCACCACCGAATGGACCACGGGCGCGGCCACCAATACCGGCGACGGCATCATCGCGGGGATGGCCGCCGGCGCCGCCATCGACTTCATGGAGGACGCCTGGTGGGGACCGACCGTCTTCAAAGGCGGTAGACCCTGGTTCGCCCTCGCCGAACGCAACCTACCCGGCGCCATCATGGTCAATGCCGAGGGAAAGCGGTTCGGCAACGAATCGGCCCCGTATGTCGAGGCCGTGCACACCATGTACGGCGGCGAATACGGGCAGGGCGAAGGCCCGGGCGAGAACATCCCGACCTGGCTGGTCTTCGACCAGCGCTACCGCAACCGCTATATCTTCGCCGGATTGCAGCCGGGCCTGAAGTTCCCGTCGCGCTGGCTGGAGAACGACAACATCGTCAAGGCGGACACCCTCGAAGAGCTGGCCGAGAAGATCGGCGTACCGGCCGACAGCCTCGCCGCGACCGTCGAACGTTTCAACACATTCGCCGAGACCGGCAAGGACGAGGACTTCGGGCGCGGCGAAAGCCGGTACGACCGGTATTACGGCGACCCCACCGTGAAACCCAATCCGTGCCTGGCGGCGCTGGTCCAGGCCCCGTACTACGCGGCCAGGATGGTCCCCGGCGATCTCGGCACCAAGGGCGGTCTGGTTGCCGACACCGCCGCGCGCGTACTGCGCGAAGACGGCAGTCCGATCGAGGGCCTCTACGCGTCCGGCAACTGCTCGACCCCGGTGATGGGCCATACCTACGCCGGCCCCGGCGCCACCATCGGCCCGGCGATCACTTTCGGTTATCTGGCCGTACAGGACATCATCGAACGCAAGAAGGAACAGTCCGTGACGGCTCCGGCACCGGCATGAGCTGTCGGCGCCCGAAGGCGGTAGCGGAGCGTGACCACGGAGGGCGCCCGCTCGTGCCGCAAGAGATACAGCATGAACCTTCCGTGAGCCGATTCGAGGAGTACTGAGGAGTACCGATGCCCATCGACCCGTCAATCGCCTTGGGAGCCGAGCTTCCGAGTCGGGAATTCTCCTGGAACGCTTCCGATGTCCAGCTCTACCACCTGGGCATCGGCGCGGGCGCGCGCTGGACCGAACCCGCCGAACTGCGCTATCTCGACGACCGGAAACCGCAGGTGCTGCCCACCTTCGCCACCGTCGCGCACACCCTGCGCGATACCGAACCGCCCCGGGTGAAGTTCCCGGGTGTCGATATCGACCTGGCCAAGGTGGTGCACGGTTTCCAGGAGATCCGGGTGCACCGGCCCATTCCGGCCGCGGGCAAGGCCGTCGGCACCGGCCGGATCAGCGAGATCTGGGACAAGGGTTCGGCCGCGGTGATCGTCCAGGAGACCACGGTCACCGGCTCCGACGGAGAAGCCCTGTGGACCGCGCGGTCCTCCATCTTCGCCCGCGGCGAGGGCGGGATCGGCGGGGAACGCGGCCCGAGCAATAAAACCGAATTGCCCGACCGGGCACCGGATTTCGATATCACTACCCCGACGCTGCCGCAGCAGGCCCTGCTGTATCGGCTCTGCGGCGACCGCAATCCACTGCATTCGGATCCGGAATTCGCCGAGGCGGCCGGGTTCCCCGCGCCGATCCTACACGGGCTGTGCACCTACGGAATCGTCTGCAAGGCCGCCACCGACAGCGTGCTGGATTCCGACGCCGGGCGGGTGACCGGTTTCCGGGCCCGGTTCGCGGGGGTCCTGTTCCCCGGGGAAACGCTGCGCTCCCGTATCTGGCGGGAAGCCGGCCGGTTGATCATCACCGCCACCGCCGTGGAACGCGACGATGCTCCCGTCCTCGGGGATGTGGTGCTCGAGTTCGCTTCCTGAACAGGCGATCGCGGCGGTACCGATGAGGGCCACCGCGATCCGTTCATCGTGCCCGGTCGAGCCGGCGGCTGTCACCAGGTGCCGTGATTCACCTTGTGACGAATCCCGCCGGCTCCGGCCCTTCTCCTATGGTTTCGGAAGCACTGGCCGGAGCCGAGTTCGGGTATCGGCCCGCCGATCGCTTGGCCCGCTGGGCGATGCCGTGGGTCAGGATGGCGTAGAGCAGGATCACCAGCACCGGCGCGACGGCCGGACCCCAGACGACGTGCAGGGGCAGCAGTGCTGCCCCGCCGATGACCGCCGTGCAGATCATCGCGCCCGCCACGGACACCGCGCTGGTGGGTACCACGCCGACGGGCGCCGTGGCCGCCGCGGTGTTCAGCAGGTAGGCGGTGGCCACCAGGCCGGTGGCCGCGGCGGCGGTGACCCCGGGATCGGCCCAGGCCAGCACCGGGACGGCGAGCAGGACCGCGGCTACGGCCGCATACCGGTACCGCCCTCCCGCGGCTACCAGCACCACGGCCGGGATCGCCGCCCACGGCAGCATCAGGGCGATCGACCCGACCAGCAGGGCACCCGAGAGCAGGGCGAGGAATCGGATCATCGGCGCACCCGCACGGTTCGACGGTGTTCGGGCAGCAGGCGCATGGTCTGGTCCAGGCGGGTGTCCTCGAACCAGCCCACGATATCCACCCCGACCGTGCTCATGTCCCGGTACATGGCGGCCCGCTCCAACTGCCACATGCGCGCGGTCGTCGGATCGAGATCGTCGGCGAACGGGGTACCGCGCAGCACATCCACGGCGACCACCACATGACCGCGTTTGCGCAGGTCGATGAGCGCCAACGCGAACTCGGTGTCCAGCAGGGTGGAGAAGGCGACCACGATCGCGCCGAGCGGTACCGCCGCGTGTGGGGCCAGGGTGCCGTTGACGGGGACGTGTTCGTCTCCGACGCCGAGCACGGTGTCGACGATGCGGTAGAACTGGCGCCGGCCGATATCGGGCCGCAGCCGGCGCGGTGCCTGCCCGAGGCAGACGATGGCGGTGCGGTCGCCATACTGCAGCGTCGACTGCACCACCTGCGCGGCGCCGCGCACCGACAGCTCGAGCGCCTCGGTGGCAGGCCCCGGGGCCTGCAGGGAGGTGTCCACCAGGACGACCACATCGGCCGCGCGATCGGTCAGCCGCTCGGTGACGAACAGCCGCCCGCGCCGGGCGCTCACCCGCCAGTTCACCAGGCGCAGCCGGTCGCCCGGCGAATAGGCGCGGATATCGGCGTATTCGATCCCGGGACCGTGTTTGTGGGTCAGGTGCACTCCCAGCCGCTCCGGCATCTCGGTGCGCGGCAGCGGTATCTGCTGGGGGTCGGTGACCGGGTAGACATACAGTTCACCGGCGGATAGTTCGACGGTGGCCACCGCCAGGCCGGCCGGGCTCAGCGCCTTGACCCGCACCGTCACCGGGTAGCGTCCCCACCGCCGCGCCGACAGCGTCATCCGCAGCCCGGCGGGCGCCGCACCGGAATCGCTGCTCTCCTCGACGGTGATCGACAGACCTTCCCGGTCGACGGGCCGGCAACGCAGCAGCGCATGTCCCCGTTCCACGAACGCCGCGACGGTGAGTACTACCTCTTCACCTTCGAAACAGCGCAGCGGGCTGCCGCCGTCCACCTGGATACGGGTGCGCGTCTGCTGCCACGGCGCGCTCGCCAGCACACCGAGCAGCGGCGCGGAGAACACCACCAGCTGCCAACTGGCGGCTACCACCGCTCCCAGCAACGCCACCGCCGCGCAGATCGCGAGCAGATACATCAGCGGCGCCGGCCGCCACCGGAGATCGGCCTCGACCGTCGTGCTCTCGTCGCGGTGTCTCATTGCACGCCGGCGCGGGGGACCGGGAGGCGGCGCAACAGTTCGGTGATCACGTCCTCGCCGTGGATGCGTCGCACCCACATCTCCGGACGCAGGGTGATCCGGTGCGCCATGGCCGGAACCGCCAGCGCCTTCACGTCTTCCGGGATCACGTAATCGCGTCCGAGCAGCAGGGCGCGGGCGCGCGACATCTGCACCAGGTCGAGTTCCGAGCGCGGACTGGCTCCGACCTCGACCTGGGCGTGTCCCCGGGTGGCTGCGGCGAGGGTCACGACATAGCCGACCACATCCGGATGCACCGAGACGAATTCCACCGCGTGCCGCATCTCCAACAGCCCCTGGGCGTCCACCACCTGGTTCACCTGTACCGGGCCCGCGCCGCGTTCCAGCCGACGCCGGATCATCTGGGTTTCGTCGCGTTCGGACAGATAGCCCAGGCGCAGTTCGATCGCGAACCGGTCCAACTGCGCCTCGGGCAGCGGATAGGTGCCCTCGTATTCGATCGGGTTGTCGGTGGCGAGGACGATGAACGGCTGGGGCAGCGGGAAGGTCTCGCCGTCGATACTGACCTGTCCCTCGGCCATCGCCTCCAGCAGCGCCGCCTGCGTTTTCGGCGGCGTGCGGTTGATCTCGTCGGCGAGCAGCATATTGGTGAATATCGGACCGCGCCGGAAAGTGAATCGCCCGGTATTCATATCGTAGATGGTGGAACCGAGCAGATCGGCGGGCAGTAGATCGGGGGTGAACTGCACGCGGGTGAAATCCAGGCCCAAGGCAGCGGCGAACGACCTGGCGATGAGCGTTTTGCCCAGCCCGGGCAGATCCTCGATCAGCACATGCCCGCCGGCCAGGACGGCGATCATGATCAGCTGGAGCTCGTCGCGTTTGCCGACCACCACCCGGGACAGTTCCCGGAGCACGGCGTCACTGCGTTGGACGGTCACGTCCAATGGCATCGTCATATGTCATCTCGCACTGGTCTCGACCCTATTCACATTTTCTGCAGCCGGCGCAGGATCTCGTCCAGCACCGCCCGCCCCGGCGCGGGAGTTCGCTGATCGCGCAGCGCCGAGTCCGCCGGATCCACCCACCGCCACAGTTCTGGGCCGAACTGGTGGGTTCCGGCGCTCTCCAGCGCCCGCCGGTTCTTGCTGACGCGCACCCCGGCGGACAGCTGGAATTCCTTGGCCAGCAGCGGCCGCAGATACCGGTCCCAGTCGGCGCGGGTGCCGTCCGCGTGTTCGGCGAGCATCTGCGCGCGGGCCCGCCACCGCCGCAGCATCTCGGCGGGCCCGTTCTCCATCTCCGCGAGTTCGTCCGGCTCCTCGTCCTTGTCCGGTCGCACGAGTACCCGGACGAAACAGGCCAGCGCGACGGAGACCGGAACCCCCGCCGCGACCGCCATGAACTCAGGCGCCCTGGTGTAGGCCAACAGCTCGAGCAACAGCACCGCCGCGATCGCGGCGAGCGTCACCACGGGTTTGCTCATACCGGCCCCCGCCCCCACAGCGAACCGTCCCGGAGTATCGCCGCGACCGGCGGGACCTCCCCGATATCCGGCAACGGCTCGCCCCGCAGATCCGCCAAGACGATGCGTACCAACTGCTCGGCCCGTATACGGTGCCATTCGAGCATCGAATGCGGACTGAATCTGGCCTCTTCGAACAGGGCAACCAATTCGCGGGCCGAGGCATCGTGCAGCGCTCCGCTCTCGAATGCCCGTGCCAGTACCTCCATCGGGGTATCGGAGGCCAGTGGGGCGGCGGTCCGCGCGGTGGACAGGCCGCGTTCCATCGCCACGTAACAGGCGATGATGGCGGCACGCGGGTCCTGTCCGGGCGCGCTCACCGCGGCCAGACCGGCCTCGGCGGCTTTGACCAGCGAATCCATTTCGGGCGGCGGCGCGGCTTCGTCCGGGGCGCTCTCGACCGGTCGGGGCCGGCGATTACTGCCCACGGCGACTACCACCAAACCAGCGACGGCCACCGCCACCAGCGCTATCGCGCCCCCCGCGGTGAGCAGCAGGGCCGTACCGGTCAGTTCCTGGGCCGCGTCGTCGGGCCCGGTGGACTCCTCGCCGTTCGGAGGCGGTGCCGGGGTCGTCTCGGTGGTGGCCTTCGCGGGCGGTTCGGCCGCCTCCCTCGCGGGTGTCCGGGCCGAACCGATGAAGTAGACCGCCGACCCGACCGCGAGCAGCACCGCGATGACCGCGAGACCGAACAACACCACCGGCCGGAGACGCGCGGGCCGCCACGGTTCGGCATCCGGATCGGTTTCCGGCAGGGCCAGTGGCAGCCGATGTCGGCCGGCGATGACCCCGGCCAGCATGATCACGATGGATACGGTCATCAGCACCGGCATCAGCGCGACGGACACCGCCGAGGGCTGCTGCTGTCCGTCCGGGGATTCGGCGGCACCGGGTATGTATCCGCGCACCGCGACCGCGACTCCGACAAGCAGCAGGGCAGCCACGACAATGCGCGATACGAGCGCCCGCGACCCGGCCAAAGCTCCACCCCAGACCTGCGTTACTGCTGAACAGCCCACATATTTACCCGCTCGGGCAGTCGATCGGTCGAAAATCGACTACTCGGTACGGAGACCATTTTATTCGGTACGGAGATTGTCTTTTATCGTCGGCTTTTCCTCTCCGGTGATCCGACGGTTCTCCACGTGTTGACAGGCGATTACCCAGGTTCTTGTGACAACACACCAAGGTGACTGGTCGCTCGTCCGATATCCGGCACCCCGGCTACCCCCCTGACGAATTCGGACAACGGCATCCGCGAATACACGGTGAGCGCCCGGTTGGCGTCGTAACCCGGCATGCCCTGCTGACGGCCATCGTCGACCGGATACCCCTGCGGTCGCGCGCCGATTTCCAGGACGCGTTCGGCGGCCGGCCCCCGGCGGTCCAGGCGGGGACCACGGTAGCGGACACGGCGACCGAGGCGGCGACGGCCATCGGTTCCTGGCTGGACGCGCTGATCGCGCGCCGCCGGGCCGACGTGGTGGCGCGCTACGCTGAGACTTCCGATCACCCGTCCGCTCCAGCCGTGGAAGAGGTGGCACCCGACGTGCTGCGATTCGGACTCGACGCCGAGAACCTGGCGTTCGAGCCGACCGCCATCGGAGCCACCGTGGACACTCCGGTTCCGCTCGCCATGACCGCGCAGATCCGGCCGCCCGACCTTCCGGCCTACGGCCGGCTACTCCTCGACGTACTCACCGGGAACCTCGCCCTGTCCATCCGCGCGGACGAGGCCGAACAGGCCTGGCGGGTCCTCACTCCGGTCCTCTCGGCCTGGTCCCGCAACCTCGTACCGCTCGATGAGTATCCCGCAGGGTCATATGGGCCGGTCGGTCTCGACCGGGACGCATGACAGTTGACGCCGAGCAGCAAGATGGCCTCGTGGCCGTCCGGAGACACGAAGCATTACGAAGGCAATTTCGGTCCGTCTCGGGTCGTCACGCAGACTGCGGGCCTCAACGTTTCGAGTGAGCGGTGTTCGGAGACGACAACAGCGGCGAAGACGACGCCGAACCAGGGCGAATTCACACAGGCGAGTCGGGAGCGACACCCGCACCCCGGAAATCGGGGCATGCCGGTAGCGATGGGTTCCGCTACTTTCGCCATTACACGATCCCGACAACACCTGTTCGGGAAAGTTCAGAGAGGAGCGCTCGCCGCGCTGTCCGCAGCGATCACGCCGTACAGCCGGGTGCCTCGTGTTGGATGTGTTCGCGATCGGCGATGGCTCCGGCTCGAAGGCTCGTGGCTTTCTGTTACGCAAATCATGCAGGGGAAGGGATATCCGTGAATAGGCCCTCTGGTGCGCTGTCGACCTACGCATTGATCATTATCGGCCTGGCAAGTGTGACCGCATGTGCGGAATCACATGATGTACAGCACCCAACCCCGTCCTCCGCGGTCACATCGACCACGTCAACAGCGCCGACCACGAGTGCTGCGCCATCTCCGGGTTCGTCTCGGCCGGAACCGCCGCGACTCCCGGACACCGAGCCGGTTGCCCCACCGCCGGCGCTCGAACCGGAGACCGGCGAACCGGCGGTTCCGGAACCACCCCAGGAGATGGAAGCACCGGAAAGACCGGCGCCGACACTACCCGAACCCGGTTTCGCACCACGACCGGGATACTGAGCTGCGGAGTTTGCCGCGATGAACAATAGAACAGAAGATCTCCGCCCGCGCGGAATCAGCGGCCTCGCCTCGATCGTAGTGGCGATAGCGGCGGTTCTGGCCGTGTACGGCAGCCCGACGAACGTATCCGCCGCACCGCCGAATCCTCCCGCTGCCGGTAAGAAACTCGTTGTGCTCGGCGACTCCTACACGGCAAATGGTGTTCGACTCGACGGGAACGAAATGGAATGCCGGCATGGACCGACGGCATGGCCGGTTCAGCTGAGTCATATGCTCAATGTGGCGGGGACCCCGGATTTCGTCGATGTCTCGTGCCCGGGCGCCTCGATCCAGAGTTACACGGCCTACAACCTCGTGCACGAGGCCTGGATCGCCGATGGTCTCGGGGCATTCGGCCCCCGGACCGAAATCATCGCGATTCAGCTGGGCATGAACGATACCTGGGGCACGAGCGACACCATGATGTGGACCGCGATGGGCCCATGCATATTCAACCTGCGCGACGGATGCGAACTCGAAGCCGCGGAGCAGGGCCGTATCCCGGATTTCCGCGCGGTAACCGGACAGGAATACGCGGACCGTATTCGCGCCGTGGTCGATTACCTGACCTACTACGCGCCGAACGCGCGGATCGTCCTCGTCGGTTATCCAGAGCTTTTTCCCGCGCAGTCGAACGTGTTGTGCGCCAGCGCACTTGGCATGGTCCCCATCACCCAGCATCGCGGACGCGCGGTCGTGGAATACCTGGACCGCCTCGATCGAGCACAGCGGGAGGCCGGCGAGATCCTCGGAGTGCACTTCTTCGATACCAGGGCCACCACCGCGGGACACGGCCTGTGTTCGGCGGAACCCTGGATCAACGGGTTCTTCGATCCGCGCGCCGACTTCATCGGGATGCCGTTCCATCCCACCGCACGAGGCGACGCGGCCCTCGCCGCCGGACTCCGCGACTGGATCGAGCATTGACCGTCCCTGCGAAGCGGCCGGCTCCGGTGCCGGTGACACGACTGCCCGCGCAGCGGTTATCGGCCGATCCCGCCGCACCGGCGGCGGGCCGGACGCTGGACGGGCTCACAGCGGCTCGATGGTGGGCGGCGCTGGCGGTCTTCCTGCTTCACGCCCTGGTCTTCCTACCCGCCTACCCGTTTCAGAAGTCCGAACTGTTCCGGCGGATCCACCAAGATTTCATGCCGATGCAGCTCGGCGCCGCCGGGGTCACATTCTTCTTCGTTCTGTCCGGGTTCATCATCCACTGGTCTTTCCGGCCCGGTACGACCAAGACGAGCTTCTACCGCCGCCGAGTACTCAAGATCTATCCCACCCATCTGATCGCCGCGGCGGTGTTCATTCTCGCAGCCGCTGTACCACTGAGCCGGAGCGTGGTCTGGGCACCGAACCTGTTGTTGCTACACACGTGGATTCCGAAGTGGAGCACCGTCGGCGGGCTCAATGTACCGTCATGGTCGCTCGTAGCGGAAATGCTGTTCTACCTCGCCTACCCCTTTGCCCGGCCGATGGTGCAGCGCATCCGCCCCGACCGGTTGCCACACTGGATCGTGGGGCTGCTGATATTCATCATCCTCCTCCACACCGCCTACTTTCTCGGATTCGCCGGCCCCACCGACACAACGAATGCGTTCGCTCCCCGCCTCGTACCGGGCGATGTCTCCCCCTTCACCGAACTTCACGCGTCACAGGCATGGTTCGCCCAGCCCGATATCCCGGTCATCCAGGCATATTGGTTCGGCTACACATTCCCATTGTCCCGGCTACCGGAGTTTTTCGTCGGAGTCCTCGCGGCGCGAATGGTGATCGAAAACCGGTGGCGCAATACGAAATTGACCGTTCCGACAACGGCCGTAGCGGTTTCCTACCTGGCCACCTGGGTGGTGCCGGTCAACTACAAGATGTCGGCCCTGATGGTGGGGCCGATGGCCGCACTGGTGGCAACGATCGCCGTCCGGGATCTGCGGCACCACTCCGAGCGCGGCGCATACGGTCCCTTGGTATGGCTCGGCAATGTTTCCTACGCGTTCTACCTCATCCAGTACCCGGTAATGGTTATCATTACTCGGCTCGTCATCGGCGGCCGGCAGTTCGGTTTCGCCGGCTGGCTCGGATGCGCACTGTTCTGCTTCGCATTGTCGCTGATGGCCTCCTCGGCCATCTACCACTGGGTCGATCAACCGCTCATGCGCCGCTTCGCCCACAGGTCCGCCGGACAGCGATCACCGGCGCCGCGATCCGGTGACCGGCGATCGGCAGAGTAGGAAGGCGTCTCACCTGGGGAGTTCCTTCTAGCGGCGAGCGTAGCGGTGGCCCGGTGTGGACCATGCACCGTCGTTACGCGGACGCAGCGCGAGAGGCCGGAGCAACCCCGTCGGCGCTGAGGATCAACCCCGACGTCGGTACTCCCGTACCGGCGGTGACCAGCACATTTTCCACATTCTCCACCTGATTCACCGAGGTACCGCGCAGCTGGCGCACCGCCTCGGCTATGCCGTTCATCCCGTGGATATAGGCCTCACCGAGTTGGCCTCCGTGGGTGTTGATCGGCAGCCGACCGCCCAGTTCGAGCGCGCCGTCGGCAATGAAGTCCTTGGCCTCGCCGCGGCCGCAGAACCCCAGTTCCTCCAACTGCATGAGCACGAACGGGGTGAAGTGGTCGTAGAGCACGGCGGTGCGGATATCGTCCGGCCGCAATCCGCTCTGCGCCCACAGTTGATCACCAACCAGACCCATCTCCGGCAGGCCGGTCATGGCATCGCGGTAGTAGCTGGTCATCACATACTGGTCGGCCCCGCTGCCCTGGGCGGCGGCGGTGATGACCGCGGGCCGCTGCGGCAGATCGCGGGCCCGTTCGACGCTGGTCACCACGATGGCCACCCCACCGTCGGACTCCTGGCAGCAGTCCAGCAGGCGCAGCGGTTCGGCGATCCAGCGGGAGGACTGATGGTCGTCGAGGGTTATCGGCTTGCCATAGAAGAACGCCGCCGGATTCACCGCCGCGTGTTTGCGATCGGCGACCGCGACCCGGCCGAAGTCCTCGCTGGTGGCAGCGTATACGTGCATATACCGCCGCGCCACCATCGCCACCTGCGCGGCGGGGGTGCCCAGTCCCTGCGGATACGACCAGCCGGCGTCGATTCCGGACGAGGTCGGCGCCGCGGCGAGCGAGCCGGCGAACTGTCCGAACCGCGATCCCGACCGCTCGTTGAACGCCCGGTAGGCCACCACCACATCGGCGACCCCGGTGGCCACCGCCATGGCCGCCTGCTGCACCGTGGCGCAGGCCGCGCCACCGCCGTAACCGATATGGCTGAAGAATGTCAGCCGCGGAATACCCACCGCCCGCGACACCGCGATCTGAAGGTTGGTGTCCATGGTGAAGGTGGTGAGGCCGTCGACATCGGCCGGGGTGAGTCCGGCGTCCTCCAGCGCGGCAGTGACGGCCTCCGCGGCCAGCCGCAGTTCGCTGCGCCCGGAATCCTTGGAGAAATCGGTGGCGCCGATACCCACGATGGCGGCGCGGCCGGACAAGGGGTGATCTGTCTGTGCGGTCACAGGGCCTCATTCCGAGTGGGGACGGTGATGACGACTTTCGCCGTGATGTGGTCGCCGAGGCTGTCGCGACCGGTAACGTCGATGTGGATCTCGCCGCCGTTCACCGCGGTTACCGTGCCGGTCAGGGTGAGAGTGTCATAGGCGTACAGCGGCACACCGAGCCGCAGCGCGATGGATTTGACCACGGTGCGCGGGCCCGACCAGTCGGTGACGAAACGCTGCACCAGCCCGGTGTCGGTGAGGATGTTGACGAAGATGTCCTCGGATCCGCGTTCGATGGCCTTGTCCCGGTCGTGGTGCACGTCCTGGAAGTCCCGGGTGGCCAGCGCCGTGCTGATGACGAAGGTCGGATCGGCGTGGATGACCAGTTCGGGCAGCGGGGTGCCGACCGTCACGGCGGCAGGTTCGATCGTGGCGGTCATTCGGCCACCGCCTTCCAGAACGGCAGCGCCGTATCGTCGTCCAGCTTCTCGAAGTCCACTTGCACGGGCAGACCGACCTCCACCTCGCTCGGCTCGATACCGCGCAGCTCGCCCAGCATCCGCACACCTTCCTCCAGTTCGACCAGCGCCACCACGAACGGCAGGGTCCGTCCCGGCACCTTCGGCGCGTGGTGCACCACGTAGCTGTACACCGTGCCGCGACCGGTGGACACCACGTAGTCGACCGGTTCGGTTCTGTCCTGCCAGACCGCCGGAATGGGCGGATGCCGCAGGGTGCCGTCGGGCAGCCTCTGGATTCGCAGCTGCCCGGCCTTGGTTCCCTCCCAGAAGAATTCGGTATCGCGGGATACCAGTGGCTTCACCCGTTCGCCGGCCGGTTTCTTCGCCGCGGCGGTGCCGGGCGCGAACTTCAGCACCCGGAAAAGCATTTCGGTGACCACCTCGTCACCGACCGACCACACGGTGTGGTAGGTGAGGAAGTAGCCCTCCCCCAGCCCGGTCCGCTTCGGTCCGGCGATATCGGCGAGTTCGCTGGTGACGGTTACTTCCTCACCCGGAACCAGGTAGCGGTGGTAGGTCTGCTCGCAGTTGGTGCCGACCACCGAGGTATAGCCCGCCGCGTCGAGCATTTCGGTGGCGGCCAGCATGGGATCGTCGGCGGGACGCGCGCCGCCCAGGCCGAGCATGGTCCACACCTGGGCCATGGCGGGCGGCGCCACGATCCCCGGGAAACCGGCGGCCCGCGCGGCCTGCTCGTCGACGTACACGGGGTTGGTGTCGCCGATGGCCTCCACCCAGTTGTTGATCATCGGCTGGTTCACCGGGTCGCGTCCGGCTCTGGGCGCGCTCGCACCGGCCGCTTTGATCTCTTCCGCGGCGGCGATGATCGCTTCCGGAGTGTAGGTTTCCGGCACGCGCTGCTCCTTCGTATCAGGGGATTCGACGGGTCGGTGTCACCGCGGCACGCGCGGCAGTTTCAGTCCGGAAGAGGCGATGAGTTCGCGCATCACCTCGTTGACGCCGCCACCGAAGGTCACCACCAGGTTCTGTTTGGTGCGCCGGTCCAGCCAGGTCAGCAGTTCGCCGGTGGCGGGATCGGCCGGATCGCCGTAGCGGCCGACGATCTCCTCCACCAACCGACCCGCCTCCTGCAGTGATTCGGTGGAGTAGACCTTGGTGGCCGACGCGTCCGCGATCACCTGCGCCTGATCGCTCGCGGCGTTCTCGGCGGTGGCCGCGACCTGCCAGTTCAGCAGCTCGTTCAACCGCACCATGGCGTGGACGCGTCCGAGCAGCCGCTGGACATCCGGTTCGTCGAGCACCCCGCGCGGGGCCGCCCACTGCCGCACCCTGTCGTAGAGCTGTTCGATCTTGCCGGATGGACCCAGGCTCACCCGCTCGTGGTTGAGCTGGGTGGTGATCAGGCGCCAGCCCTTGTTCTCCTCGCCGACCAGCATGTCCGCCGGAACCCGGACATTGTCGAAATAGGTGGCGTTGGTGTGGTGGGCGCCGTCGGCGGTGATGATCGGCGTCCACGAATAGCCGGGATCGGAGGTATCGGCGATGAGGATGGTGATCCCGCGATGCCGCGATTCCACCGTGCCGGTGCGACAGGCCAGCCAGACGAAATCGGCCTCGTGCGCGCCGGTGGTGAAGATCTTCTGCCCGTTGACGGTCCAATCCCCGGCTTCGTCGCGCACCGCGCTGGTGCGCAGCGCCGCCAGGTCGGTACCGGCCTCCGGTTCGGAATAGCCGATGGCGAAATGGATATCGCCGGTCAGGATGCCGGGCAGGAAACGCTGCTTCTGTTCCTCGGTGCCGAACTGTTGCAGGGTCGGCCCCACGGTCAGCAGGGTCACCAGCGGCAGCGGGACATCGGCCCGGGACGCCTCGTTGTAGAAGATCTGCTGTTCGACCGGTCCGAAGCCCTGGCCACCGTACTCCTTCGGCCAGCCCACGCCGAGCCAACCGTCGCGGCCCATCCGGCGCACTACCGCGCGGTAGGCGTCGCCGTGCCGGTTGACGGCCATCTCGGCCTCTTCCTCCGGCGTGACGAGAGTGCTGAAGTAGGCGCGCAGCTCGTCGCGCAATGCGCGCTGTTCGCTGGTCAGGTCGATGAACATTCGGTCCCCAAGAGGTCGAGGCGAAGCGACGCTCCACCCAGCCAACGGGTGAGGTCTTTGGCCTGTGAGTAGTAGCGGTGCATCGGATGCGTCACATCGACGCCGATACCGCCGTGCAGGTGATGACATTTCTGCATGGCGCGTGGCAGTTCCGCGGCCACCGTATAGGCGAGTACGTTCAGATCGTCGTCGACGCGCCGCTGGTGCTCCGCGCTCGGGTCGTCTTGTCCCAGTGCCCAGTTGGCCGAGAGCGCGGCGGCGTGCAGGGTCCGGGACACCACGTACAGGTCGGCGATCTGCTGGGCGACCGCCTGGAATTCGGCCAGCGGCCGATTGAATTGACGGCGGCTGCGCACATGTTCGGCGGTGAGGGCCAGCGCACCCTTCAACAGGCCGTCGGCGACGGCCCCGATGGAGGCCAGCGCCGCCCGGCGCAGCCGCGGTTCGGCATCGGTGAGCAACTGCTCGGCGGGAATCTCCACCTCCTCGAACCGCACCGCGGATTCGGGCAGTCCGCCGGAGACGGGCGTATCGGTGCGGGTGATCCCCGCCGCGTCCGAATCGACCAGGGCCACACCGGCGTCGGTGGGCACCAACAGCCAGCGGGCCTGGTCGGCGCAGGGCACGGCGGTCTTGTAGCCGTTGATCCGCACGCTGTCGCCGACGCGCCGCGCGGTGGTCGCCGGCGGGGTGCCCAGCGGTGCGCCCGGTTCGCTCAGCGCGGCCGTGAGCACCGCGCCTTCGGCCACCGAGGGAAATACCTTGTCGGCTACCGGCTCGGGGGCCCCGAGCAGGGTCAGCACGCCGAAACCCAGGGTGGGCAGGGCGGGTGCGGTCACGGCGTCGGTCGACAGCTCGGTGAGCAGGACCGAGATCCCGTCCACGCCCATCCCGTCCCCACCGCAGCGCTCCGGCAGGGCGACCGCCATCAATCCCGTCGACACCAGCGCGGGCCATAATCCGGCGTCGCGCGCCGGTTCCCGTTCCAGTAGTCCGACGACGACCTCGGCCACCGCGTCTTGGGCCTCGTCTCTGGTGAAGTCCACGCTCGATCTCCCAGTTGTTGCTCGAACTAGCCGGCCGCGTCGCGGGGCAGTCCGAGAATGCGTTCGGCGGCCACGGTCAGCAGGATCTGCTCGGTTCCACCCGCGATGGACAGACAGCGGGTGAGCAGGAACTCCGCGGTGTCCTCGGTATTGCGTCCGCCGACCGGCCCGGCCACCTGCACGGCGAACTCGGCGACCGCCTGGCGGTGCCGCACCCCGACCAGTTTGCGCACGCTGCTCTGCGCGGCCGGATCGTCACCGGCCAGGATCCGCACCGCGGCGCGCTGCTCCAGCAGCAGGCCGGCGATGGCGTCGGCCACGAAACCGCCCAGTCGGTCGTTGACCAGTTCCGCGCCCCGACCGGTCGCGGGCAGTTTCGCGATGAGTTCCTCGAGCGTGCGACCGATACCGTTACCGCTCATGGCGACCCGTTCGGCCGACAGGGTCGAGCGGGCGACCTTCCAGCCGTTGCCCAGCTCGCCGACCACACAGTCGTCCGGGACGAAGACATCGTCGAGGAACACCTCGCTGAACCGCGCCTCGCCGGTGATCTGCACCAACGGCCGGATATCGATTCCGGCAGCGCGCATATCGACCAGGAAGTAGCTGATCCCCTTGTGCTTCGGCGCGTCCGGATCGGTGCGGGCCAGGCAGATCGCCCAGTTGGCCTTTTCGGCCAGCGAGGTCCACACCTTCTGCCCGCGCAGTACCCAGCCGCCGTCGGTCCTGGTGGCGGTGGTGCGCAGCGCGGCCAGGTCGGAACCGGCCTCCGGTTCGCTGAACAGCTGGCACCACACCACCTCGCCGCGCAGGGTGGGCCAGGCGAAACGTTCGATCTGTTCGGGCGTGCCGTGCTGCAGCAGGGTCGGCACGGCCCAGCCGCCGATGGTCAGATCCGGCACGGTCAGCCCGGCGCGACGCAGTTCCTCCGAGATGACCAGGCCGGTCATCGGATCGGCGGCACGACCGTAGGGCTTCGGCCAATGCGGCATGATCAGGCCCCCCTCGGCCAGTGCGGTCCGCTGCGCCTCGACCGGCAGCGCGGCGATGCGGGCCACTTCGGCGGTCAGCTCGTCGCCGACCGCTTCGTCGACGCCGGTGACCCGGGCCGCGTCCGCGAACACCCGGTCCGCGCCGGTGGTGCGCCGCCGGCCGGCGCGGGTCAGTTCGGTGACCCTGATCCGCCAGTGGCTTCCACCACCCAACAGCTGGCGCAGGGCCGCCGCCCGGCGCAGGTACAGATGGGCGTCGTGCTCCCAGGTGAAGCCGATCCCGCCGAGCACCTGGATACAGTCCTTGGCGGTCTCCACCGCGGCGTCCAGGCTCATCGCGGCCGCGATAGCGGTGGCGATGGGCAGTTCGGCGCCGCCGGAGTCGACGGCGGCCGCGGCGTCGGCGGCGACGGAGCGGATGAGCTCTGTGCGGCACAGCATCCAGGCGCAGATGTGCTTGACGGCCTGAAACGTTCCGATCTTGCGGCCGAACTGTTCGCGCACCTTGGCGTACTCGGCCGCGGTCTCCAGACACCATCCGGTGACGCCCGCCAGTTCCGCCGTGGCCAGCGCCACGAGCAGATCCTCGACCGCGTGTGCGGGGGCGAATACCGCGTCGTCGGCCACCGGCACCGCCGTAGCGCGCACCCGGGCCAGCGGCGTCGTGAGGTCGAGTGGGTCCTGCGGTTCGATCTGCAGCCCGGGCGCCTCCGGCGCGACCAGACACCAGCGCCGGCCGTCGGGGGTGCCCACCGGGAGCAGTACCGCGGTTCCCGGCGCGGCACCGAGCACGTATTCCCAGCTGCCGCTGAGCAACCGCGCGCCGCCGACGGTCTCGAGCGTCGGCGCGGTGGCCGGACCTCCGGCGGGACCGGCGCTGCCGACCGTATCCAGCGCGATACCGCACGGCTGCTGCTCGGACAGCCGCCCGGCGGTCACCACAGCGGCGACCGCGGTGGTCAATACCGGCCCGCCGACCAGGTCATGTGCCGCCTGTTCGATGAATACGGCCAGGTCGGAGACCGATCCACCAGCCCCGCCCGCGTCCTCGGCCACCGCGACGTGGAAGATTCCGAGCTCGGTCAGCGTTGGCCAGTAGGCATGCCAGAAGTCGGTCGGGTCGGTCCGCATTGTTGCAATCGGTCGGGCCGCCGCTGCCCATCGGCTCATCGACTCCTGAACGGCTTTATGCTCGTCAGTGGTGGCGATGGTCATAGTCCATACCGCCTTTCCGGCGTGACTCCCACACCTAGAACATGTTCTAATATCCTCGCCGGGCGGAAGTCAAGAGACCCTTCGGCCACCCGGAGCGAAACGCGCACGTACACGTCTTGCGGAAAGGACCGCCATGGCCAGCCCCTCCCGATCCCGGCCCGACGATTCGAGTGCGCTGCCCGCCGCCACCGTCAACACGCTGCGGGAGGACGAGCTGAGTTCGGCGGCGCAACGCGAGCGGCGCAAGCGCATCCTCGACGCGACCCTGGCCCTGGCCTCGAAGGGCGGTTACGACGCGGTGCAGATGCGGGCGGTGGCCGAACGGGCGGACGTCGCGGTGGGCACTCTCTACCGGTACTTCCCGTCCAAGGTGCACCTGCTGGTCTCGGCGCTGGCGCGCGAATTCGAGCAGTTCGAGAGCAAACGCAAACCGCTGTCCGGACAGTCTCCGCAGGAACGTATGCACGTACTGCTCGCCCAGATCACCCGGATGATGCAGCGCGACCCACTACTCACCGAGGCGATGACCCGCGCCTTCATGTTCGCCGACGCCTCCGCCGCCGCCGAGGTGGACCGCGTCGGCAAGGTCATGGATCGGGTCTTCGCCCGCGCCATGAACGACGGTGAGCCCACCGAGCGCCAACTCGCCATCGCCCGGGTGATCAGCGACGTATGGCTGTCCAATCTGGTGGCCTGGCTCACTCGCCGCGCCTCGGCCACCGATGTCTCCGAGCGGCTGGAACTGACCGTCGACCTGTTGCTCGGCAATCGCTCCTGATGTCGGCACGCCCACCGGGTTCGACGTGGTTGCGCCCATATCAGACCTATCGGATATCCGCGCTACGCTTTCCCGGTGAGCGCACAGGACTTGCCACTGGAACTTCGTCGTGCCCTGTCGACGGTTGCACGCGTGCCACGGCTACTGGTCGCATCGGATTACGACGGAACGATCGCGCCCATCGTGTCCGATCCGACAAAGGCCTATCCGCATGGAGAATCCGTCCGCGCATTACGCGCGCTGGCAGGGTTGTCCGGCACCACCGCGGCCGTCATCTCCGGCCGCGCGCTACGTGATCTGGCGGCTTTGTCACGGCTGCCGGTCGAGGTGCAACTGATCGGCAGCCACGGTTCCGAATTCGACGTCGGGTTCGTCCACGCCATCGATAACGACGCCAAACAACTGCTGCGCGAGATCATCACCACACTGAACCAGATCGCCGCGGAGAATCCCGGGGTCAGCGTCGAGGTCAAGCCCGCCAGTGTCGCGCTGCACGTCCGCAACGCCGGCCCGGAGATCGGCCGTCGCGCACTGACCCAGGCCCGCCAGGGACCGGCCTGTTGGGTCGGTGTACAGGTGACCGAGGGCAAGGCGGTGATCGAACTGGCCGTCGTGCCCACCGACAAGGGCGCTGCGCTGAATACCATCCGACACCAGGAAGGCGCGTCGGCCGCGGTGTTCTTCGGCGACGACGCCACCGATGAGAAGGCGTTCCGGGTGCTGTCCGGACCGGATATCGGTATCAAGGTCGGGGATGGCGAGAGCCTGGCCAAATACCGGGTGGCCTCCACCGAGGAGGTGTCCCGTGCCCTGGCCTACCTGCTCGAGGAGCGGCGCACCTGGCTGGCCGGCGCCAGCGCGCCCCGGATCGAGCGGCTCACCATGCTCGCCGGCCCGCGCTCGGTGGCGCTGCTCACCCCCGACGCCACCGTCACCTGGTTCTGCCATCCGGAGCCGGATTCGGCCGCCGTCTTCGCCCACCTTCTGGGCGGCCCGGACGCGGGACATTTCGGCATTTGCCCGCTGCGCCCGGGACTTCCCTTGTCGCAGCGCTATATCGACGGCACCATGACGGTCGAAACCCGTTGGGCCAAACTGCAGGTCATCGACTATCTGCCGCACGACACCGACGCCGAGCGCACCGACCTGACCCGGGTGATCACCGGCGACGCCCAGGCGGTGGTGACCTTCGCGCCGCGGCCCGAATTCGGCCAGGTGCAGGTGTCGATCGATATCGAGCTCGACGGACTGCGGGTGTGGGGTACCAACGATCCGATGGTGCTGCGCTCACCCGGTGTCCAGTGGGAGATCGAGAGCGACGGCGTCCACGATTCGGCCCGCGCGATCATCGATCCGTCGAACGGTCCGATCGTACTGGAGTTGCGCTGCGGCACCGATGATCTGAACCCGGCGCCGATCAGCGAACCGCAGCGGCGGCGCGAGGCCGAGTCCTACTGGTTGGAATGGGCGGAGGAGCTGGAGCTGCCGGTACTGAAGCCGGATTTGATGAAACGCTCCGCGCTCACCCTGCGCGGCCTGGTCCACGAGCCCTCGGGGTCCATCCTGGCCGCGGCCACCACCTCGCTGCCGGAGGATATCGGCGGGGTGCGCAACTGGGACTACCGCTACTGCTGGCTGCGCGATGCGGCGCTCACCGCCTCGGCGCTGGTCTCGTTGGGTTCGCTGCGCGAGGCCGAGCGGTATCTCGACTGGGTGCACCGGGTGCTGGAAACCCTGCCCGGCCCGGAACGTCTGCACCCGCTCTACACCATCTACGGCGAGACCCTGCCGCCGGAGGCGGTTATCGACCAGCTGCCCGGCTATGCCGGATCCCGGCCGGTGCGGGTGGGCAACGCGGCGAATATGCAGGTCCAGTTGGACGTCTTCGGCCCCATCGTGGATCTCATCGCCAATCTGGCGCACGCTCGCGAGCGCAAGGGCATCACCGACCCGAATACGGCGCTGCCGGACGCAGACTGGGAGCTGGTGCACGCCATGGTGTCGGCCGTGCAGCGGCGCTGGCAGGAACCCGACCACGGGATCTGGGAGATCCGCGGCAATCCGCGCCACCACGTTTACTCCAAGGTGATGGGCTGGCTGACCGTGGACCGGGCGATCACCCTCGCGCAGAAGTTCGGCCGGCAGATCGATCCCGTCTGGCCGGAGCTGCGGGAAACCATCGCCGACGAGGTGAAGACCAAGGGTTGGAACGACGATGTCCAGTCCTACACCGCCGCCTACGACGGCACCGATCTGGACGCGGCGACGCTGCATATCGGGCTCAGCGGGCTGATCGACGCCTCGGATCCGCGGTTCGCGGCCACGGTCGTGGCCACGGAGGCGGAGCTGCGTAGCGGTTCCACGGTGTACCGGTACCACCACGACGACGGATTGCCCGGCGGCGAGGGCGGGTTCCACCTGTGCGCGGCCTGGCTGGTGGAGGCGTATCTGCTGATCGGCAAGCGCTCCGATGCCGAGGCGTTGTTCGCGCAGTTGGTGGACGTCGCCGGCCCCACCGGCCTGCTCAGCGAGGAGTACGACCCGGTGGCCGAGCGCTCGCTCGGCAACCACCCGCAGGCCTACAGCCATCTGGGCCTGCTCCGCTGTGCGCAGTTGCTCGGCCAGTCGGCCAACGCCCTGGTCGGCTGACGGCCTCCGCTCGATCGAATCTTGGTAGGAGAGGCCGGGCCGGCACGACGGCCCGGCCTCTCCGGACCGATGAATGTGGTCACACCTACCGGTTCGTAATGTCCGTTTCTCTCCTGCTAAAGTAAAACGGAAACGGTTTCCATTAGCGTAAAGTAGGACCCCACGTGCGTATCGATCTTGCCCGCGGCGTTATCGGAGTCACCGTGGGGCTGATCGCCTCCCTGAGCCTTGTCGCCTGCGGCGGTTCCGACGAGACATCCGATAAACCCTCGGTGGTCGCCTCCACCAATGTGTGGGCCGATATCGCCACCACCGTCGCCGGACCGGACGCCGACGTATCGGCGATCATCACCGACCCCGCCGCCGACCCGCATTCCTATGAGACCTCGGCCGTCGAATCGGCCCGGATCAGCGATGCCGACCTGGTCGTCTACAACGGCGGCCACTACGACGAGTTCATCGAAAAGGCGCTGGCCGGCCGGGACAAGCCTACGGTCGAGGCCGTCGCACTGCGTGCCGACGACATTTCCGGCGACGAGAACGAGCACGTCTGGTACGACATGGAAACGGTCGGTCTGGTCGCCGAACGAATCGGCGGCGAACTGGGCGCATTGGATCCCGAACACGCCGCCGCCTACGCCGATCGAGCGCGAGCGCTGCGGGACCGGCTGGCCGAGATCGGTGCGATCACCGACGGAATCGCCGCCGACCATCCGCGCACCCCGGTCCTGCAGACCGAGCCGCTCGCGCACTACCTGCTCCGCGACGCCGATACGGTGGACCGAACGCCGCACGACTACCAGGAAGCCATCGAACAGGAAAGCGATCCGTCGCCGGCCTCCGTCGCGGCGATCCGCGACCTGATCACCGCCGACCAAGTCCGGATCATGGTCTACAACGTACAGACCGAAGACCCGGTGAGCCGCGACCTGCGCGCCGCGGCCGGCGCCGCGGGCATACCGGTGGTCGAGGTCACCGAGACGCTGCCGCCCGACCTCGACTTCGTGACCTGGCAGAAGAAGAACGCGGAGGCCTTGGCCGCCGCCATCGGCTGATACGGCCCGCGCCGACCCGGAAGGAGTGGATCGATCGGATGAGCGAGACAGACACATGCGCGGGCGGTGCCGGGCCGGCCGTCGACGACGGCTCCGCACCCGCGGTCGACGAGCACGGAGCGGCCCGCGGTTCCCTCGCCGCCGATTCGAACGGTTCGACGCCGACCGCCGCCCGACCCGCGGGAACCACCGCCCCTACGGACCCGCGGCCCGCGGTACAACTCGACACCGCCACCCTGTCCTTCGGGGACCGCACCCTGTGGCGGGACCTCGACCTGACGGTGGCCCCGGGCGAATTCCTGGCCGTCCTCGGCCCGAACGGGTCGGGCAAGACCTCCCTGCTGCGGGTTCTGCTCGGTCAACTGGCCCTGACCGCGGGCACCGCCCGGATCGCCGGGGCGCCCGCCCGGGCCGGGCATCCGGGTATCGGCTATGTGCCCCAGCAGCGCACCATCGACGCGGGGGTTCAGCTGCGCGGAACAGACCTGGTCGGTCTGGGCGTGGACGGACATCGTTGGGGTCTGGGACTGCGCGGCCGGGCCGAGCGGCGCCGTCGGGTCGCGGCCGCCATCGCCGCTGTCGGCGCCCAGAATTTCGCCGACGCCCCGCTGGAGAGTATGTCCGGCGGTGAGCAGCAACGGCTGCGGGTGGCGCAGGCGCTGGTGGGCGACCCGTCGGTGCTGTTGTGCGATGAACCGCTGCTCAGCCTGGACCTGGCCAATCAGCGTCTGGTTTCGGAACTGATCGATCGACGCCGCCGCGAACACGATACGGCGGTGCTGTTCGTCACCCATGAGATCAATCCGGTCCTGCCGCTGGTGGACCGGGTGCTGTATCTGGTGGACGGCAGGTTCCGGATCGGCGCCCCGGACGAGGTGATGACTTCCGCAGTGCTGTCCGAGCTGTATCGGACCGAGGTCGATGTGCTCCGGGTCCGGGGCCGCCTGGTCGTGGTCGGCACCGGCGACACCATGGACGCACTCGGGGCCGCGGGCGCGCACTGTCACGGCGAGCCGGGTATCCCGCATCGCGACCCCGACGATATTGCCGAGACCGACCGGGTGCGTGGCTGATGGACAAGCTCTCCGATGTCGTGACGCGAATGTTCGATATCACGACCACCCTCGATCTCCTGGGCTACGACTTCGTTCAGCAGGCGGTCGCGGCGGCGGCGCTGCTCGGACTGCTGGCCGGGGTGATCGGGCCGCTGATCATCAGCAGGCAGATGTCGTTCGCGGTACACGGCACCAGCGAATTGTCGCTCACCGGCGCGGCGGCGGCGCTGCTGGCCGGTATCGGTGTCGGGGCCGGCGCCATCGCCGGTTCGGTAGTGGCGGCGGTGCTGTTCGGGGTGCTCGGCACCCGGGCCAGGGAACGCGATTCGGTGATCGCGGTGGTGCTGTCGTTCGGCCTGGGGCTGTCGGTGTTGTTCCTGTGGCTCGGCCCCGAACGCGCGGGTTCGAAGTTCTCGCTGCTCACCGGGCAGGTGGTCAGTGTCGGATACGATGGGCTGGCCCTGCTCGCCACATGCACCGTGGCGGTGCTCGCGGTAGCGGCCGTGATCTACCGGCCGCTGCTGTTCGCCAGCACCGATCCCGAGGTCGCGGTGGCACGCGGCGTGCCGGTGCGGGCACTGTCGATCGTGTTCGCGGTGATGCTCGGTGTCACCGCCGCGTTCGGGGTGCAGATAGTCGGAGCCCTGCTGGTGCTCGCCCTGCTGATCACCCCGGCCGCCGCGGCGGCCCAACTCACCGCCGATCCGGTGCGGGCCACCGTGCTCGCCGTGGTCTTCGCGGAGGTGTCGGCGGTCGGCGGAATACTGCTCTCGCTGGCACCGGGCGCCCCGGTGTCGACCTTCGTCACGACCATCTCGTTCGCGATCTACCTGAGCTGCCGGCTGGTCGGCAGCCGGCGTCGGCAGGTCGCCCGAGTGCGCTGAGACGTGTCTCGAGCGGAGCCATCTATTGCGGGCGGCTGCCTTCAGTCATTCCGGGCCGGTTCCGTATGCTCGCTTCAGCCCGCCCCCGAGCAAAGGTGACCCCCGATGATCGACTTCTCGGTTCCCGCCGACCTCGCCGCCGAACGTGATCGGATCCGCCGGTTCGTCGCCGACAAGATCGTGCCCTACGAGCGCGACCCCCGGCTCACCTCCCATGGCCCGAACGACGAACTGCGCCGGGAACTGGTCGAGCTCGCCCGCGCGGAGAAGCTGCTCACCATCCAGGCCCCGGTGGAACTGGGCGGGCGTGGACTCACCCATGTGGAACAGGCCGTTCTCTACGAAGCAGCGGGCTGGTCCACCCTCGGCCCCGTCGCCATGAACTGCGCCGCCCCCGACGAGGGCAATATGTTCCTGCTGTCCAAGATCGCCGATCCGGAACAGATACAGCGCTACCTGGTCCCGGTGATCGCGGGCCACCGGCGGTCGGTGTTCGCCATGACCGAACCCGACGGCGCCGGCTCCGACCCCGACCAACTGGCCACCACCGCCACCTTCGATGGCGAGAACTTCACCATCGAAGGCCGCAAATGGCTCATCACCGGTGCGAACGGCGCCAAGACCTGGATCATCATGGCCCGGCTCGAACAGAACCCGCACCTGCCGAAGGGCCCGACCCTGTTCCTCTGCGACGGCGACCGGCCCGGGATCGTCATCGAACGCACCATGAACACCATGGACCGCAACTATGTGGCCGGGCACTGCGTGGTCCGCTTCGACAAACTCACCCTGCCCGAGGAAGCACTGCTCGGCGAGGCGGGGCAGGCCCTGCGCTATGCCCAGCTGCGGCTGGCCCCCGCCCGGCTCACCCACTGTATGCGCTGGTTGGGCGCGGCCGAACGGGCGCAAAGCATCGCCGTCGCGCATGCCAAGACCCGGACCGCGTTCGGCAAGCCACTCGGCGAACACCAGGGCGTATCGTTCATGATCGCCGACAACGAGATCGCCCTGCACCAGTGTCGCCTGACCATCTGGCACGCCTGCTGGCCGATGGACCAGGGCGAGAAGGCGCGGCACGAAAGCTCGATGGCCAAGTCCTTCGTCTCGGAAGAACTGTTCAAGGTGGCCGACCGCTGCGTCCAGATCCTCGGCGGGATCGGCGTCAGCGACGAGACCGTGGTGGAGATGATCTTCCGCGATATGCGCCCCTTCCGCCTCTACGACGGGCCCACCGAAGTGCACAAATACGCCATCGGGCGGAAAGTTCTACGGTGAGCGGCGCATTGCCGTCCGTCGGGGTCCGGCCCACGGCCGCCGGCGGGACGAAGGGATCCGTACCCGTCTACGATCCATGACATGAGTTCGGATCTGCTCGTCGATGTCTCCGCGGGCATCGCCGTCCTCACCCTCAACCGGCCGGCCAAACAGAACGCCTTCAACCCGGCCATGACCGCGGAGCTCGGCGCGGCGCTGCGCCGCTGTGACACCGAAGACGCCATCCGCGTCGTGGTGATCACCGGAACACCGCCCGCGTTCTGCGCCGGCGCCGACCTGTCCGATCGGTCCGGTGAGGCCGGCTCGGCCCTCGACCCGCCGCCCTTCCGGGTTCGCAAGCCGGTGATCGCGGCGGTCAACGGCCACGCCGTCGGAGCCGGCCTGGCCCTGGCCCTGCAGTGTGATCTGCGCTACATGGCCGACGACGCGGTCTACGCGCTGAGTCAGGTCCGCCGAGGCGTGCTGGCCGACGGCTATGTGCACTGGACCCTGCCCAGGCTCGCCGGGCTCGCCAATGCCGCCGATATCCTGCTCACCGGCCGCACCTTCGACGGTGACGAGGCCAAGGCCATGGGCTTGGCCAATGCCTGTCTGCCCGCCGACGAAGTGCTACCGACCGCCCTGGCGGTGGCGCACGATCTCGCCAACGGGTCGGCGCCGCTGAGCGTCGCGCTGTCCAAGCGGCTGCTATGGGAAGGAATCGGAATGGAGCCGGGGGTCGTCGGCCGGTTGGAGACCCGGCTGAACGAACATGTGGCCAAGGGGATCGACGGCGACGAGGCCATGGCGGCATTCCGGGAACGGCGCCCGCCCCACTGGTCCGGTTCGGTCAACGACGAATGGCCCGTGTGGGACGGTGACGAGAAGGCCGAACAGCCCAGCCTCAGCTGAGTTCCGTCACGCTATTCGAGCAGAAGCAGCACGTACAGCACGGCCATGATGACCATCAGGATGGTGCCGATCACGCCCAGGGTGAAGCCGACGACCACCTGCGTCCGACCACCGAAGGCGCCGCCGGACGCCTCGATCTGGTCGAGAGCCCGCTTGCCCAGCGCCCAGGCCACCGGCCCGGTTATCCCGCAGCACAGCAGACTGACCGCCCCGAGGGCCAGCACCATTGTCGCGTGCGGATGCTCGACCGGCTGACCGATGGGCTGATTGGGTATCACCACCAGACGAATTCTACGGGGATTGACCGGCTTTGCGGTTCATCCCCGAACGGATTCGGCCAAAGCTCCGGTGTTTTCAGGCGCGACGCCGACGGGCCGCCTCGGCCAACACCACCCCGGCGGCCACCGACGCGTTGAGCGATTCCACCGGGCCCGCCATCGGAATGCTCAACACCGTGTCACAGGTTTCCCGCACCAGGCGGGACAGGCCCTTGCCCTCCGAACCGACCACCACGACGGTCGGCAGGGCGCCGTCGAATTCGTCGATCGTGGTGTCGCCGCCCGCGTCCAAACCCACGATCTGCAATCCATGGGAGGCCCAGTCCTTCAGGGTGCGAGTGAGGTTCGTCGCACGGGCGATCGGCAGCCGGGCCGCGGCGCCGGCACTGGTACGCCAGGCCACCGCGGTGACACCGGCGCTGCGCCGCTGCGGGATCAGCACACCGTGACCGCCGAAAGCGGCAGCGGAACGCACCACCGCACCCAGATTGCGGGGGTCGGAGATATTGTCCAGCGCGACCAGCAGGGCGGGCCGACCGCTTTCCTCGGCCCGGACGAGCAGATCATCGGGATGGGCGTACCGGTACGGCGGAACCTGTAGGGCAAGGCCCTGGTGTAATCCATTGGCGCTCAACCGATCCAGGTCGGTGCGCGGCACTTCCAGAATGGAAATACCGGTTTCGGCGGCGATGCGCACACTCTCGGTCAGCCGTTCATCGTTCTCGGTGCCCACCGCGACGTACAGCGCCGTCGCGGGCACGCCCGCGCGCAAACACTCCACCACGGGATTGCGGCCGAGCACCAACTCCGGCCCGTCATCGGACTTGCGGCCCGCCGGCCGTCCCGTCTTGCCACCCGAATGCTCCTGCGCCGCACGTGTTTTCGCTACGGCACGCCGAGCTGCCGGATGGTTCTTGCGCATTTCGGCGGGCGGTGTCGGACCCCGTCCCTCCAGACCGCGACGGCGCTGACCGCCGGAACCGACCACCGAGCCCTTCTTGGTGCCGCCCTTGCGAATCGCGCCGCGACGCTGCGAATTCCCTGCCATCAGTTCACCTTCCCGACCGGCGTGCTCAGCGCCCATTCGGGGCCGTTCGGCGTGTCGGTCACTTCGATACCCGCCGCCTGCAGTCGGTTGCGTACCGCGTCGGCGGTGGCCCAGTCCTTGGCCGCCCGGGCCTGTTGGCGCCGTTCCAGTTCGGCGCCCACCAGCACCTCCAGTGCCGCGGTGGCGGCCGAGATGTCACCGGCACCGCTGTTCCAGTGCGGATCCAGCGGGTCGATACCGAGGATGCCGAGCATGGCGCGTACCTGGCTCGCGTGTTCGCGCGCACTCTCGACGACGCCCGCGTCCAGGGCCCGGTTGCCCTCGTGCACCACATGGTGGACTTCGGCGAGCGCCTTGGGCACCGCCAGATCCTCGTCCAGGGCGGCGGCGAAGGCATCGGTCCATTTGCCGACAGGGACCTCGCCGCCGCGCTCGGCCACCCGACGTACGAACGCCTCCAGCCGCTGATAGGACTGCGCGGCGTCGGCGAGCGCCTTGTCGGAGTATTCGAGCATGGACCGGTAGTGCGCGCTGCCCAGGTAATATCGCAATTCCACGGGCCGGACACGCTCGAGGACATTCGGCACGGAAAGCACATTGCCGAGGGATTTCGACATCTTCTCCCCGCCCATGGTCACCCACCCGTTGTGCAGCCAATACCGGGCGAAACCGTGCCCGGCGGCCTTGGACTGGGCGATCTCGTTTTCATGGTGCGGGAATACCAGGTCCATACCACCGCAATGGATATCGAATTCCGCGCCGAGATAGAACTCGGCCATGGCCGAGCATTCCAGATGCCAGCCCGGCCGGCCCGGTCCCCACGGCGACGGCCAGGTCGGCTCCCCGAGTTTGGCCGCTTTCCACAGGGTGAAATCACGCGGGTCGCGTTTGCCCTCGCCCGCGCTCTCTCCCTGATGCACATCATCGATCCGATGACCGGACAACCGCCCGTATTCGGGATAGCTCAATACGTCGAAATACACATTGCCGGCCGAGGCATAGGCGTGATCGCGGTCGATGAGCCGCTGCATCAAATCCACCATCTGGGTGATATGCCCGGTGGCGCGCGGCTCCGCCGAGGGGGGCAGCACATTGAGCTGCCGATAGGCCTCGTCGAAGGCCCGCTCATGGGTGGCCGCCCATTCCCACCAGGGCCGGCCGGCCGCGGCGGCCTTGGTGAGGATCTTGTCCTCGATATCGGTGACATTGCGGATGAACGCCGCGTCCAGACCGCCCGCGGACAACCAGCGCCGCAGCACGTCGAAGGCGACACCGCTGCGCACATGGCCGATATGGGGTCTGCCCTGGACGGTGGCGCCACACAGGTACACCGAGGCGTGACCGGGGACCAGGGGCGTGAAATCACGCAGGGTCCGTGTCTCGGTGTCGAACAGGCGCAGCGTCACGGCAGTCGATCCTAGCTCTGGTATATGAGTGCACTCGCCAGGGCGGTGCGGATGGGGCAGGGCGGTTGATGCGGTATCAGCGTAGGACGAGCGGCTTCGCGACCTCTACGGTGCGCAGGCCGACGCCTGGAAGGCTGCGGACCGGCCGGTACAGTGCAGCAGCGCGGTGGCCACCGCGGCGATCCCCTCGCCCCGACCGGTGAGTCCGAGCCCGTCACTGGTGGTGCCGGATACCGATACCGGCGCGCCGAGCAGATCGCCGAGCACCCGCTGGGCCTCGGCCCGTCGCGGACCGATCTTCGGCCGGTTCCCGATGACCTGCACGGCCGCGTTCACCACATCGTAACCGGCTTCGTCGAGCAGCCGCCGGACCTCTTTCAGCATGGCGGCACCGGAGACACCGGCCCATTCCGGGCGTCCGGTACCGAAGACCGCGCCCACATCACCCAGGCCCGCCGCCGACAGCAGGGCATCGCACAGGGCGTGCGTCGCGACATCACCGTCGGAGTGACCGGCACAGCCGTCGTTACCCTCGAACAGCAGGCCCGCCATCCAGCAGGGACGGCCGGGCTCGATGGGGTGGACATCGGTGCCGATGCCGACGCGCATGGTCATAGATTTCCCACCACCGAGGAGTCGGCCGCGGTGAGGACGGCATCGGCGAGGCGCAGATCCAACGGGGTGGTGATCTTGAAAGCGAGCGGGTCGCCGGGGATGGTGCGCACCGGGACACCCAACTGCTCCACCAGGCCGGCGTCGTCGGTGGCGATGCCGGGGGTCGCGTAGGCGGTGCGCAGCAGATCGGCGGCGAAGCCCTGGGGAGTCTGCACGGCGCGCAGGGTGGCGCGATCGGGAGTGCCGGTGACGGTCCCGGCCCGGTCGACGGATTTGACCGTATCGACCACGGGCAGCACGGGGACCACGGCCGGATGTCCGGCACGTAGCTCCGCAATCACCCGGGCGATGAGATCGGGCGGGGTGAGCGCGCGTGCGGCGTCGTGAACGAGGACATAACCGGCGTCGGCCGCCGCGGCCAGACCGGCCCGCACCGAATCGATACGTTCGACACCACCGACGACGACCCGTACCAAGGGGGAGGGAGGCAGCAGGGCAACTGCCCGGTCGACCAGCTCGGCGGGAACCATGACGATGACCTGGTCGATCATGCCGGTAGCGAGCAACCCATCCACGGCCAACCCGAGCATGGGTCTGCCGCCGACAGCGACGAACGCCTTGGGTTCGGTTGCACCCAGACGCACGCCGCGACCGGCGGCAGGCACTAGCGCAATGACGGGCCCAATAGTACGGCCAGGGCCGTCTTGTTCGTGCACATCGACCTCCTCCCCTCCTTTCAGGGAGGGGGCCCCAACCCTTGCGAGTTGGGTTTCCTGTTTCACCGCAGACAGCTGGAAGGGCAAGCCCTGCACAGTCTCACGTCCACTCCGCAGGCGTTTCATGTCTCCACCGGCCCGGCGGCGACAGCCTTGGAGCGTACCAGACGCGCCGACCCCGCCTGTAGGCAGAGGCCCGTGCGCTACGTTCCGTGGTCAGGAAGCCGCGGCGAGAACCTCGTCGAGCAGCGTCTCGGCCTTGCCGTCGTCGGTCCCCTCGGCGAGCGCGAGCTCACCGACGAGGATCTGCCGCGCCTTGGCCAACATGCGCTTCTCGCCCGCGGACAGACCGCGGTCCTGCTCCCGGCGCCACAGGTCACGGACGACCTCGGCCACCTTGTTCACATCGCCCGAGGCGAGTTTCTCCAGGTTGGCCTTGTAACGACGGGACCAGTTGGTGGGCTCCTCGGTATGCGGTGCGCGCAACACCTGGAAGACTCGGTCGAGACCCTCCTGGCCGACGACGTCGCGGACGCCGACGTACTCCGCATTCTCCGCGGGAACCCGAACAGTAAGGTCGCCTTGTGCAACCTTCAGGACCAGATACTCTTTCTGCTCACCCTTGATGGTGCGAGTCTCGATTGCTTCGATCAACGCCGCTCCGTGGTGGGGGTAAACGACGGTGTCTCCGACCTTAAAAATCATGTGTCCCGTGCCCCTTTCGATGTTCACAGTTTAACATGCGACTCGATAACGGCGCGATCAACTGTGCTGGTCAGGGCCACAACGAGCCCGTGTTGGGGCTTGACAGAACCGGATCCGTATGCAACGCGTCGCCCCTGAACAACCAACCGACCTGGCAATTCCGACCACTCCGACGGAGCCCGCCCGCACCATCACCGACCCGATTGTCCCGTGCCGAATCGTTACCCGCCCATGGGCATTGCGGAACCACTCGACCGCGTTCCGCAACTACAGTGCAGGGGTCACCACACCTGCGAAATGGTAGCCGGACAACCGCCCGGCGGCCCCGCGCAATCCCCCTTACGCCTCCCGGGGCGTTCCGCCCCGAGCGGCAACTACTACAGTCCCTAGTGGAGTGAGCCCGCTCGGACATGGAGGACAACCCGTGACTGCCCTGAAAGCTGTGACTGCCGCGAGCCCGGCCAGGACGACCCCGCGGCGTCGCATGGTGACGGTCGCCGCGCTCGCCGTCGGTGCGGCGCTCGCCCTGTCCGGATGCAGCGCCGGCCAGATCTCGCAGACCGCCGGCCAGGCAGCGGCCATCAATGGCAATGTCGCCGATATCGGCGAGATCTCCCTGCGCAATGTGCACATCGTGCACCCGCCGTCCGAGGGCTACACCAACGCCCGGGGCGGTAAGGCGGTCCTCGCGCTGGCATTCGTCAACAACAGCGCGACGGTGCCCGACGAGCTCACCAGCATCACCACCGATATCGGCTCGGTACAGATCACCCCGCCCAAGGGCGGCAAGCTGCAGATCGCCCCTCAGGAAACCGTGGTCTCGGCCCCGAAGAACACTTCCGCGGTGGAGGACGCGCGCGCCGGGGGAGAGCAGGCCGCCGACCAGCCCGAAACGCACCCCGTCGATACAGCGCTCATCGAGGTCACCGGACTGACCAGCGATATCGCACCGGGCCTGACCTACTCGGTGTCGTTCAACTTCAAGCAGAACGGAACCGTCCAGATGCAGGTTCCGGTCGACGCGGGCACTCAACTGTCGCGGCACGAATCGGATCTGTCCCAGAGCACCGAAGGGCCGCTGGGCGCGGGCCACTGACCCGGCCCCGTCGGTGAACCGGTTCACCGACGTTCGGCGAACCGTTCCTCGGCATCGCATCACCTGACCAACGGCTGCCGCACACTTGTCGTGCGGCAGCCGTTGTCGTCGATGAACGGCCACCGGCTTCGGCGCGCGCCGAAGAGAGTCAAGGGTTGAGAGCGGCTCGAAACGATTATCGAGCCGGTCCGAAGTTGTCGGAGGAACTGCGTAGGGTGCGCCTGTGGCGGTGACGAAGAACAAACCGGTCTTCCGGTGCTCGGAATGCGCGCACGAGGTCGCGAAATGGGTGGGCAAATGCCCCGACTGCGGGGCATGGGGGACGGTCGAGGAGGTCGCGCCCGCGGCCGCGGCGCCCGCCGGACGGCGCGCCATGCTGCCGAGTACGGCGGCGGCGCCCATCACTCGTATCGATTCGCAGCGCACCATCGCACGACCCACCGGAGTGTCGGAGTTGGACCGGGTGCTCGGCGGCGGGATCGTCGCGGGTTCGGTGGTACTGCTGTCCGGGGAACCCGGCGTCGGCAAGTCCACTCTGCTGCTCGAGGTCGCGCACCGTTGGGCGCAGCAGCGCGACGAACGGTCGCTGTATGTCACCGCCGAGGAGTCGGCCGGACAGGTGCGGCTACGCGCGGACCGGACCGGCGCAGTACACGAACGGGTGTACTTGGCGGCGGAATCCGGCCTGTCGGTGATCCTCGGCCATGTCGAGCAGGTTCGGCCCACCCTGCTGGTGGTCGATTCCGTGCAGACCATGCTCGCCGCCGACACCGACGGGGTGATCGGGGGCGTGACCCAGGTACGCGCGGTGACCGCGGCGCTGACCTCGCTGGCGAAGGCAAGCGGTATCGCGGTCCTGCTGGTGGGACACGTCACCAAGGACGGCGCCGTCGCCGGTCCACGCACCCTGGAACATCTCGTCGACGTGGTGCTGCAGTTCGAGGGCGACAAGAACTCGACCCTGCGCATGGTGCGCGGTATCAAGAACCGCTTCGGCAGCGCCGACGAGGTGGGCTGTTTCGAACTGCACGACGACGGCATCACCTGCGTCACCGACCCGTCCGGTCTGTTCCTGCACCACCGCACCGAATCGGTACCCGGCACGGCCGTCACCGTCGCCATGGACGGCAAACGCCCGCTGGTCGGCGAGGTCCAGGGCCTCACCGTGGATACCCAGGTCCCGGCGCCGCGCCGCGCGGTCAGCGGGCTCGACTACAACCGGGTCGCCATGATCCTGGCGGTCCTGCAGAGCCGCTGCGGGCTCTACGTCGGCAAACAGGACGTCTACGCGGCCACGGTCGGCGGTATGCGCCTGGTCGAGCCGGCGGCCGACCTGGCCGTGGCCCTGGCCGTCACCGGCGCCGCCCGCAATACCGCGCTACCCCCCGGCTGGGTGATTCTGGGCGAGGTCGGTCTGGCGGGCGAGGTCCGCCGGATCACCTCCACGGCACGCCGACTGGCCGAAGCCGAACGGCTCGGCTTCACCACCGCCATCGTGCCACCGGGAGTGGACCCGAAGTCCACACCCATGACTCTCCACGAGGCGCCCACCCTCCGCACGGCCATTCGCCTCGCGGGACTCTCCCGGAAATCGTGACGATCGAGTACCGTCGCGTTCGGCTCTCTCCGGCGATGGCTCTCAGGCGAGATTGAACGGTTCCGGGGCGCTGCGGACCGTCCCCAGCTGCGCGACGACGTGGTAGGCGCCGGCCGGTACCGGCAGACGATCGCCCTCGCATCCCGGCTGCGAGGTCGAGCCGGACCACGTCACCGTAAAGGCCGCCTGTTCGCCGTGGTCGAGTGTCCGAACATCGGGCTCGCCGTCGGGATAGCAGTCGGTACTGGCCCACAGCTGCTCTTTCCCGTCGAGGGAGTACACCGCGACCCGTTGCAACCCGGAACCCATGTCCCGGGTGCAGGCCCCGGACGAGATATTGGTGATCACGACCCCGAAGACCGGCTGTTCCCCGACCCGGTAGGTGGGCTGTTCCACGGTCACCTTCACCGCCAGCGACTGGTCCGGACACTGCCCCTCCGCGATCGGGGCATCGCCGCTCGGGGCGGTACCCGACGGTTTGCTCGGCTCCCTCGACCCGGCCGCCTCCGTCTTGGACGGAGCCGTACTCGGGGCCGGGGAGCGGGCCGACGTCACCGTCGGCTTTTCCGTCCCGGTGGACGAGGCCGCCGCCGCCGGCGTCTCACCGGATGTGTCACCACCGCGGGATATCGCGACCACCAGCCAGATCACCAGCGCGAGCACGACAACCAAGATTCCGATGGCAAAAACACGACGCCGCCAATAGATCTCCGGCGGCAGCGGTCCAGTCGGTTCCAGCACGGTTCAACGGTAAGCGCACCGACGAGCGGCGCCACTCAGGGGCACGGCGTGTCGGACCGTAGCACGTCCACACGTCGCCGTTGGCCCGGCCCCGGGCATCCGCACCGAGATCGCGCTCAGGCGACCTCACCGATATTGCCGACCACCTTGTGCAGTTTCACCTGGCCTTCGGCCAGCTTGTAGGTCACACAGGCGATCGCGCATTCACCGGTCGCGACCCGCTGGGAGATGATCATCGACCGTTGCATGAGCAGCCGCCCGGTCTCCACGACATGCCGGGCCTCCAGCTCGTCCACGCTGGACAGGCCCTCGCGGCGGCCGATCAACATGGACGGCGTGACCCGCTCGACGATGCTGCGAATGAAACCTCCCGGCACCTCGCCGCCGTCCAGCGCGTCGAGGGTGGCCTTGACGGCTCCGCAGCTGTCGTGGCCGAGCACCACGATCAGGGGCACCTTCAGCACCCCGACGCCGTATTCGATGGAACCCAGCACCGAGGAGTCGATGACATGTCCGGCGGTGCGCACCACGAACATATCGCCGAGCCCCTGGTCGAAGATGAGTTCCGCCGCGACCCGAGAATCCCCGCAACCGAACAGAACCGCCGATGGGCTCTGTCCGGCAACGAGCTTGGCGCGGTCGGCGGCGCCCTGGCTAGGATGCAGCAGCGCACCGTTCATAAAGCGCTCGTTGCCTTCGCGAAGTGACTTCCAGGCACTGACCGGGTTGGATTGAGGCATAGTGTCCATTTTGCACGTATCCCTGCCGGGCCCCCGCGTCGGCGTTGTTACGGCGCGGCAAATACCGCCCGGCATCGGCGATATCGAAATGGTGAGGGCGAACGGCACGCAAGCGGGACACATGGTCGCACCGCGAGCGACGACGATGGGCAAGGCAAGGCGCGGGAGAAACAGGATGAGTCATACAGAGACCGAGGAGATCGCGGGGACCGAGGCCGCCGTGGACGTGGACATACTGGTGGACTGGTATCGGCGCACCGCCCGCGATCTGCCCTGGCGACGCCCCGGAGTGAGCGCCTGGCAGATCCTGATGAGCGAGATCATGCTGCAGCAGACCCCGGTCGCCCGAGTGGAACCGGTCTGGCGGGAATGGGTGGCACGCTGGCCGGTGCCGTCGGCCATGGCCGCGTCCACGCCGGGTGAGGTGCTGCGCGCCTGGGGGAAGCTGGGCTATCCGCGCCGCGCGCTGCGACTGCACGAATGTGCTCAGGTGCTGGCCACCGAGCACGGCGACGAGGTGCCCGCCGAGGTGGAGATTCTGCTCGGCCTCCCCGGTATCGGCGCCTACACCGCTCGAGCCGTCGCCTGTTTCGCCTACGGTCGGCGGGTGCCGGTGGTGGACACCAATGTCCGTCGGGTGGTCGCCCGCGCGGTACACGGACGAGCCGAGGCGGGCAATCCATCCGCCCGCGACCTGCGGGAAACCGAGGCCCTGCTGCCTCCGCAGGTCGATCGGGCGGCGGTGTTCTCGGCCGCGCTCATGGAACTCGGTGCCACGGTGTGCACCGCCCGCACCCCCGGCTGCGACCGCTGCCCGCTACCCCGCTGCGCCTGGGTGACGGCGGGCCGTCCGGCCGGGCAGTCGGTCCGCCGCACCCAGAAATACGACGGCACCGACCGCCAGGCCCGCGGCCGCCTCCTGGACGTACTGCGCGCGGCCTCCGGACCGGTGGAACGGGTGCGCCTGGACCTGGCCTGGACGCGCGACCCCGGCCAGCGTGACCGGGCACTGGATTCGCTGCTGGTGGACGGTCTCGTGGAGCAGACCGAGGACGGCCTGTTCGCCCTGGCAGGAGAGGCCGGCCAGGCGTGAACCCGCCCGACCCCACCCGGGGGCGGCCCGCGACGCAGTCACGGGCCGGCAGCACTCACCTGGCGTAACGCCCGTCTCGGCTCCGATCACACGCGGGTTGTCGACGAGCCGCACCCGGCCACATCCCCCGGACCGCGCATTTGCTGTCGGGCCACCGCGCATGCAGCCTGCCTCGAGCGTGATCTCACTTCTCCTACGGTCCTGGCCAGGCCGTCGACGGACTCACTCCCGACCGTATCCCTCGAGCGTCGGGATCGGCGCTTCGCGCTTCGGCAGCACCCGGGTCAGAAAACGCTCGACCTCCGCGCGGTAACGCGCGGGCCGATCGTCGTGCACCAGATGTCCCGCGTCATGAATGAGGACATGTTCGGCGCACGGATTCCGCTCGACCATGAGGCGCATCTGGCCCGGCGGAGTGATGGTGTGCTCCCCCTCGATGAGCAGGGTGGGCGCACGCACCGCCCGCCATTCGGACCAGAAGTCGCGACCGCCCCATTCCTCGGAGATATCGCGGAAGGTCGCAATCGAACCGTGCAGACGGTAGCCGTCGGGGCCGTGCGCGAAGGAGTTCAGGAAATACCGGCCCGCCACCGGGCCGAAGAAGTCCAGCACCGTGTCGGCGTCGGGGAACGGCTGCGGCCAGGCCTCGATCACGGCGGCCCAGTTCGCGGCGGTGCGGCCGGTGAAATCCGGGGCCATGTCCTCGACAACCAGGGCCCGGACCCGGTCGGGGTGACGGGCGGCGAAAACCCAGCCGTGCAGACCGCCCATGGAATGGCCGACCACCGTCATCGGTGCGGCCAGCTCCGCGGTGGCGGCGGCCAGATCCGCCACGAAGGCCTCGGTGGTGAGTTCGTCGGGAGCCGGGCGGCCGTGCCCGGCGGCGTCGAAGGTGTGGACATGCCCGTACCCGCGCAACCAGTCCAGGTGATCCCCCCACGTGCGCGAACTCCCCATCAGACCGTGCAACAACAGAATGGGGGCACCCACCCCACCTTCGTCGTGCAACACGGACCGAGTCTATTACCGCACAAAGCCCACAAATCCTCGGCCCACCCCCCAGCCGGCGCCAACGACACCTTCACGGATCAGCTCACCCGACGAGCGGGCCCGTCCCGACCGAAGCGATTCGCACCGACGAATTCACGCAGAGAGGAAAGCCCGAGCCATGAGAACCCCGACAGCACCGTTGAACGTGACTCGCCCAACACAGCCGGCCCCGGGCGTGGACGGACCGCAGCGACATCACGCAACGGCGACACCCAGAAGAAAAAACCCAAGGTCACGAAACCACAAAGGGTTGCGGCCCGTCTCGCGTTTCAGCGCCCGAAGCGCATGTGCCGAAGGCACGAGTCTCGGGCGCTGAAACGCGAGACCCGCCAGGGCCGCAACCCCGCGCCGCCGCCAGGCGGCGCAATCGGACACAGCAACCCCGGGCCGCCTCTGGCGGCGCAATCAGACAGAGCCCTAAGCTCGGGGTATGACCGTTGTGAAGATCAATGCGATCGAGGTCCCCGAGGGCGCGGGACCGGAACTCGAGAAGCGGTTCGCCCACCGCGCACACGCCGTGGAGAACTCCCCCGGTTTCCTCGGTTTCCAGCTGCTGCGCCCGGTGGCCGGTGAGAACCGGTATTTCGTGGTCACACAGTGGGATTCGGAGGAATCGTTCGCCGCGTGGCGGGACGGGCCGGCCAAGGAAGCCCACGCCGGACAGCAGAACAAGCCGGTCGCCACCGGGGCCTCGCTGCTGGAGTTCGAAGTCGTTCTGGACGTCGCGGGCAAGTCCGCTTCCTGACCGCCGGGTCGTGCGCCGGCCACAGTGTCCGCCGCATGTGCCGCGCCGGGTCGAAGGCGGGTGCGTATTGACTGTTACCGGGCGCGGGTGTCACAGTTCGAAGGACAAACGCGAAGGTGATGCGGTAATCCGGTGAGACTCCGGAGCGGTCGCGCCACTGTATTCCAGTCACCCGATCGGGGTGTCGGATAGCCAGACACCGGCACCCTCGCATGGACTCGACAGGACGCGTGTTCCGAGGAGGACCGGATTATGACCATCGCACACCCCCAGAGCCGAGCGCTTCCCGCTCCCGTTACGGATTCCCTGGTGACCGTCCTGGTCACGGTCGGTGTCGTCTTGTTGGCATTGCTCACGCTGTACCTGGTCGGGTTCGATCAGGGCGCCGTCTCCCGCAGTGGTATGTACCTGCACGAGCTGATGCACGACGGACGGCATCTGCTGGGGCTTCCGTGCCATTGATCGGATCGCTCACTTCTTTGCTGCTTCGCGGTTTGCTCGCCGGTTTTCTGGCGGGGCTGCTGGCCGGTACGGTCGGCTATTTCGTGGGCGAACCGAAGGTGGACGCCGCGATCGCCATCGAGGAATCCGCGGGCGGCCACAGTCACGGCGCCGTTGCCGAATCGCACGCCGGGCACACCCACGGCGGCGAGGAAGAACCTCTGGTCGGCCGCACCGGTCAGAAGGTCGGCCAGTTCCTGGCGACAGGTCTGGCCGGGATGGCGCTGGGGGCGATCTTCGCCGCGGTCGCGCATATCGCCCGCCGCCACACCACCTTGCCGGGTAACCGCCTGGCGCTCGTGCTCGGTATCGGTGGCTGGGCCGCCATCGTCGCGGTGCCGTTCTTCAAATACCCGGCGAACCCCCCGGCCGTCGGCGATCCGGAGACCATCAACGACCGGACACTGCTGTGGGTGGCCGCCGTACTCCTGGGTCTGGTGGCCGTCGGAGCCGGGGTGTGGGTGTGGAAACTGCTGTCCGTGCAGTCGGAAACCGTGCGCCTGATCGCGGCGATGGCGATATTCGTCCTGGTCACCGCGCTCGGCTACATCCTGCTACCCGGGGTGAACGAAGTGGGCGACGATTTCCCGGCGACTTTGCTGTGGCAGTTCCGCGTCGCATCGTTGTCGGTGTCGACGACATTGTGGGCCGCTCTCGGCCTGGTCTATGCCGGACTCACCGAATGGGCCGCTCGCAGCCGGACCCCGGTTCACGAACCCGCCACCACGGCCTGATCTCCGAAGCCGCGGCTCGTTGTCCGGGCTCTCGCCGGCGCGAGAGCCCGGACAACAGTTCAGGATTCGAGCGCGGCGTCCAGTCCGATGTTGTCCACCCCGGCCAGCGCCTTGCTCACCGGGCAGCCGGCCTTGGCGGCCTCGGCCGCGGCGGCGAAGCCGTCGGCGTCCAGTCCGGTGACCCGGCCACGAACGGTCAGGTCGATACCGCTGATCCGGAATCCCCCGGCCGGATCGGGGCCCAGCGTCACCGCGGCGGTGACGTCGAGGCTCTGCGGGGTGCCCCCCGCTCGGCCGATCTCGGCGGACAGCGCCATGGCGTAGCAGGACGAATGGGCGGCGGCGATCAGCTCCTCCGGGCTGGTCGTGCCGTCGGCGTTGTCGGCCGTACGCTTGGGGAACGACACGTCGTACTTGCCGACCCCCGAACTGGCCAGGTCGACTTGGCCGGAGCCGTCCTGCAGGCCACCGGTCCATGCGGTACGCGCGGTACGTGTTGGCATCACGATCCTTTCGCAGATGTTGTGTTCGCCTTCACCGATGAACGTACTCGTCCGGATCAGCCGGCCACAGCCGTACGCCGATCGAGCCGCTCCAGCACGGCGGGCCATGCCTCGCGATGGCGGTCCCGCGCCTGTTCACTCGCAAAACCGCTGTGGCGCAGGCGGAGCCGGATACCGCGCGGCTGTTTGATGAACTGCACCGTCACCACGGTCTCGGCTCCCTCGGTACCGCCCGCGCCGGTCACCCACGTCATCTCGACCAGACGGTCCGGTTCCAGGCGAAGGAACCGGCCGTAATGCGGCTGCCGGGCGCCCTCGTGCAGGGTCTCGAAATAGAAGGGTTCATTCACCTCAGGGCGCATCCGTACCGAGTCCGGTTCGGCGAACCAGATATCGAAACCCCGTGTCCATGCCAGATATAACAGCGATGCCGAAGCGGCCATGACATGCTCCACGGTGAGCTCGTACGGCCGTGCTGACAGGTCCGGTATACGCACTTGCTGGTCGACCATCGGGAAAGCCTAGCGCGTATACCGCGCCGTTCAGGGCGAAGTGGGATGACCGGCCGTTGGGGACCGGGTCATTGCCATCCGGGACGGACCAGACCGGATTCGTACGCCATCACGACGAGTTGGGTACGGTCGCGCGCGTCGAGTTTGGTGAGGATACGGCTGACATGGGTACGTGCCGTGGCCGGGCTCATGAACAACCGTTCGCCGATCTCGGTGTTCGTGAGCCCCTCGGCGACCAGGGTCAGCACTTCCCGTTCCCGGTCGGTGAGGTCGTCGAACACCGCCGGTGTCACTCCGGGCGGCGGCGGTTTGGCGCGAGCGGAGAATTCGGCGATGAGGCGGCGGGTGACGCCGGGGGAAAGCAGCGCGTCACCGGCCGCGACCACCCGGACGGCGCGCACCAGGTCGGCCGGTTCGGTGTGTTTGACCAGAAACCCGGTGGCGCCGGCCCGCATGGCCTCGAATACGTACTCGTCCAGTTCGAAGGTGGTCAGAACCACTACTTTCACCCGGGCCGATTCCGGGTCGTCGACAATCGCGCGGGTCGCGGCCAGCCCGTCCAGGACGGGCATTCGGATATCCATCAGGACCACATCGGGTGTCAGGGCCCGGCTCATCCGAATGGCCTGTTCACCGTTGTCGGCCTCGCCGACCACCTCGATATCGGGTTGGGCGTCGAGCAAGGCGACGAAACCGCCCCGGACCAGTGCCTGGTCGTCGGCGACGAGGACACGGATACTCATCGCACCTCGGCGTCCCGGGGGTCCGTATCCGCGGGGACGGCGCCGGTGTCGTGCCCTGCCGACAGCATGTCCACGCCGTCGGCGCCCCTGGTATCGCCCTCGGTGGATTCCGCACCGCCCGCCGCGGATCCCGCCTCGCCTGTGTCCCGGCCAGGCGCCCCGCCTGTGGGACCGGATGTGTCGATCACACCGAGCGGACGGCTCGGCAGGCGGGCGGCCACTCGGAAACCGCCGCTGGGGCGTGGACCCGCGGTGAGCGCGCCGCCGAGGGCGTGCGCACGTTCACGCATACCGATGATGCCGTTGCCGCCGGAACCGGAACGCTCCGACTTTCCGGCGGGCCGGGTGTTGTCGATGGTGAGGTCCACCGATTCGGTGGAATAGCGCACGGTCACCGTGGCTTCCACGCCCGGCGCGTGCCGGAGCACATTGGTCAGCGATTCCTGGATGATCCGGGCCGCCGTCATATCGATAACGCTGGGCAGAGGACGAGCGTCCCCCAGGACCTTGGTGTGCACGGACAATCCCGCGGTGCGGGAATGCCGCAGCAGTTCGTCCAGGTCGGCGATACTGGGGGCAGGGCTGCGGGGAGCCGGACCCGGTGCGGGACGGTTCACCCCGCCGCGTGCGGGACCGGGCGCGAGACCGGGAACGGGGTCGGGTACCGCGACCAGTCGGCGCCCGGTAGGGCCGTTGTCCCCGGCGTCCGCGGCGTGCCCGTCCGTATCCCGCCGCCGGGACCGATCCCGGGACGAGCGCTCTTCCCGGTACGGACGTTTGCCGAACAGTCGGCCACGGCCGGATGCGGGCTCCGAAGCCGGGTCGGAGCGGTCGTCCGTCTCCCACGACCGATCGTCGTCCGCATCGGCGGTGCCGTCCACGGGCGCACCCGAGCGGATGGCCTGCAACAGTGCGTGCACATCGACGAGCGCGTCCTTGCTCGTGGACTTGATCGCGGCCAGTGCCGTCGCCGCCTGCTGCGGTTTGGTGTGGAACAGTTCCAGGGCCACCGAGGACTGCACATTGATCAGCGAAAGACTGTGCGCGAGCACATCGTGCAGCTCCCGGGCTATGGCCAACCGTTCTTCACTGGCCCGACGCCGACGCTGCGCCTGGGCGGACCGGCGGGCGGCCTCGGCCCGCTGCCTGCGCGCCTCCAGCACCGCGCGCCGCTGCCGAATACCCTCGGCCATCCCGACCAACACCATCAACCACGCCATCAGCCCGATTGCCTGCCACACCCCGACCGGTCGGCCGAACAGTGCCGGAACAGGCCACACCAGCAGCAGATAACCGAGCGGAATCAACGGGTAGCCGAACCGGCGCGGACCGTGCACCCCCGCGGTGAGGAACGCGACGATCAGCGACAGGAAAACCGGTCCGTACCCGTAGTCGAGGAATACGAAGGCGATACAGACGCCCAGGGCGACCAGCAGAACCGACAGCGGCCGATAACGCCGGAACAGCAACGCGACCGGGCCGGCCAGCAGCAGCAGATATCCGAACAGGTCCAGCGATCGCACGCCGGTCTGTTGCAGGTTGGCCGCTCTCGCGCCGACCACCTGAACCAGGGCGACGGCCACCGCCGGTCCCACGTCCCACCCGACCAGGTCTCGACCAGACATCCCGAGCTTCCGCACCTGAACCAGCCTATGCGGCCGAAGGCGTCCGGCCATCCGTCACCACGCGTATTTCTTCATCCGGTTGTCGATCGGCCCCTGCGCCACCGCCTTTTTCGGAGCCGAGGGCCGCGCGAAGCCGTTCGGTATCGGCGCGCGGTCGTACGTGTGGCGGCGTACCGGAGAACAGGCCGGTGGACGGATGTGCCGAAAGACGTTCGGCGGGAGGGTTGTCCCGAGCGGTCGGCGGCCGGAGCGGATACCGGGTCCCGCTCGGGAAGGGAAGGAGCACAGCATGAGCGAAACGATCGTGCGAACGACGGGTCTGACCAAACGCTACGGCGACCATACCGCCGTGGACGGGGTGGATATGTGGGTCCGCGCAGGTGAGGTCTACGGGTTCCTCGGCCCGAACGGGGCGGGTAAGACGACGACGCTGCGGATGCTGGTGGGGTTGGTAGCGCCCAGCGCCGGCACCGCGACGATATTCGGCCACGCGCCCGGGGATCCGGTGGTACTCCGCCGAATCGGCGTACTGATCGAGGGTCCGGGCTGTTATCCGTACCTGTCCGGGCGCGACAACCTGCGGGTGCTGGCCCGCTACCGGGGGCTGGGCCGGGACGCCGTCGAGGAGGCCCTGGCCCGGGTCGGGTTGACGGCGCGGGCCGACGACAGGTACCGCACCTACTCCCTGGGTATGAAACAGCGGCTCGGTGTCGGCGCCGCCCTGCTCGGCAATCCCGACCTGCTCGTCCTCGACGAACCGACCAACGGCCTGGACCCGGCGGGGATGGCCGAGATGCGTGCCTTGATCGCGGAGTTGGCCGCCGACGGACACACCGTACTGCTGTCGAGCCACATGCTCAGCGAGGTGCAGGAGATCTGCGATCGGGTGGGGGTCATCTCGCGCGGCCGGTTGCTCGCGCAGTCCACCGTGACCGAACTGCGTGGTGGGGCGTCGCTGCTGGTGCGGGCGGAACCGGCCGAGGTGGCGTTTCCGGCGGTACAGCGGGCGATCGGGGCGAGTGCGCTGCTCACCGCGCGCGGTATCCGGATCGAGAGCGGCCCGGATACCGCGCCGGCGGTGGCCCGCGCGGTGATCGACGCCGGAGCCGACCTGCTCGAACTGCGGGTCGACGAAAGGACCCTGGAAGAAGCGTTTTTCGAGATGACCATGATGGAGGATGCGCGATGACCGCGATACCCGTTTCCACCGATCGGAGCCCGTTCGGCGGTTTTCTCGCCAGTATTCGGGCGGAGACGCTGCGCTTGCGCGGCTGGCCCGCCTTCTGGATCGTGCTCGGCACCTGGATCGCGCTGAACCTGGTGTTCACCTATCTGTTCAACTACCTCGCCTACAGCTCCGGTGAACAAACTGCCATGTCCGACGGACTCCCCCCGGATCGATTGCTGCCACAGTTGCTGCCTTCCGCGGTACCGGAGGTGTTCACGCAGGGTATGGCCATGTTCGGTGGGGCGCTGATGCTCATTCTCGGCGCTCTCACCACCGGCAGCGGCTATGGCTGGGGCACCTGGAAGACGGTGTTGACCCAGGGACCGTCGCGCACGGACGCGGCCACGGCGACGCTGGGCTGTCTGTTCACGGTGGCGGTCGGGGTCGTGCTCACCGCGTTCGCGGTGGATCTCGGCGTCGCCACACTCATCGCATTCACCGAATCTCAGCCGATCGTCATGCCGACGGTCGAACAGAGCATCGCCGGAATCGGCACCGGCGTGGCGATTCTCGGCATGTGGACGCTGGCGGGTGCGCTGATCGGCGCGATCGCCCGCGGCCCCGCCCTGGCGGTGGGGCTGGGACTGGTGTGGGTACTGGTGGTGGAGACACTGCTGCGTGGGGTGGAGAATATCTTCTCGCCGATCTCGGTGGTCACCGATCACCTGCCGGGTACCGCGGCCGGATCGCTGGCCGGTGCCATGCGCGATTCCACGGCCCCGACCACCCCCGGTGTCCTCGATATTCTCGGCCGCGGCGAGGCCGCGCTGGTGCTACTCGTCTATCTGGCGGTGTTCGGTGTCGGGACGGTATGGCTGGTCCGGACACGGGACCTGGCCTGACAGAGAATCGGATGCGGCGGGCGAGTTATCCATAACTCCGGCCCGCCCGCTTCTGCCAAAGGGTTCCGCTCGGTGATTGCGCGTCAGGATCGCGCTCCCCATGATCTCGGCGATCGGGTTCCACCGGGCGTGGCATTCGCCGTCCAGTTCGAGCACGTCCGCCTGCTTCACGATCCGGTCCAGATACCCCTCCAGATGGTCGGCACTCGGCGCGAACACCGCCTCGGCCTCATGGTGTCGGATACGTTCTTCGAGATCGGCCACCCCGGACAACCCGCCGGCGGCGCACAGCGTTTCGCACAGCTCGTAACCGAGCCGCAGAGCCAACCGCTCGATGCGACGGGTGTCGAATTCCGCACAGCCGGTGAGGTCGGTACGCAGGTAGGCGAGGGCCGGTACAAGGTCGTCGTCGGTCACGGGGCCTCCGACGAGTCGGGGGTGTGGTCCAGTGCGCGCAGACGGTCGATAACCCTGGTGAGGATGATGGCGTGCGGCACGTACGACAGGAACGATTTCGCCCTGGACTTGGCCCGCTCGTCGAGCGGGGGCCGATGAGGGAGTGCCATCACATCACCGCCGTGGCGTAGCTCAGTCCGTCCAGATAGCGGTGGCAGCCACCGTGTCCGGCGTGCGTGGACATCAGAAACCGCGCATGCTCGAGACTCGAGGGCGGGTGCGTGTCGCCGCATTTCTCGAGACGCCACCGGTTGATCAGCTCGGTGGGGGCGGTGCGAGTCATCGGACTCTGCCCGGGTCGAGGACAACCACGCCGGCTGCGACGAGCGTGTCCAGGGCCGCTTGTTTGCGGGCGCATTCGAGACCACAGTCCTTGTGCGTCTGCCAGGCGGCGTGCGCCGCAGCGGTGGTGAACGGTTGGTCCGGTTTCTCATGGGGCCAATTGGGTGCCCATATGCCCGAGCGCATTTCAGCGACGGGGTCGCCAATCTCTGTCATCGGAGACCTCGGTGTTGGGTTGTGGTGGTGTGGGATGGCCGACCCGCACGGTGCTGGGATCAAACCGATACGGGACGGTGCAGCACTCAAATCGTCTACCCTTAGTAAGGCCTTATAAAGGACATATATGAGGTCATAGAGAGGACATTTACTTACTATTCTCTTGGAATATGTCCTCATGGATGACTAGACTGCACTCATGGTTGTACCGGGGAACGCGGCGCTTCGTGCCGCCAGGCAAGCGTTCGGGTATCGATCTCAAGCAGCGCTGGCCGAGGCCGTGAACGAAACCGCGCGCGCGATCGGACTGCGAATCTCGGTTACCGCTCGGACGGTTCGTCGATGGGAATCTGCGGAACCTCCGTGGCCCCATCCCGAGCACGTAACCGCGCTGGAGGCGTTGTTCAAACGGCCGATTTCCGATCTGGGATTCACCCCGCCGTGGACCGATGAAGGTGCCACGAGTTCTGGCCGGCCGACGAGTCACCCGGCTGTGGATTTGCGTGGGGGACGCCGCTTCGGCGTGCCTATCGCACCACTTCCGGCATCCGTGGCCTCGGATTTCATGGCGATCACGGTGTCCCACCGTCACCTGTACTGGTCACTGCCTGCCGCAAGCCTGCACCGACCTGTCGCTGAACATGTACAACTCGGGATGTTTCTGCTGTCCCAGGCGCCCGCCAAGTCCGCTGTTCTCGGCAGGGCCGTTTCGGAATCGAGCCTCTTGGCGGGCCGTCTCGAATTCTTCGATCTACAGAAGCCCGAGCTCTCGCAACCCATTTTCGTGACTGCGCTCCAAGCAGCGCACGAAGCCGATGATCTCCTTCTCGGCGCGGCGGCCCTTGCGCACATGGCGTTCGCTCCGGCTTTCTCCGGCGACTCTTCTCGGGCCGAAGAAGCCCGGGAACGGCTGCGCGCGGCACGGACATTCGCGCGCAGAGGCGATGCCGGCGCCGAGATGATGGCATGGCTGGATGCGGTCGAGGCGGAGGTGGAGACCCGCGTGGGTGATATCCGGCGAGCACTGGATCTGCTCCACCACGCTGAAGAAACCTATCGGGAACACGATGCCGATGCGCACCCGTCGCCGCCCTGGCTGGACTGGTTCTCGCCCACTCGACTGGCCGGGTTCAAGGGGCACACCCTGATGGCTGCCGGTCGAAGTCGTGAAGCACAGGAAACACTCGAACAAGCCTTGGCCGCACTCCCGGACGAGGCGGTGAAGCAACGATCGGTCTTTCTGGCAGACCTTGCAGGAACAGCTGCCCACGCAGGCAACCCCGAACAGGCATGCAGGTACCTCGAAGAAGCGCTGGATCAGCTCGGCCGGACCTGGTACGCGACCGGCATGGACCGAATCAAGGCCGTTCGGCAAACACTGCGGCAGTGGGACTCACTGCCGATCGTACGCAGCCTGGACGATCGCCTGTACAACTGGCATACAACCGTCGGTTCCCTTACGCGCTAGGGCGGTTAAGCCTCGGTGGCAACGATGTCCGGAAGTTCGGTGAGGTCACGGATGCGCCAGTCGGACAGCTCCGCGACCTCCGGCCTATCGCGCAGAATCCAGCCCCACGGTCCCCGCTGAATATAGGCCGTCCGCATACCGGCTCTCTTCGCGGGCGCGACATCGTTGTCGAGCCGGTCACCTACGTAGACGATCTCGTCGGCGCCGCACGGTGCTTCCTCGATCACCTTTTCGAAGAATTGTGCGGAGGGTTTTTCTACGCCCCAGTCGTCCGAGGTGGCAATGAAGTCGGCCGGCAGGTTCAGCTCGCGCAGTAGCTTGCCGGATCGAACCGTCTGATTACCGACGATCCCAACCCAGATTCCCATTTCGCGTAATTTGGAGAGTGCCGGACGAACATCCGGATACAGGTCGTCTTCGCCGAACCATTCCGGCTGTCCGGCATCCGCCCGAGCTTGACGCTCCCGGGTCAGATCGAACCCCGGCCGGAACACCTGGAACGTCTCTCGGTAATCCTTCCCCGCCGCGATGGCCGCACCGAAGACCGCAACGAACGTGTGCCGGGGCACACCGAGCCAGTCTGCCCATGTTCCATACTCACGAGTCTCATCTACGAGCGTCTCGCCCACGTCGAACACCACAGCCGAAATCACGACCGCCAACCTTACCCGCGCTTGCTACTCGCCCTCGGCTCCGCCGCGGGCGCCTGTTCCTGTGAGGCTGTAGTGCGCTCTACCCAGGCAGCGTAGGCGTCGGTGCACCACGGGACCTCGGTTGCGGTTACCTCCGGGTTGCCCCAGGTATGCAGTTCGGCGATGCGTTCGGCGAGCCGGTCGCGGGGGCCGGCGCTCGTGCGGGCGGTGACCCGCCATTCCTGGCTCTCTCCGAGTTCGCCGAGGTGCCAGAACACCGAGGTCGCAGGCCCAGTGATTTCGGCGCCGGCTGCCAGTCGCTCCGCCACGATCGCACGAGCTATGTCTTTGGCGACGGATTCGGTGGGAGTAGTGGTGGTCACGGACCACACCCGTGAGGTTGGCATTCTGCCAGATTAGGCATGCTGTGGTCGAGCGGCCTTTTGCGTTGCTTCGCCCTCTACCTCGCGGTAATCGCCGCCGACACGGTCCGGATGAGCTACCGTTTCCCGAGCCCTGACCGATCAACGAGGAGAAGCAGCGCATGTCACAGCCTGTGATACCCGACATCACCCTCGATGACGGAAACACCATCCCTCAGCTGGGGTTCGGTGTGTTCCGGGTGCCGAACGAGGAAGCGACGGCCGCGGTCGCCAAGGCCCTCGACGTCGGGTACCGGGCGATCGACACCGCCGCCTACTACAAGAACGAAAGCGGTACGGGTGCCGCCATCGCAGCCTCCGGTATCCCACGGGAAGAACTGCACATCACCACGAAGGTGTGGCACACCGATCTGGGGTTCGAATCGACAATGCGGGCCGTGAAGGCCAGTCTCGCGAACCTGGGCGTCGACTACCTGGACCTGTATTTGATCCATTGGCCTGTGCCGGCGCGTGGCCTGTATATCGAGACGTGGCGGGCGATGGAGAAGATCAAAAGCGATGGGTTGGCGCGTTCGATCGGTGTCTCGAACTTTCCTCCGGACGTGCTCGAGCGGCTGCTCGCCGAGACGAACACCGTTCCGGCGGTGAACCAGGTCGAGTTGCATCCGTGGCTGCCGCAGACCGCGGTACGGGAGTTCGACGCCGGCCACGGGATTGCGACGCAAGCATGGAGTCCACTTGCTCACGGGCAACTGGTCGACGACCCGACGGTGGCTGCTGTCGCACAGCGGCATGACAAGACGCCGGCGTAGATTCTGCTGCGGTGGAATCTGGAGCTCGGCAATGTGGTGGTGTCGAAGTCGGTGATACCAGAACGTATCCGTTCGAATCTCGAGGTTTTCAAATTCGAGCTGGCAAGTCAGGATCACGATTTGTTGGCGTCGTTGGATTGCGGCCGCCGAACGGGCCCAGACCCCTGTGTAGGACGTAAGAGAAGACGTCTACTGGGCCCTTTTGACATCCGAGCTACCGGCCATGGACCGGATCGAACAGTAGCCTCAGTGGCTCACGTCCACTTCAGTTCTTCATCGACGCCCTGTCGTCCGGCCACCGGAACCGGGCCACCGACAGCAGAAGGCTCCTCCCGCACCAAGGCGAGAGGAGCCTTCGCTCGGATCGCTATTCTCCCGAGGCCGCCTCGGAGGAGCCTTCCGCCGCGCCGGTCAGCACGACCTCCGGCTTCTCCTCGCTGCCCGACTTGGTCAGCTTCGCCTTACCGGTGAAGGTGAACCGGGCGTCCTCGCCGGAGCCCTCGCCGTCCCAGCCCTCGACGTCCACCAGGACGCTCTGGCCGGGGCCGATCTCGCCGAAGAGGATCTTCTCCGACAGCTGGTCCTCGATCTCGCGCTGGATGGTGCGGCGCAGCGGCCGGGCACCGAGCACGGGGTCGAAGCCACGCTTGGCCAGCAGGTTCTTGGCGTTCGCGGTGAGTTCGATCGCCATGTCCTTGTTCTTCAGCTGGGTTTCGACGCGGTTGATCATCAGGTCCACCATCTCCACGATCTGCTCGGTGGTGAGCTGGTGGAAGACGATCACGTCGTCGATCCGGTTGAGGAACTCGGGCCGGAAGTGCTTCTTCAGTTCGTCGTTGACCTTGAGCTTCATCCGCTCGTAGTTCGACTGGGTGTTGTCGCTCGAGGTGAAGCCGAGCCCGACCGCCTTCGAGATGTCGGAGGTGCCGAGGTTCGAGGTGAAGATCAGCACCGTGTTCTTGAAGTCGACCGTGCGACCCTGGCCGTCGGTGAGGCGACCGTCCTCCAGCACCTGCAGGAGGGTGTTGTAGATCTCCTGATGCGCCTTCTCGATCTCGTCGAACAGCACCACCGAGAACGGCTTGCGGCGCACCTTCTCGGTGAGCTGGCCGCCCTCCTCGTAGCCGACGTAGCCCGGCGGGGCACCGAACAGCCGCGAGGCGGTGAAGCGGTCGTGGAACTCGCCCATATCGATCTGGATGAGCGCGTCGTCGTCGCCGAACAGGAAGTTCGCCAGCGCCTTGGACAGCTCGGTCTTACCGACACCGGACGGACCGGCGAAGATGAACGAACCGGACGGACGCTTCGGATCCTTCAGACCGGCGCGAGTGCGGCGGATCGCCTTGGAGACGGCCTTGACGGCGTCCTCCTGGCCGATGATCCGCTTGTGCAGCTCGTCCTCCATGCGGAGCAGACGGGTGGTCTCCTCCTCGGTGAGCTTGAACACCGGAATGCCGGTCCAGTTGGCCAGCACCTCGGCGATCTGCTCGTCGTCGACCTCGGCCACCACGTCCAGGTCACCCGACCGCCACTGCTTCTCCCGCTCGGCACGCTTGGCGACCAGCTGCTTTTCCTGGTCGCGCAGGCGAGCGGCCTTCTCGAAGTCCTGCGCGTCGATCGCGGACTCCTTCTCCCGGCGCGCCTCGGCGATCTTGTCGTCGAATTCGCGCAGGTCCGGCGGGGCGGTCATCCGGCGGATACGCATCCGCGCACCGGCCTCGTCGATCAGGTCGATCGCCTTGTCCGGCAGGAACCGGTCGTTGATGTAGCGGTCGGCCAGCGTGGCGGCGGCCACCAGCGCGCCGTCGGTGATGGACACCCGGTGGTGCGCCTCGTAGCGGTCGCGCAGACCCTTGAGGATGTTGATGGTGTGTTCGACGGTCGGCTCGCCCACCTGCACCGGCTGGAAGCGGCGTTCCAGGGCGGCGTCCTTCTCGATGTACTTGCGGTACTCGTCGAGAGTGGTCGCACCGATGGTCTGCAGTTCCCCACGGGCCAGCTTCGGCTTCAGGATGGAGGCCGCGTCGATCGCGCCCTCGGCGGCACCCGCACCGACCAGCGTGTGCAGCTCGTCGATGAACAGGATGATGTCGCCGCGGGTATTGATCTCCTTGAGCACCTTCTTCAGGCGCTCCTCGAAATCACCGCGATACCGGCTGCCCGCGACCAGGGAACCCAGGTCGAGGGTGTAGAGCTGCTTGTCTTTCAGCGTCTCGGGGACCTCGCCGTTGACGATGGCCTGGGCCAGGCCCTCCACCACGGCCGTCTTACCGACGCCGGGCTCGCCGATCAGCACCGGGTTGTTCTTGGTGCGACGGCTGAGCACCTGCATGACCCGCTCGATCTCCTTCGAGCGGCCGATCACCGGATCGAGCTTGCCTTCCAGGGCCGCCTGGGTGAGGTTGCGGCCGAACTGGTCGAGCACCAGCGAGGTGGACGGGGTGCCCGTCTCACCGCGAGCGCCGGACTCCACCGGCTCCTTGCCCTGGTATCCGGACAGCAGTTGGATGACCTGCTGGCGGACCCGGTTCAGATCGGCGCCGAGCTTCACCAGCACCTGCGCCGCGACGCCCTCACCCTCGCGGATGAGGCCGAGCAGGATGTGCTCGGTGCCGATGTAGTTGTGGCCGAGCTGCAGCGCCTCGCGCAGGCTCAGTTCCAGCACCTTCTTGGCCCGCGGGGTGAACGGAATATGGCCGGACGGTGCCTGCTGGCCCTGGCCGATGATCTCCTCGACCTGGCTGCGCACGCCTTCCAGCGAGATACCGAGCGACTCCAGGGACTTGGCCGCGACTCCCTCGCCCTCGTGGATCAGCCCCAACAGGATGTGCTCGGTGCCGATGTAGTTGTGGTTGAGCATCCGGGCCTCTTCCTGGGCCAGGACGACGACGCGCCTCGCGCGGTCGGTGAACCTCTCGAACATCGCTCCCTCACTCTCCTGCTCCGGACTTTCCGGCAACCCGCGCCGCAGTGTTGTGCACCACCACAGGCGTCAGCCTGCCACGAAGGCCGGGGGTTGCGGCCCCCGCCTCCCACTCTAGTTGGCAGGGGATTCCTCCGCCGCCGGTCCACCCTGTGTGGACCGTCGTCGACACGGCTATTCACTCATAACGCCCCCGACAGCGGTTTCGTTTCCGCTCAGGTTTTGCCCTGAGCGAACACCCCCCGCCGATGGGAAACGGCGCTTTCCGGTCAGCGGTGCGATCGGTCGTACGCCGCAATACCCACATCCGTCCGCACCATGCCCGCGGATCGGCTGTCCACGCGCACCGGCTCGCGCCCGCTCTGGACACCGGCGGCGAACAGCGCTGCGCAGAGAACGAGGAAGGCCAGGCCGTGCAGAACGCTGCGGACGATGTTCCAGCGTACCCAGCCGGGTTCGAACGCGGCCCGGACCGCCTCCGGATCGGGCAGCGTCGCCGGATCGCCCGCGGCGGCCAACTGGTCGTTCAGAGGGACATTGCACCCCGCGGTGATCCCGAAGGCGACCAGGTTGAGCACCAGGGCGATCCCGATCCACCACAGGGTGGGGCGGGAACCCAGGTGCAGTACCGCCGCGAGGAGCGTGAACCCGACCATCCCCAGGAATCCGACCATGAAGGCGGGGTTGATGATGACGATATTGATCTTCTGCATCACCTCGATCACCATCCGGTCGTCCATCCGCGCGAACGCGGGCATCACCGAGATCGCGTACGCGTAGAAGACCCCGGCGATCAACCCGGTGGCGAGGGCCGCCGCCACCAGGGCGGTGATACGAATTGCGGACATGACTACTCCTGCCGGACCGAATGGTGTGTTCCGGTGGACAGTCAACCGGCGACCCGCGGGCGGGACCATCGTCGAGACGCTCACGCACTTGCGCGAACGTCTACACCGCGCGGAATCACAGATCCCGCTCGGAAATGATTCCGTTCTGCATGGCCAGTGCCGCGAGCCGAACCCGCTTCTGATTCTGCGGTAGATCCTCGACCCCGAATTTGGCAAACAGTGCCCTCAGATGAGTCTTGACGGCATCGACACTGAGAAATAATTCGCTGGCTATTTGCTGATTGGAGGCCGGTGTGGCGAATCCGGTGCCGTGTTTATAGGGCCGGCACAGCGCGATCAGGACTCCGCGCTGGGCCTCGGTCAGCGAACGCACCGTGGGAATTGCTCCGGCGGACGCCTTCGTCACGTCGTCGGCGACACCGGTGAAATCGTGAAACGAAACCAAGGAGGTGCCGGCCCTGATACGGTCACCCGCTGTCAGTCTGCGACGTCCGACCAATCGCTCACCATTGACAAATGTCCCGTTCCGAGAGAGGCCGTCGTCGACAATCATCCATTGCGCACCGAGATATTCGACAGTGGCGTGCAGACGGGACACCTCGGCATCCCATCGCAGCGATAAATCGGCATCGGCGGACCGTCCGATGGTGACGCGCGGTCGGTCCGGACTCAGCACGAGTTCCCGCCTGCGCCCTTCACTGTCGGTGTAGCGCAGGAACGATCCGTCGGATCCGGCCACCATGCCGATACCTCACCTCTTCATATCGGCATCCCTCTGCCGACCACGGTACCCGGCTCGCAATGCGGCGGGCCCGGCCGAACCGCTACGGCGGAGGACTGCCGCATTGCGAGCGAGCCCGCCGCATCATGAGCAAGTTTGAAACACCAGCATATCGGTTCGGCGGTCGACGGCGGGACCGGTAGCAATCGATCATTGCTATCAATAAATAGGACCGCCGACCGGCCGTTCGGAAATCCCTCGGACGGCAGCCGAAAGGGGACTAGCTCTTGGCGGCCTTGTTGTACAGATCGGTGACTTCTGCGGAGATACGTCCACGAGCCGATACCTTGTGGCCATTCCGCCGCGCCCACTCGCGAATAGCGGCACTTTGTTCACGATCCATGGAGGCCCGGGCCTTGGTGCCACCGCCCGAACCGCCTGCCGCGGCCTTCACCCGACGTCGGCCACTCACCCGCCGAGCGTTGTTGACCCACTGCTCCATCTCTTCACGCAGCTTCGATGCATTAGCAGCGGACAGGTCGATCTCGTACGACACTCCATCGATTGCGAACTCGATGGTCTCGTCCGCGATGGACTCACCGTCGACATCGTCGATCAAGCTAACGGTGACCTTCTTTGCCATGAGATGAACGTCCTCTCGAAATCGTGCGACCTGCAAACCCAGGCCGATTACCCCGAGGCAAGAATACCTCGAATTCGGAAATTTCCAAGACGAGCGGTTGACGGTGGAAACCGTTCGCTCAACGGCCGCCAGGCCGCACTATTGGGAACAGTATCGTTTCCCGGATTCCCAATCCGGTGAGCGCCATCAACAACCGATCGATTCCCATACCGGTTCCGGTCGTCGGCGGCATACCGTACTCCATCGCGGCGAGGAAGTCTTCGTCGAGCACCATCGCTTCGTCATCACCGGCGGCGGCCAACCGCGCCTGATCGATGAATCGCTCGCGCTGGATCACCGGATCCACCAACTCCGAATAGCCCGTGGCCAACTCGAAGCCGCGCACATATAGATCCCACTTCTCGGCGACCCCGGGCTCGGACCGATGCTGCCGGGTGAGCGGAGAGGTCTCGACCGGGAAGTCGCGCACGAAAGTCGGCGCGTACAGCTTGTCGCCGTAACAGTGTTCCCAGAGTTCCTCCACCAGTTTCCCGTGGCCGTAGCCCTTGTCCTGGGGAATTTCCAGACCGACCCGTTCGGCAAGCGCCAGCAATTCCGAAACAGTTGTTTCCGGAGTGACCTCGATACCCAGTGAGTCCGATAGAGACGGATACATCCGAACGGTAGCCCACTCGCCACTCAGATCGTATTCCGTACCATCGGCCAGGGCCACAACCTGAGTTCCCAATGCCTCGGACGCGACTTCCTGGATCAATTCTCGGATCATACGCGCGGAGTCGTCGTAGGTACCGTACGCCTGATAGGTCTCCAGCATCGCGAACTCGGGCGAATGGGTGGAATCGGCACCCTCGTTGCGGAAGTTGCGGTTGATCTCGAAGACTCGCTCCAGCCCGCCGACCACACAGCGCTTGAGGAACAACTCCGGCGCGATGCGCAGGAAGAGGTCCATATCGAGGGCATTGGAATGGGTGACGAACGGCCGCGCCGCGGCACCACCGTGCAGGGTCTGCAGCATCGGCGTCTCGACCTCGAGGAACCCCCTCCGCTCCAGCGCGTTGCGCAGCGCCCGCACCACCGCCACCCGGGTGTGTGCCATCTTCCGAGCCTCTGGACGCACGATCAGATCGACATAGCGCTGCCGGACCCGGGACTCCTCGCTCATCTCCTTGTGCGCTACCGGCAGCGGCCGCAGCGCCTTGGCGGCCATCGACCAGGAGTCGGCCATAACGCTCAATTCGCCGGTCCGCGACGCGATGACTTCACCGTGCACGAAAACGATATCGCCGAGGTCCACATCGGCCTTCCAGGCCGCCAGCGCGTCCGCGCCCACACCGCGCAGGCTGATCATCGCCTGCAGTTTGGTGCCGTCGCCTTCCTGTAGCTGCGCGAAACACAGCTTGCCGGTATTCCGGATGAAAATGACGCGCCCCACCACACCGACGATCCGGCCGGTGGCGGTGTCCGGTTCCAGGTCGGGGTAGGCGGCCCGAATTTCGGCCAGAGTGTGCGTGCGCGACACCTCGACCGGGTACGCCTCGCTCCCTTCGGCGAGCAACCGCTCCCGCTTCTCCCGGCGAATCCGCATCTGCTCCGGGAGCTCGTCGACTTCCGCGGCGCGGACGGTCCGCTCGGCGGATACCGCACCCACGGAGTCGCCGGATGACGTGGTGTTCGTGTTGCTCACATCGAGCTACCCTAGCGTGCACCGAAAAACGATTTGCGGGCCGCCCGGCCGTTCTTTCGTTATAACGAAACGATATAAGTTGGCGCGTCGGCTTGCCTTCGGAAAATTAGACCGGACGGCTTGCTACGGATATCGCCCCCCGCCGGTCCTCGGCGAAAACTATTGCGTGAGGGTCCCATTCGCCCGACGGCAGAGCCGGAATTTCACAGCGCGGCGAGCGCGTCCACTTCCCGGGTGAAGTGCGGTGCGCCGACGGCGACCGTCAGCATGCCCGCCGCCTTCAATGCCCGATAGCCGCCGATCAGATCGGTGGCCCGGTGCAGCCCCAACCGTCGTAGCGAGACCGCGGCAAGACTGGAGGTGTAGCCCTCCGAGCACAGCACGATCCATTCGACATCATGATCGGTGGCCAAGGCCAGCCGAGCCGAACTGCTGGGATCGAGTCGCCACTCCAGGACATTGCGCTCGATCACCAGCGCCCCGGGAAGCGTGCCTTCCCGACCGCGCTGCGCCTGCGGCCGGATATCGACCAGGACGGCGCCCCGGGCCAATGCGGCGGGTAATTCGGTAACAGAGATACGCCGCAGCTGCGCTCGGGCCTCGGCAAGCATCTGATCAATGGTCAGATGGGTCATCACATATCACCTTCGGGCTGATCGGTGAGAACGGTACGGGTGCGCCGCAGAGTGCCGTGCCCGGTCGGTTCGTAATAGGACATGGCGGTCAACGGCGGTGAATAGGCGTGCACGCTCAAGGTCGGCTCGAGCGGACCGAGAGAATCGCCCTCATCGGCCGGAACAGCCGGTGATCCCGGGTCGGGAGCGCGCATCACATCGTGGACCCAGCCGATCGGAAACCCGGCCTGATCGCCCGCGGTGAGAATGCGACGCCGTAGCTCGGTGCCGGTCCACCGGTATTCGGTGAGCGCCCCGCTGAGCACGGTGAGCGCCCCGAGCGAACCGGCGTGATCGTGCAGTTCGGTGGATTTGCCCGGCGTCCAGCTGATCAGCCAGATATCCACCTCGTCATCGGCCGACAGCCGAGTGGCCCAGCGTTCCTCGGTCGGCCACCGCCCCTCGGCCGGGAGCAGATGGTCGTACCGGCCGGCCAGGACATCCTCGGCGCCCTCATCGGTCAGCCGAAGCAGATCGGCAAGCCGCAACCGAGTAGGCAGTGCAGACGCGATCGGACGATCCGGAACAGCGTCCGGTACCGGCTCGGTGGTATCGGCCGGAGCAGAAACCCGCGCGGCCGGAAAAGCGCGAGCGGATACGGAAGACGAACGAACTGCGGAGCGCATGTGCGAATCTCCAGGAGATGGTGACGGTCGAGGGGCAGGAGCTCAGCCTCGATCGGTCGAGGCTCGATCAGCCTCGACAACACTCCTGGGACGCCACGCGAAGAAGCACGCGGTGAGTCTAACAACCACCCCGCCGGACTGCCACCCACCACTACACGAGATAGGTCACAGCCCCGCCCCAGCCAGCCCTTACCCCCAGCGGCCGAAGCCCGCCGCGGGACCGAACCGACCGAAGCATTGCCGCGACAACCGCATCACGGAGAGAAGACACGGGCCCCAGGAACCGCCGGAATACCGACAACGCATCCCCTCCAAACCCCGCCGGCCCCACCGAAGCACCGGCACGCAGGACCAGAGCCCGCTCGCCGGCCCGGTCGATACCTTCTCGGACACCCCACCCAAGCGGACGGGCCTACCCGGAACAGGCCCCACCGAAGCGAGGTCGCACAACGGATCCGTGGAGGAAGGAGAAACCTGGGCCACAAGGCCCCCGACAGCACTCCCGAAGACAGAGCCACCGAACACACCCCCGAGCCCGACTCCACCGCAACCCACCTGCCCTCCCCCGTCACCCAGCCCAATGTGCCGAGTCTTACGAGGCCCCCACAAAGGGTTGCGGCCCGTCTCGCGTTTCAGCGCCCGAAGCGCATGTGCCGAAGGCACGAGTCTCGGGCGCTGAAACGCGAGGCCCGCCAGGGCCGCAACCCCGCCCGCGCGAAGGCGCGGGCCATCAAACCCTGCGCCGCTGATTGCGTTCGTACACCAGACGCAGCCCGGTGAGTGTCAGATTGGGTTCATGGTGCTCGATGGTCTCCGATTCCCCGATGATCAACGGGGCCGCGGCACCGGTGGCGACCACCGCGACATCGTCTCCGGCGAAGCCGTCGATATCGTCCCGAATTCGATCGATCAGCCCGTCGACGAGTCCGGCGAAACCGAATATCGCACCGGACTGGATACATTCCACGCTGTTCTTCCCGACCACCGAGCGCGGACGGGCCAACTCGACCCGGCGCAGGGCCGCGCGTTCGATGAGCGCCTCGGTGGCGATCTCCACTCCGGGCGCGATGACCCCACCGAGGAACTCGCCCTTGGCCGAAACCAGGTCCACGCAGGTGGAGACACCGAAATCCACCACAATCGCGGCGGTGTCGTATCGGTGGTGGGCGGCGAGACCGTTCACGATCCGGTCCGCGCCGACTTCTTTGGGGTTGTCCACCAGTAGGGGAATACCGGTTCGCACACCGGGTTCCACCAGGACGTGCGGCACATGCGACCAGTACCGGTCGAGCATGATCCGCAGTTCACGCAGCACCGGCGGCACGGTGGACAGTGCCGCCACCCCGATCACCTCTTCGAGGCGGTCACCGATCAGACCGCGCAACTGCATGGCCAGTTCGTCCGCGGTGTGCAGCGGGTTGGTGTGAATCCGCCAGTGCCGCACCAGCTTCGCATGCCCCCCGCTGCCGGAGAACAGGCCGAGGACGGTGCTGGTGGTGCGGACGTCGATCGTCAGCAGCATCTCGCGTTCGGTCCCGTCCGGGTGTCAGGCGAAGGACAGGTCGCGGGGGCTGAGCAGGCCCGAACCCTCTGGGGCGTGCGCGGGGTCGGAGCCCAGTTCGATCGGCCGATTCCGGTCGTCGACGAAGACCACTCTCGGGTCATAATCGCGTAGCTCCTGTTCGTTCATCATGCCGTAGGCGATGAGGATGACCAGGTCACCGGGATGAACCAGATGGGCCGCGGCGCCATTGATCCCGATAACGCCCGAACCCCGCTCCCCGGCGATCACATAGGTCTCCAGACGGGCGCCGTTATCGATGTCGACGATGCAGACCTGTTCGCCTTCGAGCAGATCCGCGGCGTCGAGCAGATCCTGGTCCACGGTGACCGAGCCGACGTAGTGCAGATCGGCGTGGGTCACGGTGGCCCGGTGGATCTTCGACTTCATCATGGTGCGCAACATCGTCGTCGCCTTTCTGTGTTCGATGGCGCCGCCTCCGGCGGCGCGGGTCGGGGCCCTCGTGGTCCCGGGTCTTCCCTCCCTCCGCGAATCCGCTGACGTGAATGCGCTCCGGTCGGTCCGGATCCGGGGCGGACCCCGACCACTGGGGTGGGGCGGTCCGAGTGGTGTTCGGCGGTGGGGATCGGTGGTGTTTCGGCGGGGGTCGGTGTCTGTGGAGGTCTCTGGAGCCTGCCTCCTGTGTTGCTCTGTCGAGCGACGCGTTGCCTGTTCAGGACCGGGGCGGGAGCGGCCGCTAAGGTGGGCAGTCCGTGAGGGTGTCTTTCCACGCTGCGTCCCGATGGTGTGAGTTGGTATCGGTCCGGGGTTCCCTGTGGGCGGACGATGTCGCGGCCGGCTCCGGGTGGCCGTCGAGGGGGGCGCCCAGGCGCACCGCCATGTTGTCGATCAGGCGGGTGGTGCCCACCTTGGCCGCGATCAGTAGCCGGGCGTTGCCCGTCTCCGGCGTGGGGCCCAGGTCGGCTCCGCGCAGTTCGAGATAGTCCAGTTTCACCCCGGGCGCGGCGTTCAGGACCGAATGGGCGGCGGCCAGTACGGCGTCCGCGCCGGCGGCGCCGGCGGCGGCCCCGGCCAGCAGGGCGGCCGACAGGGCCGTCGCGGTTTCCCGTTGTATGGGGTCGAGGTAGCGGTTGCGGGAGGACAGCGCCAGACCGTCGGATTCCCGCGCGGTCGGTACCGCGACGATCCGGGCGTCGAAATTCAGATCGCGGACCAGCCGGCGGATCAGAATGAGCTGCTGGTAGTCCTTCTCACCGAAGAAGGCCTCATGCGGTCGGACGATCTGCAGCAGTTTGGCCACCACGGTGAGCATGCCCGCGAAATGGGTGGGACGGGACGCGCCCTCCAGTTCGGCCCCGACCGGACCGGGATGCACGGTCGTACGCGGTCCGTCCGGGTACATATCCGATACGCTGGGCGCGAATACCAACTCGACCCCTTCGGGACGCAGCAGTTCGATATCGGCGTCCAGGGTTCGCGGATAGCTGTCCAGGTCTTCGTTCGCGCCGAACTGCAGCGGGTTGACGAAGACCGAGACGACCACCACCGTATTGGTTCGCTTGGCGCGGCGCACGAGTTCCAGGTGTCCCTCGTGCAGCGCGCCCATGGTCGGCACGAATCCGATGGTGCGGCCGGCGCCGCGCAGCGCCCGTGACACGGCGGTGAGCACGGCCGGATCGTGGTGTACGGACAGTTCGCCCCTGCGGTATGCGCCGCGCAGTGTCGAGTTCATCATCGGCCCTTCTCCAACAGTTCGAGCAGGTCGGCACCGGCACCGGCCCGTTCGGCGGTGCGCAGCGACAGCGCGCGGTAGCCGGCGGCCAACCGGGGGTCGGTGGCCGCGAGCGCGTCCAGGTGAGCGGCCACGGCCGCGGTATCACCCCGGGCGACCGGGCCGGTGAGTGCGGACCGGCCGCGGCGCAGCGCATTGTCCAGGGCGGCCGAGGCCAACGGGGCGAGCAGCCGTTCGGCGAGGCCGTTGGGCTGATCATCGACAATCTGTTGACCGAGCAGTCCGGGCCCGGTCAGGGCCGTCCGCAGCGCGTCGACCGCGTCCAGGATCAGGGTGACCAGGTGGTTGCTGCCGTGCGCCAGGGCGGCGTGATAGAGTGCGCGGTTCTCCTCGGCCACCCGCACCGGTTCCCCACCCATCTCGATCACCAGGGACTGGGCGATGGCGTAGCCGATCTCGTCCGCGGCGGTTACGCCGAAGCAGGCATTGGACAGACGGGACAGATCCTCGTCGTGGCCGGTGAAGGTCATGGCGGGGTGGATGGCCAGTGGCAGTGCGCCCGCCTCCCGCAGGGGGGCGAGGATGCCGATACCGTTGGCGCCGGAGGTGTGCGCCACGATCGCCCCGGCCCGGACCACCCCGGCGGAGGCCAGTCCGCGGACCAGACCGGCCAGTTCGGCGTCGGGTACGGCCAGGATCAGCAGTTCACTGCGGGCGGCGATCTCCTCGATCGGCAGGATCTCCGAGTCGGGCAGCCGGGTACGGGCCCGATGGACGGAGGCATCGGAAATCGCGGCCACGCCGAACACCACATGTCCGGCGCGTTCCAGTGCGGCACCGACGGCCGATCCCACCCGTCCCGCCGAGACGATTCCCACCGTCAGTCGTGCGGGCGCCGGATCGCCGCCGGAGGCAGCGTTGCCAGGTGTCACGCTTGGCGAGGTCACCAGTGTCCTCTCGATGTCGTTCCAGTCCCGCCGTGCGGGTACCGGACGTTACGGAACGAGGATATGGGCCCGCCGCGACCGACGCCATGCCCGCGCACGTGATATACACCGCATCCGGACCCGGTGCGGTGACTCCTACGCTTACCGGGACGCGAAGAACATCCCGACCGATCGAACCACTGTCGTCGCGTTCGGTCCGGCGTGGGCCGGGTGCCACTGGCCATGTGATCGAACCGAGGACCGTCCGGCCGTGGCAGCGGCGCCCGGAAGCAGTCATCCTCCGCGAGCACTCCGAAACGAACGAGGCCCGCCGTTCACGCAAATATCGTCCATCGTGGTGCGGAGTGGCTCAGGTAATCGAAGACCATCCGGCGGGTTGGTCCGCACTCGGCGAAGGCATCCGTCACCGGGTGGGCGGCCGGCGTAGTGCCTCGTATGGGCGAGAGGCCGAACATGGCAGGTGGCCATCGGCCGGCGTACGCGAATACCATCGATATCGGATGCTACGAATCCTTGGCGAGGTGCCCGCCCGGCACTTTATTCGGACGTGACCACCTTCTGGGAGTTCACGTCGAATTTGCGAGCGTAAGCGCTTTCCGGCCCGTAAACGGTTTCGCGGGGACCACATCGGGACACGGCTCGGATAAGGAGCTGAGAAATGCGCATTGTGGTTGACCTGAACCGGTGTCAGGGGTATGCGCAGTGCGTTCCACTGGCACCGGATGTGCTCGAACTGTTGGGTGAGGAGGCGCTGGCCTACGACCCCAACCCCGATGACTCGCAGCGCCTCCGTGTTCTGCGGGCGGCGGCGGCGTGCCCGGTACAGGCGATCCTGGTGCAGACCTACACCCCGAACAGTGGGAGGCGGTGACGTGAGCACCGCGTCGCTGGCCGCCGACCTGGTCAAGACGTTTCGGGCCGAGGGCCGCATCGTGATCGTGGGGGCGTCGTTGGCCGGGCTTCGTGCCGCGGAAGCCTTGCGGGATAAGGGTTTCCACGGTTCTTTGACACTCATCGGCGCTGAGCCGCACGAACCCTACGACCGGCCGCCGCTGTCCAAACAGGTCCTCCAGGGATGGGTTCGCGCCGATCACACCAAACTTCCCTGTATGCGAGCCGTCGATGCCGACTGGCGTCTGGGTGTGGCCGCGACCGGTTTGGACCGGGCAAACCGGCGGGTCTTGTTGGCCACCGGGGACACGGTGCCCTACGACCGACTGCTCATCGCCACCGGTGTGCGGGCACGACCGTGGTCCAACCCGGCCGAGGGTGTCCTGCAGGGGGTGTTCACGCTGCGCACCTGTGATGACGCGGCCCGATTGCAGGCGGCGCTGCATGCGGGGCCGAAGCGGGTTCTCGTCGTCGGCTCGGGGTTCATCGGCTCGGAGATGGCCTCGGTGTGCCGCGCACTGGGACTGCCGGTGACCGTTACCGAGCGCGGGAGTGGCCCGCTGGCGGGGCCGCTGGGAGGGGTACTCGCCGATATCGCTGCCCAGATGCAGCGCGATGCCGGCGTCGACCTGCGCACAGGCGTATCGGTGGAAGCTCTCGACGGCGACGCCGACGGGCATGTGCGCCGCGCCCGGCTGTCGGATGGCACCACGGTGGATGCCGATGTGGTGGTGGCGTCATTGGGGTCGATTCGCAACGTAGAATGGTTGCAAGGCGCCGGGCTGGCCGCCGGCTTCTGGGGGGTTGGTTGCGATGCGGGCTGTCGCGCATTCGACATCAACGGGGTGGTGACCGACAGCATCTTTGTGGCCGGAGATGTCGCGCGCCGGCCACACGTGCTGTACGAGTACCAGTTCATCTCGATGGAGCATTGGGACAACGCCGTGTGCGGGGCGCAGGTCGCCGCGAACAACATGATCGGTCTGGAGCCCGGCCGGCGACCGCATCTGCCGCTGCCGTCGTTCTGGTCGGCCCAATTCGGAGTGAACATCAAGGGTGTGGGTGTGTGCTCGTTCGGCGATGAGGTCGTGTTCACCCAGGGTTGTCCCGAGGACTATCGCTTTGCCGCAGCCTACGGCCGCCGAGGCCGCATCGTAGGTGCGGTGACATTCGATCACGGCAAATGGCTCCAGTACTACGCGGCGATGATCGAGCGCTCGGCGCCGTTCCCACCACCACCGCCGGGCTATGACCAGGCCGCGGCACCGATCCCGATGCCGGCCCGTTTCCCCGACCCGCGAGTGCCGACCGAGATCCCCACCGTGGTGCTGACCGGACATGACCCCACCTCACGGGCCGCCGAGTTCCACTGACCAGGGAGCCGATATGACCGCAGCAACCACCTGGGCGGAGGCGATGAAATACGAACACCGCGCAGACCCGTATCCGTTCTTCGACGAACTGCGCAAGACCCCGGTCGCGCGAGTGGCCGACAACCTGTACGTGGTGACCGGCTATCGGGAACTGCTGGCGCTGGCCCACGACCCCCGGATCAGCTCCGATATCGGCCGCAACCCGGTGAGCGCCGACCTGCCGGCAGGCGCCGACTCGGAACCCGGCGCCGAGGGCATGAGGGCCCACGGTCGCCGGCCGAGCATCATCATGTCCGATCCCCCCGATCACGATCGGGCGCGTCGGCAGGTGATGCGCCACTTCGGCCCACCGCATTCACCCGATGTCATCCCCGGCACAGAGCCCGACATCGTGCGCCTGTGCAACCGGCTGCTCGACGACATCAAGGCCAGTGGCAGGACCCGATTGGATGTGGTCGATGATTACGCCTACCCGGTGCCGGTTGCGGTGATTTGCAAAATCCTCGGTGTCCCGCTCGCGGACGAGCCCATATTCCACGCCTGGATCCACGACATGTTGACCGGTACGGATCTGGGCCCGGACGCGAATACCGAACAAGGCAGGGCCCGTGTCGAGAAGGGCCGGGCAAGCCGTGACGCGCTCACACGATATATGGCCGATCTGATCGAGCAGCTCCAGCGCGAGCCCGGCGAGGGATTGGTGTCCAAATTGCTCCACGACAGCGGTCCCGACGGTCCGATGCCGCCCGAACAGGCGTTGTCCAATGCGATGCTGCTGCTTGTCGCCGGTCACGACTCGACGGTCAACACCGTTTCCAACTGTGTGATGACGCTGCTGCGCAACCCTGGCTCCTATGACCTGCTGCGCAGCCGGCCGGAATTGCTCCCTCGCGCGATCGAAGAGGTCCAACGACTGCAGGCGGCGGTACAGTTCTTCCCCAGCCGCAGCGCCACCGCCGATATCGACATCGCCGGCACGGTCATCCCGAAAGGGGCAGCGGTGTATCTGGTCTACGCCGCCGCCAACCGCGACCCGAACAGATTCGCCAACCCGAACCGCTTCGACCTCCAACGCCCCGACAACGAGCATTTCGGCTGGGGCAGCGGCATCCACACCTGCCTGGGCGGCCCGCTCGCACGACTGGAAGTCAACCTGGCGCTGGAGACCTTCCTGCGCCGCATCGCCATACCCCGCCTGGTCGTCGATCCACCACCGTATCGGCGAAGCCAAGTTATCCGCGGCCCCCGGCACCTGCTCATCGACTTCGACCACGTCACCGACTGAGGACCGATAAAGCACTTCCCCCGTCGACGGGCCTTGAACCATGGGGGTGTCTCGGGGACTCGGTCACCCGGTCCCCGACGTCACCGCCGCCGTCTACTGGTTCGGTAGTGGGAAACGTCGCGTTCTTCGATATGCCACTCGCCGGGTGCGGGCGGTCGACAGCGGGTGGCTCCGATCTAACTGTGGTGGTCTTCTTCCCGCAGGTTGGCCATGATCTCGGCAACGGACAGGCGCCGCGATTCGCCGGCGTCCGCCCGGCCGTGGCGACGGCGCCGGGACGTGGTCGATTCGTCGGCCACCGGTTTCCGGGCACGCGGCCATTCGACGCCCTGCTCCGGAGACGACGTGTCCTGAGCGGGGCGGTCCGCGCCGGTGGCCGATTCGGCCGCGGCATCCGCCGGTGTCGGGTCGCCGGCGGGCTCGGCGTCACCCTTCGCAGCGGGTTCGGGTTCGTCGTGGAACCGGGTGAACGCATCCGCCCATCGCGACGAGGACGATCCGGCTCGCCTTTTCTCGGTATGGTCCACACTGTCGCCGGTCGATTCACCGGATCCGTCGCAGGCGGCATCCTCGTTCTGGTCCAGGACGAGGATGCCGAATTCGGCGGTGACCGGGTCGTCGTCCGGGCTCGCGAACTGCGGGTGGGCGGGATTCTCGGACTCGTAGACGGGTGTCACGGTACTGCGGATGGTCGCCGCACCGGGTTCGCCGTCGGTCCGTGCGGACACTTTTTCCGACTCCCCGCTCGCGACGCCCACCAGTTGCGGAACGCGGAAGGAACCGGCGTGCAGGGCGGGCCGGTCGACCGGCAGGTCACCGTCGAAGAGTCGCTCCAGATGTTGTCGGAGTATGGACAGTTCGGCCTGCAGAGCGGCCATCTCGGCCGCCTCGGCGTTCACTTCGGCGCGCACCCGGGCCTCGACACCGAGTTCGTACTCACGGCGCGCGTTGATCTCACGCTCGAGCTGGAGCCGATACACCGTCTTCAGGTCGTCGGCCCGGGCCTTGCCGAGCTCGGCTTCCTTCCGGTACTTCGTGGCCGCGATGGCGCTCAGTACCGCGGCCCACAGGGCGACAACGACACCGACCCGAATGAACTGGACGCTCTCGCTGAGAGCAAGGAGCACGCCGGCGACCAGGCCGAGCAGAACCAACACACCGATGAACAGCTTTCCCGTGTCTTCCCGTTGCGTCGGAGAAACACTGCTACGGGAGGGTGAAACCATATCCGCAAGAGTAGCGGCGATCCGCCCATCCGCCCAGGTCACGATGTCGTGATCGATATGACAAGGTAGGCGGCTTCTCGTGGGCGGAACTCCCGGGCGACCGTTACGGAGCGGCAGGGGTGTCGGTGGGATCCTCGGGGGCGCGGCAGCAGTACTCGAGCCACAGCGCGGCCACGACCAGAGCGATACCGGCGCCGCACCCGATCAGCGCGCCCGGTGAATCGGCGGCGGCCGCCCGGAGGGTTCCGCGTTGCGGGAACACCCATCCCAGGAAACCCAGCCACACGCCGGCAGCGGCAGCACCGACCTGCGCCGAGGCCTTGGCCAGCGCGACCGCGCGCGCCACGGTGATGGGATGCAGTTGGTGACGGTCCGCACCGATCTGGCTGTCGTTGACGCGGGCCCGGATGAAGAACCCGAGCGCGGCCTCGATCGCCGCCACCGGATACAGGGAGGCACCGGCGAAATTGGAAATCGGTGGGAAGCTGTCGTAGGCGATGCGGGTGGCCACCCAGGCGACAAGGGTCGCGATCAAGGCGATGGCAAACAGTTCCCGGACCCGGGTGGGCTTCAGTTTCACGGTGTGATCTCCCCGGCCGGTCCCGCGACCAGCGACAACTCGGTACGTCGTATGCCCGACCGCTCCTCGGGCTCCAGGCCGTCCAGCAGGGCCCGCACGCTGTACACGACGCCATCGACTTCCAAGGTCGCCTCCGGCATCACATCCAGCCACGGCACCAGAACGAAGGCCCGCCGGTGGGCCTGCGGATGCGGCAGGGTCAGCTCGGGGTCGTCGCTTCGGCACGCCACCGGTTCGCCGTCGACCGGTTCCGCGCACCAGACGATATCCACGTCGAGTGTGCGCGCGCCCCAGCGCACCGTGCGTACCCGGTCGGCGGCGGCCTCGAATTCCCGCCCGCGCCGCAACCAGTCCCGGCAGCGGTAGTCCGGGTCGTCCGCCAACACCACGGCGTTGAGGAAATCGTCCTGTTCGACACCGCCCCACGGGGCCGTGGCGTATACCGCCGATACCGCGAGCACGCGGGCACCCAGGCCGTCGACCACACTGCGCAGCAATGCGAGCCGATCCCCCATATTCGAGCCGATGGACAGCACCGCGCGGCTCATCCGACCAGCCGTTCCCGGGACCGACGGGTGACCACGCGGACATCGGCGAACCGGTGTGGGATGGGCGCGGCAGGTTTGTGCACCACCACCTCCACGTCCTCGATTCGAGAATCATCGGCCAGCACGGCATCGGCGATCTCGACGGCAACCGTCTCGATCAGATCGCGGGGCGGGCCCTGCACGATCCGTACCGCCAGATCGGCCAGGCCGCCGTAGTCGACGGTGGCGGCGAGATCGTCGGTCGCGGCGGCGGCGGAGATATCCAACCACACCGTCAGGTCGACGATGAACTCTTGGCCCTCGCGGCGTTCGTGGTCGTAAACACCGTGATATCCGAACACCCGCAGACCACGCAGTTCGATCCGGTCGGTGGCCGGCGGCGGCGCACCGTTCACCGCGTGGCTCCCGCCACCCTGCGGGACCGCTGCCAGGCGTCGGTCACCGCGATGGCGTCCAGCGAGCCGCGCACGTCGTGCACCCGCACACCCCAGGCACCGTGCAGCGCGGCCAGCGCCGAGATGGTCGCGGTGGCGGTTTCCCGGCCATCCGGCGGCCGCGGGCCGGTCTCGTCGGCCAGCAGGGTGCCGAGGAAACGTTTGCGGGAGGCGCCGATCAGGACCGGCAACCCGTCGGCGACGAACTCGGGCAGCGCGGCGAGCAGCGCCCAGTTGTGCTCGTTTGTCTTCGCGAAACCGAGGCCGGGGTCCAGGAGCAACCGGGCCGGATCGACCCCGGCGGAGATCGCGCGCTGCACTTGGGCGTGCAGTTCCGCGCGCACCTCGGCGACCACATCGTCATAGCGGTCGGCCGGACCGGTGTGCCGGTAGTCCGCGGCCGCCCGCCAATGCATGAGGATCCAGGGCACCCCGGCGTCGGCGACGACCTCGACCATGGCCGGGTCGGCGCGCCCGCCGGATACGTCGTTGACCACCGAGACCCCGGCCGCGATGGCCGCCTCCGCGACCCGCGCGCGCATGGTGTCCACGCTGGTGGGGACACCGGCGGCGACCAGTCCCCGAATCACCGGGACCACCCGGGATGTCTCGGTCTCCGGATCGATGCGGACCGCGCCGGGGCGGGTCGACTCCCCGCCCACGTCGATGATGTCGGCGCCGTTCTCGAACAGCCGCACCCCGTGCCCGACCGCCAGATCCGGATCGAGGTAGCGGCCGCCGTCGGAGAACGAATCGCCGGTGACGTTCACCACACCCATCACCACACACGACCGTCCCTGTCGCGGGGTCACCCCGGGCTGCGGCACGACCCCGAACAGCGGCCGGTGTACTCCGGCGGCCGGGTCCCTGGTGGCCGGTGGCTGGTCGGTCACTTGCGCAGAATCAGTTCGAGGGCCTCGGCGCGCGAGGCCGCGTTGGTCTGCAGCAGGCCACGAACCGCCGATGTGGTGGTGCTGGCGCCCGGCTTGCGAATACCCCGCATGGCCATGCACAGATGTTCGGCCTCGATCACCACGATGGCCCCGCGCGGGTCCAGTTTGCGCATGACGGCGTCGGCGATCTGGCTGGTCAGCCGTTCCTGTACCTGGGGACGTTTGGCGTACAGGTCGACCAGCCGGGCCAGTTTGGACAGGCCGGTGACCCGACCGTGCGGGCCGGGGATATAGCCGACGTGCGCGACACCGTGGAACGAGACCAGATGGTGTTCGCAGGTCGAGTACATCGGGATGTCCCGGACCAGCACCAGCTCCTGGTGTTCCTCGTCGAAGGTGGTGTCGAGGACCCGGTCCGGTTCCACGTAGAGGCCGGCGAACATTTCGCGGTAGGCGCGGGCCACCCGGGCGGGGGTGTCCACCAGGCCCGGGCGGTCGGGGTCCTCCCCGACCGCGATCAGCAGTTCCCGTATCGCGGCCTCGGCCCGCGGCTGATCGAACGGTTTGCCGGTATGCCGCGCAACGAGTATTCGGCCATCGATCTCGGCCGTATCACCCAGATCGGTAGGTATATCCGGAGCAGCGGGCACCCGGCCATTGCTGTGCTGATTGGCCGACAATAGAGGACACCTCCAAATCTCAGGTGCGGCTGTGCGCCTGACACCATCGGTGACCGAGCGTAAACCGCGCTGGTCAGTGCCGACCGTTCGGTTCATCCCAGGGGCGGGTCGCCCCCTCGCCACCGGCGTCATCCCCGGTTTCGCCCGGGTTGTGTTCGTGACCGCCGTCCGGCCGCCGGTAACCGTGCGACTGCTCCGGGGCCGAGGCCGGCAGCCCGCCGTAGCCGGGCCGGGCACCGGACGGCTGCGGTTCCTGCTGCGGCGGCCATCCGGGAGCCGACCATCCGGCGGGAGCGCCGTAGTCGGGTCGGGAGCCCTGAGTGCCGCGTCCCGGATAGGCCGGGGCCGGCTGTGGCGGCAGCGGGTAGCCGGCGGGCGGGTGGCCGTAGCCCGGCTGCGCCGGAGTATCGGCGGGCTGCGGATAGCCGTTCGCCGGGCCGACCGCGGTGGTCGCGGGCACCGCGGGCCTGTGCGCCGGTTCCGGCGGCCAGGGTTCGCCGCGTTCGGCGGCCAGTTCCCCGGGGGTCTTGACCGGCGGCTTGTCCGAGGGCACCCGTTCGCCGAAATCGTTGAAGACGGTGATCCTTGGGCGCTTCTGCACCGCGGTGAGGATCGTCTCGAGCTCCCTGCGGTGGAGGGTCTCCCGCTCCAGCAGCGCTGTGGCCAGATCGTCGAGCACATCGCGGTACTCGTTGAGGATGGCCCACGCCTCGGTGTGCGCGGCCTCGATCAGGTTGCGCACTTCTTCGTCGATGGCACCCGCCACCTCGTGCGAGTAGTCGGAAGCGGTGCCCATGGAACGGCCGAGGAACGGGTCGCCGTGGTCCTGGCCGTAGCGGACGGCACCCAGCTTCGCGCTCATACCGTATTCGGTGACCATGGCCCGGGCGATCTTGGTGGCCTGGTCGATATCGGAGGACGCGCCGGTGGTCGGCTCGGCGAACACCAGTTCCTCGGCGGCGCGACCACCCATGGCCATGACCAGGCGGGAGATCATCTCCGATCGGGTCATCAGGCCCTTGTCGTCCTCGGGCACCGTCATGGCGTGTCCGCCGGTGCGGCCGCGAGCGAGAATGGTCACCTTGTACACCGGCTCGATATCGGGCATCGCCCAGGCGGCCAGGGTGTGACCGCCCTCATGGTAGGCGGTGATCTTCTTCTCGTGTTCGCTGATGATGCGGCTCTTGCGGCGTGGGCCGCCGATAACCCGGTCGACCGACTCCTCGAGCGCCTCCCCGGTGATCATCGAACCGTTCTCCCGGGCGGTCAGCAGGGCGGCCTCGTTGATCACATTGGCCAGATCGGCGCCGGACATACCGACGGTCCGCTTGGCCAGTCCGTCCAGGTCGGCGTCCGGTGCGATCGGCTTGCCCTGCGAGTGCACCCGCAGGATGGCGCGGCGCCCGGCCAGGTCGGGATTGGTGACCGGGATCTGACGGTCGAATCGCCCGGGGCGCAGCAGCGCGGGGTCGAGGATATCGGGGCGGTTGGTGGCCGCGATGAGGATGATGCCGGTGCGGTCGCCGAAACCGTCCATCTCCACCAGCAGCTGGTTCAAGGTCTGTTCGCGCTCGTCGTGACCGCCACCGAGACCGGCGCCGCGCTGGCGTCCGACGGCGTCGATCTCGTCGACGAAGATGATGCACGGGCTGTTCTGCTTGGCCTGTTCGAACAGGTCCCGGACCCGGGAAGCACCGACACCGACGAACATCTCCACGAAGTCCGAACCGGAGATGGTGAAGAACGGCACACCCGCCTCCCCGGCGACGGCGCGGGCGAGCAGCGTCTTACCGGTACCGGGCGGACCGTAGAGCAGTACACCCTTGGGGATCTTGGCGCCGAGCGCCTGGTAGCGCACCGGGTTCTGCAGGAAGTCCTTGATCTCGTAGAGCTCTTCGACCGCCTCGTCGGCGCCGGCCACATCGGCGAAGGTGGTCTTGGGCATGTCCTTGGACAGCTGTTTGGCCTTGGATTTGCCGAAGCCCATCATGCCGCCGCGGCCACCGCCCTGCATCCGGGACATCACGAAGATGAACAGGCCCAGCAGGATGATCATCGGCAGGACGAACAGCAGGATCTGGGTGAACCAGCTCTCCTGCCGCACGACGGTGTTGTACGGCGCGCCGGAGCCGCGCACGGCCTGGAAGATCTGGGCCGAGGTGTCGCTACCGCCCGGATACTTGGCGATGATCTTGCTCTGACCCTCGGTCGCGTCGTTGCCGTTGTTCAGCTCGATCCGCAGCTGCTGTTCCCGATCGTCGATCTGAACATGCTTGACGTTGGCCTTGTCCTCGAGCTGGCTCAGGGCCACCGAGGTGTCGACACTCTGCCAGCCGCGCGTATCGTTGCCGAAATAGCTGAACAGATAGATCACGAGCACGATGCCCGCGATTATCGCCAGGGTGCGAAACACTGTCTTGCGGTTCATAGAGCGTCGGCCTGGCGGCCAGTCCTTTCGGTGGTGTCTCCGCGTTCTTACCTAGCGATGCGTCTGAAGATCGTGGCGCAACCCACATCGTTTCCGCCTCGTGAACGGATTCGGATGCGGATATGCCACGTTACCGCGTACGGTCTACTCGTTACATCGCGCTACTGACTTACCTCGCACACAGAGTTCGGCAGGTGATGCAGTTCAATGGATAAACGGTCGGAAAACACCGGTAGTTCCCGAACGCCTGCCAACCGGTCGAGTTCGAATGATCACATCATGGCACGCACGACCGATGACAACCGAAGGCGCAACCTGAGCGCAGGGGGTATGGACATAGTCGAGCTACGAACACCCACAGCAATAGTGCGGCACGGCCGCGGTCGCCTGACCGTGTTGCGCCCCGGTGCGGACGGCGACGAAGACGACGAACGGGTCTTGGACGTTCCGGTGACCGACCTGCTCCAGGCCAAACTCAGCCGGCGCGCCGACGACGCCGTCGTCATCGAGATCTACCTGCGGTATCCGACCCCGGTCCTGACCGGGGTACCGGCCGATCGCACTCCACTGCCGGTGCTCATCGCCGAGCACGACGTGCCCGCGGCCGCCGATATCGTGTCCCGGATCAACGATCAGATCCTGGCGGCGCAGCGTATCGACGTCGCCGCCCCCGATCTCACACCGCCGACGCCGGAATGGACCGACGACGGACCGGTTCGCGCCGATGTGGACCGGGCCGTGCACCGGATGGCCGCCCCGATGGACGGCCCGGGAGCCGACTCGGCCGTCGCCGACCTGCACCGGTATGCCGGCCCCGACGAATACGTCCTCGAAACGGCCTTCGTCGTCGCCCGGCCACCGGTGGGCGACGGACCGGGCCTGCTGGCGGTGACCAGTCGGCGACTGCTGTTCGTCTCGTCCGACACCGGTGAGCGGCAGGCCCATGAGCTGCCGATTCCGGTCATCATGTGGGCGCACGCCACCGAGGGCACGGGCGAGGTGGGCACCCCCGACACGTCGGTCGGTATCGATATCCACGACGGCAACCTCACCATGCACTTCGCCGGCCGGGGTCGGGGCGATATCGAACGCGTCACCTGCGCAGTGAACTTCGCCGCCCGGCTGATGGCCTTCGACGGGCTGGCCGGTCCGCCCGATCCCGGGGTGGGGCAGCTGTACTCGGAGTGGGAACTGCTGGTCGAACGGCATTCGCTCGGCATGGTGGACGATACGCAGTTCCAGCGCTACGGCCGCGGCATCCTGCGCTCGCTGCCCGGGGTGTGACCCGCTACGGGTGCAGGCCGATACGCCGCCACGGGCTGGACGGTCGTAGCCACAGCCGCAACAGCTCCATTCGGCGATCGACTCCGCCGTCCTTGAGTTCGGCCAGGTCCTCGCCGGCCTGCCAGTAGGTCCAACCGGCGAGGTAGGCATCACCGAATTGACGCCAATTCCGGTATTTGCGCTGTGCGGGCGGCAGCGCGCGGGCCAGGTACCGCCAGGCGGTATCCGCCTCGATGTACCCGGCGGTATAGGCCATCCGGGCCACCGCGACCACGCGGGCCAGGTCCCAGGCGTGGATATCGCTGGGCAGCGGCCGAGACAGGTGCTCGGTGAATCCGATTTTGATCGCCTGGGACCAGATGTCGTAGTCGCGGACCAGAGCCTCCGCATTGTCGATACCGCGGAACGAGGCCACCTGCCGCAGGAACGCGCGGTGTCGATCGGCGCGTTCGCCGAACCGGTCGCGTTCACTGGCGTTGACCGAGGCCATGACCAGCGGATGGACCAATGCGTAGAGCGGAGCGTGCATACCCTCGAGCAGCTGTTCCATCGTGGCCCGGGCCTCTGTGCCGTCGGTGATACCCCAGGCGCCGGTGAGAGTGTCTATGGCCAGTTCGCGTCGGTCGCCGAGGGGATGGTCGCGTTCGGGTCCGAGCAACAGCGCGTCGTGGAAGGCGTCCCAACGGGCCGAATAGAAGGCACCGAGCGACAGGGCGCGCAGCCGGTCGTCTTCGATCTGCGCGTCGGACCAGTGATCTTCCTCGCGCTTGTCGAGCTCCGGGTAGGGAAATGGGGTGAGCGTGGGTAATCCGGCTGCGGCCATACCGCGAGTCTAGGTGGATCGATGCCTCCGTGGACGGACGTGGACAGATTGCCCCCTATCCGTAGCGAGGGTGGACGAAGTGTTGCTTCGGGCCGCGATCGGTCTTCCCGCAGCGGGCGGGCGAGAGATTTTCACATCTTCGTCTGTGTCCCCGACACGCCGACACTCTGTGGCTTAGTGTTCTCCCATGTGTAGAAACATCACCGTTTTACGTGGCCTGGAACCCGCCGCCACCGAGCAGGAAATCTATGCCGCGGCCCTGCAGTACGTGCGCAAGGTGGGTGGGTTGTCCGGGCTGAGCTCCACCACGAAACCGGCCGTCGACAAGGCGGTGGCGGCGATAGCCGCGGCGACCACCACGCTGCTGGCCGAGCTGCCGGAGCGACGGGTTCCGCCGGCCACCGAGCCGCCGCTGCGTCGGATCGCCGCGCACGAGGTGCCGTGACGCTCCCGCGATAGACCCGCCACCGGCCCGGACACCGCCGTCACGGCCGGGTACGGCACGGCGCCCCGCTCCCGTCACGAGATTGAGATATTTCGAGACAAAGTGTGTCACGATCACAGTCGGTGAGCCGATTCACGAATCGCTCACCGGCGTTCACAGCACGACGCAGTGGGAGGACAGCAGTGACCAATACCGAACCGGCGCAGGCCGGAAAGCCGCCGCAATCCGACAGAGATACCGCCACCACCCGAACGGGCACGGCCGCAGGCGAGAAGACCGCGGTCCTGCGGGTGCGCAATCCGGCCACCGGCGAAGTGGTCGGCACCGTACCGGATGCCTCCGCGGACGAAGTCGCCGCGCAGATCGCTGAGCTGCGCAGACACCAGCCGGAATGGGAGGCGCTCGGCCCCGAGGGTCGCAAGGAGTGGCTGCTGAGACTGCAGGACTGGATCATCGACAATACGGAGCACCTGGCCGATGTCGTGCAGTCCGAGACCGGCAAACCGCGCGTCGACGCGCTCATCGATCCGACCTTCTCCACCGACCTGATCGGCTACTACGCCCGCCGAGCGGGCAAATTCCTCGTCGATGAGCATCCGTCACCGCACAGCCCGCTGGCCCGCGTCAAACGGCTGACCACGGTGTACCAGCCGTATCCGGTGGTCGGTGTGATCACCCCGTGGAACTTCCCGCTGGCCATGCCCGCGCTCGACGTGGTCCCGGCCCTGGCCGCGGGCGCGTCCGTGATCCTGAAACCGTCGGAGGTCACTCCGCTGTCCGCGCTGGAACTCGCCCGCGGCTGGGCCGAGATCGGCGCGCCCCCGGTACTGACCGTGGCGACCGGCGCCCGGGAGACGGGAGCGGCCGTGGTGGCGGGCGCCGACTACATCCAGTTCACCGGGTCGACGGAAACCGGGCGCAAGATCGCCACCGCCTGCGCGGAGCGGCTCGTTCCCTACAGCATGGAGCTGGGTGGCAAGGACCCGGCCATTGTCTTGGCCGACGCGGATCTCGATCGGGCGGCGCACGGCATAACCTTCGGCGGAATGTTCAACTCCGGCCAGGTCTGCATCTCCGTGGAACGAGTGTATGTGGAGGCTCCGGTCTACGACGAGTTCGTGCGGAAGCTGACCGCCGATGTCGCGGCATTGCGACAGGGGCGCGACGGTCGCACCCCCACCCACGATATCGGCGCGATGGCCAACGAGAGCCAAGTGAACATCGTGCAGCGGCATATCGATGAGGCCGTCGCCGCGGGCGCCTCCGTGCTGGTCGGCGGCAAGCGGGCCGGTGTGGGTACCTTCTTCGAACCGACCGTGCTGGTGGACGTGGACCACAGCATGGCGTGTATGCGGGAGGAGACCTTCGGGCCGACGCTGCCGGTGATGAAGGTCGCCGACGAAGCCGAGGCGATTCGCTTGGCCAATGATTCGCCCTACGGCCTGTCGGCCACGGTGTGGACGGGCGACAAGGCCCGTGGCGAACGGATCGCCCGGCAGTTGAACGCGGGTGCGGTCAATATCAACGACGTCTTCGCCAATCTGTTCAATTTCGCGCTGCCGATGGGTGGATGGGGCACATCCGGTGTCGGTGCCCGCTGGGGTGGAGCAGGCGGTGTGCGCAAGTACTGCCGTGCCAAGGCGATCACCGTCCCGATCCTGCCGACCCAGGAGAAAGAGCTCACCTGGTTCCCGTACCGGCTGCCGAAACTCCTGGTCGCTCTCGGTGCCATGCGCGCGGCGAGCGCACGTGGGCTGCGGCGCATCGATCTGCCCGCACTGCTTCGACTCAAGGGAGACAGCCAGTGACCAAGGCAGACAGGATCCGCGACAAGGTTGTCGTGATCACCGGTGGCGCCCGGGGTATCGGGCTGGCCACGGCTACCGCTCTGCACGCACTGGGCGCGAAAATCGCCATCGGGGATATCGACGAAGCGACCGTCAAGGAGTCGGGTACCGCCCGTGACTTCGAGTTCTACGGCAAACTCGATGTCACCGACCTGGCATCGTTCACCGCCTTCCTGGACGAGGTGGAGCGTACGCTCGGCCCGATCGACGTGTTGATCAACAATGCCGGGATCATGCCGACCGGCAGGCTGATCGACGAACCCGACAAGGTCACTCGACGAATTCTCGATATCAACGTCTATGGCGTGATCATCGGCTCCAAACTCGGACTGGCCCGCATGCTGCCCCGCAAACGCGGCCATCTCATCAATATCGCGTCGCTGGCCGGCGAAACGCATATCCCGGGCCTGGCGACCTACAACGCCAGCAAGCACGCCGTGCTCGGTTTCACCGATACGCTGCGTGAGGAGTACCGGGGTTCCGGGGTGCATTTCTCCTCGGTGCTGCCCACGCTGACCAATACCGACCTCGGTTCCGGAGTGTCGGCCCCCAAGCTGCTGCGCGCCGCCGAGCCGGAGGAGATCGCCGCCGCGATCGTGAAGCTCATCGCTTCGCCGAGATCGAAGGCGCGGATCACCGCGGCCGCCGGGTTCACGGCCCAGTTCATGAACCGCCTGCTGCCGGTGGCGGTGGCCGATGCCATCGGGCGGGCCCTGGGTTCGGGCACCACTTTCCTCGACGATGTCGACAGCGAGCGGCGCAAGGCCTACGAGGAGCGCGTCCGACAGGACTGATACCGCCGAAGTACCCGCCCGTGCCGCGGTCCGTTCCTCCACGGACCGCGGCACGGGCGCGTCCGGGCACAGCGAAGTCGAACAACCCTCTTTCACGCTGAATGTGACCAATATCACAAACAGTCTCGCAAATTGTGAAATACCGCCCCGGCAAGGCCAATGGCCGTTCGCCGACGTGCGTCCGCCGCCGTCTGCCGAGGTCGCGGCGAAAGCCCCACCCCGCCGCGCCACCCCCGCGCACCACAAGTCATTCGGTTCATCTATTACCGGATGGGCCACTCTGGGCAATTGTCCGAAACCAAGGCTGCATAACAACACAAGGGGCAATATGCTGTCACTAACAAACCTGGCGACTGTTTAGCACACCCTATTCAGACCCTTCGGACACATTAGGGCTGGAAATTCGGGATCGATTCTGATAGCAAGGTGCTATGGACCCGCATTTACGCGATCTGCGGTACTTCGTCGCCGTCGCTGAAGAACTGCATTTCACCAACGCCGCTCAGCGGCTGCACATCGCTCAACCCACCCTGTCGCGGCAGATCCGGCAGCTGGAACGTCAGCTCGATGTGGTCCTGTTCGATCGCAATCAGCGCAGTGTTGCCCTCACCGTCGCCGGCAAGGAACTGCTCGACGGCGCTCGCAAGATTCTCGAACTCTGGGAGACCACCAACGAATCGCTCCAGGAAGCCGGAGAGGTTCTACGGGTCGGCCTGCAGTCCACCCTCGGCCGCGGGCTGCTCAACGACCTGGAAAGCGCCAGCGGACACCGGCTCGCCCTCCACCCCGCATCCTGGACCGACCCGTCCAGCGGGCTGGCCGGACGACAAGCCGACCTGGCACTGGTCTGGCTGCCGCTGCCCGACTCGAACCGGTACCGGTGGCAGGTGCTGCGCACCGAGCCCCGATGGGTGCTGCTACCCGAAAACCACCCCCGGTCCGGGCAGGAAACCATCGACTTCGCCGATCTGCTGGACGAACCGTTCATCGCCCTACCCGCCGAAGCCGGAGCGATCCGGGATTTCTGGCTCGGCAACGACGCCCGCAACGGCCGGCCCGCCCGGATCGGTGCGGAGGCCGCGACACCCGAGGAACGCCTCGAGGCGGTGGGACTCGGACTCGGCCTGTGCCTGCTCGCCGAGAACAATGTCCCCATGTACCGCTGGCCCGGCCTGACGGCCCGGCCGGTGACCGGACTGCCGCCGTGCGAGCTCGCCGTGGCCTGGCGCTCCGATGACAACCGCCCCACCATCCTGGAATTCGCGCACCGCGCGCTGGAGGGCGGCTTCGCCGGACCGCACGCACTGCCTGTCTCCGCATGAGAAAACCGCTCGTATATCGAGTGATACCTGCGCGAACAGCGCACGCGCGAGGGGTTCTCCGATAAGATTTCGAGTAGAGCGTGCGGCATCGCTACTGGCGGTGGGGCGGTGGACACGAGCTGCCGCCCTCGCTGCCGGACGGTACCGCTTTTGGTAGTCGCCGAGCGACCAGGATCGGTATGGATCCTCACCCGAAGTTCAGCACCGAGGACGAGACGGTAACGCGGACCACCTCCACCCCCGAGGCGACCGTCGTGGGCACTCGTGCCACAACACCGTCCGCCACCGGTGACGGTGTGCAAGCAGTGCTCGACGATATCGAGATCGGCAGCCGGGTCGGCGAATTCGATCTGCTCACCGAACTGGGCAGCGGCGCGTTCGCCCGGGTCTTCCTGGCGCGGCAGCGGTCCATGCAACGAATGGTGGCCGTGAAGATCTCGACCGACCGGGGCACCGAACCGCAGACCCTGGCCCAACTGGACCACGACTACATCGTCCGGGTCTTCGACCAGCGCCTGCTCTATACCGACATCGACCGGTCGGGGCGCCGGCTCCGGCTGCTGTACATGCAGTTCCTCCCGGGCGGAACCCTGCTCAATGTCCTGCGCTGGGTTCGCGCCACCCCACCCGAGGAACGCAGCGGCCAACTGCTGCTGGACGCCGTGGACACGGCCATGGAGGAAAAGGGCGAGATACGGCCGACCGACTCCAGCGTGCGCGCCGAGATCGCCCGGCTCAGTTGGCCGGAAACCGTGGCCTGGCTGGGACGCAGACTGGCCGAGGCATTGGACTACGCCTCGGCGCACGGCGTCCTGCACCGGGATGTGAAACCGGCCAATGTGCTGCTGACCTCGGATGCGGTACCCAAACTGGCCGATTTCAACATCAGCTTCAGCCGGGATATCGAAGGTGCGGGTCCGGTGGCCTACTTCGGCGGCTCACTCAGCTACATGTCCCCGGAGCATCTGGAGGCATCGCATCCCGACTACGACCGCTGGGCCGCGGACCTGGACACCCGCGCCGATATCTATTCGCTCGGGGTGGTGCTCTGGGAACTGCTCACCGGCAGCAAACCCTTCGACGACACCACCGCGGGCAAGGATCCGAAGGACGACAAGTTCGTCCTGGAGGCCATGCTGCAGCGACGCCTGCGCCGTATCGACGACTCGGCCCTGCAGCGCATTCCGGCGGACTGCCCCGCCACACTGCGCCGTGTTCTGCTGACCTGCCTGGAGCCGGACCGCAACGACCGTTGGTCCCACGGCGCGGTCCTCGCCAAACAGTTCGAGCTCTGTCTGGACCGCCACGCCCGCGACCTGGTCGATCCGGCACCGGGCAGCTGGCGGCTGCGGCTGCGTCCGTGGCCGTGGATGATAACCGTGCTTTTCCTGGCAATCGGGGTACCGAATATCCTCGCGTCGCTGTACAACGTCCATTACAACCGGCAGCTGATCGTCGACCGGCTGACACCCGAAGCCCAGGAGACATTCATCGTTGTCACCGGCACGGTGAACGCTGTGGCCTATCCACTGGCGGTCCTGATCCTGTTCTATCTGTCCCGCCGGTTGATCCTGGTACCGCACGGCCTGCACCAGGGCAAACGCTATGACGCGGCAACCCTGCGGCGAGCCCGAATCGACTCACTGCTCCTCGGCGACCGTGCGGTCTTCGTGGTGTCCGTGATGTGGATCGCCGCGGCGATCATCTTCCCCACCGTATTGCATCTGGCGACCGGCACCCTGACCTTGCACACGATGATGCATCTGCTCACCTCGATCATGGTGTGCGGCGCGATCGCCGTCACCTACCCCTTCTTCCTCGTGGTCTTCTACATGATGAGCTGCATTTACCCGCTGTATCTGCGGCATGGGGAGATCAGCACCTCCGACGCGCTGCGGCTGCGCCGGCTGAACCGCCGCTGCCACTGGTACCTCACCCTCGCCGCCTCGATACCGCTGCTCGCGGTGGCCGGCGTGACATTTCTGCAACCCATCGATATCTCGGCGGTGATCGTGGCCATCCGGCTACTGTGCCTGGGTGGCGTCATCGCCTTCGCCGGCTCGTATCTGCTGTTCCGCGCCCTGAGCACGGATCTGCGGGCATTGGAACGGGTGGCCGCGCCCGACGAGACGTTCCAGCGCCGAGAAGCGCGGCTGGTATGAACTCGCTCCGCCGGGTACGGCTCAGGACTCGCCGCCGTAGACCCGCGGGTGCAGGGTGCCGATATACGACAGATCGCGGTAGCGCTCGGCGTAGTCGAGGCCGTAGCCGACGACGAATTCGTTGGGGATGTCGAACCCGACGTGCGCGACCTCCACCTGGGTACGCAGCGCATCCGGTTTGCGCAGCAGGGTGACCACCTCGAGCGAGGCCGGGTTGCGGGTGGACAGGTTGCGCTTGAGCCAGGACAGGGTGAGCCCGGAGTCGATGATGTCCTCGACGATCAGCACATTGCGGCCCGCGATGTCCTTGTCCAGGTCCTTCATGATGCGTACCACACCCGACGAGGAGGTGGACGAGCCGTAGGACGATATCGCCATGAACTCCATCTGGGTGGGGATCGGCAGCGCCTTGGCCAGATCGGTCATGAAGAAGATCGCACCCTTGAGCACCCCGACCAGCAGCAGATCCCCCTCCGGGGCGTCGGGCGGGTACCGTTTGGCGATCAACTCGGCCAGTTCGGCGATCTTGTCGGCGATTTGTTCCTCGGTGATCAGGACCGAAGCGATATCGTTCCCGTACACGTCAACCGGTGTCCCTTCGGTCTCCATCATCCCGCCCCGCGCGAGCAAGTGTCAGCCTGCCACGTTCACGCGCGGCGACCAACCTCGTCCCCGGATCCCCGCCGCCCACGGCCACCGCGCCCTGGCCGCGCCAGTCGACCACCAGATCGTCGATGGCATGAATATGCTTGCTGGTCACCGCCTTCGCACCGCCCGCCAGCAGCCAGGAGCGGATCGCACGGCGGCGCAGCGCGGCCGGCGCGGCCGCGAGGCTCGCGCAGGACAGGCTCCCGTCGGCCGCCGCCGAATCGGTGACCGCTGCCCCCACACCCCCCGAGGACACGGCCGGCGGTCTCGTCGGATCGTCGGGTGCGGCATCGTTCGCGGACGGGTACGGCCACGGCCGGGACGCGCCGGCGGCTTGCAGGAGATCGGCGGCGAATGTGTCCAGTACCGCGTTGTCCTCACGCAACTGTTGCGCCGTACGGGCCAGGGCCACCGCGGCACGACCGCCCAACACATCCTCGAGCAGAGGCAACACCTCGGTGCGCAGGCGGACCCGGGTGAACTCCGGTGAGCTGTTGTGCGGGTCCTCGTACGGCGCCAGCCCCAGGTCCGCGCAGAACCGTCGGGTGGTCTCCCGGCGGATATCGAGCAGCGGACGCCCCCACGGCGCGTTATAGGGCGCCATCCCCTGGACGGAACGCGCGCCCGAACCCTGGGCCAGCCCGAGCAGCACGGTTTCGGCCTGGTCGTCGAGGGTGTGGCCGAGCAGTACCGGCAGCCCGTCGCGCGCCTCGTCCAAGGCCGCGTACCGCGCCCGGCGGGCCGCCGCCTCCATCCCCCCGCTACCACCGACCCGCACGGGCAGTACCCGCGCCGAGCGGCAGCCGAGTGCCAGCGCCGTCGCCGCGGCCGCGGCCGCGACCTCGTCCGAACCCTCCTGCAACCGGTGATCCACGATCAGCGCGTCCACGGCCTCGGCCTCGGCGAGGGCCGCGCCCGTGAGCGCCAGCGAATCGGCGCCGCCGGACAACGCCACGGCCACCGCCGCGCTTCCGGGCAGGTACCGGCCCAACCACGCCCGAACCGCATGCCGCAGTGCGAGCACCGCCGCCGTTTCGGGCAACCGCACCCGCTGCTCCCGCGCCGCGTGCGTCGTCACGGTGACCCGTCCCACCGCCCGCACGCCCCCGCGAACCCCCCGGCCGGCCTGCCGGACCGAGCCCGACCACCGGGGGCGGTGCGCACGCCGCCATACCGAACGGCGGCCTCCGTCCCCGCGGTGACCACGGTTCAGCCCAGAACCCGGGCAATCCAGCGCTGCGGATCCCCGATCTCATCGGTGCGCGGCAAGGTGTCCGCATCGGTCCACACGGTGTTGAACCGGGCCATCCCGACCGTACCGATAACCTCCCTCACGAACGCCTTCCCGCGTATGTACTGGGCCACTTTCGCGTCGACGCCGAGCAATGCGCGCAAAAGGCGCTGGATCGGATTGGTCGGACGCATTCGCCGTTCGTCGAAGGCGCCCCGGATCTGCTCCACGGTGGGAACGACGCTGGGCCCGACCGCGTCCATCACATAATCGGCATGCCCTTCCAACAGGGTGCCGAGCATGAGCAGCCGGTCCAGGGCCTCGCGCTGCGGCGGCGCCTGGGTGGCGCGCAGCAGGCCGACCACCCCGCGGGTGGACGGGTCGTCGGACACCTCACCGCGGCGTCGCTGTTTGAGCTCCTCGACGAGCCGCGACAGCATCTGCGCCATCGGCTCGTCACCGATCTCACCGAGCACGTCGACGTTCTCGCGCATGTACTCGGCCAGCCAGGGCGCCGAGGAGAACTGCACCCGATGGGTCACCTCGTGCAGGCACACCCAGAACCGAAAATCGGTGGGTGAGACCCCGAGGGCGCGTTCCACGCCCACGATGTTCGGCGCCACCAGTAGCAGGGTGCCGTCCGGGCCGACGAACGGGTCGTACTGGCCGAGGATGGCGGTGGACAGGAAGGCCAGCATGGCACCCACCTGCATCCCTGCCGGTTTCCCGATCAGCCGGCCCTGGCCGGTATCGGTTCCGCTGCCGGTGAGCCGGGACATGGAATCGGCCGCGGCACCGATCCAGCCCGGTCGATCGACGATGCGGGCGGCGGGAACGGGCCGGTCGTCGAGCAGACCGGTCACCTCACGTACCGGCCCCTCGGCCCGTACGGAGGCCGCGGCCAATTCGGCGACGACCTGTTCGGCAGCGAGTCGGGTGGTGCGGGGTCCGGACGGGACCAGCGCGGCGCCGGTCCGCGCCGCCCACCGCCAGTCCACCGTCCCGGACAGCTTCCGGTATCGGCTGTCGGCGGCCGCGTTACGGTGCTCGACCCCGTCCGGGTCCGCCGACACCACCGCGCCGGAATCGCCGGGGCCTTCTCGATTCGTCATAAGCCCTCCACCGGTCGGGTGGATCCACGATTACGTGCATCCACAATTACGCAGTGTGGCGGCGACGGCGTCCAGGGCGGGCCTGCTGACCTCCGGCGGCCGATCGTTCGACATCAGGGCGAAAGTGAGCACCCGGCCGTCACTGTCCAGCACATACCCCACCAACGTGCTGGCAACGGAGAGAGTTCCGGTCTTGGCCCGCACCCATCCGGCGCCGGCCCGATCACGGGTGACGAAACGGTTGGTGAGCGAGCCGGTGCCCCCGGCCACGGGCAGATGGTCGAGCAGCGGCGCCAAGGCGGCCGACAGATCGTCGCCGGTATCGGACCGCGTGGTGGATGTCGGGCCCGACAGCGCTCGTGGCGCCCACGGCTGCAACTGCGTCGGCCGCGCCGCCTCCTCCTTCCGGGCATCGGCGGAGGCGGCCGTGGCCACGATTCGGTCCAGCAACCGTGCCGGCACCCGATCGTCGGTCGACAGGCCGCTGGCATCGTACATACTCACCCCGGTCATATCGAAACCCGCGTCCCGCAGCTGCCCGGCCACCGCCTGCACCGCACCGTCGAACGACGCCGGCCCACCGGTGGCCACCGCGATCTCCCGGCCGACGGTCTCGGCCAGCACATTGTCCGAGTACACCATCATGTCGTGCAGCCGCTCCCGCAGCGGTGCGGACGCCACACTCGCCAGTTCCGTAGCGTTCACGGGCGCCGTACCGGCGCGTACCCGGGCCGGATCCAGCCCGAGCATTCCGGCCAGTACCCGGCCCACATCCAGGGCCGGGGTCGTCGAACGCGGCGAGTACTCGGCCGGTGGATCGATCCGCCCGCCGTCCAGCATCACGGGTTCGATCGGCGCGATGGAACCGCCGCCGATATCCACGGGATCCCAGCCGCGCGCCATGGTGGGCCCGCTGTAGAGCGAGGTGTCGACCAGGATGGTGTCCGCGGACACGCCCGCCCGCCGCAGCTGGTCGGCCAGGTCCGCCAGCCGCGGGCCGTTCGGGTAGTAGCCCTTGCCGTCCGGCACCGCGGTGAGCGTGGGGTCGCCGCCGGCAACCAGCACGACCTCCTTCGGATTCGTCCCGGCCACAACCCGGGTGTGTACCCGGTGGTCGGGCGGCAGCGCGAGCAGCGCGGCGGCGGTGGTCAGGATCTTCGCCGTCGACGACGGAATCGCCGCCTTGTTCTCGTCGGCGCTCCACAGCACGGTCTGGGTGGCGGCGTCGGTGACCGATCCGCTGAACGCGCCGAGATCAGGGTTGCCGACCACCGGAGCCAGCGCCGCGGCGAGGCCCGCCGCCGTGGGCGCGGGTGCGTCGTCCGGGGCGGGCGCCACACGCGAGGAGGGCTGTGCCGGCGAGGGCGGTTCGGCGACGGTGAGCCCGCCGTGCCGGAATTCGGGTGTCCACGGTCTCAGTGTGACGGACACAACCGTTGCGATCCCCACCAGCACCACCAGAACGGTGACCAGCACTATCCGCCTGGTGCGACGTCGACGTCTGGCCAATCCGCCGATGTTGCTACCACCCTGACCCACCACGTTGCCCGCTGTCTCCCTTGTGCCGACTGTCGCACCGGGTGCCCGCACGACCCGAATGCCCGCCGACAACACTATCCTCGGTTCGCAACCGTTCCCCCGAACAACCTGGTGAGTCGGCCGGAAGCAGAAGCAGACGCACCGGAAGAAGGAGATGGCGTGGAGTTCGATGTAACCATCGAGATCCCCAAGGGATCCCGCAACAAGTACGAGGTCGATCACGAGACCGGCCGAGTCCGGCTCGATCGGTTCCTTTTCACCTCCATGGCCTATCCGGCCGACTACGGCTATATCGAGAACACCCTCGGCGAGGACGGCGACCCGCTGGACGCCCTGGTCCTGCTGCCGGATTCGGTGTTTCCCGGTGTGATCGTGGAGGCCCGGCCGGTCGCCATGTACAAGATGACGGACGAGGCCGGCGGCGACGACAAGATCCTGTGTGTCCCCGCGGGGGATCCACGGTGGGATCACATCCAGGATCTGAAGGATGTCCCGGAGTTCGAACTGGCCGCGATCAAGCACTTCTTCGAGCGGTACAAGGACCTCGAACCCGGTAAATACGTCAAGGGCTCCGAGTGGGTCGGCCGCGCCGAGGCCGAGGCCGAGGTGGAGGCCTCTTTCCAGCGCCTGAAGGACAAGGGCGGCCACTGAGCCGAACGAACCGGGAGCGAATGCGGCCCGCCCGGTGCTCCGCATTCGCTCCCGTTGCGCCGCGCTCTACCTGCCCTTGAACTCGGGTGACCGCTTGTCGAAGACCGCCTGCATGGCCTCGGTCAGGTCCTCCGACGGCAGGAAGGCCGCGTTCCACGCCGCGACATACCGCAGTCCCTCGGCCACTGTGGCGGCGTTTCGCCGGCTCACCACTTCCTTGACGCCCTGCACCACCAGCGGCGGATTGGCCGCGATCTCCCGGGCCGTGGCGTGCGCGGCCTCCAGCGCCGCCTGTTGGTCCGGGAACACATCGTTGACCAGACCGATCTTCTCGGCGCGGGCGGCGTCGATGTCCTTGCCGGTGAAGGCCAGTTCGCGCAGATGCCCCTCGCCGATGATGGCCGGCAGGCGGTGCAGCGACCCCACATCCGCCACGATGGCGACCTTCGCCTCCCGGAGGCTGAATGTGGCTTCCGCGCTGGCATATCGGATATCCACGGCGGCGATGAGGTCCAGCCCACCGCCGACGCACCAGCCGGACACCGCGGCGATCACCGGCTTACGGCATTCGGCCACCGCCGTCACCGAACCCTGGAGCCGGTGGATCTCGTACAGGAAGTCGGTGCGCGGGGCGGCGAGCGCGCGATCGGCCATCAGCGGGCCGAAGGTGCCGCTCATGGCGGGCAGATCGAGGCCGTAGGAGAAGTTCTGGCCCGAGCCGGTCAGCACGATGGCCCGGACTTCCGGGTCGGCGTCCAGGCCGTGGAAGATCTCCGGCAGTTCACGCCAGAAATCCGGACCCATCGCATTGCCTTTGCCGGGACCGGTCAACGTCACCTGCGCGACACGGTCCGCCGTCTCGACCGTGAAAGCCTTCCAATCAGTCATTCGCCCAGGGTAGCCAGGTGCCGCGGGGCGGCGGCCGAGGCCGGGTCACGTCGGGCGTCGGGAGCGTTTCGCGGGGTCGGGCTCCTCCCGCCCGCCGAACGGGAATCCGCGCTACGTTCGACAGGTGACCGAAGCACCACGGCCCGACATCGGAGTCCGGATTCCCGACGATCTCAGCGGTATCACCGCCGATCAATACCGCGCCTCGATGCGGCACTACCCGGCCGGCGTCACGGTGGTGACCCTGGGCTCGGCCACCGGACCGGTCGGTTTCACGGCCACCTCGTTCGCCTCACTGTCGCTGGAACCCCCGCTGGTGTCGTTCAACATCAGTCACACCTCGTCCAGTCTTGCCGCCGTGAACGCCGCGCAGTCCCTGGTCATCCACTTCCTCGGCGAACACCAGCGCCATCTGGCACAGCGTTTCGCACGTGCCGCCGAGGAACGCTTCGCCGATCGCTCTCTGTGGACCACCCTCGCCACCGGTGAGCCGGTCCTGCACGGCACCCCGATCTGGTTGCGCACCCTCGTGGAGAAGCTCGTGCCGATCGGTGATTCCACCCTTGTCGTCGGCCGGGTCACTCGCGTGCACGACAACACCGACGAAGCACCCGCCGCGGCGCCGCTCCTGTACTACAACGGCCGGTACTACCGACCTACTCCCCTGGCGGACTGAGAGCCCCGGGGTAGCTGTCTCCGTACCGTACGCCGGCGGTCGTACCCGGCCGGTGGGGCGAGGGCGGTCGAAGGAAGTTCGGACCGTATCCGTTCCCGAGTTACATGGTGATGGTCACCGACGATGAGATCCCGGTCGAGATCCGGGGAAATCGAAAAAGCCGATTGTGTATCGCGTCGCCACCGCGGCCGGTGCGGGTCAGAAGACGAGGTAGCGGGCGGCGAGCTGTTCCACGAGTGGGTCGTCGTCACCGACGCTGTCGAGGGCGCCCAGGTCGCTTTCCACCGAGATCAGCCGCGGATCATCCGGCTCGCGGTCGCCGGGGCCGTCCTCCGCGATCTGCCGCAGCAGTTTCGCCCGTACCCGGTCCTTCAGCGAATCACCCATATACCGAGCCTTCCCGGTCAGACAGGTGTCAACCAGGAGCCCCAGGGTGTGTTGCGCAACACCGTGTAACCCGCGAGGAAGGCGAAGAACGCCCACATGGTGATCGAGCCGATTCCCGGGAGCCGCATCGACTCGCCCCGCCAGGCCCGGATCACCCAATCTCCCACCCATAGGGTGAAGGCGACCAGCAGGGGCAGCGCGAGCAGGTTGCTGTGCAGCGAATCGAGGAGTTGCCCGTCGGTGAGATTGTGTACCGCACGCATCCCACCGCAGCCCGGGCAGTACACGCCGAACATCAGATAGACCGGGCACATACCGTACGAGCCCTCGATATGTGGGTCCCGGAAGTGCACCACCGCCACCGCGGCGGCGCCCGCTCCGGCCACCAGCAGGGGTAACACCGCGCCACGCCATCCGCCCCGCAGCGGTGCGCGATCCGGTTCGACGACCGCTTCCGCAGGTTCCGTGTTCTCCACGATTTCACGGTAGCGCGCCGCCGGGAGCTGCCAGAAAAATATGGAGCCGCTATCTCCGGATCAGCGGCAACCCTGCATAAATCCTGATGCGAGTGGGAAGGTTTCAGTTAACAGCGGGAATCACCGGAACGACATTCGGAGTGACGCGCGGAGGCTCGCACTTTTTGGCTGGTCGGTGCTTGCACTTGCAAGCGCTCAGCTTGCGGGTTACCGTGACGCTGGACACAAAGGAGTGTGCTCTGATGCTGGTGAACTCGCTCTCAACGCTGGCGCAGGCGCGTTACGGCGCCCTGACCGCCCCCTACCGGGCCGGATTCCGACACCGCACCTACTCGACGCCGGGGCTGAACAAGCCCACCGCGCGCCACGAGGTCATTCCCGTGACCACCGTCGACGGAGCCCGCCTGCGAGTACACGCCTATGGACCGGCCGATGGCGAGGTCATCGTCCTCATCCACGGCTGGAGCTGCTGTATCGAGTACTGGAATCCCCAGATCAACGCCTTTGCCGACCGCTATCGGGTAGTGTGCTACGACCAGCGCGGACACGGCGAAAGCACCATGGGCAGCACCGTCCCCAGCGACCGCACCCTGGCCGATGATCTGGCCGCGGTGCTCGAGAGCACGCTGCGTCCCGGCCGGCGCGCCGTCCTCGTCGGACACAGTATGGGCGGTATCACTCTGCAGGCATGGGCCGCCCGGCACCCCGTCCAGGTGGCCCGCCGCGCGGCCGCGGTGGTCCTGGCCAATACCACCTCGGGCAATATTCGGTACGACACCGATTTCCTGCCGCTGCTCAACAAGCCGCTCATGGTGGGAAACCGGCCGGTCACGC
>NZ_BAFU01000008.1 GCF_000308495.1 Nocardia brevicatena NBRC 12119 | reverse complement strand
CCCCGGCCTTGGCCGCACCGTAGGCGGCGGTTCCCGGCGACGGGCGATGCCCGCTGAGGCTGGAGATGTTGACAATCGAGCCGCCGTCGTCCTGTCGCTGCATCACCGCATTGGCCGCCTGGGACATGTGCAGGGCTGCGAGCAGGTTCAACTCGACGATCTTGGTGTGGAACTTCCTACTGGCGTCGGCGGCCAGTGCGTACGGCGCGCCACCGGCGTTGTTGACCAGGTGGTCGAGACGACCGTAGCGCCGCACGATCGTCTCGATCAGCTCTTGCACCGCCTCGCCGTCACGCACATCGCACGCCAGGAAGTCGATACTCCGTCCCGCCGCTTCCACCGCCTGATCTGCCGGGCGCCGCGCACAGGCCACCACGGTCGCCCCGGCGGTCAAGAGGGCCCGGCTTATCCCCGCGCCGACACCGCGGACGCCGCCGGTTACCAGAACGACGCGATCGGACAGGTCGATTTCGAGTGCCACCGTGTTAACCTACCAAGCAATTGCTTGCTTAGCCAAGATGCTCGAGATGGGATACGCGATGGGGATCTCTCGCCATTCGGAGACCGCCGGTGTCGCCGTAGTAACGGTCGACTATCCGCCGGTCAACGCCATACCGTCGGATGGCTGGTTCGCCATCGCCGACGAAATCCGCGCCGCCGGGCGCGACCCCGACACCCGTGTTGTGGTGCTGCGTGCGGAGAACCGCGGGTTCAACGCGGGAGTGGACATCAAGGAGATCCAGCGCAAACCCGGCCATCAGGCGCTGATCGACGCCAACCACGGCTGCTTCGAGGCCTTCGGCGCGGTCTACGACTGCCCGGTTCCGGTGATCGCGGCGGTCCAGGGGTTCTGCCTGGGCGGCGGGATCGGCCTCGTCGGCAACGCGGACATCATCGTCGCCTCCGAGGACGCGACCTTCGGCCTGCCCGAGGTCGACCGGGGGGCGCTCGGCGCGGCCACCCATCTGGCCCGACTGGTGCCGCAGCATCTGATGCGGGCGCTGTTCTTCACCGCGAGCACCGCCACCGCACAGCAGCTGCACCACTACGGATCGGTGCTGCGGGTGGTGCCGCGCGACGAGCTCGACGCCGCGGCCCTGGAGATCGCCAAGGAGATCGCCACCAAGGACGGCCGGGTCATCCGCGCCGCCAAACGGGCACTCAACGGGATCGATCTACAGGACGTGCACCGCAGCTACCGCTACGAGCAGGGCTTCACCTTCGAACTGAACCTGGCCGGGGTATCCGACGAGATCCGCGAGCGTTTCGACGAGGACCTGGCGGCACGCAAGGAGAACAAGTGACGGCGGAGCGGAAAACCATGCGGGACAAACGGATGACGCTCGACCAGATGGTCGGCGAGCTGCGCAGCGGAATGACGATCGGCATCGGCGGCTGGGGTTCCCGGCGCAAGCCGATGGCGCTGGTACGGGCACTGCTGCGTTCGGATATCACCGATCTGACGGTCGTCACCTACGGCGGCCCGGACCTGGGGCTGCTGTGCTCGGCCGGGAAGGTGCGCAAAGCCTACTACGGTTTCGTATCCCTGGACTCGGCGCCGTTCTACGATCCCTGGTTCGCCCAGGCCCGCACCTCGGGCCGGATCGTGGCCCGGGAAATGGATGAGGGCATGCTCAAATGCGGACTGGAGGCCGCCGCGGCCCGGTTGCCGTTCCTGCCTATCCGCGCCGGCCTGGGCTCGGACGTGCCGAACTTCTGGGAGGGCGAACTGAAGACGGTCACCTCCCCCTATCCCGGACCGGACGGCCGATCGGAAACCCTGATCGCCATGCCGGCGCTGAATCTCGACGCCGCCCTGGTCCACCTGAATATCGGCGACGCGCACGGCAACGCGGCGTATCAGGGGGTGGATCCGTATATGGACGACCTGTTCTGTATGGCCGCCGAGAAACGCTACCTCTCGGTCGAGCGGCTGGTGGACACCGAGGAACTGGTGAAAACCGTTCCCCCGCAGGCGCTGCTGCTCAACCGCATGATGGTCGACGGTGTGGTCGAAGCTCCCCACGGCGCGCATTTCACCCTTGCCGGGGAAAGCTACGGCCGAGACGAGAAATTCCAGCGCCACTATGCGGCGGCCGCCGGTTCGCCGGAGACCTGGCAGGAATTCGTCAACACCTATCTCAGCGGCTCCGAGGACGATTACCAGGCCGCCGTCGCCCGTTTCGAGGAGGCACAGTGAGCACCGAGACCATCACCCGGGCGGAGGTGTGCGTCGTCGCCTGCGCGGAGATCTTCAGCGGCGCCGGGGAAATCATGGCCAGTCCGATGTCGCCGATGTCGCAAATCGGCGCGCGGCTGGCGAAACTGACCATCGAACCGGATCTGCTGCTGTCCGACGGGGAGGCGCTGCTTTTGGCCGAGACTCCCCCGCTGGGCGGTAAGGCCCCGATCGAGGGCTGGATTCCGTTCCGGAAGGTCTTCGACGTAGTGGCCTCCGGGCGGCGGCACGTCGTGATGGGCGCCAACCAGATCGACCGCTACGGCAACCAGAACCTGTCCGCCTTCGGGCCGCTGCAGCAGCCGATCCGGCAGATGTTCGGGGTGCGCGGTGCGCCGGGGAACACCATCAATCACCCGACCAGCTACTGGGTGCCGCGGCATACCCGCCGGGTGTTCTGCGAGGAGGTGGATATCGTCTGCGGGGTCGGCTACGACAAGGTCGACCCGGACAATCCCGCCTACCGGTTCTTGAACATCCATCGTGTGGTCAGCAACCTGGGAGTCTTCGACTTCGAGGGACCGGGCCGCACCATGCGTGCCCGTAGCCTGCACCCGGGTGTGACAGCCGAGGAGGTCGCCGAGAACACCGGGTTCGAGATCGCCGGACTGGGCGATACGGTCGAGACACGGCTCCCCACCGACGAAGAACTGCGTCTCATCCGTGAGGTCCTCGACCCGAAGAAGGTGCGGGAGAAGGAGGTTCCCGCATCATGAGCGCACGGCTGCGCACCGCACTGACCGACCTGGTCGGCATCGAGCATCCGATCGTGCAGACCGGTATGGGCTGGGTGGCCGGTCCCGGCCTGGTTTCGGCCACCTCCAATGCCGGCGGTCTCGGCATCCTCGCCTCGGCGACCATGACGTTCGAGGAACTGGAAGCCGCCATCGCCAAAACCAAGTCGCAGACCGACAAACCGTTCGGGGTGAACATCCGTGCCGACGCCTCGGACGCCGGTGAGCGCATCGACCTGATGATTCGGGAGAAGGTCGCGGTGGCCTCGTTCGCGCTGGCCCCGAAGAAGGAACTCATCGCGAAACTGAAGGACGCGGGCGTCGTGGTGATTCCGTCCATCGGCGCCGCGAAGCACGCGGTGAAGGTCGCGTCCTGGGGCGCCGACGCGGTGATCGTGCAGGGCGGTGAGGGCGGTGGGCACACCGGTCCCATCGCCACCACCCTGCTGCTGCCCTCGGTACTCGACGCGGTGGACATTCCCGTGGTCGCCGCCGGCGGTTTCTTCGACGGGCGCGGCCTGGCCGCCGCCCTCGCCTACGGTGCCGCCGGTATCGCCATGGGCACCCGCTTCCTGCTCACCCGGGAGAGCAGCGTTCCCGACGCGGTGAAGCAGGAGTACCTGAGCCGCAGCCTGCAGGACACCGTCGTCTCCACCAAGGTCGACGGTATGCCGCACCGGGTGCTGAACACCGAACTCGTCCAGCGTCTGGAACATTCCGGCCGGGTTCGCGGCCTCACCGCGGCCATCGGCAATGCCGCCCGCTTCAAGGGCATGACCGGGATGAAATGGTCGACGATGGTTCGCGACGGTCTTGCCATGCGCAAGGCCAAGGACCTCACCTGGTCCCAGGTCATCATGGCGGCCAATACCCCCATGTTGCTGCGTGCCGGGCTGGTGGAAGGCAATACCGAGGCGGGAGTGCTCGCGGCCGGCCAGGTCACCGGCATCCTCGACGACCTGCCCACCTGTCAGGAACTCATCGACCGCATCGTCGCCGACGCGGTCGCGCGGATCGTCGCGATCGGTGCACTTCCCCGGCAGGCCGAGACCACGCCCGATACGGCCGGCTGATCGGGAACACGCGAGCCGAAGACGCCGCGCAAACGGCCTTGATCACCCTGTATCGCAAGATCGGAACCTGCGGGCCACAGGATGTTTCGCATCGTTCGCAACGAATGCCTGCGCCGCGCCCGATACCTGCTCGACGCGAGCCACAGACGATTGCCGCCGCTACCGACGTCGTTGCCTCCGCCGAGCACGAAGACCTGCAAGGGCATCACGGCCGTCCACTCCATACGCAGCCGCACGAGCCCGTGACGGCGTTCCCCGACTCAGCCGAACGGGGTGCGTGGACGCTCCTGGAGTTCGCCGTCGAGGTATACATCGACCTTTTCGTTATAGAAGCAGGCGAGACCGGCGATCTTCTGGCTTTCCGGGGTGGGCGTGCGGTAGATCCACACCAGATCGCGATATTCGGTCTCGCCGATCCGCAGATGCCAGTAGTCGGCGTTGCCCTTGTACGGGCAGCGGGTGTGGGTGTCGGAGGGCTGTAGCAGGTCCATGCGGATATCGGTGAGCGGCAGGTAGTACCGCGGAGGCAGGCCGGTTTCGAACAGGATGCGGGGCGCACGCGAATCGGCGACCGTCACGCCGTCGACCTCCACCCGCACATGCCGGGAGCCGGTCAGTATGTCCACGCGACTGTACGGGTTGCGCGGATGGACATAGACCGGTTCGTCCTCCTCGAACCACTCGTCCATGGCATCCCAGTCCAGCCGTACCAGTTCCCGTAGTTCCGGCCGCGGCGAGTCGAGGTAGCGCAGCGCGGCACCGGGAGCGGTGGCGCCGTCGACCACGACGTCGTAACCGGTGCCGACCCCGCGGCTCGCGGAGTCGCGGGTGCTACCGTCGGGCTCGAGTTTCGCGTGGAGGTCCGCGACCGGGATGTAATAGGCGGGGTAGTGGGGGTTCTCCCAGACCAGGACCGGTCGGGTGGTGTCGGCGACCAACCGACCGCCGAAATAGACCCGCACCCGTTTGCGACTCGTCTCGATACGGACCTGTTCCCGCTGCGATTCGGTCATACCCCTCGACCTTACGCCGCACCCGGCTCTCGCAGGTCACGACACGAATAACCGTATGTCGGGTGAGGCGGTGGAGCTCGGCCGGCCGATACGGCGTGGGGCCCGCCTCCCGACGGGCGGTCGGCGGACCCCACGCACGGATGCGGCGTACCGGACTCAGCGATCCAGACGTTCGATGATGGTCGCGTTGGCGGTGCCGCCGCCCTCGCAGATGGTGAGCAGACCGTAGCGTCCGTTGCGGCGCTCGAGTTCGTTGAGCAGCGTGGCGAACAGTTTGGCCCCGGTGGCGCCGAGGGGGTGGCCGAGCGCGATCGCGCCGCCGTTGACGTTCACCTTCTCCGGGTCGGCGCCGGTCTCCTTCAGCCAGGCCAGGACCACGGAAGCGAACGCCTCGTTGATCTCCACCACATCGATATCGTCGATGGTCAGACCGGCCTTCTCCAAAGCCCACCTGGTGGCCGGTATGGGGGCGGTGAGCATGTACAGCGGGTCGGCACCGCGGGCGCTGACATGGATGATGCGGGCGCGGGGGGTGAGACCGTATTCCTGGACCGCCCATTCGGAGGCGAGCAGGGTGGCGGAGGCGCCGTCGGAGATCTGCGAGGCCACCGCAGCGGTGAGCGGGCTGCCCTCCTCGAGGGGTTTCAGCGCCGCCATCTTCTCCAGGCCGGTCTCGCGCGGGCCCTCGTCGATCCAGAAATCGCCGACCGGGACGATTTCGTTGTCGAACCGGCCGTCCTTGATCGCGGCCCGGGCGCGTTCGTGGCTGCGCAGCGCCCACCGCTCCATGTCCTCGCGGCCGATCCCCCATTTCTCGGCGATCATCGCCGCGCCGCGGAACTGCGAGACCTCACCGGTGCCGTAGCGGTGGTCCCAGCCCTGCGCGCCGACGAACGGCGACTCGAAACCGTATTCCCTACCGGCCAGCATGGCGGCGGAGATCGGGATGGCACTCATGTTCTGCACGCCGCCCGCGACGATCACCTCGGCGGTGCCGCTCATGATCGCCTGGGCACCGAAGGTGATGGCCTGCTGGCTGGAACCGCACTGTCGGTCCACCGTGACGCCGGGCACCTCTTCCGGATATCCGGCGACCAGCCAGGCGGTACGGCCGATATTGCCGGCCTGCGGGCCGATATTGTCTACGCAGCCCACGATCACGTCGTCGACGTTCGCCGGGTCGATCGGAGTGCGGTTCAGCAGCCCCTGCAATGCGGCTGCGCCGAGATCGGCCGGGTGGACCCGGGCCAATGCGCCACCGCGTTTGCCGACCGGGGTGCGCACCGCATCGATGACGTATGCCTCGCGCAGCGGGGCGTAGGGGCGGCGGGAGGCGGAGGTAGCCATGGGTTCTCCTAATCGGTGTGTCCGGGCACGGTGAGCCCGTCGAGCACGAGGGTGAGGTATTGCTTGGCGAGGGTGTCGACGGTGATGGCACCACCACCGGGCCGGTACCAGCGGACGGCCACCCAGACGGTGTCGCGGAGGAATCGGTAGGCCAGGTCGATATCCAGTTCGGGGCGGAAGCTGCCGTCGTGCACACCCGCGCTGAGGACGCGACGCCACAGCTCCCGGAATTCCCGGTTGTAGTCGTCGATATAGGAGAATCGCTCGGCGGTGCGCAGCCGTTTGGACTCGGCCTGGTAGATGGCCACCGCGGCATGCGAACGGTCGAATGCCTCATAGGAGGCCAGGACCAGGGCCTCGAGGGTGGCGCGGGAGCTCGAGCCCGAGGCGACGATCTCGCGGTAGCGCCCGAACAATTGGTCGAGGAATCCGCGCAGGATCTCGTCGACCATCGCTTCTTTGGAAGCGAAGTGGTGGTAGAGGCTCCCGGAGAGGATCCCGGCCGCATCGGCGATATCCCGCACGGTGGTGGCGCGGACACCGCGCTCGGCGAACAGGTCGGCCGCCAGCGTGAGCAGTTCGGTGCGCCGGGCTGATTTCGAGGGTTCGGATGCGGACACTCCGATATAATACAACCAAGCACTTGCTTGGTACAGTCGGCTTCCGCCCGCTCGCCGTGGCGACCCGGCGCGATCAGCGCTGCGAGTACCGCAACGGCGAGGCGGCGGACAGATCCGCCAGCAAACGATCACAGATCACCAGCGGCGACACCCCCGCCCGCATCATGCGCATGATCAACGCGAGACGGCGTTCACAGGAATCCCACTCCACGACGAGCGGCTCGCGGCCGGGACCGGCGTCCACGGTCGCCAGCACCCGCGGCGGACCGTACCGGCGCGGCTCCTCGCTCAGTTTCAACAGCATGCCGCGCTGCCAGGCATGGTAGGTCTCCATATCGGCGTCGACCACCAGCTTGTCGGTGACGGCACCGAGCGCATGGGCCACCTCGTCGGTGAAGCTCACCCCATCCAACCGACACTGCCGACAGCGCTGCACCACCTCCTGCAGGTCGGTGCGCACCTCGTAGAGCAGTTCGATCCGGCGGCGGCGGTGTTCGTCCTCGGCAGTGCTGCCGCCGTAACCGGCGATCCGGCGCACCCGCTCCCGGTCGCGGAGCATATCGGCGCGCAGGGCGCCGTGCGGATCGCGCGCGATCTCGGTCTCGTCGACGATGTGCCGGGCCAACAACTGGACGGCCCGTTCGATCGCGGTGTGCTCGGAGCCCAGGCCCAGCAGTTCGGTCCCGAACTCGAGGGCGGCCAGAACCAGTGCGTCCTGCCGACGCCGAGCCAGGACGACATCGCGGACCAGTTCCAGTTCATATTGGCTGTCGAATTGTCGCGGCTCCGGCTCCATAGCCATCGCCCCCTTCGGGGAGTGCGATCCGACCTCCCCTCAGAATGGCACACGTCGAGCAGGCTAAACAGCCCCGACAGCGACCGGCCCCGACAGCGGCATCGGTCAAGCGCGCTGGCTGCTGATCGAGACCACCTCACCGGTGAGATATGTGGTGTAGTCACCGGCCAGCATGGCGATGGTGGCCGCCACCTCCCACGGTTCGGCCGCCCGGCCGAACGCCTCCCGCTCGGAGAGACGGTCGAGCAGTTCCGGGGAGCTGGTCCGGTCCAGGAACGCGTGGCGGGCGATACTCGGCGCGACGGCATTGATCCGCACCCCGAACTCGGCCGCCTCGACGGCACTGCACCTGGTCAGTGCCATGACACCGGCCTTGGCGGCGGCATAGTGGGCCTGGCCGTACTGGGCGCGCCAGCCGAGCACGCTGGCGTTGTTGACGATCACCCCGCCGTGTCCGGCCTCGCGGAAATAGTTCAATTCGGCGCGGGTGCAGCGGAAGGTGCCGTTGAGGGTGACGTCCAGGACCCGGTCCCACTGTTCATCGGTCATGTCCACGACCGGTGTCTCACCGCCGAGACCGGCATTGTTGACGAAGATATCTACCCGGCCCAGTGCCGCCGCCGCGCCGCGGACCAGTCCGTCCACCTGCTCGGTGCTGGTCACATCGCAGGTAAGGGCGTGTACCTTGCGGTCGCCGAACTCGTCGGCGAGTTCGGCCCGGGTGGCCTCGAGTCGGCGTTCGTGCCAGTCCGAGACCAGGACGTCGGCACCTTCGGACAGCAGTCGCCGAGCCGTGGCGGAACCGATTCCGGTACCGGCGGCGGCGGTGACGACGGCGCGCCGTCCGACGAGCAGTCCGTGGCCCGGAATCGGCTGGGGCGCAATGGACAGCGGTCCGGTCACGAGCGGGCCTCCCGCGGGAGTCCGAGCACCCGCTCGGCAATGATGTTGCGCTGCACTTCGTTCGAACCTCCGTAGATGGTGTCGGCGCGGGTGAACAGATACAGCCGCTGCCATTCGTCCAGATCGTCGTTGTCGCCGGCCACCAGTCCGGCGGCACCGCGTACCGCCATGGCCAGTTCGCCGAGCCCGCGGTGCCAGTTGGCCCAGAGCAGTTTTCCCACCGAGGCCTGGCCGCCGTCCTCGGTGGTCTCCGCCATGGTGCGCAGGGCATGCGCGCGCAGCACCCGCAGCCCGACCCAGGCCCGGTCGATCCCGTCCACCAGCAGGGGATCGTCGATGGCGCCGGTTTCGCGGGCCAGTTGCTCGATGGCCGACAGCTCTCGGGCGAAGCGGATCTGCTGGCCGAGGGTGGAGATACCGCGTTCGACATTGAGCGTGCCCATGGCGACCCGCCAACCGTCGCCGGGTTCGCCGACCACCAGATCGGCCTCGGTGCGGGCGTTGTCGAAGAACACCTCGTTGAATTCGGAGGTCCCGGTGAGCTGCACGATCGGCCGGACCTCGATTCCCGGCCGACGCATCGGCACCAGCAGATACGACAGGCCCTTGTGCCGTTTCGAGCCGGGCTCGGTGCGGCAGACCGCGAAACACCAGTCGGCCACGTGCGCCAGCGAGGTCCAGATCTTCTGGCCGTTGACGACCCATTCGTCCCCGTCCAGCCGGGCGGAGGTGGAGACCGCCGCCAGGTCGGAGCCGGCCCCCGGTTCGGAGTAGCCCTGACACCACAGTTCGGTCACGGTGCGGATACCGGGCAGGAAGCGTTCGCGCTGTTGCGGAGTGCCGAAGGCCAGCAGCGTCGGCCCGAGCAGTTCCTCACCCACATGGGACACCCGCGCCGGCGCGTTCGCCCTCGCGTACTCCTCATGGAAGATGATCTGCTGCGCAACGCTCGCTTCGCGCCCGCCGTACTCGACCGGCCACCCCAGACAGGTCCAGCCCGCGGCGGCCAGCCGCCGGTCCCATTCCAACCGCTCGTCGAAGGCCTCGTGTTCGCGGCCGGGACCGCCGAGGCCACGCAGCTCCCGGAATTCCCCGTTCAGCTGTTCGTCGAGCCAGGCCCGCACCTGCGCGGCGAAAACGTCGTCGGGCAGGTCGGCCACGCTCGTGCGTTCGGCCGGCGCGCCCGCCTCGGCCGCCGTTTCGGCCGAAGGCCGCCCGGTATCCGGATTGGTACCGGATTCTGAGGTCTGGATAGCACCCACGTCGGTAGGATAACCTACCAAGCACTTGCTTTGTAGACCTGCGAAGGCACCGGCTGCCGGCCGGTGCCGCACGACGGCGAGGACGACCGTGACAACCTCCGCGCATACGCTCCCGACAGCGCACACCACGCCGCTGGCGCTGCACGCTGCCGCACGCGCCTACGGCAGCGCGCCCGCCCTGGCCGACGGCCCGACTCGACTCGGCTGGAACCAACTGCTGGAATCGGTCCAGGACGTGGCCCGCGCCCTGATCGCACGCGGTGTCCGGATCGGTGACCGAGTGGCGATCTGGTCACCGAACACCTACCACTGGGTGGTCGCCGCGCTGGCCGCACACTACTGCGGGGCCGCGCTGGTCCCCCTCAACACCCGCTATGTCGCCACCGAGGTCATCGATGTGCTGCGCCGGATCGATGCGAAGGCCCTGTTCGTCGCCGGGACCTTCCTCCGTCGCGACCGCCTGGCCGAACTGCGGGAGGCCGCGCCCGAACTGGCGATCGACACCGTGGTGGTGATCCCGGTCGAACAGAACTCCGAGACGGTCCCCGACGGCGTGCTGACCTGGTCCGATCTGGAAACCGCGGCCGCGTCCGTCACCCGGGAGCAGGCTCGCGAACGCGCGGAGGCCGTCCGGCCCGAGGACTTCTCCGACATCCTGTTCACTTCCGGCACCACCGGCCGCAGCAAGGGCGTGCTGATCGAACATCGGCAGTCGCTGTCGGTGGTGCGGGCGTGGGCGCAATGTTCCACCGTGAACGCAGACGATCGCTACCTGATCGTGAACCCCTTCTTCCACAGCTTCGGCTACAAGGCGGGCATCCTCGCCTGCCTGGTCACCGGGGCCGCCATGGTGCCGCAGGCGGTGTTCGACGTCCCCACCACCATGCGGCTGATCGGCGAGGAGAAGATCACCGTCCTGCCCGGCCCGCCGACGATCTACCAGTCCATCCTCGACTACCCCGACCGCGCGCGGTACGACCTGAGCACCCTCCGGGTCGCGGTCACCGGCGCCGCCACCGTCCCGGTGGTGCTCATCGAGCGGATGCGCTCCGAACTCGACTTCGCCGTGGTCCTCACCGCCTACGGCCTGTCCGAGGCCGGCGGCTTCGGCACCATGTGCCGCCCGGACGACAACGCCGAAACCGTCGCCAACACCTCCGGACGCCCCATCGCCGACTTCGAATTGAAACTCGGCGACACCGGCGAGGTGCTGCTGCGGGGCCCCAATGTGATGCGCGGCTACCTCGACGATCCCGCGGCGACCGCCGAGGCCATCGATGCCGACGGCTGGCTGCACACCGGCGATATCGGCACCGTCGACGAACGCGGCTATCTGCGGATCACCGACCGACTCAAGGACATGTACATCAGCGGCGGATTCAACGTGTATCCCGCCGAGATCGAACAGGCCCTGGCCCGGCTGGACGGGGTGGCCGAATCCGCCGTGATCGGTGTCCCCGACACCCGGATGGGCGAGGTGGGCAAGGCATATATCGTCCGCAAACCCGGAGCCACGCTCACCGAGGACCGGGTGCTCGACCACGCCAAGGCCGCGCTGGCCAATTTCAAGGTGCCGCGCTACGTCGAATTTCGCGACCAACTGCCCTACAACGCCGGCGGCAAGGTGATGAAACACCGTCTACGTGAGGAGAATTCGTAATGTCGGAGAACCCCGCCCGGGCGGACAACCCTGTCGAGGCGAGTGTGCCCTACGAGCCGGATGTGGTGCTCTACGAGCGTCGCGGCGCGGTCGCCGTCGTCACCATGAACCGGCCGGACTACCGCAACGCCCAGAACTCGGTGATGACCTACGCCCTCGACGCCGCCTTCGAACGCGCCGTCGAGGACCCCGAGGTCAAGGTGATCGTCTTGGCCGGCAACGGGAAACATTTCAGCGCCGGACACGACCTGGGCACTCCGGGCCGCGACCACCACGTGAAATACCAGAACAAGGCCATGCTGTGGTGGGACCATGTCGGCCGTGAAGGCGGCGACCTGCGGTTCTCCCGGGAGATAGAGGTGTATCTCGGGATGTGTCGGCGCTGGCGGGAGATCCCCAAGCCGACCATCGCCATGGTGCAGGGCGCGTGTATCGCGGGCGGGCTCATGCTGGCCTGGGTCTGCGACATGATCATCGCCTCCGAGGACTCGTTCTTCTCCGACCCGGTGGTGCGGATGGGCATTCCGGGTGTGGAGTACTTCGCGCACCCCTGGGTGATGGGTCCGCGCGCCGCCAAGGAATTCCTGTTCACCGGCGACCGGTTCGGCGCCGCGCAGGCCAAGGAATGGGGCATGGTCAACCGGGTCGTCCCGCGTGACGAACTGGAGGCCGAGACCATGGCGCTGGCCGAGAAGGTCGCCGCCATGCCGCAGTTCGGGCTCGCACTGACGAAGAAAGCCGTCAACCAGGCCGAAGACCTGATGGGCATGCGCGCGGGCATGGACTCGGTATTCGGCCTGCACCATTTCGCCCACGCGCACAATGCCGAGGTCGGCGCCGACTCGCTGGCCGGGATGAATGCCAAAACGATGAAGGCGCAGGCGGTCTCGGCCGACGCCGCGGAGGACGGGAAGGCCTGACGATGGATCTGGATCTCGACGAGAGCACCCGGGAATTCCAGCGGGAGGTCCGGGATTTCCTGGCCGCCAACGTGCCCGCCACACCGCTGCCCTCGATGGACACCGAGGCCGGCTTCGAGGCACATCGGGAATGGGAACGCACCATGGCGCAGGCCCGGCTGTCGGTGGTGTCGTGGCCGGAGGAATTCGGCGGACGCGACGCCTCGCTGCTGGAATGGGTGCTGTTCGAACAGGAGTACTACGCGGCCGGCGCGCCGGGACGGGTGAGCCAGAACGGTATCTTCCTGCTGGCGCCCACCCTGTTCGAACACGGCACACCCGAACAGCTGGAGCGGATCATACCGCGAATGGCGCGCGGCGACGATATCTGGGCCCAGGCCTGGTCGGAACCGGAAGCGGGAAGCGACCTGGCCGGGATCCGTTCGACCGCGCGCCGCACCGACGGCGGCTGGATTCTGAGCGGGCAGAAGACCTGGAGTTCGCGAGCGGCGTTCGCCGACCGGGCGTTCGGGCTGTTCCGCAGCGACCCGGAGGCGCAGCGGCACCGCGGCCTCACCTATCTGATGTTCCCGCTCATCGCCGACGGTGTCACGGTGCGCCCCATCCCCCAACTCGACGGCGAACCCGGCTTCGCGGAAATCTTCCTCGACGACGTCTTCGTCCCCGACGAAGACGTGATCGGCGCGCCCAACGACGGGTGGCGGGTGGCCATGAGCACCTCCAGTAACGAACGCGGTCTGTCCCTACGCAGTCCCGGGCGGTTCAGCGCGACCGCTCGGCGGCTGGTCGACCTGTGGAAAGAAACCGGCGACGCCGGCGACGCGAGCCGCGATGCCGTGGTGGACGCCTGGATCGGCAGCGAGGCATACCGGCTGCACACCCTGGGCACGGTCACCCGGCTGAACGAAGGCGGGAAACTGGGCGCGGAATCGTCGATCACCAAGGTGTTCTGGTCCGAACTCGATATCGCCATGCACGAGACCGCACTGGAGTTGCTCGGCGCCGACGCCGAACAGGCCGGTCGCTGGACCGACGGCTACCTGTTCTCCCTGTCCGGCCCGATCTACGCCGGCACCAACGAGATTCAACGCAATATCATCGCCGAGCGGCTCCTCGGCCTACCGAGAGGAGGCGGCCGATGAGGTTCGCGCTCAGCCCGGAGCAGGTGGACTTCGGCGCCAGTATCCGCAAACTGCTCGAATCCGGGCAGACGCCCGCGGCGGTGCGGGCCTGGGCCGCGAACGACCCGGCCGCGGGCCGCACACTGATCGCACAACTCGCCGATGCCGGCATGTTCGGCCTGGGCATCGAGGAGGAATACGGCGGTCTGGGCGCGGAGCCGCTGGATCAAGTGGTGGCGTTCATCGAGGTGGGTCGGGCCGCCGCGCCCGGACCACTGGTGGAGACCGCGGCCGCCGTCCCGGCTCTGCTGCGGGCCCTGGCCGCTGTGGACGCCGAACCCGCCCGCCGCAGGCTGCCCGATATCGCCGAAGGCACCACCCTGGCCACCCTCGCCCGCACCGGCGACGGACACCGGACGGTCGCCCTCGACGCCGACCTCGCCGACCTCGTGCTGGTCGTCGACGGGCACCGGCTGTACACCGGCCGGGTGGGCGCGGCGGTGAAATCGGTGGACCCGGCCCGACGGTTGTTCGTCGTGGAACCCGAGGAGCTGATCGCCGAGGCACGCACACCCGACCTCGCATTCGAGCCCGGTGCCGCCGCTTTCGATTTCGGGGCGCTCGCCAACGCGGCACAACTGCTGGGCGCCGGCCGGGCGCTACTGGACGCGGCGACCGGCTACGTGAAGCAGCGCAAACAGTTCGGCCGCCCGATCGGCGAATTCCAGGCCATCAAGCAGAAATTGGCGGATGTGTTGATCGCGCTCGATCTCGCCGAACCGCTGCTGTATCGGGCCGCGCTCACCACCGCGACCCCGCGGCGCGCCCGCGATATCTCGGCCGCGGCCGTCGCATGCGGCGATGCGGCCTACCGCGCCGCCCGCACCGCCCTTCAGGTGCACGGCGCCATCGGCTACACCGCCGAACACGATCTGTCGCTGTGGTTGACCCGGGTCACCGCCCTGCGCACCGCGTGGGGCACGCCCGATCTGCACCGTCGCCGGATCGCCGAGGCCCTGCGTACCCCGGCCGCGGTGGATACCGGGTCACTGACCTAGCACCGGCCTTGCGGTCACGGCGAGCACGGGGCCGACCGCACCGGAAGAAGCCGACGGACGACGGCGAGAACCGAACGGATGCACCGGGACACGCATATGGCCCGGGCAGGAGTGAAGACAGACCCCGTGCATTCATCGGGTGATCTTCGGGAGAAACAATGATCAGCGAGGAACAGCAGGAGTTGGTGTCGGCGGTTCGCGGACTGCTGACCAAACGCGACGCCCGGTCGGGTGTGCGCGCGGCGATGTCCGGCGATCCGGGATACGACCCGCGCCTGTGGGCGCAGCTGTGTGAGCAGGTCGGGGTCGCCGCCTTGGCGATCCCGGAGGAATACGGCGGGTTCGACGCGGGACTGGTCGAATCCCTGCTGGTGGTCGGCGAACTCGGCCGGACCCTGGTCGATGTCCCGATGCTCGGCTCCGCGGTGCTCGGCACCCAGGTGGTCCTGCTGTCCGGGGATACCGAGGCGTGCGAGCGGCTGCTGCCGGGTGTGGCCGAGGGCACCCGCACCCTGGCCGTCTGCTGGGCCGACGCCACGGGCTGGGATGAGTTCGGCGTCCGGGCCACCGGTGACACCGTGGACGGGACCGCCCACTACGTCCTCGGCGGCACCGTCGCCGACACCCTGATCGTGGTGACCGAAACCGGTCTGTACGAGGTCGACCCACACGCCTCGGGTGTGCGACGCCGCCGCGTCGCGACCATGGACCCCACACGCGCCCTGTCGGAGGTCACTTTCACCGCCGCCCCGGCCCGACGCCTCGGCACCGCCGACCCCGCGCCGGTGATCGAGCGGCTGCGCCGTATCGCCTGGGCGGCCCTCGCCGCCGAACAGGTGGGTGCGGCCGAATACTGCCTGGAGATGACCGTCGAATACACCAAATCCCGGGTCCAGTTCGGTCGTGCCATCGGCAGCTTCCAGGCCCTCAAACACCGGATGGCCGATATGTACGTGCTGGTCGAATCCGCCAAATCCGCGTCCCTGGTCGCCACGTTCGCCGTGGCCGAGGACAGCCCGTCGGCCGCGGAGGACGTCTGGGTGGCCCTTCGCCAATGCCGCGAGACCTTCTCCGCCGTAGCCGCCGAAACCATCCAGTTGCACGGCGGTATAGCCATCACCTGGGAACACGACGCGCACCTGTACTTCAAGCGCGCCCACGGCGACACTCACCTCTTCGGTACCCCCGGCCGCCCCGCGCAACTCGCGTAACCTCCTGGAATCCGCGCGGCGCGGAAGGCCCCGCCGTTGCGAGCTTCGGGCGACACCTACCGCGCGACTCGGGCCCCTGGCCGTATCAGGCCCAGCGGTCCGAGCTAAATATTGAGGCTGGATGTCCCCGGCTTCGGCAGACCGAGCACCACGTTCGCCGTAGCCCCGTCCTGGGACTCGAGGGTATTCGCCGTGGTCTTCAGTAATTCGGCCATCTCGGCGAGGTTCTGTTGCAGCAGCCCTCGGCGCTCGTCGAGGTACCCGGCGAACCGCCCGAACGCGGTCGACGCCTCTGCTTTCCAACCCTCACGGCTATCGGCGATATCCTCATCGGTCTCGCGTAGCGCGGTACCCGCCTCATCGAACAGCGTGTCGAGCCGACCGGCAGCGTCCCGTAGCTGTTCGGGATCGGCGGCAACGGGGTCACCCACCGAAACCCCCTATGGTCCGAAAGCGATAATCGCTATTACCATACTCACGAACGCATTCTGTGCGCAGGGGGAGGGCGACCGGATCGATGTTGTTACCGGATATCCGCTGGTGGAACGAGCTCGCCTTGGAGATGTTGGAGACGTCGCTATCCCGCCGTATCACCACTGTCGAGGACGTCCACAAACAACTCGCCGATATCGGTCGACTCCCGGGCTTCAACGGTGACGCCGCCGACGCGGCGCGTCGCAGGTTCGCGGTCACCGCCGATCAGCTCACCGACGAAGCCGCGGTGCTCGGCGCGGTCCGGGAACTGGCGAAGCAGACCAGGGAAGCCGTCACACACCTGAAGTCGACACTCGCCACAATCGAGCGGACCGCCGCCGACAACGGTCTGGAAATGTGGGACACCGGGCACGTCACCATCGCCGATTCCCCGAACGCGCCCGATGCGGCGGCGGTGGAACCATTGCGACTACAGCTGATCGACGCGGCGCGAGCCGTTATGCGGCAGGCCGACGATATCAACGCCGATGCCGCCGCGGTCCTGAACAAGGCCGCCGACGGTCAAATCGACGACAAGGGCGCGACGGATATCGCCACGGCATCCACCACCGGCGCGACCCAAGGCGGTCTTACCGCTCTATCCCCTCCCGATAAGGGGACACCCGAGCAGAACAACGCGTACTGGGCGGCGCTGGATGATCGACAGCGCCGTGAGGTCATCGAGCAGCACCCCGAATGGGTCGGCAGTCTGGACGGCATACCGTCCATGGCGCGGCATGAGGCGAATGTCGGCCTGATCGACGACGAACGCACACGTTTGACCCAGGAACGCGACCGACTGCGCGGGGAACTCGAAGACTCTGCCGGCCCACCGAAGTACCCGAATGCCCCGGACCCGGATGCCGCGGACAGGGCCGAACTCGCCCGCGTCGAAGCCAAATTGAAGGATCTCGACGCGATCGAGGACATCTTGAAAGAGAATCCGCTCGATCCGAACGACCCGGATGTCGGCGCGCGCCTACTGTTGCTGGATATGCAATCGGGTGAGAAGGGGATGGCCGCGATCGCGGTGGGCGACCCGGACAATGCCGATCACATCTCGGTCACGACGCCCGGTGTCTCGACAACCGTGCAGTCGCTGGGCGGTATGACCAAGGAAGCAATGGCTCTCCAGCAGGAAAGTTACCGACAACTCGACCTGAACGGTCGCGCTGGAGAGCGGGTGGCTTCGATCGCTTGGCTGGGGTACGAGCCTCCGCCGGAGCTCGGGTTGGAGGCTGCGAGTTCCGAACGAGCGAAGGAGGGCGCCCCGAAGCTGGCGAGCTTCTTCGCCGGCCTGGACGCGGCCTCCACCAAACCCGATCCGCATATCACCGCCTTGGGACACTCCTACGGCTCATACACAACCGCGCTCGCACTCCAGGATCCCGGTCCCGGGCAGCCGGTCGACGATGCGGTCTTCTATGGCTCTCCCGGTATCAACGCCGACGACGAACAAGATCTGGGCCTGGCCCCGGGCCGCGGTTATGTCATGCGCGCACCCGATGACCCGATCTCTTTGGTCGACCACTTCGGTGCACTCGGGCCGGACCCGGTACAGACACAGCTCGAGCAACTCTCGGTCGCCGAGATCACCACCCCCGACGGCATCCACCGCGAAGACTCCAACGGCCACAGCGAATACCCGCGGCCGAGCGCGAACGGCGAACTCCGAACCGCCGCCTACAATATGGCGGTAATCGTCGCGGGACTCCCACACCTGGCAGTGCGCTGATATGGCCACCACACCGGTACGAATACTCGCGGCGCTGCTCCCCATGGTGATGCTGAGCGGATGTGGCAGTGCCCTGGACGACCCGGGCCACCCCCCGACCCCCGACGAAATCGCCCACGCCGAAGCCCAAATGCGGAAACTGCCCTCCCTCCAGGAAACCGAACCGCAGCTCATGGCACTCATCCGACAGATCGCCGACGCCGCCGAAGCGGTCGCACCAGGACTCACCTGGCGCCAGTACACGCGCCGCGCACAAGGAAAGCTCGGCTGCCGAGGCCCCTACTCCGAAACCGACGGTGTCTCGATGGTCACCGACTCGCTTGTCTCATCGGTTCCGATCAGCGACGCCGAATGGCCCAAGGTCCTCACCATCGCCCGCGACCTGGCCGCACCCCACGGCATCACCGTCCTCACCGTCCGAATCGACGAACCCGGAAACCACCAAGCCATCCTCCACTCCCCCGACCATGGCAACGAAATCGATATCGGCACCCTCAAAGCCGCTCGCATCGGCGGACTGACCGGCTGCCGCTATCGGGAGGAAGACCTCCGGAACCAACCCGTCAGGTGAGCCCGGACGCGGCCAGAGCCGAAAGCCTCATGGTCGTCACCGAACCGGCCCGGTGCTGATTGCCGGTATCTTGCGAACGCGCCCACGGCGACGCCCCTCTTCGACGCTTCAAGGCCCCGGCTCGCATGCACCTCGGTTCCCAAGCGCGAGGGCGCTGACCGGTTGGGAGCCCACCCGGTCAGCGGTACCACCACTGTCCCGATACGGGTACCGCACGAACCCGGGTTTCGTGTTCTCGTGTCCGGAACAAGTCCGGCTCTGCTGCCGGCAGCCCGAGCAATCCGCGGATACCGCCGTCCCCGCTTTCGGACGCCCCATCAACCGTAACGAAGGCCATCGCGTGAGAAGCGTCACCGATCCACCCGGTCATTTAGTTAGTTATCCTATGCAATAATATTAGCGGCGTTTCGGCCGGTTATCGGTGCAGGCCCTGCCACCGTCGTCTCGCTCTGCATCTCGGTCGGCTCAGTATCACCAGACCCGAAACCGGAAATTACCGATGAGCACCATTACCAGCGCACCAAGCACATCCACCCGACAACCCAAGGCAGTCTGGGCCGTCGCCTTCGCCGGCGTTATCGCCTTCATGGGCATCGGCCTGGTCGACCCGATCCTCAAACCGATCGGGGAGCGACTGCACGCCTCGCCGTCCCAGGTCTCCCTGCTGTTCACCAGCTACTTGCTGGTCACCGGCATCGCCATGCTGATCACCGGCGTGGTGTCCAGCCGGTTCGGCGCGAAGAAGACCCTGCTGGCCGGCCTGGCGCTCATCATCGCCTTCGCGGCGGCCGCCGGTTCGTCGGATACGGTCGGGCAGATCGTCGGTTTCCGGGCCGGTTGGGGACTCGGCAACGCCCTGTTCATCGCGACCGCGTTGGCCACCATCGTCGGCGCCGCCAGCGGCGGGGTCGCCCGTGCGATCATCCTGTATGAAGCCGCCCTCGGGATCGGCATCGCCACCGGACCGCTGCTCGGCGGCGCGCTCGGCGGGCTCAGCTGGCGAGCGCCGTTCTTCGGGGTGTCCGTGCTGATGGCGGTTGCCTTCATCTCGGTTGTCGTCCTCCTGCCGGACAACGCGCGGCGGTCCGACCCGACCTCGATCACCGCGCCCTTCCGGGCGTTGCGGCACCGCGGTCTGCTGGTGCTGAGCATCACCGCCCTGCTGTACAACTTCGGCTTCTTCACCCTGCTCGCCTACACCCCGTTCCCCCTGGATATGGGCACCTACGCCATCGGCTTCATCTTCTTCGGTTGGGGTGTCCTGCTCGCCTTGTCGTCGGTGTTCCTGGCGCCGCGGCTGCAGGCCCGATTCGGCACCGTGCCGATGATCGCGCTCGCGGTCGGACTGTTCGCCGCCGACCTGGCGGTGATGGGACTGTTCGCCGAACACAAGCCCGTCCTGGTCGTCGGCGTGGTGATCGCCGGGCTCTTCCTCGGGGTGAACAACACGCTCATCACCGAGGCGGTCATGACCTCGGCGCCGGTCGAACGCTCGACGGCCTCCGCAGCCTACAGCTTCGTCCGCTTCGCCGGTGGCGCCGCCGCCCCCTACCTGGCGGGCAAACTCGGTGAACACCACGCCGCGCTCCCCTTCTGGGTCGGCGCCGGCTGCACCGCGCTCGGCGTCGCGGTCCTACTGCTCGGCCGAACCGTCCTGGCCCATATCGACGACCATCACGCCGCCCCACACAGTGTGGAGGAGGCCACCGCGATCACCGTCGGTGACTGACGCCGAAACCGCCCGTTCCCGAAATCATCGAGCCGCCGCGACCGCAGAACCGGTCGCGGCGGTTTGCCGGTTATCGGGCCCAACCCCTGGAAGACCTCGGCAGTCGGCGACCCCGGGAGTGTGCAATAAACGATCATGCGTTGGTCGGTGTCGGGTATATGCAGCACTTGGCATTCGAAGTCCAGTGGGCCGAGCTCCCGCTGTGGCCACTAACCGCGATCCCCTATCCCACCTCCAAGACCGCGCTCAACATGATCACGGTGATGTACGCGAAGGAACTGCGGGATACGCCCATCAAGTTGACGTCCTCCCGACCCTGAAGGGCCGGGATTCCTGCCATGCCGCTGGGCGGCATCTCGGTGGGTTCCTGGTTCACCGGGGCCTGCTTCCCGCTAGGCGGAAAGACTCACAGCCCCTCCGCAGGCGTTTACCCTCTCCGCCCGTCCGGCGACGAGAATATTCTTCGCGGCATTGAGATCGCGGTCGTGCACCACACCGCACGCACACGTCCACGACCGCACCGACAACGGTTTCGGCCCATCGATCACCCCACACACCGAACACAACCGTGAAGAGGGAAAGAACCGATCGACCTTGGCGAAATACCGCCCGTACCGGGCGGCCTTCTCCTCCAACATCCGGATGAACAGGCCCCACCCGGCGTCGTGCACCGACTTCGCCAACCTCGTGCGGGCCAGGCCCGTCACACACAGGTCCTCGACGAACACCGCTTGGTTCTCGCGGGTGATCACCGTGGACTGTTTATGCGCCCAATCCCGCCGGGCATCGGCCACCCGCGCATGCGCCCGGGCCACCCGCAACCGGGCCTTGACCCGGTTGCGACTGCCCTTGTCCTTGCGGGACAACTCCTGCTGGGCCTTGCGGAGTTTGCGCTCGACCCGCCGCAGGAACCGCGGCGAGGCGATGCGTGTCCCGTTCGACAACACCGCGAACGTCGCCAGGCCCAGATCGATCCCGACCTCGCAGGAGACTTCCGGTAGCGGCGCGGTATCGGCCTCGACGACGAACGAGGCGAAATACCGGCCCGCCGCATCCTTGACCACCGTGACCGACGACGGGACCGCCGGCAACTCTCGTGACCAGGCGACCTTCAACTCTCCGATCTTGGCCACATACAGTTTCCCGTTGCCGCGCAGCGTGAACCCGTTGCGGGTGAGCCGGATCGCCTGCCGGTGATCCTTGCGCGACCGAAACCGTGGTTTGCCGACCTTGGCGCCCCGGCGTTTCCCGGCCAGGGAGTCGAACCAGTTCCGGTACGCCGTGCGCGCGTCGCGGCAGGCCTGCACCAATACCACGCTCGACACCTCGCACAGCCACGCCCGTTGTGGGATGCGTTTGGCGTCGGTGACCACCCGCCGTTGAATATCGGTATCGGACAGTTTCACCCCCGGCCGTGTGCGCTTGTTCGCGGGCCCGCAGGTTGTCGTTGTACACCACCCGCGCGCACCCGAACGCCCGCGCCAACAAGATCTGTTGACCGGGTGTCGGGTAGACGCGGAAGTTGTACCGCAGTTGCACGCGCGCACCGTAACAACAGCCACCGGCAGAAAGCCTGCATGCTCGGCGCAGGCCGACATTGATGCGCTGTCCCGACCCTGAAGAACCGGGCTTGCGCGCTACGTTTCCCGGTCAATGCCGCCAATCCCGGCTACTGCGCCACCGACCTCAACGGCCATGCCGGTTTCCGCACCGCGGCCCAGGGAGCGGAGGCCGTCGTACACCTGGCCACTCTCCCCGCCGACGCTCCATCAGGGCAGCTGTGGGGCTACCGCTGGGGAGCCGAGGACGGAGCGGAGTACGGCCTCCTGCCGTGGTGATCACTCGGTGGCCGACGCACCGGCGGGTGCGCGGGTCGGGGCCAGTTCTTCCACGATCCGTTCCAGTCCCGCTGCCCCGTGGCCGTCGGCGATCTGCCGGTCGATCAGGTTCTTGACGGACCCGACCACGTCGAGTGCGACGCCGGCGTCACGGCTGGCCCGGACGATGGCGTCGAAGGCCGGCTTGTGGAAGCTCAGGGGCTGTGCCTCGTCGGTGTACTCGCCGCTGTCGACCACTTCGGCGTAGTGGGGCAGCAGCGCCGCCATGGCGGTGACATAGGCCGCAGCGCGTCCGGCGAATTCCGAGGCGTCGACACCCGCCGAACGCAGCATCGCGGTCCCGTGGAAGAACCCGGCGAACATCGCGTACATACCCGACAGCAGGGCGAAATCGTAGAGCGCCGCCAGCCCCGCGTCGGAACCGAAATACTCGGCACTGCCCAGCAGTTCGAGTATCGAACGATACCGCTCGAACACCTCCGCGCTACCGCTGTAGAGAAGGGACGAACCCGGTTGGCCGATCATCGGCGGTACCGCCATGATGCCGCCGTCCAGGAAGTCGATACGGTGGGCGGCGGCCCATCGCGCGAGTTCCCGGGAGTCCTCGGGCGCGGTGCTGGTGAGATTGACCAGAGCTCGCCCCGACAGACGATCGGCCACCGGGTCGAGTACCGCGTGGACGGAGGAATGGTCCCGGAGGACGGTAATCACCAATCCGGCCGATTCGATCGCGGCCGCGGCGCTGCCGGCGCGGGTCGCCCCCAGATCGACGAGTTCGCCGTCCCTTCCGGGCGTACGGTTCCACACCGTGACACGCTGCCCACCTTTGACCAGGCCCGCGGCGATGGCCTGCCCCATCGGTCCGAGACCCAGGACGGCCACAGGTGTCTGCACATTGTCGGTCATGACGACTTTCTCCTCGCTCTGTGAAGCATCCGCTTCGTGAACAACATGATCGGCGCGCCGGAATAAACGATCGCCCGGGTGGGATGTCAGGACAAGTACCTACTATTCGGTGCGGTACTTACCGACGGGTGTGCGAGCAGGTGGCGAAGCCGGTATGGGAGCGAAAAGGTTCGGGCCGTATTTCTGTGGGATCGATGCGGCGATGGATGTGATCGGTGGCAAGTGGAAAGGACTGATCCTGTGGGAGCTGGAGACCTTCGGTGTGCGCCGGTTCGGTGAACTGCGCCGCGGCCTGCCCGGCGTCTCGGAGAAGATGCTGATCCAGCAGCTGCGTGAGCTGGAGGAAGACGGCATCATCACCCGGGAGGTGTATCGCGAGGTACCGCCCCGCGTCGAATACCGGCTCACCGACCTGGGCCGCTCGCTCAATGCCGCCCTCGAGCCTCTCGGTGAATGGGGTCGGGCTCGAATCGATCGCATCGGGGCCGCCCGGGTGCGCCCGGTGAACACGGGCGCCGACGCCTGACGATGTCTCCGCCGGCCGGCCCCGCGCTCGGGCCACCCCGCGAACAGTGGATTGTCGGGTTCCGCCGGTTACCGACGGATACGCACGATTCCCGTTACCGTGCCCTGCCACAGCTCCCCCGTACCCGGTGGCGAGCCCGGCCATCTGCAAGGTGTCGGGGCCCACGTTCCTCGGTCACCGCAGGTGAAAAAAGGTTTGCGGCCGGAGTGGGCGACGTGTCAGAGTTGCGCTGCAACAGCGGGCAGTGAGGAGGTCGAGAACATGACGGTCGTTCGGATTGTCGTGTCGCGGCGAGCCGTGTCGGTCCACGCCGCCTCGTCGATCTCCCTTTCTGATTCCCCCCGCTGAACCCGGTCGGGTTCGGCGCCCGACGAAGGATTCCTCTCATCATGGTCGATTTCGACCTGCTCGTCCCTTACGGCTGGACGGAAGCCGTAGCCGCGGAATATATGCCGCTCATCGACCCGGACTGTGTTCCCGCGCGAGTGATCCGCATGGATCGCGGTGAATGCGATGTCGTAACCCCCACCGGTCCCGCGCGAGCGACGTGCCCGCGTTCGGATTCGGAGGTCAGCGGGTTGTGCACCGGCGACTGGGTGAGCGTCGATACCCACTCGTATGTGCGCGCCCTGCTGCCGCGTCGCTCGGCCATCACGCGCTCGGCGGTATCCGGGCGCTCGGAGAGCCAGATCCTGGCCGCCAATGTCGACACCGTGCTGATCTGCACCGCCGCCGACGGCGATGTGGATCTGGGGCGTATCGAACGCCTGCTCGCACTGGCCTGGGAGAGCGATGCCCGGCCGGTGGTGGTGCTCACGAAAGCGGATGCGGCCGAAAGCGTCCCGCTCGACGAAGTGCGCGCGGTCGCACCGGGCGCCACCGTGCTCGCGGTGAGCGCGACCGCACAGATCGGGCTCGATGTGCTCACCGCACTGCTCGACGGGACGGTCGCTCTGCTCGGGCCGTCCGGCGCGGGCAAGTCCACCCTGGCGAACGCGCTGCTGGGCGCGCAGGTGTACGCCACGAACGCGGTCCGCGTCGCCGACAAGAAGGGCCGACACACCACGGTGCATCGGGAACTGCGCCCGCTGCCCGGCGGCGGCACGCTCATCGACACCCCGGGATTGCGGGGTGTCGGGCTGTGGGACGCGGCCGAGGGAATCGGCCGGACCTTCAGCGATATCGAGGAGCTGGCGGCGCGGTGCCGGTTCGCCGATTGCGCACACGAAACCGAGCCGGGTTGCGCCGTGCGCGAGGCGGTGGAGTCCGGCGGGCTCACCCGGCGCCGGGTGGACAGCTACCGCAAGCTCGCCAGGGAGAACGCCTGGATGGCCGCGCGCACCGACAAGCGGCTGCGGGCCGAACGCGAGCGGATGTGGCGCGATGTCACCAAACAGCAGCGCCGGATGTACCGGGAGCGGGGTAACCGACGCTGACCCGAGTGGCCGGGGCACCGGGTTCCGGTGCCCCGCGCCTACTTCGGCACTTCGAGGACGCCTTCGTCCACGGCCCACTGGATGGTTTTCTGCAGCCGGTCGCAGGTGTCCGGCCGGCCGGGACCGTGGCCCTTGGCCTCGAGTTCGGCGAAGACCGGGCAGTGGGCGGCCGGGCTGTCGGTCCACTGCACCGAGGTCTGTCGCGCGCTGCTCTTGCGGACCAGTACTTCGGCCTGGCAGCCCTGGCACCGCAGGGGTGTGAGGCCGTCCTCCAGGTACCGCTGCCGGTCCACGACGGTCTGGGCCCGCAGCTCGGCCTGTCGTTCGGGCCGATCGGCGAAGTCGGGTGCTTTCGCCCAGGTGGGCATATCAGACACCCGCCTCCGCCTGGTCGGCGTCCGCCTGGGCCGCGGCGTCCTCGGCTTCCCGTTTGCGCCGCAGGTTCTCCGCGACCTCGGCTTCCCACGCCTCGTTGGCCTTGGTGGTGTCGACCTCGAACTCGAACCGCTGGGTCATCTTCTCGGTCACGTCCGCGATATCGACGTAGAACTGCTCGTACCAGCGACGCAACTGGTAGACGGGCCCGTCCTCCTCACACAGCAGCGGGTTCTCGACCTTGGACTTGTGCTTCCAGATCTCCACATCCTGCAGGAAGCCGTTGCCGAAGAAATCCGTCATGGTCTTCGCGATCTTCAGCGCGGACTTGTCGTCGATGCCTTTCGGCTTCTCGACGGACAGGCCCCACTGCAGCATGAACGAGTCCTGGGACACCGGATAGTGGCAGTTGATCAGGTTGACCTTGATCTCGTAGCCGCCGTAGCTGTTGGTCAGCGGGTTGATCATGTACGAGGGACCGAAGTAGGACGCCTCCGACTTCAGCAGTGTCTCGCCACCGTATTTGGCCGCCATACCGACATCCGGGCGCCCCTTGGTCTCCAGGAACTGGGTGGCGACATGCCCCTCGAAAACGTTCTTGAAGTAGGTCGGGAACGCGTAGTGGATATAGAAGAAGTGGGCCATATCCACCACGTTGTCGATGATCTCGCGGCAGTTGGCGCCCTCTACCAGCAGTGAGTTCCAGGTCCAGGGGGTCCAGCCGGAGTCCATCTCCTCGCGCGGGTTGCCGTCGGCGTCGGTGTACGGGCCTTCGATATAGGGAATCGTGACCTCGGGCGGCGGCTCGTTGCCCTCGTGGTCGTGCCAGACGAAGAACTGTCCGTTGCGTTCGAGCGTGGTCCAGCGACGGGTCCGGGCCAGCGGCGGAACACGGCGCGCATACGGAATCGAGGCGCATTTCCCATTGGCGCCCCAGCGCCAGTCGTGGAACGGGCAGGCGATGTCGTCACCCTTGATCTCACCCATGCTCAGATCCCCGCCCATATGCCGGCAGTAGGCGTCGAGCACATGCAGTTCACCCGCGCTGTCGGCCCAGACCACCAGTTTGGTGCCGAAGGCATGGACCGAGTGCGGTTTGCCGTCTCGGAACGACTCGGCCAGGCCGAGGCAATGCCATCCCCGTGCATACCGGGTGGGAGCGGTGCCCACATCGAGCTCCCGAACCTTCCCCTGTGGGGTTACTGCCATCGCAATTCCTCCTCCTTCATTACTAGAACACGTTACAAAACTGTCGCCCTTGACGCCAGCGATTCGCACCACATCCAGCAGAAGTCCAATAAAGTCGGGTAGGGAGCACCTGTTCTCGACATCAACAAGAACCTGTTCTAATCTCAGAGCAACGGCCGACAACGGGCCACCGGACCAACCGGTTACCAATCGACCAGGCAGGAGCAGGGCCGGAGATGACGCAAGAAGTGACCGAGCGGATCGAAGCGCTATTGCCAACGCTGCGCGCACGCGCGCAGGAGGCCGAGGACCTGCGGCGCATTCCCGACGAATCCATCAAAGACCTGCAGGAAACCGGTTTCTTCCGGCTGCTGCAGCCGCGCCGGTGGGGTGGGTACGCGGCCGATCCGGTCGTCTTCTACGACACCGTGCGCAAGATCGCCGGCGCCTGCGGTTCCACCGGCTGGGTGGCGGGCATCGTGGGCGTGCACAACTGGCACCTCGCGCTGTTCGGCCTGCAGGCCCAGGAAGAGGTGTGGGGCGAGGACACCGACGTCCGCATCTCCTCCTCGTACGCCCCGATGGGCGCGGGCACGGTCGTCGACGGCGGGTACCTGGTGAACGGGTCCTGGGCCTGGTCGTCGGGCTGTGACCACGCCGACTGGACCTTCGTCGGCGGGCCGGTGATCAAGGACGGCAAGCCGGTGGACTTCGGCAGCTTCCTGATCCCGCGCTCCGACTACCGGATCGACGATGTGTGGAATGTCGTCGGCCTGCGCGGCACGGGCTCCAACACCCTCGTGATCAAGGACGCCTTCGTTCCCAAACACCGGTTCCTGAGCTTCAAGGCCATGAACGATCTGGCTTCGCCGGGTCTCGAGCAGAACACCGATCCGGTGTACAAGATGCCGTGGGGCACCATCCACCCCACCACCATCTCCACCCCGATCGTCGGCATGGCCTACGGGGCCTACGAGGCGCACGTCGAACACCAGGGCAAGCGAGTCCGCGCCGCCTACGCCGGGGAGAAGGCCAAGGACGATCCGTTCGCCAAGGTTCGGGTGGCCGAGGCGTCCAGCGATATCGACGCCGCCTGGCGGCAGCTGTCCGGGAATGTCGCCGAGGAGTACGCGCTGCTGGTCGCCGGCAAGGAGATCCCGTTCGACCTGCGGCTGCGGGCCCGGCGCGACCAGGTGCGGGCCACCGGACGGGCCATCGCCTCGATCGACAAGCTGTTCGAGAGCTCCGGCGCCACCGCCCTGGCGAACGACACCCCGCTGCAGCGGTTCTGGCGGGACGCGCACGCCGGCCGGGTACACGCGGCCAACGATCCCGAACGGGCCTACGTCATGTACGGCAGCGGCGAATTCGGCCTACCCATCACCGACGGAATGGTGTGATGCGGTCGTGACGTCCACCACCGAACTCACCTACGAATCGACCTCGCGTTTCGCCCAGGTCCGCCCCGACCTGACACTGCACTACCACGAGGCGGGCGTCGGCAACGGCCCGACGATCGTGCTGCTGCACGGCGGCGGCCCCGGCGCCTCGTCGTGGTCGAACTTCGCCCACAACATCCCCGTGCTCGCCCAGGACTTCCATGTGATCGCGGTGGATCAGCCCGGATACGGCAGATCCGACAAACCGACCGAGCACCCGCAGTACTTCGTGCACAGCGCGTCGGCGCTGAAGGACCTGCTGAACACCCTGCAGATCACCGAGCGGGTCCACCTGCTCGGCAATTCGCTCGGCGGCGGCGCGGCAGTGCGGTTCGCGCTGGACTACCCCGACCGGGCAGGCAAACTGGTGCTGATGGGGCCCGGCGGGTTGAGCACCAACCTGTTCGCGCCGGACCCCACCGAGGGCGTCAAGCTGCTGGGCAAGTTCAACACCGAACCCACCCGGGAGAACCTCGAGGCGTTTCTGCGGATCATGGTGTTCGACCAGTCACTGGTCACCGAGGAACTCATCGAGGAGCGTTTCGCGTCGGCGAGCACCCCCGAGGCCTTGGCCGCGACCCGGGCCATGGGCAAATCGTTCGCCGGCGCCGACTTCGAGAAGGGCATGCTCTGGCGCGAGGCATACCGGCTGCGCCAACCGGTACTGCTGATCTGGGGCCGCGAGGACAGGGTCAACCCGCTCGACGGTGCCCTGGTGGCGCTCAAGACCATCCCCCGCGCGCAACTCCATGTGTTCGGCGGCTGCGGCCACTGGGCGCAGTTGGAGAAGTTCGCCGAATTCAACCGACTGGCAACGGACTTCCTGACCGGTTCCGGTAAGCAGGAGAAATAATCATGGGCATTCGCTCGCTCGGCTATCTGCGCATCGAGGCCACCGATATGGCGGCCTGGCGCGAATACGGTCTCAAGGTGCTCGGCATGGTGGAGGGCAAGGGCAACGACCCGAACGCGCTCTACCTGCGCATGGACGAATTCCCGGCCCGGCTGGTAATCGTTCCCGGCGAGAAGGACCGGCTGCAGATGTCCGGCTGGGAAACCGCCGATGCCGAAGAACTGCAGGACATCCGGGACCGCTTGGACGCCGCCGGTGTCTCCTACAAGGAGGGCTCCGCGGAGGACAAGGCGGACCGCCGGGTGTACGAGCTGATCCGCTTCGAGGACCCCTCCGGCAACGTCCTGGAGGCCTTCCACGGGGTGGCGCTGGAACACCGGCGGGTGGTGAGCCCCTACGGACACAGGTTCGTCACCGAGGAACAGGGCCTGGGCCATGTCGTGCTCAGCACCTCCGACGACCAGGCCGCGCTGGAGTTCTATCGCGACGTCCTCGGCTTCCGGCTGCGCGACTCGATGCGGCTGCCGCCGCAGGCGGTCGGCCGTCCCGCCGACGGCGACCCGGCCTGGCTGCGCTTCTTCGGCTGCAACCCACGGCACCACTCGCTGGCGTTCTTGCCCATGCCCACCCCCAGCGGCATCGTTCACCTCATGCTCGAGGTGGAGAACGCCGACGATGTGGGCCTGTGCCTGGACCGGGCACTGCGCAAGAAGGTGAAGATGTCGGCCACCCTCGGACGGCACGTCAACGACAAGATGCTGTCGTTCTATATGAAGACCCCCGGCGGATTCGATGTCGAATTCGGCTGCGAGGGGCTGGAGGTCGACGACCACAGCTGGATCGCCCGGGAATCCACCGCGGTGAGCCTGTGGGGCCACGATTTCAGCGTGGGATCGAAGTAGCGACAACCGAGGACGGGATGAACGTGACGGCAGCAGCGGAGCCGGCGGACTCGACCCACACGGAACTGACGGACCAGGCGGCACACCCCGCCATCGACGGTCGCCGGTTCCGCGACATACTGGGCCGGTTCTGCACCGGTATCACGGTGATCACCACCTTCACCGAAGAGCACAATCCGATCGGCTTCGCCTGCCAATCGTTCGCCGCGCTCTCCCTCGACCCGCCCCTGGTCCTCTTCTGCCCCACCAAGGGCTCCCGCTCCTGGGCGGCCATCGAGCACAATGGACGCTTCTGCGTCAATGTGCTCGCCGAAGAACAACAGCAGGTCTGCGCCCGGTTCGGTTCCCGCGAACCCGACAAGTTCGCCGGCACCCCCTGGCACACCTCGGGCCTGGAGCTACCGGTCCTGGACGACACCCTGGCCGCCATCCAGTGCGTGGTGGACCGGGTCGTCGACGGCGGCGATCACTACATCGTGATCGGCCGGGTGCTGGACCTGTCGGACTCGACCGCCTCCGACCGGCCGCTGTTGTTCTACCGCGGCCAGTACACCGCCATCGAACCGGAGAAGACCACCCCGGCCCCCTGGCGGGCCGACCTGGACCATTTCCTCACCACCACCACACTCGACACCTGGCTCTGATCGACGTCCTCCCATCCGCCTACCTCCAGGACCTTGTTCCATGTCGTGTACGGCGGCTCCGGATGGCACGGACGCACGGTTTCGCCGGCCGGGACGGCCCGAGAGAGGTGCCGGTCACTGGTAGGCGCAGACGGTCACAGCCGCCACATCGAAGAGCTCGAGAGAATGCCTTCTCGGCGTCAATCCGATATCCGATCCCGCATCGACGGTCGGTGACGAAGGACATCGTCCAGTGTGCGGATCAACTCGCCAACCCGTCCACCGCCATCCGGTGCCGCCGGAAAGCGCTCGAGAACGTCGACGACGACCGGCGTCGCACGATGCACCATTCGCTCAACGTGTTCGGCACCAACGGTCCGATCGCCACCAGCGGCAAGCTCGGCCGCTCTGGCCGCGTAGGCGCCTGCGCCGAGGATGTATTTGACCTGGGTGGCCCTGGGCAACGGATGCAGATAGGCAGAGCCTGCCGCGGACATCGCTGCCCACGCCGCATCGTGTGCAGCCGCGGTGTCCGCGCCCTCGGCCGCATCGATCGCCGCCCAAGCCGCGTCGCGCAGAGATTTCCCACGCTCACCACTCCGAGCGAACTCCCGTGCGGCACCGATCGCGTCTCGAGGCCGCGAGTCGTCGGGCCGCTCGGCCTCGTATATCTCGAGCACCACTTCCGCACACTCCGCGGCGAACGCGGTGACCTCACGAAGCTCCTGCTTGCTCAGAGCGATCTCGTCGGCTTCCCGTGCCATGCTTCCATCATCGACCGCTGCGCCGACCAATAAAAGCGGCATCGTCATGAGGTGATTTCCGGTCGGCATCGGTGACCGACTCGTGGAGCGCTACCGATCTTTCGGCCCGTGGTCGAGAGCACCACGGGTTACGACCGGGACCGGAGCAACGCTGTCGGTCGGTCCGAGCCGGGTGATCACGATTCGCGCGATCCGGTCCTCGGTGATATCGAAACGGATACCCGCCAGCGGATGGCCGCCCGGCGCGATCACCGCCCCGGGGCGGCCGTTCACGAGCAGCACGGTACTCGCGTGCACACGATCGGTGAAGTACCTGGTCTCCTCGGCCACCGCCCGCGCACCACGCACCTCGGCAACCACCCCCTCGGGCACTATGCCGAGGTCCACCGTCCGAACCACATCCGGCGCCATCAGCTCGACGAGTCGGTCCATATCACCGCCGCGGGCAGCCGCGAGAAAGGCATCCACGATCCCGGCGTGGCCGACGATCTCATCGGCGTCGGCGTCCATATCGGACTCCCGCAACCGGAGCCTGGCCCGGCTGCCCAGTTTCTTGGCGTTGGTCGGCGAGGTGTCCAGTACGGTGGCGATCCGGTCGAACGGCACATCGAACAGGTCGTGCAACACATAGGCCACCCGCTGGGTGGGCGTGAGCCGGTCGAGCACCACCAGCAATGCACGCGAGACGTCCTCGCGGCGCAGGAACTCCTCGTCGGTGGCGAGGTGTTCGCCCGGGATGGCGTCGGTGAGCAGCGGCAATTCGCCCCGCCGCTCCCGCGCGCGCAGCTGGTCGAGGCACAGCCGCGCGGTCACCGTGGTGAACCACCCGTCCGGGTTCTCGACCACAGCCTGTTCAGCGGTCTGTGTGCGGAGCCATGTCGTCTGAACGGCATCCTCGGCATCGTGCACAGAACCCAGGATGCGGTGGGCAAGAGAGAGCAGCCGTGGTCTGGCCGCCTCGAAATCGTCGATCAATTCCATATCGGTGGTCACCTTCCGTGCGTGCGGAACGTCAGAACGGTCGACCAACCACACAACGCAGGACCGAACATGGAGGAGCGCCCCTGATGAGCATACAAATCGTCCGGTTCCACACCGACACACAACACATCGCCGAAGTCGAGGAAGCGATAGGCAGGGTCTTCGGCCCGGTAACGCCGCACGTCCTCGGGAGGTACGCCGCATGACCGACACAGTGCTGGTGTCGTCGGCCGTCGTAGCAGCGGTGTGCATCGCCGCCAATGTCTTCATCGTCGTGGCCGACCTGCTGCGAGCCGATTTCGTCATGGCGAATTCCGCCGAGGTCGGCCTGCGACCGACGGCGGTGCCCTACCTCGCATTCCTCAAGGGCGCCGGTGCCGTCGGGCTGATGGGCGGATTCGCCGGCATGGGCACTCTCGGGCTGGCCGCGGCCGTGGGCTTGGTCCTGTTCTATGTCGGGGCGGTCATGGCCCATATCCGTGCCCGGGTCTTCCACAACATCGGATTCCCATTGCTGTTTCTGCTCCTGGCCTCGGGCGCGCTCACCTACTTCTCCCTGGCCGCCCGCTGATATCCCCGCGCACCGCGCGGGCCGCCGGCGTCCGCAGCGGCCCGCGCCTGTCCGGTGCCGGAGGGAGCGCGCCGAACCTCGCCCGAACACGAGGCCTACATGGTACGTTCGCTGGTCAAAGGAGAAAATACAGGGTGAGCACCACGACAACGCTGCCCAGGACACCGGCGCCGACCTCCACGAGAAGGTAGCCGTTCGAGTACGTCCCCTGCCTCCACATCGCCCAGATCGGAGCGAAAACCCGCAACGCCGCCATGAACACGGCCAAGGCCAGTGCTCCGATCGGCCCGGGCATCGGCAACAGTGGGTGCAACCAGGCATATCCGATGGTCAGGATGTAGACCTCGATCTGGCTGCCCAGAAACTGAACGGACAGCGAGGTATGCCCGGATCCGCCATTCGCCCCGGCCGCGCGCACCGCGTGGTGTGCGGCATGGATTCGTGCCACCCAGGGATTCCCGTACAGAACCGCCATAGCGGCCGTGTGGACCAGTCCCGCGACCAGGCCCCACACCAGTATTTCTACCGCAACCATTTCCCTCGTTTCGACGGGCCGAGAACCGGCCCGGGAATACCGGGCGGCCATTGGCATATGTGACGGTACCCGGTGAACCGGTATCGGTTTCACTTCGGAACAAGTGCCCCGCCGTGATAGCGCACCGCGGGGTTCCAGAGGAAGAAGCCATCGATCCCGGCCGCGTGGGTAGCGTCGATCTGTGCACGCACCTCGGCATCCTCGTATGCCACACCGAAGCTGAAATCCCGCAGCCACGGGACGACCTCGGCGCCGGTGTTCTCGGTGCAGGCAGCGAAGTCCCGCAGGGAACGGAGGATGATCTCGTAGGGCATGCGGTTCGGGTCCGGCACCCCGTATTCGCCGGCGTTCCAGTGCGAGGGGCAGAGCATCGGTGCGGCGAAGTCCACGTAGCGGGAGATGAGGGGAATGTCCTGAGCGATCTGGTGCGGGCGGCCGTGGTGCCACGCCCAGGCCGCCAGGGTGGGATCGCGGAAGGCCACGATCCGGCACCTCGGCTCTGCCGGCGCCGATACCGGCCGCCACCAGCAGAACCACCCGGTCGCAATGACCACCAACCATCGCCGGTTCCCGGACCGAACCCGCATGAGCAAGACACACACCAACTTTCACCGACACCGCACGTCCACTATCACCGTCGGGCGTCGCGGACGATCGCTTTCGCGCAAGGTGCATCGGAAACTGTTGCCGCTGCGTAATACTCGGGTGATATTGCGATACCCGGGCCGATCGACCAGGCGGGTCTGGACACCTCATCGGCTCGCCTGACCAGCGAAGAACGCATTCGATTCACCGAGTTCGTTTCGCCCGACGTGCTCGGTCACGCACGTGATCCGGATGTACCCCGGCAATCCTCCAATGTTCGCCGCCCGTCGACAGGAAGCAGATGACCTGGGTCCCCGAAGGGGTTTATCTCTCCGGCATGGAGGACGAACCGGTTCTGTTCGAGGGTGAAGTGCTGGTTGGTTCGCAGGTCGTACACCTACAACTTGCTGGTCCGAGGCCGCTCGCCGGAAGGGTTCGCAGATGGGCCGGCGTCGGCGATCGACTATTTCTCATGGAGCCCCCGTGCGTCACCGCGCAACGGTCCGCAGACGCAGCTTCCGGGGACGCAATTCGGTTGACACGGTAGTGCCCACCTTGTCGCCGGGCAGGGTTTGCAACCGCCACCGGGCGGCGATGGTGGCGAGCGCGAGCGTTGCCTCGGTCATCACGAAATTGTCGCCGATACATTTGCGGGGTCCGCTTGCGAAGGGCACGAATGGATCGTGCATGGGCCCGGGGGCGTTCGAGGATGGTAGCCACCGCTCGGGGTCGAATCGGTCAGGGTTGGGGTAGAGGTCGGCTCGGTGGTGGATAAGATAAGGGCTGTACACGATGGTGGTGCCCGCCGTGATGGTGTAGCCGTTCAGCTCGGTATCGACGGTGGCGGCTCGGGTAAGGATCCAGGCGGGCGGCGTGTCGCGAAGCGTTTCGAGCAGGATGCGGCGGGTGAGGTCGAGCCTCGGTAGATCGTCGTGTGTGGCGGCTCGGCCGGCGAGTACGGTATCGATCTCCTCATGCAGCTGCTGTTCGATGCCGGGGTGGTTCGCCACGTGAGAGACAGCCCAAGCCATGGCGCTGGCCGCCGTCGCGATCCCTGCTATGAAAAAGGTCGTGATGTTGTCGATTATCTCTGTGTCGGACAACGCCTCATGGTGGTCGCGTGCGGCCACCATCGCCGAAAGCAGGTCGTCGTAGGACCGGTCGGCAGCGCGGCGGTCGGCGATGATCTCGGCCAGGGCCCGCCGCAGACGGGCACGCGCGATTTCGTACCGGCGGTTGGACCGGATCGGAAGATCCCGCAACAGTGACGGCATGAACATTCGACGGTAGAAACCTGCCATAACCGTCTGGACATCGGAACTCACCTGGCGAAGCGCCGACCGTGACAGCCCCTCGGAGAACAGGGCGGCCGCAACAGAATTCGCGGCAATCGTCGACATATCGCCGAGAACGTCGATGACGCTGCCGTTCCGCCACGAGCCGGTAACCTCAACGATCGCGGCTTCCATTCTGTGGGCGTAACCAGGTATGCGCGTGTGGTGGAATGCAGGCTGCAGCAAGCGCCGCTGTCTCCGATGCTTGTCATACGCGCAGGAGGCGACACCATCGCCCACTGCTTCGCGTACCCGCTCGAAAAATGGTCCTCCCTTCGCGAACGTTCGATCGTCGTGCAGTACCTGATGGGTCAGCTGTGGCGTGCAGACCACGATCGCTTTCGCCGGACCGAGACGAATCTCGACCAGGTCACCGCACTCCGGCAGCCTGGACAGGAATTGGGTTGGATTGCGCAGCATCGCCACGGCGTGCCCGAGAACCGGCAGGGAGCCCGGCGCCAGGGGAATGGAACTCGACAAGTCGGCCGTGCTTGCGCTCACTGTTCTCGACCTTCTTCCACATAGAGCGGGCGCGCCGGATCTTCCCATGATTCGAGCTGGTAGCGACTGGACTCGTCGTGGAAGTAGTAGACCGACGAAATCCAGTTGCGCATGTTGAACAGGCACCGATCCACTCCGGCTCGCAAGCCGGGGTCGGCGCCGATATCGTCCAGCAGCTGTCCGACGTCGCCTTCGTGATCCCGGTAATTCACGATCCTTTGCTCGATCCTCCGGGCCACCTCGCCGGCAGCCTCGTGCACAGTCAATCCCTCATGGTGCGCAAGGACGATACCAAGGTTGTGAAAGTCCCCCGCCGCCAATTCCTTCGGCATCGAATGCAGGTCGTTGTACCAGGCCGAGAACTCCTGAGACGCCAGCCCGGCCTCACGGTACGGCGAGCTCGAATACACGCAAGAAGGCAGCTCGTACCCGGCAGCGAGTTCGAGCAAGTCGATCCACACCCACATGCCGAACGTGTGTCGACGCAGAGCGAGATAGTCCCCGACGGTCGGCACGGAGTCGGTGGTGCGATTGCGGTATTCCTGGTCGTAGGCGTCGATCGTGGAATGAAAGTGGGTGATGAACCGGGCATTCCAGTCATCACTGAACGGTTCGAAGAACCGGACCACGCAGTCGCAGAACGCGCTGATCAGCGGATCGGGGTCGTTGATGTGGCGGTGTGGGGTGTCGAGGGCCGCGTGCAGGCCGTCTCGCAGCCGTGACCACCCCTCCTGCCTCCGGTTGACTACGTCGAGGTTGTGACGGTCATCCCATACGAAGAACCAGAGACTGAAATCGTTGATGGTGTTCAGGACGGGTAGAGGGGCGCCGACGTAATAGCCGCCGATCAGGTCCGTGTATCGCAAGTCGTCGAAGTAGGCGGTCGCCCGGTCCGGCTTCATGAGCGTGTGCGCCACGGTCCAGCATCGGGTATGCCACTGGGCGAGATCCTGCTGACGGTGCCGGTTACGCGGGAAAGGCATCTCGATACGGGGAAGGTGCCGTCGCTCGAAGACCGCGGTCACGGGTACTCCAATCCTGGGAGTTGCATCATTGCGCCCCGGTCGAGAGGAACCGACTCGGCGGTAGGGCACACCCGTAAATGGTAAATCCGCCAGACCGGCGGACACCGAACTACTTTGGCGCCACCAGATCTGGGATTTCGTCGTCCAGTTGGAGTAGAACACCGATCGACCGAGGCGGTGGAAGGCAGTCGTTGCAGGTCCTGTGGCGTTGACCGTGTTGCCCACCACAGCGACCACCACTACCTCCCGCACACCGACAAGCCACGTCGGCGCATGTCCGCACGCGAACACGGCACAGGGCGCACCCTGCCCGCGACGCTCACCGCGATCCGGTTCAAGGTCTTCACAAAAACTAATTTTTATGCAATAGTTAATTTTGTGAGGGAAGTTGTCTACCTCGACTCCGTCGAGGTAGCGGAAGCCCTGCTGAAACCGCAGCGCATCGAGATCATCCGCGCCCTGGCCCAGCCGGCCACCTGTGCCGACGTGGCCAAGCTTCTCGACCAATCACCGCAACGGGTCAACTACCACGTCAAGCGCCTGGTGGAGCACGGACTGGTACGCCAGATTGCCGAACGCACCGTACGCAACCTGCGCGAAGTCATCTACCAGGCTGCGGGGCGTTCCTATTGGCTCTCGCCCGGACTCGTCGGCCACATCGGCGGACGCCGGCCGAGCGACGCGATCAGTCTCGGGCATCTGCTCGACCTCGCCGAAGAGGTGCAACAAGATGTCGCCGGGATCGATCTCGCGCATCCCGACCTCCCATCGCTGGGGATCTCAGGCGAGATCCGCATCCGGCCCGATCAACGCGGCGAGTTTCTGACCGAACTCCAGTCGGCACTACAAGCACTGTTCACCAAGTACGGCGGCAGCGACGGAGACTCCTTCAAGCTCGCTGTCGCCTGCTATCCACGAATCATGACCGAACCACTCATCGTCACGGTACGCACCACTGCGTCTCCCACCGAGGCGTTCCAGGCCATCACCTCCCCCGAAGCCGTCGCCGAATGGCTCGCCGAGAAGGCCGAGATCGAGCTCCCACACCGCTACACTTTCTGGGGTCCTTCCGTCCCCGAAGGGGATGCACCACATCAAGAGCTGGTCGCCACCACCGACTCTTCCCTCAGCTTCCGCTGGCTGCTGGACGGCGAGCAGACCACCACCGACATCGCGGTCGGCGTCGAAAACGGCGAAACGCGTGTGACTGTCACCCAGAGCCATTTCGACTTCAACGACATCATCACCGGCGCAAGCATCCGCGGCGTCCTGCAGACATTCTGGACACTGTCGCTGGCAAACCTTGTGGATTACCTCGAGGGCAGGCCACTCACTCCCCGCGGCGACTTCACCAGCACCGACCTGAGCGTGGATGTCGACATCCTCGCGCCCCCCGCAGAGGTTTACGACTCCTTGGTCAACTCCGAGAAGGTCTCGGCGCGGTTCGGCTTCCTTGTAGAGATCGAACCACGGGTAGGCGGTCGATTCGCCATGGGCGGAATCGAGGACAACCCGCACCCCGCGATCATCGTGGACCTGGTTCCCGGAGAGCGGGTCGGCATCAACTGGGGACCCGGCGGAATCAACACCTGGCAGCTCGACGGCTCCGAAGGCAAAACCCACCTGACCCTGGTCTCGAGCGGCTTCGACCAGAACAACCCACCCTTCCCCGCGTGGCTCGGAATGCTCGCCGCCGTCGCCGAATTGCGCCGTTACCACGAAATCGACAACTGGACACCCACCGCCGTCGCCGCGTAATCGACGCCAACCAAGGACACCGCCATGGACAACCAGGTCACCGACTACATCTCGAAAACACAACCCTGGCAGGCCGCGCTCTGCGAGCAACTTCGCCAACTCATCCGCGACACCCTGCCCGAGGCCGAGGAACGCCTGCAGTACGGCAAACCTCACTATCTGATCAACGGTCACTACGCCGCTGTCATCGATGCGTCGCGGGGCAAAGTATCGTTCATGATCTTCAACGCCACCGATATCCCCGAGGTCAAGGGGTTTCTCCGAAAACTCGGCAATGGTGAACGCAAGGCCGTCACGTTCACCGAAGGCCAAGAAGCCGACCGCGCTCGGCTGGCCGACTTGCTCACCAGATCGGTGTCCGCAATTCGCTGAAGGCCGGGAAGTACTCCGCCGGACGTGTCCGCAGCGATCACTCCTGAGCAGCGGACACGTCCGGCGAATTGTTTGCCACGCAGTACGGTCGTCGTGCCGACCGCAGGCGGCGCACCCGGCGTGGACGAGACACGGTTCCACAATTGCCGAGCCGCGGCCGACCCGATCCACCAGGTTGTTCCAGAGGTCGGTGTACCGCCGGTGAACTAAATCCGGTAGACCGG
>NZ_BAFU01000009.1 GCF_000308495.1 Nocardia brevicatena NBRC 12119 | reverse complement strand
AATATCAATGATAGGTATCCCAGATAACAACTGTAAGTACAGCGAAGGGAATTGGGCGGCTCACAATGGCTGATTTCGCGGCGCGGCTGAACAAGCTGTTCGAAACCGTGCATCCCCCAGGGCGCAAGCCGCATACCAACGCCGAGGTCGCGGCCGCACTGACAGCGTCCGGGCATCCGATCTCCAAGCCCTACCTATCGCAGCTGAGATCGGGACAGCGGACGAATCCATCGGACGAGACCGTCGCCGCGCTGGCGAAGTTCTTCAAGGTCAAGCCCGACTACTTCTTCAACGACATCTACGCCGCGAAGATCGATCACGATCTCGAACTACTGTCGCAGTTGCAGGGCTACGGACTGCGTCGACTGTCCAGCCGGGCGTTCGACCTGTCCGAAGAATCCCAGAACCTACTCACCTCCATGGCGGAGAAACTGCGGGCAAGCGAAGGTCTGCCCGAAATTCCTCCGGATGGCACCGAATAGATTCTCATCAATACGGTGCGACTCCGAGAGAGTCGCACCGTATTGCCTCGCGCCACAACCAACGGACCGTTCGGACGTGGTAGACCACAATTGGCGTTCGAGAGCCGAGTTCTCCAGCGTGCACAGTGTCCGGATACCCGCACCGACCCGCCAGACCGGCGGGTCGGTATCGTTCCGACGAATCACAGTGACGTAATGGGTGGGTATCCGGGGATAACTCCCCACTCTGGCACTCCGATGGTTATCGCTGCACCACCGGCTTCGGCAAGTCCTCGAAGGCCCGCGCGATCGCCTGCACCCATCCGCGCGGACTGATTCCCTCCGGCGGTGCGATCCACCGGGCGTCCACCACGACATCGCCGAGCGGATTCTCGGCCCATCGCGCGACCCGATCGGCGCGCTCGGAGATCGATGCCGGTGGATCACCGGCCTGCGCGAACTCGATACCGCTGCCCGACTGCAAATACAGCGCGTCCATGATCTGCGCCACCCGATCGGAAGCCTCGAACCGGGTCGACGTCCGGTTCCGTTCCTGTACGACCTCCGGGAAACGCCTCACCAGAACACGATGCAGCCGCCGCACCTGACGCAGCAGCAGCCGGGCCCGCACCCACATCTCGACCACGATCCAGACCGCGCCGAATGCGATCAGCAGCGCGGCGACCTGCCAGAACGGCCAAGCCCCGGTGGGTTGTCCCGACTCGGCGTGCGACGCGTCCGTGGCAGCCCGCTGAATCTGCTCGATCGCGAGCGCGACCGCCAACGCCGTCCCGGTGAGGTAGACCGCGATACCACGGCCCAACGCCGTCCAGCCCAGATTGCGCAGTCCGGTGACGATAACGAAGATCCCGCCGAGCACGGCGTTCACCCAGCCGAAGGTCTTCGTCCAAACCAACGTGCCCGCAATGACAATCAGGCCGACGGCGTAGATCGCGAGCGCGATCGTGTACAGATTCCGCCGGGACACCACCGGCCAGGCAGCCGAGGCCACCACCGATGTGGCGGTGGTGAACAGCACCCACGCCGAAGCCACCACACCGTCGGACAGCAGGCCTGTCGGCAGACCCCCGGGCAGCAGGTTGTCCACCGCCAGGCCGACATCGGGAATAGCCACCGTCACGGCAAGCGCGACCGCGGCGACCGCGACCACGATCGCCATCCGCGCCGTCGTCGCGGGCTTCACCAGAATGCGACCCACCCGCGTCCCGGCAGCCACCCAGACCAGCAGGGCCGTCAACCAGAATGTCATCCGAGTGCCTCATCGAATCGAAGAACCGAGACACCCACACCTCGGCTGTTGAATACCCGTAACCGTGTCATCAGCATGGCGGCGAAAGTTTCGGCCTCCCATTCGGCTCGGTCGTTCGCACCGTCCGCGATGCTGCGATGTACCCGTTGACTCAGCATGTACGCGATCAGTCCGTCGCTCACCGCCGGCGTCGCCTCCGGCACCGGGGCGCCCTCGTGATCGAACACGATATGGCCGAGTTCGTGTGCGAGAGTGTGCCCTCGACTCGGTAGCGCGTCGGCCAGGACGATGACGTCCTTGCTCGGGTAATGGCGGCGCTGCCCGCAGACGCCGGGCCCGAGGTCGGCGTCGACGATCCCGATCGGACGACCGCGTTCGGCCGCGACGGCGGCCACCACCTCATCGAGTGTGGTCGCGTCCGCGTCCGCGGCGACGGCGCATACCGCGTCCACCGCGGCCGCCACCCGACGATAGGCCCGGGAACTCCGCACTTCGCTCTGCATCACGGTCCTCACGCACCTGTTCCGAAGAATTCGGCACGCGCCGCATCGATACGCGCTTGCGCCTGTGCCGCGCTCTGGTAGCTCACCACGGTCGAACCGACGCCGGCGATGGCCAGGGCGATCAGGCCACCGATCACCGACAGTAGTTTCGGTTCGGGGAGCAGACCGTCGGAACTGGTATTGCGAACATCGAGGTCCACCGGCGCGGACCCGCCCGCGAACGGCGACGCCCCACCGGACGTGAGGCCCACCGGTGCGGAAGGCGCGACCACCGATATGGGAGCGGCACCGCCCGGTGAGGCGGAAGACGGGATAGCGAGCGGCGGCATCGCGGGAGCGGCCGGCGGTATGAGCGGAAGCAGGAGCAGCAGTAGTGGCGACGCGGAGCCCACCGCCGCCGAGCCGACCGCCGCGGAGCCCACCCCGGCCGAGTCCACGACCGCGGCCGAACCGGTGCCGGCCGCACCAACGGCCGCCGACCCGGTGGCGGCCGAGCCGAGACCGACCGAACCCCCCGCGGCCGACCCGGTGCCGAGCGCCGCGGAACCGGTGCCGCCGAGGGCTCCGGAACCGGTGGCGAGCACACCGACGCCGGCCGAGCCGACGGCAGCGGACCCGGTGCTCAAGATGACGGCGAGGCCGGCGGAACCGGTACCGAGGACCGCGGCCAAAGCGGCGGCTCCGGCGGAACCCGCCACGGGCACGGCGGCCGGTGTCGGTTCGACCGGCGCCTCCACCTCGGTCTGCCGGCCGGGTATGGACAGCGACTTCCAGTTCTCCCCTACTCCGCTGACGGTTTCGCCGACACCGCCATCGTTGCCGGGAGAGGTGTTCCCGAGGTCCGGCGACGAGGCGGAGCCGCTGTCCAGGGGGTTCTGTGGAAGACCGCCATGACCACCCGAATCCGATCCATCCGAATCGCGCGGCTCCGGGATACCGGGACCCGGAATTCCCGGGGGCCCCGGAGGCTCGGCCTCGGCCGCGACGGGCCCGAATAGTCCGAGGCAACCAACAGCTCCTGCTACTGCAAGCACACGCATCATGCGACCCACGGCCATGCGCCAGACATCCCCTCGAGATCAACTGCTGCGTAAGAGTTGCCCGGCGATGACATATTCCGGGCATCCGGACCGATGGTTGCCCATCGTAAACCCCACGCCGTTCCCGGCGCAGGCATACGGCCACAACACATTTTCCGCAAGGGACACATATCGTTTCCATGCGGCTGTTCGATCAGCTGCGGCTTCCATCTCGGACCGACCGCGAACAGGTATCGGTAGCCGGCCGAAACCTCTTCCGCACGAGGGGTATCGGTAATATCCCGGAGGAAGTCCCATTCCTCCCCGGTTGTTCCTACGCTCCGTAGACAGGCTCCGGCGGTGTCGCCTTGGCAAGCAGATCGGTGACCACCGGGCCGAGTTCGGCGGGATTCCACCGGGCACCGCGATCGACCGGGACACCGTGGCGCCAGCCGTCGGCAACGGCGATCCTGCCGCCCTCCACCTCGAATATCCGGCCGGTCACCCCCGCCGATTCCGTGCTGCCGAGCCAGACCACCAGTGGCGAGATGTTCTCCGGCGCCATAGCGTCGAAGCCTTCCTCCGGTTTCGCCATCATGTCGGCGAACACCGTCTCGGTCATCCGGGTACGCGCCGAGGGCGCGATGGCGTTCACCGTCACCCCGTATCGGGCGAATTCGGCGGCGGCGGTCAGGGTCAGGCCCGCGATACCCGCCTTGGCGGCGCCGTAGTTGCCCTGACCGACGCTGCCCTGCAGACCTGCGCCGGAACTGGTGTTGATCACCCGGGCATCCACCGGCCGGCCGGCCTTGGACTCGGTACGCCAGTAGGCGATGGCATGGCGCATGGTGGCGAAATGTCCTTTGAGATGCACTCGGATCACCGAGTCCCATTCCTCTTCGCCGAGGTTGGCGAGCATCCGGTCTCGGACGAATCCGGCATTGTTGACCAGGACATCCAGTCCGCCGAAGGTGTCCACGGCCTGTTCGATCAGCCGCTGGGCGCCCGCCCAGTCCGCCACGTCGTCGCCGTTGGCCACCGCCTGGCCGCCGGCCGCGCGGATCTGCGCGACCACCTGCTCGGCGGGGGTCTCCTCGGTGGCGGCGCCGTCCAGTGCCGTGCCGATATCGTTGACGACCACATTCGCGCCCTCGGCCGCGAAGGCGAGTGCGTGTGCCCTGCCGATTCCCCGCCCCGCGCCGGTGATGATGACGGTGCGTCCGGCACAGATGCCCTCGGTTGCCATGTCGTTCCTATCGTCGATGGTGGATATCAGTTGGCCGGCTGCGACGCCGGATTGCCGGAGTGGCCCGCCGTGGCCACGGAGAGGAAGGCCGGCGGTTCACCGCCGCCGTGGACCTGCAGGGTCGCGCCACTGATATAGGAGGCCAGCGGCGACATCAGGAAGGCGGCGGCATGACCGACGTCCTCCGGACGCGCCAGCCTGCCCATCGGGATGGTCCGTCCGACCGCGGCCACCCCGGCGGCGTCGCCGTAGTGCATTTCGCTCAACTCGGTTTCCACCGCACCGACCACCAGAGAATTGATCCGCACCCGCGGCGCCCACTCCGCCGCCAGCGATACGGTCAGGGCGTCCA
>NZ_BAFU01000010.1 GCF_000308495.1 Nocardia brevicatena NBRC 12119 | reverse complement strand
TAGCGAACTGATAGTTCATCGCCGAACCTTGACGCCGAAGACCCGCTACTCTCGTGCCAGAGGGGATTCCGATCAGAATCAGGGGCTGCGTCGTGACACAGAAACGAATCGGTGAGCGCATCGCCGAGCAACGGAAACTCGCCTACCTCACCCAGGAACAGTTGGCCGCGAAGATGGACTACAGCGTGCACACCGTGCGCGCCGTCGAGCGTGGCCGCGATACGCCGTCTCCGGCGTTCGTCTCCGCGGCGGCAGCCGCTCTCGGCGTCGAGCCAGAGCTATTACAGGGCACGCCCTACTACGAAACCCTGGAAGAGGACGGTCCGCTCGAAGGCCTCGCCGAGCTGCGCACGATCCTCGCCGAGGGCGCGTACGTGCGTCCGGTCGAACCGCCGAACGAGGGGCAGCTCCGCGCGACCATGTCCGAGATCGAGACCGCGATCCGCGACGACCGGACACGGCGGGCGATGGCGATGCTACCGACTCTGGTCCGCCAACTGTACGGTGCGCTGCACGCCACCTCCGATGAGGCACAGAAGCGCCGCGTCTACGGGTTACTGTGCAACGCCTATATAGTGGCGGAGGGGGCGTGCTGCCGCCTCGGCTACACCTCTCTGACCACGCTGGTACTCGATCGCCTGGATTGGGCGGCCACACATACCAACGATCCGGGGTTCGCGGTCCGCAGTCTGATGAAGCGCGCACGGCTGTTGATGTCGCACGGTTCCACAGATGTCGCGATGTCGCTGGTGAAACAAGGACTCGGCCTGGTCGTCGGCAACACCGAGTCCGAACGGGTACTACGCGGATACGGGCACCTGCGCGGAGCGATGGTCGCCGCACGGGCACGCAACCTGGACCTGGCCAACGTCCACATCGGTGAGGCACGGCGCATCGCGCAGCCGATGCACCACGAATCCGACCTGTATACGACGATGTTCGGTCCCGGCAATGTCGAAGTGCACGCGTGTGCGGTCGAGTTGGAGGCCGGCGACCCAGGTAAGGCGGCGCGAGACGGGTCCGCGCTGTCGCTGCCTACTGATATGGCGGCGCCGAGGGCCGGCCATCACTGGCAGGACAATGCGAGGGCATGGCTACTCGCCGGACAGCCGGACGAGGCGTTGAAATCGCTGCAAAGGGCCCGACGAGTTGCCCCGCAGCAGACCCGCCTGCACCCGAACGTACGGGAAACGCTGCAAGGAATCGCGGCGGCCGAGCGGCGTCGTACGGACAGTCTGGGTTCATTCGCACGCTGGATCGGCATCAGCATCTGATCACGGACGGAAGAGCATTACCGGCACGGTGGCCGGCCGAAACGTCGTACCAATTATTGCGTCAGAGAAATACCGAAGGGCCGAACCTTTGCGGTTACTGCAGAGTCAAGGTGTCGCCGTTGCCGAATTCGGCCACCACGCGCAGCCGTCCTCCGACAGCACGAACGTAGGCATCCAATGTGCCGAGCTCGATATGCGACATGTCGCCCCGCTCGATGTTGGACACCCGCGCTTGCGTAACGCCCATCACCTTGGCGATCTCGCTCTGCGTACGCGCCTGGGCCTTACGAACCTGCGCCAGGCGATAGGCCCGCTGCGCCCCTTCGATCTCCCGCTTCGCCTCGGCAACACGCGCAGGCTCGACGAATCCCTGTGCATGCACGTCGGCCTTCACATCCTTCCAACTACGGGCCATCGTCCTCACCTTTCCTGTCGAGCCACCGCTGGTAGCGCGCCTCGGCTACCGGGATGTTGTCGGTGTACCACTGTTTCCACTGCCCTGCCTTGTCTCCGGCGACCAGTAGGATTGCCTGACGGTCCGGGTCGAAGACGAACAGGATCCTTATGTTGGTCGCCAACGGCCGAAGCTCTTTCAAATGGTGCAGCCGTGATCCCTTGATCCGGTCCGCCAAGGCCGCCCGAGTAGCGGTCCCTCATCGGCGAGCGTGTCGATTGCCGCCTCGACCCGAGCGGCCTGCTCGGCATCGGTGCGAGCCAAGGCGACGAACCACTCATCGACCTCGTCCATCAGGATCACGTTCCACACGCACCGAGTATATCTTCAGCATTATACAATGTGTAGGTTATTTCCCGACTGTGTTCGAGGTGACGCGTCTGGTTACCCGGAGTGCCGATCCAGGCGTTTCGGGACCGCTCGTCGGATGACCTTGCTTGGGTGTGGCTTTCTCACACTCGGTCCGAGAGACCAAACGCTCCCGCAAGGCTTCAGGGAGCCGTACCGACCCGGGTATCTTCCTCTACCGGATGCCGGCAGGGCGGCCCTTCCGTAGGGCAGTCATACCGATTTCCATAGGCCCGACAACCTCTATATCCCGGACAGGGTTCGCCGCGTAGTCGTTGGCCCTACGCTCGTAGTCCGCGACGCTCGGCCGCTTACAGAAGGCGCTTTCCATAGACCAGCGGTCAGCTTTCCTCGCGCTCATGCCTCTCCCCTCTCCAAGCCTTCGACCTGCTGTTACTCAGTGTGGGTAGAGGTCGCGCAGTTCGTCGATTCGTTCCGCGACGGCCACGGTGAACTCGTCGTTCACACCGCGCAGGATGCACAGGTCGGCGTGCATGGGTTCGAGCAGCTCGAGCGCGCCTGTCACATCACCGGTGCCCGCCAACAGTTCGGCGAGGTCGAGCCGTAGTTCTAGGGCGAGTTCGCTGCTGTCGCAGTCGGCCGCGACGACCTCGGCAAGCAGGGCGCGCATGGCGGTCGGTCCCCCGTCGATATCGCCGAGCTGCATCTGACACCGGACCGCCGCGGCGCGGACATCCCACGCCGACTGGCTGAACTTGCCCTCCACCCGGCGGTACGCCTCGGCCAACGCCTCCAACTCGGTGCGCGCGGCGGTGCTCGCCGGCGAGCATCCATGCGGCGGCCATTTCCCGCCGCAACTCCAGGACCTCGGCATTGTCCACGCCGCGCGCCTCGGCGGCCTGTTCCAGGACCGCGGCGAGCGCGTCGGCGGCCTGGGCAAAACGTTCGAGTGCGAGAAGCTGCGAGTACCGCTCGCGGGCCTTGGCCACGGCGGTGTCCAGGTGCGTCGCGGTGAGCGGTATCGAAGCGAAGGAACACACCGCCACGCCGTGTTCGCTCGCCGACTCGGGCACGGATGTGTTTTGTCGAAACCGGGTGTCGAAACTCGTTGGCCGGCAAGCTGTCACGCGTGGCTGGTATGGAAATCGGGTGGGTGTTCCGGCTGTTGGCGACACTGTTCAGACCGCTGGTGGTGCTCTACCGGTGGTGGCGACCGAACACCGACAGAATGTCGATCGCGGTCCTGGCCGATCGGCTGGCAGGGCAGGTCAAGCGGGAAGAGGAGCGCCTGCGGCGGGAGTTACGGGCCGGGGCCAGTTCGTTGGCGCATGTCGAGTTCCGCGCTGCGCCGCAACCACATCGACCTGGTGAGGTACTCGATTCGGCCACGGTCAAGGAGATCGGCGACTACTTCGATCTGCTGGAGCGGCCACACCGGCGCCGGTTGGTCGTGCTCGGCGTCCCGGGTAGCGGCAAAACCGTGGCCGCAACGTATCTGGTGTCGAGGCTGCTGGCCCTGCGCTGGGATCTGGCCGACGCTCGCCGCGCCGAGGAACCGGTGCCGGTACGGGTCAACGCCGCCGGCTGGGACGGCGGACACGACTTCTCACGGTGGCTGGCCACCCGCCTCGGTTACGACTATTCTCTCCGCCCCAATGCCGCTCGGAAAATGGTCGACCGCGGCCTCGTCCTTCCCGTGATCGACGGTCTCGACGAAATGGACACCCACGACGGTGCGGGATCGCGGGCCCGTGCCCTGCTGGGCCTGCTCAATCGCGGTCTGTGGCGTGACCGACCCGTAGTCGTCCTGTGCCGCACCGATGAATTCGAGTACCTGATGCGTCTGGGTGAGGACCACGGCCTGCACGGCGCCACCACCGTCACCCTGCAACCCCTACTCTCGAATCAGATCACCGAGTACCTCACCACCTACCGACACGACATCGGCACCACTCACTCCGACTGGACCGACCTCACCACCCATATTCGCGATCATCCCGACGGACCCCTGGCCACCGCCCTACAGACACCCTGGCTCCTCGGCCTCACCGCCACCACCCTGCGCCACACCCCCACCGTCGCCGGCCGGCTCATCGACTGTCCCGACACCGATGCCGTCCGCGATCTGCTGTTCGCCGTCCAGATCCCCGCCGCTGTCGCCGCCACCGACGATATCGAGGAGTACCGCGACTACACCAGTGACAATGTCGAGAAATGGCTGCGGTCACTGGCCCGCTGCCTCCAACACCGCCGCGACACCGGTCGAGACGGCACCGCCATCCGGCTCGACGAAATCTGGGAGATCGCGGATATCACCCGCGTTCGCGTTCTGCACGGGCTCGCGGTCGGGATGGCGGCCACGCTCATGTTCGAGCTTGCGGTCGGGCTCACTCTCGGCCGCACGGACGCGCCCGCACTCGCGTTGGTGCTCGGGTCGATGGCCGGGTACGCGGCCGGGAGCGCTTCGTTTCCCGAAGCGAATCATATGGCATGGAGGGTGCCCGCTCGGTCTCGATGGTGGCGGGGGCTCACGACCGGGATCGTGACCGGAGTTGGCACCGTGCTCTCGATCGGCGCCTGGGTCCTGGTTGGGGCCATACCAGTGGCCGCCCTCGCGCCCGCGCTGGTGGCCGGGTTCACGCTCGGGCCCGTGGTCGGGATGTCGGTCGGGTTGAGCGCAGACACGGAAGACCAGTTGGCTCTTGCGGTCGATGAACGGCGACTTATTCGTGAGGATATCCAGGCCGCGGCCTTCATCGGTGTTTTGCTCGTGCCCGCCGCCTCGCTCGTGGGCGGACTCACGTTCGAGGTCGCGGAGGGGTTCACCGCCGAGTTCGCGGTCGTACTCACGCTCGGGCTCTCGTTCGGGGCGGCGGCCGGACTCACCACCGGGCTGGTAGTCGGACTCGCGGCGGGCCGCTTCTATATCGCGGTGCTCGTTTTCCGATTCACGAGACAATTCTCGAAGCGACCCCTCGTGTTCCTCGATTGGGCCCGTCGCAGCGGTCTGCTCCGTATCAACGGCACTGCCTACCAGTTCCGGCACGAAACCTACCGGCAGTGGATCCAGCACACCCGGCCCGCACCCGACCACACGCCCTCACCGACGGATACGGCGTAGATCGGTACATCCGGAGGTGGGAGTGATGATTTCCCCCTCTACTGAACGGCAACCCTGATGCCGCTATCGACACGCTGCACGAATCCCGGGCTGTGTCTCCGGGTCGCGACAGCACGTCGGTACCGGCGGTTGTCCGCCCGGTACGCAAACCTCGTCGAGGTCATTCTCGCCGTGACCGGTAATGCCGCTCACCACTGTGGCGCTGCCGGTGCTCCGTTCGGGGCCGAACCTCGTCGATCATGCCCTCCGGAACGAACGGGACGATCTCCTTTCGGGAAGTGATCATCAGTTTGTGGAAGATGGCGGCCATCTGCGCATCGACGGTTCGGCCCGAACTTCCCCGGCGTACCGCGATGGCGGTATTCGTCCATCCCGCCGCGGCGAATGTCGCCACCTCCTGCTCGGCCCGTGTCAGTTCGTCCCAACGGTGTCGGGTACCGGTGCGGGCGTTACCGCCGGCCGGCGTCCTGCCCATAGGTAGCGTTCCCAGTGCCAGACGCTGGACCTCACCTTTTTCGGGGCGTAGGGCAACACCCTCTTTCTCGATGGCGGCGAACGCCTCGGGCCCCAGTACGCCGCGGGCGGTGTCGATGGCCTTGTCGGTTTCGTCGGCGAAGGGCCCCAGCCCTTCGATATTCGTTCCCACCTCGGCCCGCAGCGCCCTGGCTCCTCCCACAAGCCGAGCCGTCTCGGTCGCCAGGGCAACGAGTCCGTCCTTGTCGGTGCCGCCCGCGGCGATCGAGTCGGTGATGATCCGCGCCAACGACCAACACCGAATATGCACTGCCAAGGCCGCGCCCCAGTGGTCGCGAACGGAGACCAGATGCGTCAGCGCCGTACGCCCCACCGACAACGCCGTGGTCGGATCACCGTGTTTGGTCAGGGCGAGCGCCAATATCATCTCCGCCCAAGATTTCAACCACAGCGCCCCGGCCGCGGCGAAATCGTCGACATTGCGGCGCGCGAGCGTCAATGCCTGTTCCGCCGATCCGAAGAAGCCGGTGGCCATGGCCTCGAGGAGTCTGCCCATCGCCTCGGCGCCGCGGTCGCCGAGGTCGCGGGACTTCTCACGGGCGCGCGCCAGTACGGTAATGGAGGCCGGGTCGCGGTGCATCACCATCAGTTCCTGGCCCCATACGAGTTCGAACGGGGCGGGCAGGCCGAGGTCGATGTCGGGATTCCGGCGCCAGTCCCGCCGTATCGCCGGATCGTCCGTGCAGGCGGCAATGCAGTCCTGGAGTATTCGTTCGGTGTCCGCGCGTTGCCCCTGCCACAGGGCCAGCCACCCGATCAAGGCCATCGCCACCGTGTGGAGTTCGGTCGGCCGTGTCGCGTGGGTGCGACTCGCCTCCAGCGTACGTTCCGCCCATTGACGGGTTTCCCGCAACGATCCGTTGAACCAGGGCGCCCGCAGCGCCATCAGTCCTACCGAGATCTCCACACCGAGCACCGATTCCTCCGGTGTGGTGAGACTTCCCTCGATAGCGACCAAGATGTTGTCCCACGAGGCGCGCACCCATTCCAGTTGCTCCAGCTCCGCCGGGCCGTACCAGATGGCATACGCCTGCAAGACCTTGTTCCGGTAGTACTGCCGATGCCGCCGGCCCACCCGCGCCGGTTCGTCCACCCCGCTGGTCGAGTATTCCCGCAATTGTTGACGGGCGAACACGCGGATCGTTTCCAGCAGCGCATACCGCACGCTGGTCTCGGTCCTGTGTTGGGACACCAGCGACTGGTCCACGAGGCGTTCGAGCAGTCCCTCGATCTCCTCCTTCGCCACGCTCACAGCAGCGTCTCGGGCGTGCTCCCCGTCATCCGCGCATACGGCTTCGATGGCTTCCAGGTCGGCCCCCACATCGAACCCGAAGTGGCCGCCGTTCTCCGGACTCGGGTCGTACCCGAGCGAGTCGCGCACCACGCGCAGGATTTCGGAGCCCGCGGCGAATACCGACATCCGCGCCAGCAGCAGGCGTTCCTTGTCCGTGCACAGGTCATACGACCAGGCGATCACGTCGGAGATCCGCTCGTGCCGTGTGTCCGTTCCCGTTCGCCATGCCCGGGACCATCGCATCCGCCTGTCGCTCGCGCCGCCGTTCAGCTCTCGGAGAATCGCCTCCAACGGCTGGCGGCGCAGCCGTGCGGCGGCGAGCCGGATGTAGAGCGGATTGTTGTGCATGTGGCGGCAGATCCGCTCGGCTGTCGCGACCTGATCCTTGTGGGTCACGGTATGACCGGTGAGCTCCGCGCGCCGACGGAACAGGGTCAGGGCCTGTTGCGGCGACAATGGAGGAACTTCTATGAGGTGTTCGTCGACCCATCCCACCGGTTCGCGGCTGGTGGCCAGGACGACCAGGCCGGGTACCGCGTCCAGCAGCGCCTCGATGAGCGAGGCGGCACCGATGAGCACGTGCTCGCAGTTGTCCATCACCACCACGGTCGGCAGGTCTCGACCCACCGCGTTCTTGCCGGCGAGCCTGTCGACGAGGGTGTCCCACACCGACCGTCCCGAGAAGTCGGCGTCGAGCACGGCATGTGCGACCTCTTCTTCCACCGCGATGCGTCCGGCCCCCTTGGCCAGCCTTGCCAACCGCACCCAGTGCACCGGGGTCCGCGTGGCCTTGCGGAATTGGCCGACCGCTTCGGCCGCGAGGCGGGTTTTCCCGATACCGCCCATGCCGAGCAGGGTGATCAGCCGGGCCGAACCCAGCAGGGTTCTTATTCGATCCAACTCCGGGCCTCTACCGACAAAGCCATCCGCGATATTCGGGAAATCACCGCGATATTGTCGGCCCTTACTCGACATGGAGCCCGAGTGTAGCCGCCCCGCATACCGATTCCGGCGGGTTCGGGACATTGCCGTCTCCGCGGAACCGCGGAGACGGCCCACCGCCTCGAGCGCCTCTTCCGTCCGGAGCCGAACGACGTTACGGCGCCTCCGACGAGGTGGTTCGGTCGCTCGTCGGGAGGCGCCGTAGCGTCGGTTCGACAGGATTCAGCTCGCGGTCGCGCCGGTCACCGGGCAGGTCTTGTAGTCGACCGGGAACTCCTTGATGCCGTTGAGCCAGCCCGAGCGCAGCCGCTTGGGATCACCGATCTTGGTGATATCGGGCAGGTGGTCGGCGATGGCGTTGAAGATGAGGTCGATCTCCAGACGGGCCAGGTTGGCGCCGATGCAGTAGTGGGCCCCGGTGCCGCCGAAGGCGACATGCGGGTTGTCCTTGCGCATGATGTCGAACTTGTCCGGGTTCTCGAAGACGTCTTCGTCGAAGTTCGCCGACCGGTACAGCAGGACGACCCGCTGCCCCTTCTTGATCTGAACACCGCCCAGTTCGGTGTCCTCGAGCGCGGTGCGCTGGAACGAGGTGACCGGGGTGGCCCACCGGATGATCTCGTCCACGGCCGTGGCGGGGCGCTCCTTCTTGTACAGCTCCCACTGGTCGGGATTCTCCAGGAAGGCGATCATGCCGTGGGTGATGGCGTTGCGGGTGGTCTCGTTGCCCGCGACGGCCAGCAGGATGACGAAGAAGCCGAACTCCTCCGGGCTCAGCTTGTCGCCGTCGACATCGGCCTCGATCAGGGTGGTGACGATATCGTCGGCCGGGCACGCCTTGCGGGCCTCGGCCATGACATACGAATAGCCCAGCAGTTCGGTCGATGCGTTGACGGGGTCGATATCGATATCCGGATCGTCGTAGCCGGTCATCTCGTTCGACCAGGTGAAGACCTTCATCCGGTCTTCCTGGGGGATGCCGATCAGCTCGGCGATGGCCTGCAGGGGCAGCTCGCAGGCGATCTGGGTGACGAAATCGCCCGAACCCGACTCGGCCGCGGCCTTCACGATCGCCTCGGAGCGGGCGGACAGCTCGGCGCGCAGCGCGTTGATCGCGCGCGGGGTGAAGCCGCGGGAGATGATCTTGCGCATCCGGGTGTGCTCGGGGGCGTCCATATTGAGCAGGACGAAACGCTGCAGTTCGATCTGTTCGCGTTGGATATCGTCGTTGAAGCGCGGGATAGCCGTGTTCTCGAAAGTGGAGAATACATCGCTGCGCCGGGAGACCTCTTTGACGTCGGCGAGCTTGCTCACCACCCAGAAACCGTCGTCGTGGAAACCGCCGGCCTCGGAGGACTTCGGATTCCACCAGATCGGCGCGGTCCGGCGGAGTTCAGCGAACTCTTCGACCGGGACCCGCTGGGCGTAGATGTCGGGGTCCGTGACGTCGAACCCGTCCGGCAGGTTCGGTCGGGCATTCACCGTATCTACCACCAGTCGTCTCCTTCGACATAACTGAAACACGTTCTACAATCATTGAAGCACAGGCGGGAGAATGAGGAAAGAAACAGGACAGACCCCGCCCGTGATCAGTGTGAACACGTTTCAGTTTCTGTTCGTAGGGAAAGGTTGGAGATGGGCACACCCGTTATCGTCGAGGCCGCTCGCACCCCCATCGGCAAGCGCAACGGATGGCTGTCGGGCCTACACGCCGCCGAGATCCTGGGCCTGGCCCAGCGCGGTCTGCTCGACCGCGCCCATCTCGATCCGGGACAGGTCGAACAGGCCATCGGCGGCTGCGTCACCCAGGCCGGCGAACAGTCCAACAACATCACCCGCACCGCGTGGCTGCATGCCGGACTGCCCTGGGAGGTGGGCTGCACGACCATCGATGCCCAGTGCGGTTCGGCTCAACAGGCCAACCATCTGATCGCCGGTCTCATCGCCGCCGATGCCATCGAGATCGGTGTCGCGTGCGGCGTCGAGGCCATGAGCCGAGTTCCGTTGGGAGCAAACGTCGGTGAGCATGCCGGACCGCGTCGGCCGGCATCTTGGGATATCGATATGCCGAACCAGTTCGAAGCGGCCGAGCAAATCGCCAAGCGGCGCGAGATAACCCGCGAAGACATCGACGCTTTCGGCGTCCGCTCACAGCGATTGGCGGCTCAGGCCTGGGCCGAAGGTCGGTTCGATCGGGAGATCCTGCCGGTGACCGCCCCGGCGGTCGACAAGGAAGGCAACCCCACCGGCGAGAAGATCGATGTCACACGAGACCAGGGCCTGCGTGAAACCGACCTGGAGAGCCTGGCCAAGCTGAAGCCGGTACTCGAGGGCGGAATCCATACCGCGGGCACCTCTTCGCAGATCTCCGACGGTGCCGCGGCGGTTCTGCTCATGGACGAAAAGGCCGCCCAACGAGCCGGTTTGCGGCCTAGGGCGCGAATCCGCACCCAATGCCTGGTGGGGGCGGAACCGGAATTCCATCTCGACGGCCCGGTGCAGGCGTGCACCCGACTGCTCGAACGTTCCGGTATGAGCATGAGCGATATCGATATCTTCGAGATCAACGAGGCGTTCGCCTCCGTGCCGCTGTCCTGGGCCCGGGTCCACGAGCCCGATATGGACCGGGTGAATGTCAACGGTGGAGCCATTGCACTCGGACATCCGGTGGGTTCCACCGGTTCTCGGCTCATCACCACCGCGCTACACGAACTGGAACGGTCCGACCGCACCATCGCAATGGTGCTCATGTGCGCCGGCGGCGCCCTCGCCACCGGAACGATCATCGAACGTCTATAGGACTTACACCACAATTGAGCGGCTGGGTTGAACGTTCATCCCAGCCGCGGGAAAAACGTGTCGTACGCCACACAATGGGTGGTACAGACCATCGGATGAGGTGCCAGCTATTCGAAGGCTACCCGAGGCCCGTCCGGGAAGACCCCCGCGACGGGCCATAACCTGCTGGTACCGCGCGTACACAAGAACCCCTCGGGCAACCCGCAAACGCCACGCTCCAAAGCCCTTCTCCGGATGCACACCTAGAAGCTTCAAGGAAATCCCGAATCAGGCGTAGGTTTTCAGTTACTGAGCCGC
>NZ_BAFU01000011.1 GCF_000308495.1 Nocardia brevicatena NBRC 12119 | reverse complement strand
CAGACCGGCACCATCTCCGCCGATGTCATGGATGTATTCGAGGGGCACCGCCGCGAATTGTGCGCCTATGCCTACCGCATGCTCGGATCCTCGTTCGAGGCGGAGGATGCCGTCCAGGAGACCTTCACCCGGGCCTGGAAGGCCTACAACTCCTTCGAAGGCCGGTCCAGCCTACGGTCGTGGTTGTATCGCATCGCCACCAATGTCTGCCTGGATATGCTCGACAGCCCGCAGCGGCGGGCCCGGCCGATGGATCTGTCCACGCCGGCCCATCCGGACACTCCCCTGCCGCCGCCACAGCCGGACTACCTCTGGGTGGAACCGATCCCCGATACCCTGGCCTACGGCACCGACCCGGCCGAACACGCCGCCACCAAGGACACCCTCCGGCTGGCCTTCGTAGCGGCCTGCCAGCACCTACCGGCCACCCAGCGCGCCATTCTGATCATGCGCGAGGTGCTGCGCTTCTCGGCCAACGAAACCGCCGAGGCACTCACCATGTCACCGGCCTCGGTGAACAGCGCGCTGCAGCGGGCCCGCGCCACCATATCGAAGATCAAACCCGCCGAAACCGATGTCTACGACCACACCGACGAGAACCAGCGCAGACTCGTCGACGATTTCGTCACCGCCTTCGAGGCCTACGATATGGACGCGCTCACCTCGCTGTTGAAAGCCGATGTGGCCCTGTCCATGCCGCCCATCGAGTTCTGGTTCCGCGGCCCCGAGAACGTGGCCGCGTTCATGCTCGGCACCGGGGCCGGCTGCCGGGGTTCGCGGATGGTCCGGTCGCCCGGCGCCAATGGCTGTCCCGCGTTCGGCCACTACCACCTCAGCGACGAACCGGGCGTCATGACACCGTGGGCGGTTACGGTTCTGGAACTGTCCGACGGCGCCATTTCCGGACTGCACTTCTTCCTCGACGCTCCACGGCTCTTCCCGCTGTTCGGCCTCCCGATGGAACTGTGCGAACCGGCGTAGACCGGAACCGACATAGTCGGATGCGGGTCCGATTCCCACCACTCCGCCGGAATCGAGACCCTGTTTGCTCCGCACGAGCGACGCCGGTTCGGGCTCACCGAACTGTGTCGGCGTCAGTGGATGATGTCGCACCGGCTGGCCGTTGCCCGGCCCAGGTAAGGACGGGCACATTGTCCCGATATCCGATCCGGGCTATTCCTTGCAGGTCGGCACGAGAGCGAGGGGAGGAATGCCGCGAAGAGATGGCCGTGACGTAAATAGCGGAAGGCCAAGTTACGAAAGGCCGTTCAGCTCTGCGCAGGTGCGTGTCATCGTGTCATAATCCGCCCGCTCACTCATATCGCACGTCTGGTGGTTCAACGCAGTTCAGCAATGCCCCACGGTGCGCCGACCACAGGATGCAAGGAGCCATTGTGGTTCAGAAACCTTCCGAACCGATACGACCGGCGCCGTATGGCGTACCCGGACCACCTTTCGCAGACGAGAACGGTGTCCACATAACCAGGTACCGTGATCTGGTCAAGATCACCGATCTCGAGAAGCAGGGTTTCCTCAGTCAAGCACTATCCGCCCATCGCCAGGTGATGAGCAAGATGAGCGTCGACCTTCCCGAAGGCGACGTTCACATCTCGTGGCATTTCCCCTGGGCATCGGCTCCACGGGAAACCGACGGATCACCGGGAAGACACGGGGTCCTGCGGGGCGTTCTGGAGGGATATCTCTCCCACCGCTCCGTGCGCGAACACGGACCCTGGATAGAGCAGACCGCACTGAAGTTGCTGGCCGACAATGTCCTGCAACAACGCGAAGAGCACGGCTCGCATGGTGTCGGGACCATCGACTTTGCCCGGTTCACCGACACGCTTGCATTTCACACCATGTCGGAGCTCGCCGGGTTTCCCCATACCCCAGAGGACGAGGCGTTCATCAAGACCCACCTCGACGATGTGTTGACCCGCACGAACTTCGTCGAGCTGCTTCGACCCGAGGGGCCGGAAGTTCGTCCGTATTTCGACCGTATAATCGCCGAGCATCGGGAAGCCGGTGGGAGTGGGTTGCTCACGGAGATTGCTGCGGCCTATGACAGTGGACTGATCTCGCGAGACGAAAAGCACGGCCTCATCTTCGGTTGTTGGTCCGCGGGCCGCGACACCACGGCAACACTGACCGCGTTGATGCTCGGGCTCATCGCCGAAGCCGGTATGCAACCCGGCCTGTCGGCCAACCTCGGACCCGATGGAGCTTCATGGCGGCACAATGTCACGAACGAATCGTTGCGTTTCACTCCGTTCTCCCACAACTTCGCGGTGTGCATGGAAACCATCCATTTGGATGACTTCACCATAGAGCCGAACTCGATTGTCAATCTGCGTTGGGAAGCGGGTAATCGTGATCCGGAAATCTTCGGCGACGACGCGGATCAATTCAGACCGGATCGTCGGGTCAGAGCAGCGAATCTCGGATTCGGTCGTGGACTGCACTACTGCGTGGGCGCCCCACTCGCACGATACGAAGCGGATGTCGTTCTGCGCACTGTAGGCAGTGTTTTGGGCCACTACGAGTTGACCGACTGGGTGCGCGTGCCGCGCTTGGTGGACATGGTTGAGAAAGCCGAGGCCGACTACGACATCCGGTCCGCCCTGGAGAATCTGCGCAATCTCGGGCTTTCCATGTGATCGAACCGGAGTAGGCTCCAGTTGCCTTCGGGCTCGGCCTCGATCATCTCGATCGCGAGAGCGACCGCACTCGGCGCGGCGCTGGGCACCCCGGAGTAGAGCGTCTCGGTCCAGTTGCTGGGTTGAGTCATCAGTAGCAACATGTCTTCCAGCGAATGGATCAACGCTGGGGGCAGCGACCGTTGCCGGTAGGAGTCGGCCGTGCGGACCACCATACGCAGGGTATTGACCCAGCCGTCGGTGGCGATCGTGCGCCCGGTACGGGCCGCGTGCGAGAGCACCGGCCCGGGGCCGCCCGGTCGGGCGGTGAGGTCGAGTAGTTGCTGCTGCGCCTATCTGCTGCGAGAAGCTCCCCACATGAGACAACCCTCTCGGTGCGGCCGTCGGGTCGAGCATCCCGGCTTCGGCTCAGCTCACCGAGTCGCCTGTATCGGGACCAACACGCCGGCTATCTGCCGTACGGTCCGCGAAGTGACGGTGCGGGCTCAGGATGGCCGATAGTGTTCGGCGCAGGTGGAGTTCGGGGTTGGTCGGTTGTGTTTCGCAGCGGTGCGCGATGAATCCGTCGGGTCGGACCAGTACTGCGCCATCAGGTGCGAGTGCGGTGGTTTCGGCCCACCGGCCGTCGAGGTCGATGGTGTGGCGGTGGCTGCCGATCGAATGGACAGCGATGGGTACGGGCATCGCCCGGGCCGCTGCTGTCCACGCGTCGCCGTTGTCGCCGGTCAACAGGGTGAACCCAGGTCCCAGCAGGTCCAGGGTGGAGATACGCCGGCCATGGTGAGCCACCCAGGCGTGTGGGACCCGGGTTCCCGGCTGCCCTTTCAGTTGTGAGACCAGATGCACGCCCAAGACCGGGGACGCCGACGGTGGGTCGGCGATTACCGCCGAGGAACGGTATTGATATCCGACGAGCAGGGCGAACATGGGCTGTTCTTCTTCCGGCGGTAGCCGGGGCGCGCTGTGGTCGAGATCGAGCAGTGTGACGGTGGGGCCGGTCAGGGATTGTCGTGCGCTGAAGGCCCCGACCGGGTGGCGCTCGGCATGGTAGGTGTCCAGCAGTTCGGGGCCGGCCCGTCCGTGGTGCACCGCGGCCAGCTTCCACGCCAGATTGTCTGCACTCTGGATCGCCGCGTTGGCGCCGCCGGCCTTGAACGGAGGCATCGCGTGTGCCGAATCTCCGACGAGAAAAACCCTCCCGCAACGGAACCGGTCGGCCACCCGCTCGTAGGGCTGCCACGGCGCCACCTCGATGATATCGATGTCCATCGGTTCTCCCGCGGCTGCGATCAGCAGGTCGCGACAGCGCTTCTCGGTGAACTGTGACGCGGTTTCGCCGCGGCGGGGAAAGTAGGTGGTAATGAACATCCCGAGGTCAGCGTCGGCGTCGACGACAATGCCGTTGACCTCGTCGTTCACTATCTGCACCGCGGCACCCTCGCCCAGTTGCGGAACCAGGGCCCGCCACGGCGCTCGGAAATAGACGAAGACCACGTAGATCGGCAATACCCCGTACCCACTCGTCGTTACTGCGAGCCGCTCACGGAGGGGACTGTGCACACCGTCGGCGGCGACGAGGTAGTCGGCACGAATCCTGTGGCATCCTCGCGAGTCCCGGTCTCTTGCCACGGCCGTCACGCCGGCGCCGTCCTGGTCGAACGACACCAGTTCGGTGTGGTAGCGCACTCGGCTGTGCCGGTGGCGTATGTAATCGACGAGGATCGGTTCCAAACGACTTTGCGGGCAGTATTGCACCGGTGGTTCTGGGCTCAGTTCGGCCAGGCCGGCGAACAAGGCGTCGAAATCCGGCGGCGGCTTCTCCTGGGCGCTGTTCAGAGTGGGTTTGACCACCATGGGCGACATGCCGGCGGCCACCGCGTGGACCGCGTCCCGGAGTCCCAGACTCCGCAGTATCTCCAGGCTGCGGAAGCTGAGGTTGCGTGCTTTGGGGTAGCGAAACACCTCTCGGCGTTTCTCGATGACCAGCGAGTCGACACCGTATCCGGCCAGCAGCGCGGAAGTCGCCAGGCCACCGGCGCCCGCACCGACGATCAGAACCGGCACCTCGCTGGTCCGACCGGAAGCACTCATCGGCAACTCCTCTCACTGAATCGAAACCGAACCGTTCCGTTCTGCGATTGTCGATGCCCTCGGCCCGTCACACATGAGCGGTGGGTTACGAACCGTGTCCTGTCGGCGCGGTGGCCAGTGGCAGGATGACGTCTTCGAAGACTCGCCGCACGTAGGTCCGGTCGATCGGTCGACCGGCGATCATTCGCACGACGGTGAGGCCGAGCGCGGCATCGGGCACCAGTGACAGATCCCGCCCGGTGGCGATCTCACCGCGGGCAACGGCGCGGTCCAGTACGGTCCGAATGATCCGGCGGGGTATCGCCAGCGCGAAATCGTCGAGCGCCGCCGCCAACGCGGAGTCCCGCGTTGCGGCGGTGGCGACGCCGAGGATCACTTCTACGGTCTTCAACTCGGTGTCGCTGTAGTCGTGGAAGGCGTCGACGAAGGCCTCGACGTCACCGCGCAGCGTGCCTGTATCGGGCGGCTCGGTCGGCCCGTGTCCGCGTCGCCATTGCGCGATCGCCGCGGCGACCACTTCGGCTTTCGACGACCAGCGCCGATAGATCGCGGCCTTACCGACACCCGCTCGCTTCGCGAGGTCATCCATGCTCATCCGCTCGTAACCCATGTCTACGACACCGGCGAGCGCGGCATCCAGGATGACCCTGTCCAGAGACCGGTCCAGCCCCCGCTGCCGATGTTTGGACCCACGGTGCGCAACCGTGGTCTGGAGGGTCTCACCGCCGGACATGGCAACCCCTTCCGCCTTCAAATAAACGGAACCAGTCAGTTCCGTTTCCAGGATACCGGAAAAGACCGAGGGTGGCGCATCGCGAATGAGGCAAATCGAACCCTCCCAGTGGGGCCGAACCGAGCTCCGTGGCGGGACATTCCGCCTGTGTACGGGCCGTAACAGCGGGTACGGGTTTTCGCCGTGGCAGCGCAACGGTGCGTGAGAGGCGATCACGACCGCGCCGCGGATACATGTCGACGCCGCGGGCGAAGTCGAGTGATCACGTGGGTGTGGCCCCCCGACGTGATCACGAAACGTGAGAACACCTTCGTCCTCGGCGGACCCGGTCAAACCGCGGCAGCCGGCCAACCGCTCACCTCGAAGAAGCCGAAGCCATGCTCGGGCGGCCGACCACCCGATCGTCGGACTGCCCTACCGCGATCCGGTCACGGCCGTCTAGAACTCGAGGCTACAACAGGTTCTAGGCCGTGATGAAGGCGGTCAAACGACGCAACTGCTCGATGTCGGCCACCGACACCAGCATCATGGTGACCCCGGCCGCCTCCCAGACGCCGATCTGTTTCCGGACATATTCCTCGTCACCGATGATCGTGGTGTCGCGGATCATCTCGTCCGGGACGGCCGCCGCGGCCTCGGCCTTGCGACCCGACCGGAAGAGCCGGCCGATCTCGTCGACCTCCTTGTCGTAGCCCATCCGCTTGTACACCTGAGCGTGGAAGTTGAGCTCCGGTGCGCCCATGCCGCCGATATAGAGCGAGGTCACCCAGCGCATCCGTTCGATCTCGCCCGCCGGGTCGTCGGTGACGATCACCTGGGCACTGGCGGCGATCTCGAAGTCGTCCCGCGAACGCCGGGCACCCGCGCGGGCGAAGCCCTCGCCCAGCCATTCGTCGTACATACCGGCCAGCCGCGGGGTGTAGTAGATGGCCAGCCAGCCGTCTGCGATCTCCGCGGTCAGGGCCACGTTCTTCGGCCCCTCCGCCCCCAGCCAGATCGGCAGATCCGCACGTAGCGGGTGCACGATGGGCTTCAGCGGTTTGCCCAGCCCGGTCGCGCCCGGACCGGTGTAGGGCAGCGGATAGTGCGGGCCGCCGCTGGTCACCGGAGCCTCGCGCGCCAGCACCTTGCGGACGATATCGATGTATTCGCGGGTACGCTGCAACGGTTTGGCGAACGGCTGCCCATACCAGCCCTCCACCACCTGGGGCCCGGACACACCCAGGCCGAGGATGGCGCGTCCGCCGCTGAGATGGTCCAGGGTCAGCGCGTGCATGGCGGTGGCGGCCGGGGTACGCGCGGACAGCTGCACCACCGAGGTACCCAACCGCACCCGGTTCGTCGCCGACCCCCACCAGGCGAGCGGACCGAACGCGTCCGACCCCCACGACTCCGCCGCGAACACCGCGTCGAATCCGGCCTCCTCGGCGGCCACCACGATCCGACCGGCGTTCTCCGGCGGGGTCGCCCCCCAGTACCCGAGTTGCAATCCGAACTTCACAACCGACCCCTTTCCGGGCTACTGCTTGCCAGCAGAATAAGAACCTGTTCTACTCGATATCGTGACCAGGAACCGTAGCACGCAAGCCCTGCTCCGCACGCCTGGATCGGCACGTTCGCTTCGCCGTGACAGAGCAAGGTGCCATGTTGTCACCTATGGGGTCGCGGGTGGTGAAGCGGGCGTATCGATACCGCTTCTACCCGACTACCGAACAGGAACAGCAGCTTTCGCGGACATTCGGTTGCGTCCGGTATGTCTACAACCGGGCGCTCGCGGAGCGTTCCCGGGCGTGGACGATCGAGCAACGCCGTGTCACGCACGCCGAAACGGACAAAATGCTCACTTCCTGGAAACGCGATCCGGAAACGGTGTGGCTCGCCGAGCCGTCGAAAGGCCCGTTGCAAGCCGCTTTGCGGAATCTGCAAAGCGCGTTCGACAAGTTCCGGCGCAAGCAGGCCGGATATCCGAAGTTCAAGAAGAAAGGTTGGTCAACGGAGTCTGCGACCTACTTTTCGAACTGCTTCACTTACCGCGACGGACACATCAAACTCGCCAAGCAGACCGAGCCGCTGAATATCCGCTGGTCGCGTCCACTACCGGAGGGGACGATACCGACACAGGTCACAGTGACGAAAGATGCGCGGGGCCGCTACCACATTTCGATCCTGGTCGAGGACACAGTAACTGGGCACGAGCCAACCGACACCACGATCGGCCTGGACGCCGGGATCACCAGCCTCTACACACTCTCCACAGGCGAGAAGATATCGAATCCACGGTACGAAAAGCGCGACCGAGAGCGTCTGGTCAGGGCTCAGCGCATACTCGCCAGGAAGCAGAAAGGGTCGAAAAACAAGGCCAAAGCACGGCTCAGAGTCATAAGAATTCACGCTCGGATCGCGGACCGTCGCCGCGACCATCTGCACAAACTCTCAACTCGATTGGTACGCGAAAACCAAGTGATCGCCATCGAGGACTTGAGCGTGCGGAACATGGTCCGCAACCGACGTCTCGCTCGCGCTATCTCGGATGCAAGCTGGTCGCGTTTTCGGACAATGCTCGAGTACAAAGCCAGTTGGTACGGACGCACGATCGTCACGGTCGACCGGTTCTACCCGTCGAGCAGAACATGCTCGACGTGCGGGCATATCAACAAGACGATGCCGCTACATATACGAGAGTGGACATGCTCATGTGGAGCCTTCCACGATCGGGATGTGAATGCGGCCAAGAATATACACGCCGCCGGGCTGGCGGTGCTCGCCTGCGGAGATGGTGTGAGACCGTCCCGCAGCTGATGCGGGAAGGCAGCCATCGATGAAACAGGAAAGCCCGGCCGTGAGGCCGGGAACCTCCATCCTCCAGAATGGAGAGGAAGTCAATCGGGGGAATACTGCACCCACGGTAATTACGCAGGAACACCCGCCGGGACCAAAACCGAGCGATGTGCTCAGTGCGCCCCTGCGGATGAAGTTCGACTACACCCGCTCCGTGGGACCCACCATCGGAAAATTCCTGACCGGGCTCCGCGAGCGCCGCGTGGTCGGCGTGCGCGGTTCGGACGGCCGAGTGCTCGTACCACCGGCCGAATACGACCCGGTCACCGCCGAACCGCTCGGTGAGTTCGTGAACGTCGCCGATACCGGCACCGTCCGGTCCTGGAGCTGGGTCCGCGACCCGCTGCCGGGCCAGCCGTTCGACCGGCCGTTCGCCTACGCGCTGATCGAACTCGACGGCGCGGACACATCCCTGCTGCACGCGGTGGACGTGGCGAGCCCCGACCGGATCAGCACCGGTATGCGGGTGGTGGCGCGCTGGGCCGCCGAAACCACCGGCAGCATCCGCGATATCGTCTGCTTCGAACCCGGCGAGACCTCCACGGCCACCGACGGTTCGGCCACCGACGCCGAACCGGTCACCGTCATCACCACCCCGGTCGACATCAGCTACAAGCACACCGCGTCCCCCGAGGAGACCGCCTACCTGCGCGGCCTGAAGGAGGGCAAGCTCCTCGGCGGCCGCACCGAGGCCGGTGGCAAGGTGTACTTCCCCCCGCGCGGCGCCGACCCCGTGAACGGCCGCGCCACCAGCGACATGGTGGAGGTATCCGACCACGGCACCGTCACCACCTTCTGCATCGTCAACGTGCCGTTCATGGGCCAGCGGATCACACCGCCCTATGTGGCCGCCTACGTGCTGCTCGACGGCGCCGATATCCCCTTCCTGCACCTGGTGCTCGGCTGCGACGCCGGTGAGGTGCGGATGGGCATGCGCGTGGAGGCGGTGTGGAAACCGCGCGAGGAGTGGGGCTACGGCCTGGAGAACATCGACCACTTCCGCCCGACCAGCGAGCCGGATGCCGATTACGAAACCTACAAGCATCACCTGTGAGAGGGCTCCCGAGTGACCATCACCGAGCGTTCCACCGATAACGCCACCGAGATCGCCGTCGTCGGTTTCGCGCACGCACCCCACGTATCCGAGACCTACGGCACCACCAACGGTGTGGAAATGCTGGTGCCCTGTTTCCAGCAGCTCTATGACCGGCTCGGCATCACCAAGTCGGATATCGACTTCTGGTGCTCGGGCTCGTCCGACTACCTTGCCGGACGGTCCTTCTCGTTCATCTCCGCCATCGACTCCATCGGCGCCGTACCGCCGATCAACGAATCCCATGTGGAGATGGACGCCGCCTGGGCGCTGTACGAGGCCTGGGTGAAACTGCGCTCCGGCCAGGCCCGCACCGCGCTCGTCTACGGTTTCGGCAAATCGTCCGCGGGCACCCTGCGCCAGATCCTCACCACCCAGCTCGACCCGTACCTGGTGACACCACTGTGGCCGGACGCACTGGCCATCGCCGGATTGCAGGCGCGGGCAGGCCTGGACGCCGGCCGCTGGACCGAACGCGATATGGCGGCGGTCTCGGCCGCCCACACCGTGCACGGCACCGGTATCGACGAACTGCTGTCCGCGCCATATGTGGCCGACCCGCTGCGCGAACACGACTGCGCACCCGTGACCGACGGCGCGGCGGCCATCGTGCTCGCCGTCGGTGACCGGGCCCGGGAGCTGTGCGAACGCCCGGCCTGGATCACCGGTATGGCCCACCGGATCGACTCCGGCGTGCTCGGCGCCCGCGACCTCACCACCTCCCCGTCCACCGAGGCCGCGGGCCGGGCGGTGACCGGCGGCGACACCAGCGGTATCCAGGTGGCCGAGCTGCACGCGCCGTTCAGCCATCAGCAGCTCATCCTCACCGAGGCGCTCGGGTTGAAACCGGAGACCAAGGTGAACCCCTCGGGCGGCGCCCTGGCCGGCAACCCGATGTTCGCCACCGGCCTGGAGCGTATCGGCTACGCCGCGCATCAGATCATGACCGGTGCCGCCGACCGCACCCTGGCACAGGCCACCAGTGGGCCCGCCCTACAGCAAAACCTTGTGACCGTTCTGAATTCGGAGGCCGGCCGATGAGTTTCCCCGCCGCGGTGCTGGGCACCGGACAGACCCACCATGTGGCGAAACGCACCGATGTCTCGATGGCCGGGCTGTGCCGGGAGGCCATCGACCGGGCACTCGCCGACGCCGATGTGACCATGGCCGATATCGATGCGATCGTGATCGGCAAGGCGCCCGATATGTTCGAGGGCGTCATGATGCCCGAGCTGTACCTGGCCGATGCCCTGGGTGCGCCCGGGAAACCGCTGCTGCGCGTGCATACGGCAGGGTCGGTCGGCGGCTCCACCGCCATCGTCGCCACCAACCTGATCCAGGGCGGGGTGCACGAGAAGGTGCTCGCCATCGCATGGGAGAAGCAGTCGGAATCGAACGCCATGTGGGCCCTGTCGATTCCGGTTCCGTTCACCATGCCGGTCGGCGCGGGCGCGGGCGGCTACTTCGCCCCGCATGTGCGCTCCTATATCCGCCGCTCCAACGCACCGCTGCACGTCGGGGCCATGGTGGCCGCGAAGGACCGCCGCAACGGCGCCAAGAATCCGCACGCGCATCTGAAGCAGGGCGATAAAACGGTGGAGGAGGTGCTCTCCTCGCAGATGCTGTGGGACCCGATCCGCTTCGACGAGACCTGCCCGTCCTCCGACGGCGCCTGCGCCATTGTCCTCGGCGGCGAGAAGTCCGCGACGGCGATGGAGGCCACCGGTAAGAAAGTGGCCTGGGTGCACGGCACCGCCATGCGCACCGAGCCGCTCGCCTACTCCGGGCGCGACCAGGTCAGCCCGCAGGCCGGTCAGGAGGCGGCCAAGGCGCTGTGGGAGACGGCCGGGATCACCGACCCGCTGACCGAGATCGACGCGGCCGAGATCTACGTTCCGTTCTCCTGGTTCGAGCCGATGTGGCTGGAAAATCTCGGTTTCGCCGCCCCCGGCGAGGGCTGGAAGCTGACCGACAAGGGGGAAACCGAGATCGGCGGCATGCTGCCGGTGAATCCGTCGGGTGGGGTCCTCTCGTCCAACCCCATCGGTGCCTCCGGCATGATCCGCTTCGCGGAGGCCGCCAAACAGGTCATGGGCCGTGCCGGGGACTATCAGGTCGGGGACGCGCGTAAGGCGTTCGGTCACGCGTATGGTGGCGGATCGCAGTACTTCTCGATGTGGGTCGTGGGATCGGAGCGCCGGTGAGCGACACTCGCCCGGACGCTATCGGATGCGGGTATTCCGTATGAACAAGGAGCACCGATGACCTTGAAGTTCAGCTTGGGTGTGGCGATGAGCCCACTGGATCAGCTGCCCGAACTCGCCAGAACAGCGGAGGAGTGCGGGTTCTCCTCGATCGCACTGCCGGATTCGCTGTTCTATATGAAATCCCAGGCGGCGAAGTACCCCTATACCCCCGACGGCAGCCGCTTCTGGGGCCCGGAGACCCCGTGGGTGGATCCGCTCATCGCCGCGGCTTCTATGGGCGCGGTGACCTCGCGGATTCGCTTCTACACCAATGTGCTCAAGCTCGGGTCGCGCAACCCGCTGCTGTTGGCCCGGCAGGTCGGCTCGGTGGCCAATATGACCGGCAACCGCTTCGGGTTCGGTGTCGGCATCGGTTGGGCGCCCGAGGAATTCGAATGGTGCGGGGTGCCCTATGCGCGTCGCGGCGGGCGGGTGGACGAGATGATCGACATCATCAAACTCGTCCTGGGCGGCGGTATGGTCGAATACCACGGCGAGTTCTTCGATTTCGACGAACTCCAGATGAGCCCGGCGCCGAGCGAACCGGTCCCCTTCTATGTCGGCGGACATACCGACGTGGCCCTGCGCCGCGCGGCCCGGGTCGGTGACGGCTGGACCTCGGCGATGATGAAGTTCGAGGATTTGCAGGCCACGATCGTCCGACTGGCCGAACTGCGAGCCGAATACGGCCGCGCCGATACACCGTTCGAAATCCAGGCGGTCTGTATCGATAAATTCGGCCGGGCCGGCTACCAGGAGCAGTACGACGCGGGTGTCACCGACGTGATCGTGATTCCCTGGCTGGCCGAAGGTATCGGCTTCGACGGGGAGCTCGAGGCGAAGAAGGACGCGTTGCGCAAATTCGCCGCGGAGTACATCGCGGAGCCGATCGGATGAGCACCGAGCATCCCGCCCGCGCCGCCGGCCTGGCCTCCCAGGCCGCGGTCCGCGCCCGCGACAAGGACGCATGGCTGGCGCTGTTCGCAGCGGACGGCATCGTGGAGGACCCGATCGGACCGTCCGGTTTCGACCCGGAGGGTAAGGGCCACCGCGGGCACGAAGCCATCGCCGCGTTCTGGGACAAGGCCATCGCCGGCACCGAATCCATCGAGTTCCTGTTCGGTGATTCGTTCGCCTGCGGTTCGGAGGTGGCCTTCACCGGCACAATTCGCAGTATCATCGGCGGTCATCGCATCGACGCCGAGGGCGTGTTCACCTACAAGGTCGACGAGGCCGGCAAGATCGTCGCGCTGCGCGCATTCTGGGAGGTCGACCGCGCCATGGCCACGGCCACCCAGGTTGGCTGATCGACGGAATCCGGGCCGGGCCCCCCTCGCGGCCCATCCCTCGATCACCGTTCGGGTGGACAGCACACGGCCCCGCATACAGCCGGTATGCAGGGTCGTGTGCTGCTTGCGCGGCAGTTACCGGCTGTGTGACGGAGTTCGTGACCGGCCGGATTCCCGGATCCGTCGCACCGGAAACCGGCACAGGTCCGAAGCGAGACGTTGCGGTGGGTCATGTGGCCGGAACCTCTTCGGCCGGCAGGTCGGGTTCAGGACCGAGCAAGTGTGTTTGTTCGGGTAGCAACAGCGGGGTGGCGAGCAGGAGAATGCCGGAGATGGTGATCGCGGCGAGGAGGCCGGTGAATGTGGCGAGGAGGCCCCAGGTCACCATGAGAGCGGCCTGCACGAGTTTGCTGCTGACACTCCATGCGCCGAGGACTCGGGCGGCATGGCTCGCGGGAGTCCGTTGCAGGCGTTCTGTGGCGTAGATCGGATTGAAGATACCCATGCAGGTGATCAGCAGGCCCTCGACGATGATCACGGTGAGGAGTCCGGTGACGCCGGGATGGACGAACGCGAGACCGAGTGGGAAAAACGATCGCAGCCAACCGGAGACGGTCATGACCCGGTGCCGGCCGTAGCGGGCGACGAGTCGTGCGGAGAGGCGAGCGCCCACGAAGCCGCCGAGTGCCGGGAGGCCGAAGGCAAGACCGTATTGCCAGGCCGGGAAGCGGTATTCGCCCAGCATGAGGACGACCAGCAAAGGGAGGGCTGCCATGATCAAGCCGCCGACCAGGATCGAGTTGAAGAACAGGCCCCGTAGTGCGCGGTCGTGGAGGATGAACCGCCAACCACCGAGGAGGTCGGCTCCGCGCAACCTGCCGGCCGGGTCGCGGGGCGCCGCGGTATCGCCGCCGCGGATGCGGAGGACCCCGAGCGCGGAGAGCAGGTAGCTGAGGGCGTCGGCCATGATGGTGATGACCGGGCCGAGCAGCCCGATGAGCGCGCCGCCGAGGGGCGGTCCGGCCGCGGTCGCCACCCAGCTCGTGCCCTCGAATCTCCCGTTCACGGCAAGGAGGCGATCACCGCGAACGAGATATTTCAGGTACGCGCCGGAGGCGGCGGTGAAGGCGATGCTCGCGGTCCCTGAGACGACCGAGACCACCAGCAGTTGAATGTATGACAGCAAGCCGAGGAAGTACGCGAGCGGAACGCTCGCCATCGCGAGGAACCGAACCAGGTCCATCGCGATCATCACCGGGCGCTTGGCCCGGTGCTCGACCCACGGCCCGAACGGGACCGCGACGATCGCCGCGACAGCAAGCCCGGCCGCCTCCAGAAGCGAAACCGTGAATGCCGACGAGTGCAGCACCTGCACCGCGACGAGCGGGAACGCCCCGAAGGCGATCCATGTGCCGTACGTGCCGACGGCGTAGGCCCACCACAACCAACCGAGGTCGGACCCCCATTTCACGCGCACCTGACTCCTTCGCGACAACCGATGTTCGGGTCCTTGAATCACATCGGTTATCCGAGGGCGGAATCAAACAACCACCATTCGGCGAGCCACAACGATCGGTTGGGCGTGCTTAAGCTGGACCGATGGATACCGAGGCAGTGCGATCGTTCGTCCGGGCGGCCGAGCTCGGACAGCTGCAACACGCGGCCGACGAGCTGGGCGTGACACAGCAGGCGGTCTCCAAGCGGATCGCCGCCCTGGAGCGTGAGCTGGGGGTACGCCTGTTCACCCGTACCGCCCGAGGGGTCGAACCGACGCTCGACGGCCAGGCGTTCCTCTCACACGCGCGGAGTATCGTCGCGGGTGTCGATCGCGCCGTCACCGCGGTCAGGCCGGGCTCGCGGGCCCTGCGGATCGACGTTCTGGGCCTGCGAAGCGCGCAGGCCGTCATTCTGCACGACTATTGGCGGGCACATCCCGAAACCGAACTCGACGTGGTGACCCTCGAGGTGGACGACCCTCACGTGGCGGCCGCCGCAGTCCGGGCAGGCGATATCGACGCCTCGTTCCGCACCCTCACCGATCCGGCCACGCTGCCGAGCGACGTGCACATGATCCATGCCTTCGACTCCCCGCTGGAACTCCTTGTCGGCCCCGGACATCCGCTTGCCGCCGCACGAACACTGACCCCGCCCCGGTTGCGCAAACTTCGGATCTGGGTGCCGGGTATCGTGCCCCGAAGCGAATGGGCGGAGTTCTACGACCAGCTCGCCACCGCCTTCGACCTCCGCATCGACGCGGCAGGCCCGAACTTCGGTAACGAGGTACTCTCCGACGCCCTCGCCGAGTCCGCCGACGTGGCCACACTCGTGGCCGCGCGCGACCGGTACATCTGGCCGACGAACTACGATCTACGCCGCATCCCGATCGTGAATCCGATACTCGCCTACCCGGTCTCCCTCATGCTCCCCAGAACGAATCCGCACCCGGGACTTCGGGCGATCATCAACCACTTCGCAAGCCTGGCACCGCTTCCTGAACCGGCCTGGCTCCCGTCCTGGGCAACGACACAACGCCGCAGCGCCGGCGATATCGCGCACACCCGCCACTAACAGTCAGTCGAAGTCGGGAACATTGATCCCACCCGCGTCATCGAATCCGCGGCGGAACAGTTCGACGAGGAATCATCGAACCTTCCTGCGACCTTCCGATTCCTTGGCGATCGCATCGAATTCGGCGCCGAAAGTCAGGGCGGCGCAGCCGCTCCGCACGCTCCGGTCCCAGAGGCGACCACGGACCATTCGGCATGTCCGAAACCTTCTCACCGAAGAGACGAGCGAGCCGGCCTTCGACGCTGTCGTGGCGCGCCACCCACGGTGAGTCCCGCAGATTCCACAGGAATCGCGGAAATCCCTTCTCGCCCAAGACTATCCCTCTACGCCTCTTCGCATTGGTTCGAACCGCCCAGTGTTTCGTGCACCGCGTTCGGATGCAAGTGGCGACGGAACCCCGAGAATCGGTCCGCCCTGGGCCGAACCAGCGGCGTCAGGCCAAGTTGTCAAGGTATCGGATCTCGTGGACCCGCTCGGTGAACTCCCAACCGTCGGCCGTTCGCTGGTAGCGGTCGTGGTAGACCGCACAGCCCGCATGCGATCCGCCGCCGCGCAACCGGCCGGATTCACCGATGTGCGCGCGGCCGGAGGCGGTCTCGCTGCGCACCTTCCGGGCCGGCGCCCTTGTCGGTACCGACCCTGCCATGCCGATCGGATCGAGGTCGTCGAAGACGGCCCGAGTGACAGCCCCCCGACTCGCTCTACGCATGGGCCGTAACGGCGGCGGCTGTCAGGCAGTTGGCCCCGAACAGGGCCTTGAGCTCTCCGAGTAAGGCCGGTGTCTTCCGGACGCGGAACCGTGGGTCGGTGGCCCACCGCGACGTTTTCGTACTCCCGGACAGGATGATGTGTACGTCGGTGTCCCCGGGATGGCGTTGAAGGATCTCGCGCAAGCTTTGATGTTGGAGCGTGTGCACGATTGCACCGAGATGGCGAGGGTGATCGGGTCGGTGCGCGGAGTTCCGGCCCTCAGATCGGGGACGGTGGCGTCGTTCGCGATCAGTGAAGTCCTTCCCTCTCGGATACTGACGTTCGCGTTGACGAGTAGTACGGCGTCTTCGGTCAGGAGGGGGTGCGCGTTGGCATAAGCAGCGGGGAAGAAGAGCACTTCGGTGCTCGCGTCGAGGTCGGCGATCTCGACGATGGCCCAGGACTCGCCCTTCTTGTTCACGCGACGGTCGACAGCGGCGACGATTCCGCCGATGACAATCTGCCGGCGATGTCGGACTTTCCCGTCGAGGACTGTGGCAATGGAGGTGTCGGTGAGGGACGAGAGTTCGGCGGCGATGTCGTCGAGGGGATGCCCGGACACGTACAGCCCCAGCATCTCGCGCTCGAGGGCGAGCTTGTGCTTGGTGTCCCACTCCTCGTCGGGAACCTTGACATTGAAGACGGACGTGACGGACTCGTCGGTGTCATCTCCGCCGAACAGGTCGAACTGGCCGATGGCCTCGGCCTTCTTCGTGCTCATCACCGCGTCGATCGCATCGGCATGCACCAGCATCAGACCCTTGCGGGGATGGTCGAGCGAGTCGAAACCGCCGGCCTTGATGAGGGATTCGGTGACCTTCTTCGAACACGCCGATGCGTCGACCTTGGCGAGATAGTCGGAGAAGTCCGTGAAGCTCCCCTTCTTCTCGCGGGCCGAGATGATCGACGACACCACATTCGCGCCGACGTTGCGCACCGCGCCCAGGCCGAAGCGGATGTCCTCGCCGACCGAGGAGAAGTCGGCGCGGGACTCGTTGACGTCCGGCGGCAGAACTCTGATGCCCCGCTTGCGGCAGTCCGACAGGTAGACCGCGGCCTTGTCCTTGTCGTCGCCGACGGAGGTGAGCAGACCGGCCATGTACTCGGCGGGGTAGTTGGCCTTGAGGTACGCGGTCCAGTACATGACCAGGCTGTATCCGGCGGCGTGTGACTTGTTGTAGGCGTAGCCGGCGAACGGCAGGACGGCTTCCCACAGCGCGGTGATCGCTTCGTCGCTGTAGCCGTTGGCGCGCATGCCATTGCGGAAGTTCTCGAACTCGGCGGCGAGCACTTCGGGTTTCTTCTTGCCCATTGCCCGGCGCAGGAGGTCTGCTTGTCCGAGGGTGTATCCGGCCACCTTCTGGGCGATCTGCATGATCTGCTCCTGGTAGACGATCAGTGCGTACGTCTCACCCAAGATGTCGTGGAGGGGTTCGTCGAGTTCTGGATGGATGGGCGTGACGGCCTCGCGGCCGTTCTTGCGGTCGGCATACGACCAGTGCGCTCCGACGCCCATGGGGCCGGGGCGGTAGAGCGCGTTCGATGCGATGAGGTCGTTGAACTCTGTGGGAGCCATGCGGAGGAGAAGCTCGCGCATACCTGTCGAATCGAGTTGGAAGACACCGAGGTTGTCGCCGCGGGCGAGCATTGCGTAGGTGGCTTCGTCGTCCAGTGCGAGGGTGTCGAGGTCGAGGTCGATGCCGCGGTTGGCCTTGATGTTGTCGATCGTGTCGCCGATGACGGTGAGGTTGCGCAGACCCAGGAAGTCCATCTTCAGCAGGCCGATGGCCTCACACGACGGATAGTCCCAGCCGGTGATGATGGCGCCGTCCTGCGCCCGCTTCCACACCGGGATGGCGTCGGTGAGCGGTTCGCAGGACATGATGACCGCACAGGCGTGCACACCGGCGTTACGGATCAGGCCCTCGAGGCCCTTCGCGGTCTGGTAGATCTTGGCGACGTCCGGGTTGGACTCGATGAGCGCCCGGACCTCGGCGGCCTCCTGGTACCGCTCGTGCCGGGGGTCGGTGATACCCGACAGCGGGATGTCCTTGGCCATGATCGGCGGCGGGAGCGCCTTGGTGATCTGGTCGGCGATGGCGAAACCGGGCTGGCCGAACTGGACGCGCGCGGAGTCCTTGATGGCGGCCTTGGTCTTGATGGTGCCGAACGTGATGACCTGCGCGACCTTGTCGCTGCCCCACTTCTCGGTGGCGTAGCGGACCATCTCACCGCGGCGGCGATCGTCGAAGTCGATATCGATATCGGGCATCGACACGCGCTCGGGGTTGAGGAACCGCTCGAACAGCAGGCCGTGCGGAATGGGATCAATGTTGGTGATACCCATCGCGTACGCGACGAGCGAACCGGCCGCCGAGCCTCGGCCCGGTCCGACGCGGATACCGACCTCGCGCGCGTGGCCGATGAGGTCGCCGACCACGAGGAAGTAGGCGGGGAAACCCATCCGGTTGATGACGCCGATCTCGTACTCGGCGCGTTCGACGTACTCCCGCGGCGGGCCGACCGGGAAACGGCGGTCGAGGCCTCGCATGACCTCCTTGTGGAGCCAACTCGCCTGCGTCTCGCCCTCGGGCAACGGGAAGACCGGCATCCGGTCGCGGTGCTGCCACACGTCCTCGTAGGGCTGTACCCGCTCGCCGATCAGTAGCGAGTTATCGCAGGCACCGGGCACCTCGGCATCCCAGAGGGCGCGCATCTCCTCGGCGGACTTGAGGTAGTAGCCGTCACCGTCGAACTTGAAGCGGGTCGGATCCGACAACGTCTTGCCGGTCTGAATGCACAGCAGCGCCTCGTGATTCTCGGCCGCGTCCTTGGTGACGTAGTGGCAGTCATTGGTCGCGAGCGGCGGAATGCCCAACTTCTTGCCGATGTCGAGCAGGCCCCCACGGACTCGGCGCTCGATCGACAGCCCGTGGTCCATCAGTTCGAGGAAGAAGTTGTCCTTGCCCCAGATCTCCTGCCACTTCGCGACGGCCTCGAGAGCTTCGCGGTCGTGGCCGAGCCGCAGCCGGGTCTGCACCTCCCCCGACGGACAGCCGGTGGTGGCGATGATGCCCTCGGCGTGGCGGGCAATGAGTTCCTCGTCCATGCGCGGCCACTTGCCGAGTTGGCCCTCGATGGAGGCGAGCGACGACAGTGTGAACAGGTTCCGGAGGCCGGTCGAGTTCTCGGCGACCATTGTCATGTGCGTATAGGCGCCGCTACCGGAGACGTCGTCGGACTTCTGACTCGGATCGCCCCACAGCACTCGCTTGGTGTTGAACCGCGACTCGGGCGCGATGTACGCCTCGATGCCGATGATCGGCTTGATGCCGTGTTTCTCGGCGACGTTGTAGAACTCGCTCGCGCCGTACATATTGCCGTGGTCGGTCATCCCGACCGCGGTCATCCCGAGCCGCTCGGCCTCCTGGAGCAGCGGGCCGACCTTTGCCGCACCGTCGAGCATCGAATACTCGGTGTGATTGTGCAGATGCACGAAGGACGAACGACTCATGACCACCAACCACCCACTCAGGCCCTAGCAACGCCAACTGGTTGTCGGACGCAAACCCGCACCCGGCAAGTTGGCAGGTATACGACCAGCTAGAGTGTCGCCTTGTCGAACAAACGACACGCACCGATTAACAACCAATGGATGTGGAAGCAGGTGTTGGGGTGGATCTCGATCTGTCCGCGGTACGCGCGATGGTCACCGTCGGCGACGAAGGCCAGTTCGGTCTGGCCGCGTCGGTACTGGGCATCAGCCAGCAGGCAGTGTCCAAGCGAATCGCGAAACTGGAGGGTCAACTGGGCGCCCGACTATTCAAGCGCCGGATCGGCAACGTCACGTTGACCGCCCACGGCGCTCGCTTCCTGCCGCACGCCCGCTCGGTCCTCGCGTCGGCCGACGCCGCCACCACCGCGGTGCGCGATTCGCAAGTACTCCGCGTCGCGGTACACGGCGCCCAGATCGCCGACGCGAACCTGATGCGGTTCTACCTCGAGAAGCACCCGGACGCCGAGGTCGAACTCATCATGATGGGCCCGTCGATGACATCACGGAACGCCATGATCGACTGTCGGGTGGATGTCGCCTTCGCCCGTGCACACTGGCACGCCCACCCCCTGCCGGCGCATATCACCGCGGTGCCCGCCTACCTCGACGCCCTGCATCTACTCGTCGGCAACGGCCATCCACTCGCGGGCCGCGACCACGTCGAACTCGACGACCTCGACGGACTCACCGCATGGGTGCCCGGGGCCGGATTCGACTCCGAAGTAGGTGACTTCTACGGCCGGCTCGGCGAAAGCTGCGGCATCACAATCAATACCGAACGGCACCCCGGCGGTATCGGTTTCGCGAACATCGTCGACCGCATCGCGGACTCGACGACGCTGGTCACCTTCGGTGGTGAAGGAACCACGACGCCGTGGCATCCGAATATCCGCCGCATCCCCATCGTCAACCCCACGCCCGCCTACCCCATGGCACTGCTGTGGCGGGAGACGATCACCACCTATCCACAGCTCACCTCTTTGATCGACTTCGTCACCGCCAGCTACAACGGCGACGCAGTCGGCGCCATGTGGATACCGGAGCCGGATCGTTCATTGTTCACGCGATAATCGCCGAGCACTTCGCAGGTGCGTCCGCCGGCCAACACCTACCGCAGAAAGGTCTTTGCACTGCAAGGCATCCAGAGTGAGGAAGCCGCAGACCACTCTGGGATCGGTGGATCCAGGCTCGGGCACACCACCGGAGCGCTTCGGCCGACCTCTCTTCTGCCCCAAATTCTTCGGTGATCGCAAACCTGCCGCATATGGCGCTTCATCGTTTCCGGACATCAATCCGATGCGGAGTGCTCTTCGGTCTCGGCGATGCCGCCCGGTTCGATGTCGATCACGAGCTGTTCCACTGTGGACGGCTCATCGGGTTCGGGCGGATCCGGCGGAGAGTCGATGGGAAAACCGTCGAGACCGATACGGCAGACGGTGCCGTCGCTCGAGATCAGAATACCGAGGTAGGGCTCGCTCACGGCACCTCCGAGACGACGTGCTCCTCGGACACGCACTCCACTGTGCGCAGGTGTTCGGCGATCCGGATCAGTATGGCCGTGTGCGGCACATCCTTCAGAAACGACTTTCGCCCCTTGACCTGCTCGTCCAGTGGTATCCGCTGAGGAAGCGCCATCACATCACCTCCGACGTGTAGGCCAAGCCCACGAGGAAACGACGGCAGCCGTGTCCGGCATGGAAGGTGAGCACGAACCGCGCATGCTCGATACCCGTCGGCGCGGTGAGGTCATCGCACTTCTCCATACGCCACCGATTGACCGACTCGGCGGGCACTACACCGCTCATCGCGTCCTGCCCGTATCGGGAACGATCCGCCCGACCGCGACAAGCGCATCCCACGCGGCCTGCTTCCGAGCACATTCCAACCCACAGTCCTTATGGGTTTGCATAACGGCGTGAGCCTCGGCAGTGGTGAACGGCCGGTCCGGTTTCTCGTGCGGCCATCCCGGCGCCCATATACCCGAACGCATCTCGGCGGCGGGGTCGGTGCTGATCTCTGACATGGAGACCTCGGCTTGTGTGGTGGTTGTGGTGGTGACCGATCCCGCGCCGGTGCCAGGGATCAATCGGCGGGGATGGTGTACGTAGGTTCGTTCGGTGTTCTCCCGTGAGGGGACAAGACTTTTGGCACCATGGTGTTAGGGGATAACGCCAGGATGTGATGTATGGGTACCAAGCAGAAGATCAACGGCGTGGGGGCGCGCGTAGCCGAAGAACGCAAACTCGCCGGCTTGACTCAGGCGCGACTGGCCGCCAAGGCCAACGTCTCTACCTCATTGGTCAAGGCCGTGGAACAAGGGCGTACCCCAGCCTCTCCGGCGTTTGTGAGCGCATGTGCCCGCGCACTGAAAGTCGGTATCGCAGATCTACTGGATCAGCCATATCCGAGGGAATCTCGGAACGAGAAAATGGTGCATTCGGGCATCCCCGATATCCGACGGGAACTGGCCGTGTACCGAATTCCCCCGGATGATGTCCCACCCCGGACGATCGATGACCTGGTCAAAGATGTGGCACGCGCATCGAAGCTGCGGCACATGGTGAAACTGCACGAGTTGGGCACACTGCTGCCCTCGCTGCTTCATGACCTGAGGGTGGCGTGGTACTCCACTCAGGGGCCGGAGCAGGAACGCATTTTCGGTCTGCTCGCGGAGACGTATGCGGCGACCTCTCAGATCGTCTACAAACTCGGCTACACCGACCTGGCCTCGCTGGCGGTGGACCGCTACGAATGGGCTGCCGCACAGTCGGGTGACAAACTGGCAGTGCTGGCCGGTGACTACCAGCGTGCGGGAGAAATGATCTGCGCCGCCGACTGGGCCGGGGCGGAGCGCTTCCTGGAAGGCAGCCGTCGGCAGATCGAAGCGGAGCTCGGCAGGGGCGATCCGGCCACGCTCGCGATGTGGGGGAACTTGCATCTCAAGTCCGGCTTGGCAGCCGCGCGCGCCGGCCGCAAGGACACTGCTGACGCGCACCTGGCCGAGGCGAGGGAGACCGCACAGCGAATCGGTTACGACCGAGACGACTACCGGCTGTGCTTCGGACCGACGAACGTAGCCATCTGGTCGGTTGGGTTGGCTGTCGAAGCTCTCGACGGCACCACTGCGGTAAAGCGGGCCGAGACAGTGCAGTTGCCGAGCGCCACCCCGCGTGAGCGAGCTGGGCATCACTACATCGACCTGGCGCGGGCTTTCCTGCTGCACGGGGATCGGGAGGGCGCGTTCAGCGCGTTGCAGACAGCGCGGCGGATCGCGCCGACGCAGACCCGGTACCACCCCATGGTGCACGAGACGGTGCGCGCGTTGGCTCGGGTAGAAGCTCGGTCCAGGGAGACTTTGCGCGGATTCGCGGCATGGTGCGGAATCAGCCAAGTGTAGCAGGTGGTCGGTGAGTTGTTAGAGGAGGATGGGCAGAGCAGTCTACGTGCTTTCGCGGAGCGTGTCGGAGTGCGTTGATACGCGGACAACAGGCTGTCCGTCGGCTCCGATTGTCCTCGGTCCTGCCAGCGGGATGCTGTTCATCGACGATGAAACCGGAGAGAGGCGATGCTGCTCGCGGGCTATCTGTGGCCGCGAGTGATCCCGGGTTCGGAGATCGACACAGCCAGATTCGCTACGTGCGCAGTGGCACGGCCTGTGTGGGCGACAATCACGTCCTTTTCCCGCCGGAGTCCTGGGCTCGACGTCCCTAGCGTCGTTGCCATGGAGACCAACCTGATTCCGGGCGCACGGGCCAACCCCGCATTGCGAATACCCGTCGTTTGGTTCATGGCGCTCGCGGCCGCGTTGGGCACCGCCAGTATCTATCCGCTGCAACCGGCAATCGCGGAGGTCGCCGGTTCGCTGCATACCTCGCTCGCGACAGTCGGTATGGCCCTGGCATGCGGACCGATCGGCTATCTGGTGGGGCTGGCGCTCTTGGTACCGCTGGTCGACCAATTCGCACCACGCCTCGTGTTGTCGGCCCAATTCGGTGCGCTGGCCGCCGCTTTGGCGGCCGGCGCGGTGGTCGGTGCGCCCTGGCTGCTCGGCCTTGTCGTCGGCCTGATCGGAGCAGGGTCATCGGTCGGTGCCCAATTGAGCTCGATTGCCGGACGTTTCGCCGAGCCGTCGCGGCAGGCCACAGCACTGGGAATCGTGACCGCGGGTATTTCGGCCGGCATCCTCACGGGCCGGATTGTCGGAGGATGGCTGTCGGAATCGATCGGTTGGCGCGGAATGCTTTCCGTTTTCGCAGTGGCCTGCGCGGCCATGGCGGTCATCGCCCGCTTCGTGCTACCCGCCACGGAGGGAAGTGCCATCGTGGGCTACGTGGCGACACTGCGGGGGATTCCGGAACTGTATACCCGGTTCTCGGCTCTCCGATCGGCGGCCGGTCGCGGCGCTCTGTGGTTCTTCGCCTTCTGCACCATCTGGGCCGGGCTCGCGGTGGCGCTATCCCAGCCGCCGTTCTCGTATTCGGCCGAACGGATCGGCATGTACGCCTTCGCCGGCCTCCTCGGTGTGGCCGCCGCCCGCGTTGCGGGGACGTGGACCGATCGTGTCGGCGCGCGACGAATAATCCTGGTCGGACTCGTACTCGCGATCACCGCTACGGCGGCACTGGGCACATTCTTGCAGAATACCGTCGTAACCCTGATCTGCCTCGGCCTCTTCGACGCCGGGCTGTTCGCCGCCCAGGTAGCCAATCAGAGCACGATCCTTGCCATCGAACCGGCCGCCCCGGCCCGCTTCAACAGCGCGTATATGATCGTCTACTTCATCGGCGGCAGCTTGGGTACCGCCTTCGGTGCCGCCGCCGTCGACTGGTTCGGCTGGCCCACCACCACTGCCCTTGCCGCCGCCGCCATCGCTGCCGCCATGGCGGCAACCTTGTCTCGGGTCCGGTCGCCCGGACCAACGGCGTGATCGAGCGGTTCTGGGAACCTTGCAGTACGAGCACGTGTTCCGTGGCGTGATCGCCGATGGCGACGCCATGGACCGACGGTTCGCCGGTTTTGGGTTCCCTACAGCACGAGCAGGCCGCCGGACACTGGGCGACCGAACGCCCAGGGCGGCCTGTATCCGCTGTGACCGGCGGGAAACCGCTCGATAACGGCATCGCCGGCCGTAGGCCGGTCGATTCCGAGCCCACCGCTATCGGACGAGGACCGGCTAACGCCGGAAAGGCGATGCTGCTCATGGGGCTGCCCGTGGTCGCGGCGGCTCCGTGGGCAGCCGCACGATTACCCACTCCCCTCTACGATGGATACGTCCACACCCACCCCGTTCTCACCCGGTGGAGAGCCCGGTAGCGGCGAGTTGTCGAGGTAGCGGATCTCGTAGACCCGTTCGGTGAACTTCCAGCCGTCGGTCGTTCGCCGGTAGCGGTCGTGGTAGATCGCATAGTTCAGATGCGAACTACCGCTGCGTAACCGGCCGAATTCACAGATGTGCGCGCGGCCGGAGGCGGTATCGCCGTCGATATCGATCGCACCGGGGTGGGTGTGCTGCACGAAGTAGTCCCAGGCGTCCTGCATGCGCCGCATTCCGGGCTCGAATTGGGCGCGTCCGGTGAGTTCGATACCCGCGTCGGGGATACGCAACACCGCGTCGTCAGTGAACAGTGCGGCCAGGCGGTCGAAGTCGTGCATCATCACCGCGTCGGTGAATTCGCCGCTCAGCGCTTCGATCTCGATGCGGTCGGCGAGGGACCGGAGGTCGGGTGGTGTCGGCATGATCGGCTCCTCAGGAATTGACGAGAGTGGTTTCGGCGCCGGTCTGCCGTAGCGGCGCGAGCGCGGCGCTCCATGCGACGAGCTGGTCCAACATCGTGTTCAGGGCGGTGGTGTGGTGTGCGCCCGGTGTGAAGGTGGTGTAGTTCTCGAAATCGGTGAGCAGCGAGATCGCGACCTGGTGGCTCACATCGGCCATACCCAGGGCGCCGCAGACCAACCGCAGCTGCTCCACCGCGTGGACGCCGCCGCTCACACCGTAGGAGACGAAGCCGACCGCCTTGTCGGTCCACTGCGCGAACAGGTGGTCGAGGGCGTTCTTCAGCCCTCCGGGTGCCGAGTGGTTGTACTCCGGGGTCACCATCACGAAGCCGTCGAACGGGGCGATCCACGCGGCCCAGGCACGGGTGTGCTCATGGACGGAGGGGCCGTGCCTCGGCGCCACCGCCTCGTCCAGATGCGGTAGCGGGTGGTCGCGCAGGTCGGTCGGTTCGAACTCGGCGTCGTCGCGCCGCGATGCCGTGTCCAGAACCCATTGAGCGACCTGCGGCCCGTTGCGATTGGGTCGGGTACTGCCCAGAATGATGCCGATTCTGGTCATGGGCGTGGCTCCTGCTCTGCTGAACATGTCACGACCTTCCGACGACGCGGCCGACCCGAACTGTGAGGCCGCCTCACAGTTCGGGTCGCTGTTTCGTCTATTCCTGTGCAGGGCCGCATCGACCGAAGGAGCCGACACCGTGACCGACCCGCAACAGCGCTCGGTGATCAGCGAACGCCGTCAACTGTTCAACCTCGCCTACCGGCTGCTCGGTTCGCTGGCCGAGGCCGAGGACGTGGTGCAGGAGACCTACGCGCGCTGGTACGCGTTGTCCGAGCCGCAGCGGCAGGAGGTGGCGAAGCCCGGCGCCTGGTTGGCGACGGGCGCCGGCCGCATCTGCCTCGACCTGCTCGGCTCGGCGCGGGCCAGGCGGGAACGCTACGTGGGTGAATGGATTCCGGAGCCGGTGCCGGACCGTTCCGAATGGCTCGATGGTCACGATCCCGCCGACCGGGTCACCCTCGACGAGTCGATCGGGATGGCCTTCCTGGTCGTGCTGGATTCCATGACACCGGCCGAGCGGGTGGCGTTCGTCCTGCACGACGTCTTCCGCTACTCCTTCGCCGAAGTCGCCGAGATCGTCGGACGCACCCCCGCGGCCTGCCGCCGGCTCGCCTCCTCCGCCCGTCGCCGCATCCGCACCGCACAGGGCCCGTCGAGGACTCAGCGCGCCGAGGTGGTCCGGGACTTCAAACGGGCCTGGGAGACGAAAGACATCGAGGCCCTGATCGGCCTGCTCGATCCCCAGGCGACCGCGACGGCCGACAGCGGCGGCCTGGCTCCTGCCTTCCGCCATCCGATCACCGGCGGCGAGCGGATCGCCCGCGCCTGGCTCGAGATCGCCAGTAAGTCCCCCGAGGTCACGCTGCTCGAGCGCACCGTGAACGGTCAACCCGGCCTGGTGGCGCTGCTCGACGACACCATCGTGTCGGTCTACGCCTTCGACATGGCCGACGGACGGATCACCCGCATCTGGGTGATCCGGAACCCGGAGAAACTTCGGCTCTGGAAAGCAGCCTGAACCGCGCCGAGTACGCGATCATGGAAACGGCGCGACCGGTATCACCGACGGAGTCGAGCTCAGGCCGGGATGTCAAGGACTCCCGAGCAGTTGACCACCGGCACCGGGACCAATCCGGAGTTGACGACCGAGAGGTCGAAACGCACGGGGCCGGGACCGATGTTCCAGGCGTCGAAACTGACCTGGGCACCGGTGCCGAACATCGAGGGCATCGGCGCCGATCCGCTCGCTGTGCCAGAAGCGTTGCTGTTCAGGTTGGTCCAGGTGAGTGTGGGATGAGTGGTGTAGTTACCCCAAATGCTCGACCCGGTGTGGACGGTCAGACCGGTCCAGCCCGGCCGACCGCTGTACTGGCCGACATACACCCTTCCGCTGTAGGGCACGTCGACGATGTTGGGGCTCGGCCCGACGCACTGCATATCGACTACAGCGGAGAAATT
>NZ_BAFU01000012.1 GCF_000308495.1 Nocardia brevicatena NBRC 12119 | reverse complement strand
CCCTAGTGACCTCCTTCGACGACTTGCTCGCGCAGATTCCCGTCCCCCAGATCGCCGGCCGCCTCGGGGTGGATCCGGTAACCGCGGCCACCGCCGTACAGACCGCAGTGCCCACCCTGCTCGGCGGTCTACAGTCCAACGCCCTACGCCCTGACGGCGCGGCCGCGTTGGTGGGTGCGCTGGCCCGGCACGGCGAACTGGTCGACGGGGCCGGCGCGGTGGACCTGAACCGGATCGACGTCACCGACGGCGCGAAAATCGTGGACAGGGTGTTCGGCCCCGAGAAACCCCTCGTGATCACCGCGCTGGGGGAAACCGCGGGAACCGGCGGCCACGAGACGGTCGCCGAGCTCATGCCTCTGCTCGCCCCCATCGTGCTGGCCTATCTGTCCCGGCAGATGGGCCCCGGAAGGCACGCCGGAGGTGTTCTGGCGGGCCTGCTGAGCAGCCGCGGCTACCGGGGCGGCCGCACGAGAAACTGACGGCACGCGCCGTCGGAGTGGGTGTGGTGCGAACCACCCTCGATAACGCGCCGTAACTCCACTTCGATAGGCCTGTGACGGAGTCGAGGCCATACACTCGCATGTGGTCGCCGAATGTCGACGACAGTTATGTGACGTGAACCAAACTGCGCTTATATCGGCCGGATGCGTTTCGTATCACACCTACGGTGCCGTAAGGTATGGCCGCATCGGCAACGGTCCACCCGAGGGGGACGACCCGCAAGACCGCAACAGATGAAGGGCTTGATTACATGGCAAGGGATCTGACTCAACTCGAACTGCTTACGGAGTTGGAGCCGGTTGCCGAAGAAAACGTCAACCGACACCTGTCCTTGGCAAAAGAGTGGCATCCGCACGACTACGTCCCGTGGGACGAAGGCCGCAATTTCGCCGCACTCGGTGGCATCGACTGGGATCCCGAACAGTCGAAGCTGAGTGAAGTCGCCAAGGCCGCGATGATCACAAACCTCCTCACCGAGGACAATCTGCCCTCCTACCACCGCGAGATCGCCGAGAACTTCTCCCAGGACGGCGCCTGGGGCACCTGGGTCGGTCGATGGACCGCCGAGGAGAACCGGCACGGCATCGTTATCCGTGACTATCTCGTTGTCACTCGCGGCGTCGACCCTGTCGCGCTCGAACAGGCCCGCATGGTCCACATGACCAACGGCTTCGCCTCGCCCGCCGATGCCGATGCCGGGTTCCTGCACTCGGTCGCCTATGTGACCTTCCAAGAACTGGCCACCCGGGTCTCGCACCGCAACACCGGCAAAGCCTGCGACGACCCCATCGCCGACCGGATGCTGCAGCGCATCGCGGCCGACGAGAACCTGCACATGATCTTCTACCGCAATATGTGCGGTGCGGCCTTGGACCTATGCCCCGACCAGGCACTGGACGCCATCACCCTGATCCTGGAGAACTTCCAGATGCCCGGCGCCGGGATGCCCAACTTCCGACGCAACGGCGTGCTGATGGCCAAGCACGGCATCTACGATCTGCGTCAGCACCTGGAAGAAGTCGTGCAGCCAGTGCTGAAGAAGTGGGACATCTTCGGTCGCACCGATTTCACCGCTCGCGGCGAGGAAAACCGCGAACGACTCGGCAATTTCCTGGATAAACTGTCCAAGGACGTCGTCAAATTCGAAGAACAGCGCGACCGCATGCTCGCCCGCGAGGCCGCCAAGCGGGAACGCAAACTGGCTTCGGCCGCAAGCTGATCACCGGCCGGGCACACTGGTCGGCCCGGCCACACACCTCACCCTCTCGACGATGCCGCCGCCCGGGCCCGGGCGGCGGCATCGTCGTGCTTCGGCGGAAGCGAGGTTGTCAGTTCATCGGCAGGGCGCCGTCCACCTCACCGACATCGGTGATCTTCCAGTCCGCGCTCTCGTCCAGCGTGACGGTGTAGACAACGGTGGTCCGAGCCCCGTCGAGGGCCTGGGCGTTGGTGGATGTGACGTTCACGAAAACATTCACCTTGTAGACCCCACCCTGCTCCGACATCGCCTTCGCGGTCATCGGCGTAGCCGTCGACGTCCATTTCAACGGCACCGGATCTGCTCCGGCTTCGGCGCGATGGCATCGAACTTGCTTGCCGGCTGCGGGGTGGTGTTGGCCTCGAAGTTGATGCTCCGGGCGCTCGGACCCTGGTAGTCCACCGTGGCGGCACCGACGGCGTAATCGGTGGCAAGCTGTTCGGCACGCCGCTCGGTCGTCCCGTTCGGGGATATCGCCGCGCGCCGCCCAGAGCAGGGCACCGAGCACGATCACCGCGAGCACCGGCAGACCGATCACCACGCCCCGAACCAGGGTGGACACGCGGACCGCATCGCGCGTCACGGCGATGTCCGGGCGAACACCAGGCCAACCGGCACCGAACCGCGCGCTCATCCGCACCTGACCGGCGACCCGGTGGCCAGTGCCACCCGGCGACGGATGAGACACTGGTGGACGTGACGATGACCAGTGAGGTGGGAGCAGCCCTGCGAATCGGACCGTATCCGGTCGACCCGCCGGTGGTGCTCGCCCCGATGGCCGGCATCACGAATTTGGCATTCCGCAAACTGTGCCGCGAGTTCGGTAGCCCCACCTCCATCTATGTCTGCGAGATGATCACCGCCCGGGCGGTGGTGGAGCGCAATGAGAAAACGCTGCACATGATGTCGTTCGACACCGACGAACACCCACGCTCCATGCAGCTGTACGGGGTCGACCCGGCCACCCTGGGCGAGGCGGTGCGCATCATCGTCGGCGAAGGCCGGGCCGACCACATCGATCTCAACCTGGGCTGTCCGGTGCCCAAGGTCACCCGCCTCGGCGGCGGAGCGGCACTGCCCTACAAACGGGCACTGTTCGCCCGGATCGTCCGAGCGATGGTGGCCGCGGCGGAACCGGCCGGCGTTCCGGTGACCGTCAAATTCCGCATCGGTATCGACGACGACCACCTCACCTATCTCGATGCCGGCCGCATCGCAGAGTCCGAAGGCGCGGCGGCCGTGGCGCTCCACGCCCGCACCGCCGCCCAACGCTACTCCGGTAAGGCCGACTGGACCGCCATCGCCCGCCTCAAGGAAACGGTCACCACCATTCCGGTACTCGGCAACGGCGACATCTTCTCCGCGGACGACGCGGTGCGGATGATGGACGAGACCGGCTGCGACGGCGTGGTGGTCGGTCGCGGATGTCTCGGCCGGCCGTGGCTGTTCGCCGAACTCGAGGCCGCGCTACGCGGCCGCCCCCAGCCGGCGCCACCGGGTCTGGGCCGGGTGGGTGAGGTCCTGCTACGGCACGGCACCCTGTTGACCGACCACTACGGCGAAGACAAGGCCATGCGCGACCTGCGTAAACATATGGCCTGGTATCTAATGGGATTCCCGGTCGGGGCCGAATTGCGCCGCGCCTTCGCCACCGTCTCACGACTGAGCGAGCTCGCGGATCTGATCGGGCGGCTCGACCCCAACGCCCCCTTCCCCCGCGACGCGCAAGGCCCCCGCGGGCGTCAGGGATCAGCCGGGAAAGTGGCGTTGCCCCATGGATGGCTGGACGATCCGGATGATCCCGCCGTCCCGATCGCGGCCGATGTCATGCACAGCGGCGGCTGAACCGGATTTCGCGGTGCCGCCCCGGGCCATGCGGCCCGAGGGCCCGATCGCCATATATCGACACGTGTCCCGCGCGGCGGGTCCGCGCTGCGCACGGTTGGCAGTATGGTCTGCTGCAGGTGGCCGGCAAGCGGGTTGCGCCGAGCCCGGCAACTTTTCAGCATCTGCGCGCGCGGACTACCCGACTGGCCGATAGTGGCGGAATCGTTATCATTGCGGAATCCGTCCAGCCGATAGAACCCCCGGCTGAGATGGCAGCGAGGAATGGAAACGAGGTTCGTTGGTGGGTGACGATCGGCACGGGCGTGCGCCACGGCCCGGAAGTCGAGCCCCGTGGGAGCGGTATCCCGCGGCGGAATCCCCCGAACGAGACGGTGCACGGGCCTCCCGGCGGCCGCGGCGGAACAATCCTCCCGCCGCATCCCAGCCCACCCGCCAGGTCCGGGTCCAGGATCTGGTCGAGCGCGTGGACAGCGAGCGCACCTCCCGCCGTCGAGACGAGCCCGGCACAGGCCGTCGCGGTGCGTCCGGAGAGGGACAGCCGCCCGCACAACGCCGTCCCCGACCGGGGGAGCAGGAACAACCCGATCCGTCGCCGCGGCAGACCGGCGTGCCGCCCCGGCGCCCCGGCCCCGAGGAGCGGCAATCGCGTTCCGCCGATGGACAATCCGCCTCGGCCGGCAGGCCCCCCACCGGCCCGGTAGCGCGGCCGGACGAACGGGAGCGGCGACGCTCCGGCTCCGGTCCGCGACCGAGAGAAGGCCAGGCGCCGCGGCAGCCCGCCCCGAATCGTGAACCCCAGGGACCCACTCGGCGAGCGGATACGGCCGGTGTGCCGACTGCCGGTATGCCCACCCGCCGCGGGCGTGGCCCCGGCGACGCTCCGCCCGAACAGAGCGGACGGTCGAAAGGGGCGCGTCGGTCCGAATCTGTCCGCCGAACCGCCGGAGCCGAGAACCACCCGGCCGACACGGGCGGTTCCAAGATGCCGCCCGCCCAGCCGCCGCTCGCGCCGGAACGTCCCGACTCCCCCGCCGGTGACAGCCCCTCGACGACCGCGGCACGCCGCTCCGTCCCCGGGCCGACCGGCGCCGGCCCGGCCGCCCCTGCAGCGAGGCGCCCCGCTCCGACCCCTGCCCGGGCCGAGGCCCCGCACGAGCCCGATACCGAATCGCAATCATCCTCACAGGCCGCCCGGCAACCGAACAGCACACCCCCCGCCGGCCCGGCCGGGCGCAAGCCCACCGCCGCCGCAGCAACGGAGATCGCACCGGCGGTGCGGGATGCCGCACCGGTGGTTCAGGACATCGCGGCCTCGTCCCCGGCAGGTGCCGACGAGGCGGTACAACCGGAGGAGGTCACCGATGTGCTCTCGCCCGTCGACGAGGACGCACCCCGAATAGTCGGCAGAACCAATACCAGCGGATGGCCGACCGCCGAACCTCTCTCCTCGCCCGAGCCCGCCGATAGGAAGCGGCGATCCCGCACCGGGGACGAACCGCCCCGATACCGCCGCCTGCGTATGGCCGGACGTGGCGTGGTGGCGTTCCTCGCGGCCCTGGCACTACTGATCACCGGCGGCGCCTGGAGTTACCTGCAGGCCACCAACAACAGCTTCACCCAGGTCTCGGCGCTGGACGAGAACACCGAGAACGTGATCGACGCGAACGCCCAGCTCGGCGACGAGAACTATCTCCTCGTGGGTACCGACACCCGGGCCGGCGCCAACGGCGAACTCGGCGCGGGCACCATCGAGGACGCGGAAGGCGCCCGCGCCGACACCACCATGCTGGTGCACATCCCCGAGAACCGGCAGCGCGTGGTCGTGGTGTCGTTCCCCCGCGACCTGGATGTCACCCGGCCGGAGTGTGCGCGCTGGGACAACGAGAAGCCCGGCTACCTCGATGAGATCTATCCCTCGGCCATGGGCGACAAACTCAACGCCGTGTACGCCCTGGGTGGGCCGAAATGCCTGGTTTCCACCATCCAGAAGCTGACCGGCAGCACGATCAACCACTTCATCGGTATCGACTTCGCCGGTTTCGAGACCATGGTGGACAAGATCGGCGGCGTCGAGGTGTGCGCGTCGCGGCCGGTCATCGACGGGGTCCTCGGCCCCATCCTGGAGGAACCGGGACGGCATCGGATCAGCGGGCCGACCGCGCTGAACTACGTGCGGGCCCGGCACGTCTACGGCGAGGAGCGCAGCGACTACGACCGGATCGCCCGGCAGCAACGTTTCCTGGCATCCCTGTTGCGTGGCTCGCTGTCCAGCAGGGTGCTGTTCGACCCGGGCAAGCTGAACGGCTTCGTCTCGGCCTTCCGTAACACGACCTTCGTCGACAAGGTCACCACCGACGATCTACTCACCCTCGGCCGCTCGCTGCAGGGACTGGACGCGGGTGCCGTGACCTTCCTCACCATCCCTACCGCGGGTACCACGTCGTACGGGAACGAGATCCCGCGTGAATCCGATATCAAGGCGATTTTCCGCGCGATCCGCGACGATCAGCCGCTGCCCGGCGAGAAACCGCCTCCGGCGGGGGCCAACACCGCTCCCGCCGCACCACCGCCGGCGCCGGAATACACGGCCGTCGACCCCGGCATCGTCTCCCTGCTGGTCTCCAATGGGTCCGGTATCACCGGTGCAGCGAGAACGGCCGCAACCGAACTCGGCAACGCGGGTTTCACGATCTACAACACCGACAACTACTCCGAAGGTAATTCGCCCGAAACCAAGGTCCGGTACTCGACCGGTCACGAAGCGGAGGCGGCGACCGTGGCCAGCTCCATTCCCGGCGTGACCATGGAGGTCGACGAGACCCTCGGCGGTATCGTCGAGGTGGTACTCGGGACGAACTACCAAGGTGTCGTGAACGAACCGACCCCCGTCGGCGATCCGATCACCGAGATACCGGCGACCAGCTCCGCGCCGGCGGAACTGCCATCGGACCTGGAGCATGTCAACGCCGCCGACGACCCCTGCGCCTGACCGGGCCCGACCGCCGTGCGACAAGGGTGTGCCCGACCTACCTTGCTTACCAGGGGTTTATTCACTCGTTGTTGGTGACTTGGTCAGCAGAGCGAACTAGTGTTCTGACTCATGCGTGTCATCTACAACGAGCAAATGGCCGAGCTCGCCCACCTGCTGGGCGAGATGGCCGGTCTCGCGGGTTCGGCCATGGAACGGGCGACCCAGTCACTGCTACAGGCGGATCTGACACTGGCAGAGCAGGTCATCAGCGAATACGACCGAATTGCCGAGATGATCGCCGATGCCGAGGAAAAGGCCTTCGCGCTGCTGGCGCTGCAGGCGCCGGTGGCAGGTGATCTCCGGCAGGTGGTGAGCGCGATCCAGATCGTCAACGATGTGAACCGGATGGGCGCGCTCGCCCTGCACGTTGCCAAGGTGGCCCGTAGGCGCCACCCCAACCACGCCCTGCCGGAGGCCGTGAACGGCTACTTCGCGGAGATGGGCCGGATCGCGGTCGGTATGGGCTCCGCCGCCCAGGAAGTACTGGAGACCCGGGACCCGGAACGCGCGGCGCAGCTGAACCAGGACGACGAGGCGATGGACGATCTGCACCGTCACCTGTTCACCCTGCTGATGGACCGCGAGTGGAAGTACGGCGTGGCCGCGGCCGTCGACATCACATTGCTCGGCCGCTACTACGAGCGGTTCGCCGACCACGCCGTCTCCATCGGGCGGCGCGTGATCTTCCTCGTCACCGGGGTGCTGCCGCCGGAAAAGGAAGGCGAGGACTGACATTCGGGCCGCGCCGCTCCGATTGAAAAAGGCCCGCGGATCGCGCGGGCCTTTTCTCTTCGATCGTCAGCCGAAGCGACCGGAGATGTAGTCCTCGGTCGCCTTCTGGGACGGATTGGAGAAAATCTTCTCGGTATCGTCGATTTCGACCAGCTTGCCGGGCTTGCCCTGGGCTTCCAGGTTGAAGAACCCGGTCTGGTCGCTGACCCGGGCGGCCTGCTGCATATTGTGGGTGACGATGACGATGGTGTATTCCTGCTTCAGCTCGGTGATCAGATCCTCGATCGCCAGGGTGGAGATCGGGTCCAGCGCCGAACACGGCTCGTCCATCAGCAGCACGTCGGGCGATACCGCGATGGCGCGGGCGATGCACAGTCGCTGCTGCTGACCGCCGGACAGGCCGCCGCCCGGCTTGTCGAGCCGGTCCTTGACCTCGTTCCACAGGTTGGCGCCGCGCAGCGAGCGCTCGGCCACCTCGTCGAGTTCGGCCCTGTTGCGCACGCCCTGCAGCTTCAGGCCCGCCACCACATTGTCCCGGATGGACATGGTCGGGAAGGGGTTCGGGCGCTGGAACACCATGCCGATGGTGCGACGCACGCCGACCGGGTCGACCCGATCGCCGTAGATGTCCTCGCCGTCGAGCATGACCGAGCCCTCGACGCGGGCACCGGGGGTCACCTCGTGCATACGGTTCAGCGACCGCAGCACGGTGGACTTACCACAACCGGACGGACCGATGAACGCGGTCACGCTACGCGGGAGAACCGTCAGCGATACATCCGAGATCGCCTGGAACTTACCGTAGTAGATATTGAGGTCTTTGACGTCGATCCGCTTGGCCATGTATCAGTTTCCGTTCGGTTTATCGGTTCCGCATGAGCACCCGGTTGACCACCGCGGCGGCCGCGTACAGCAGGGCGATGATGAGAATCAGCGTCAGAGCCGCACCCCACACCCGCATTTCACCGGCGGCCTCGGGGTTGCTCAGCTCCTGATAGATCAGCAGCGGCAGCGAGGCCATATTGCCGTCGAACACGTCGAAGTTGATCGACCGGCTGTAGCCGACCAGCACCAGCACGGGTGCCGTCTCGCCCATGACACGGGCGACCGCGAGCAGGATTCCGCTGATCATGCCCGGTAGCGCCGTCGGCACCACGATCCGCAGGATGGTCTTCCACTTGGGGATACCGAGCGCGTACGACGCCTCACGCAGTTCGTCCGGTACCAGTTTGAGCATTTCCTCACTGCTGCGCACCACCACCGGCAGCATCAGCAGGACGAGCGCGAACGATACGGCCAGGCCGCTCTGCGGCATTCCCGCCGTCGCGATCCACAGTGCGAACACGAACAGCGCCGCCACGATCGAGGGCACGCCGGCCAGGATGTCCACCATGAACGTGGTGATCCGGGCCAACCGGCTGCCGGCACCGTATTCGACGAGGAAAATGGCCGCCATCACACCGAGAGGCACCGAGATCAGCGCCGCGATACCGGCCTGGATCAGTGTTCCGTAGATCGCGTGGTAGACACCGCCGGCGAACCGCTCGGGCAGCACCCCGTTGAGCGATTTGAACCACCAGTCGGCGGAAATGATCGCCTCGAACCCGCGGCCGACCACTACCCACAGCACCCAGATCAGCGGTACCAGAGCGATCGCGAAACTGGCCCAGATGATGCCCGTCGCGGCGTAGTTCTTCACCCTCCGGGCGGTACTCACTTCGCGGAAGGCCGGTGCCTTGACGGGACGGTCGAATTTCGATGTCACGGTTGTCGTGGTGGTCATCCTCCGCTGACCCTTCCTCCGGATGCGGCGCGCGCCAATGCGTTGACCACGAAGGTCAGGACGAAGAGCACGAAGCCGGCGGCGATATAGGCACCGGTCGGCAGCGGCTGGCTGAATTCCGCCGCCGCCGAGGCGATCTTGGACGCGAAGGTGTACCCGCCGTCGAACAACGACCAGTTACCCGCGTTGGCCGCGGTGCGCAACACGATGAGCACCGCGATGGTCTCGCCGAGTGCGCGACCGAGACCGAGCATGGAGCCGGCGATCATACCGCTGCGGCCATAGGGCAGCACCGTCATGCGAATGACTTCCCATTTGGTGGCGCCGAGTGCCTGCGCGGCCTCGATATGCATCCGCGGGGTCAGGTTGAACACCTCGCGGGTGACAGAGGTGATGATCGGCAGGATCATCACCGCCAGCACGATGCCCGCGGTGAAAATGGTGCCGCCGCCGGACATCGAGACGTTGCCGTCGGCGAACAAGAAGAACCAGCCGAGGTTGTCGTTGAGAAACCGGGCCACCGGTTCCAACCGCGGCGCCAGGACGAAGATGCCCCAGAGACCGAACACGATCGACGGAACCGCTGCCAGGAGATCGACGACCACGGCGAACGGACGCGCCAGCGCCTTCGGCGCGTAATGCGTGAGGAACAGCGCGATTCCGATACCGATGGGAACGGCGATCAACAGCGCCAGCAGCGAGCTGAGCACTGTCACCGTGAACAGGTCCCGGATACCGAACCGCAGGTGATCGACGTCGGTGGTCGAGAACTCGGTGGTGGTGAGGAAGTTCGCTTCGTTCGCCGCCAGCGAGGGTACCGCCCGGATCAGTAGGAAGAGCGCGATCAGGCCGATCGCGGCGACGATAATGCCGCCGGACGCAACGGCCAGCGAACGAAAGATCGTCTCGGCCCGATTGCTGTGTGCGCCATGTTTGTCTGGACCGGCTTTCCGGGTACCGGCTCCAGCCTTGACAGTGCTGGGCATGCGCGCAGTATCTCCGGCCGCCCCGTGGGCAGTCGAGTCCGACTGCCCACGGGTGGTCACATCGTCGTGCAGGGTCATGGGGCCGCTTCTAGGAGATGGCGTCGATCGCGGTGCTCAGCTTGGTCTTGAACTGCTCGGGGATCGGGATGTACCCGGCTTCCTCGAGACCTTCCTGACCGTTGCTGATGGCCGAATGCAGGAACGCCTTGACCGCGGTGGCGGTTTCGCCGTCCTTGTACTTGGAGCACACGATCTCGTACGTGGGCAGGATGATCGGGTAGGCACCCGCGGCGGTGGGGTTGTAGAACGAGGTGGTGTCGAGCACCATGTCGTGGCCCTCGCCCTTGATCTTCACCCCGTCGATCGCCTTACCGGCGGTTTCGACCGACAGCTCGACCGGCTCCGGACCCGCGGAGGTGATGATGCGGGCGGTGGAGAGGTCGTTCTTCTTCGCGTACGACCACTCGTTGTAGGTGATCGAATTCTTGGTGTTCTTCACGGCGGCCGAGGTGCCTTCGTTGCCCTTGGCACCCTCACCGACGCCGCCCTTGAAGGTCTTGCCGGCGCCGCGTTCGCCCCAGGCGCCCTTGGACGCGGCGTCCAGGTACAGCTGGAAGTTGTCGGTGGTGCCGGACTCATCGCTGCGGAAGATCACATTGATCGGCTCGGCCGGCAGCTGCGCGGAAGGGTTGAGCGCCTTGATCTCCGGGGCGTCCCAGGTCTTGACGGCACCGCTGAAGACCTTGGCCACAGTAGGGCCGTCCAGGGCCAGGTCGGTGACACCGTCGATGTTGTAGGTGATCGCGATCGGGCCGAAGACGGTCGGCAGGTTCCAGGCGGGCGCGCCGGCGCAGCGATCGGCGGCCTGAGTGGCCTCGGTGGACTTCAGGGGGGAGTCGGAGCCACCGAAATCGGTCTGGCCGCCGATGAATTCCTTCACACCGGCACCGGAACCACTGGAGGTGTAGTCGAGCTTGGAGCCCTCGCAGTTGGTCTGGTAGGCGTTGATGAACCGGGTCATCGCATTGGCCTGCGCCGACGAGCCGCTGGCCTTCAGCGCCTCCTTGCCGCCGCACTGGACCTCGGTGTTGGCGGCGATGCCGGTCGCGGACGTATTGTCGTCGCTACCACATGCGGCCAGAGTCATGGCACCGGCGGCCAGCACACCGACGAGTGCGCTGCTGCGCTTGAACTTCACTGAGTCCTCCGGGGTACGTCGTCCCCGCCCGGTCCCTCACCGGCCCGGGCGGGTTTCGTGGTGGGCCGTGTTCGTCGAACCCGCACACCAGGCGACCTGGAGCCGCCCGAAACCAACCTAGATTCCCTCGGTAGACGGCCGGACCAGGGAAAGTGAACGCGAGGTGAACAGGCCGGCGTTTTTGTGTCCCGCATGTGTGATATTTGCCGCCCCGCTACCCGGCGGACGTCGATCGGTTGCCAAGCCCTACGACATACGCGGCCCTACGACATACGCGCTCCGGCACGGCCGCCCCTTCGCCTTCGCCGCACCATGCGCATCCGCGTATCCCGCTTCCGCTCCGTCGCACCCTCCGTGTACTCCGCTCGGACAAGCGCGATCATCGGCGAAGCGTCGTCCGGCCATATCGATCAGACCCGCGCGGCATACGCCATATCAATATGCGCGGGAGCGAAACCCAGTCCTCGATAGGTGCGTACCGCGGCGGTGTTGTCGGCCTCGGTGTACAACAGCACCTCTGCGAGCCCCCGAGCGCGCAGATGCCGCAGACCGATCAGGGTGAGCAGCCTGCCCAACCCCCTCCCCTGCGCACTCGGATCGACCCCGACCACGTAAACCTCGCCCACCGGCGGATTCTCCGCCTCGTGCACCTTCGTCCAGTGAAAACCGAGCAGCCGATCCGGGTTCGCGCTGTCGAAGGCCAGAAACAGCCCGGCCGGGTCGAACCACGATTCGGCACGGCGCAGTTCGAGCTCGTGTTCGGTCCAGCCACCCTGCTCCGGATGCCAATCGAAGGCGGCGTTGTTGACCCGGAGAAGCTCCGCGTCGTCGACCGGGCCGGTGTAGGTGCGCACCATGATATCCGCCGGCATCCGCACCGGTGGTAGCTCGGTGTCCGCCATATCGCGTCGCATCTGCCAGAGTTCACGCGCCGCGGTCAGCCCGAGCCGGGCCGCCACCGCCTCGGCCGCGGGCAGCCTGCCGTGCGCCCAGATCCTCGCGTCGGCTCCGCCGGCGGTCAGCACCGCCCCGACCAACTCGGTGCCGATACCCCGCCCGCGCGCGTCCGGGTCCACCGCGGCCTCGGCCATCGCCGGGTGTCCGTCGCGTGCCGCCACAAGATTCGCATAACCCACGACCACATCGCCGTGCACGGCCACCACGTGGCGGGCGGCACCGGGATGACGCAACGACAGCACGGCCTGTTCCGAGACCGCCGCTACCCCGTCCGAATCCGCCGCCCGCGCGAGCAGGGCCCGCACCTGCACGGCGGTGCCGGAATCGAGAGTGTCCGACCAGAGCAATTGTGTCATCGACTTACTGCACCGTCCCGTTGATGGGGGTCAGCGACTCGTCGGCGGCGCTCCCGCCGACCGCACCGCTTGCCTCGCCCGGCGTCTCGGCGGCCGGTTGCTCCCCTCTGTTCGAGGCTCGGGCCGGGCGGACCGCCTTGTAGCCGACGTTGCGCACGGTGCCGATCAGTGATTCGTATTCGCTGCCCAATTTGGCGCGCAGTCGCCGCACGTGGACATCGACCGTCCGGGTACCACCGAAGAAGTCGTAGCCCCAGACCTCCTGCAACAGTTGGGCCCGGGTGAATACCCGTCCCGCGTGCTGAGCGAGATACTTCAGGAGTTCGAATTCCTTGTAGGTGAGGTCGAGTGGGCGTCCGCGCAGCCGGGCGGTGTAGGTCCCCTCGTCGATCACCAGCTCCCCAAGGGTGATCTTGCCGGTGTTCTCGGGGCCGGCAGCCCCGCCGTTGCGGCCCACCAGCAGGCGTAACCGAGCATCCAGTTCGGCCGGGCCGGTGCTGGGCAGCAGAATATCGTCCAGACCCCAGTCCGCGTTCACGGCCACCAGACCGCCTTCGGTGAGTATCGCCACCACCGGCACCGACGATCCGGTGCTGCCGAGCAGCCGGCACAGCCCCCGGGCGGCCGCCAGATCGGTCCGCGCGTCCACCAGCGCGATATCGGCGGTACCCGCCTCCAGTAGCGAGGACACCTCTGTCGGTGCGGGCCGCACGGTGTGCGCGAGCAGCGCCAGCGAGGGCAGGACCGATTCCGGGTCGGGGTCGGAGGTCAGCAGGAGTAGCTCCACAAGCACTCCTCCCATCTCGTAGCCACGCGAAAGACCGGCCTCGTCGCCGTGAGCCACGTCGCTGATCACAGGTAATCCGGTTGCAAGATTAGCGCGTGGGGCGGAATGACCTCACATTCCGGCCGGTGTACCTCCGTCCGCACTGTGGCCGCGAACGGGTCGACGCCATGCTGTGTCGATTAGGGTGCAGACCATGCGCAAGCTGATCGTCGGGCTCCTGTGCCTCGCCGGACTCGCCGTGGTCATCGATTTCGGGGCGGCCGCGTATTCGGAGTATCGGGTGTCCCGGACGCTTCGCGTCGGCGCGGATCTCAGCGCCGATCCGGAGGTCACCTTCCACGGTTTTCCGTTCCTCCGGCAAGCGATGGACGGCCGGTACAACCGGATCGAGATCACCGCGCGCAGCATGCGCCCGGATATCCCCGGTGAGATCGCGCTGGAGGCAACACTGGCCGGTATGCGGCTGCCTGCGGGCCGGCTGTGGGACGGCAGTGTGCGAGGTGTGCCGGTGGAGCAGGTGGACGTGCGGATGCGGGTGGAGCCGACCGAACTCGGCCGCCTGTTCGATATCCCGGACCTGCAGGTTCATTCGGCGCCGGCCGACAAATCCGACGGCACCGGCGGCTCGGGTGGCTCGGGGATGACCACGGGGGGCGCGTTGATCCTGACCGGTACGCTGCCCGCGACGCCGAGCGGACAGCTGGGGATGAGCGGCTTCACCGGGGAACGGGTGAGCGTCGAGGCGGACCTGCTGCTCGTCGGGGATCAGGTGCAGATCGTCGCGACCGATATCTACCACGGTCCCGACTCCGACGGCGCCCCCGTTCCGGCCATGGACGATGCGAGTCCGGTGATCTCGGACGCCGATCGGCCGGCGGTGCTGGCCCGGTTCACCCGTACCATCGACACCAAGGAGCTCCCGTTCGGTATCCGACCCACCGAGGTCTCTGCCCTGGGCGGACAGATCGTGGTCGAGGGCCGGGGTGAGCACGTGACGATCGATTTGGACAGATTGCGGCGGCAATGATCGAAATCACAATTCTGCTGGTGGTGCTGCTGGCCGGCCTCGCCGTCGGCCTCTATCTGCGTAGGCGGGACGGCGCGGTGCGCTCTGGACCGGCGACGTTGGATCACGATGCCCGCCAGACCGCCGAACGCGCCGATCTGCTCGCCGCCGCCGGGGTGACCGGCACGGCGCCCGCGGTCCTGCACTTCTCCGCGGACTGGTGCGGCCCCTGCGACGCGGTGCGGCGGGTAGTGGCCGATGTCACCCGGGACCTGGCGGATGCCCCACGGCCACCGGTCGATATCGAAGTCGATATCGATGCCGACCCCGCGCTGGCAAGGGCACTGAACGTGATGTCGCTGCCGACCACCTTCGTCTTCGACTCCGACGGCCGGGAGCGGTTCCGCATCTCCGGCGTCCCCAAGGCCGGTGACCTGCGCAGTGCGCTCGCCACGCTCGGCGTCTGAACGATTCCCGGACCGATGGCGAGCACCGCTCCGGTCCGGGCGCCGCGGTACTCCGCCCCCGCTCACCCCACCCCCGACCCACAGCGCGGCCGGATTGGGTAAACTGCCCGATGTGCAATCCCACCGCGAGCTGATGCTCACCCGACGCCGCACAGTCGATCTGTGTCGTCTCGGTGGTTGTTGCTGCCTGTGCCGCTGAGCGGTCGGCCTCTTTCCTGACGCCGACCTCCTGGTTCGTCCGCGGGTAATTCTCCGTGTCCCCGACGAACCGGCCGAGATTCCGCCGAACAGCACCTCGAGCGCAGGAGTTCCGTCCATGTCCACCATCACCAGCACGCAGATCCCCCATGGCGTCGATGCCCGAGGTCCACGTTTCGTCGCGTGGGTCACCACCGCCGCCCTGATCCTGGTCCTGCTCACCGCCGCCGTATCCCCCGGCACCGCCGCCGCGATACTCGCCATACAGGCGCTGGTCTTCGCGCTCGGCGCGATACTGGGTCCGCGCCAACACCCGTACGGCCGGATCTACGCCCGTCTGGTCGCCCCCCGGCTCGGGCCGGTCACCGAGACAGAACCGGAGGCGCCGCTGCGATTCGCCCAACTGGTCGGCGCGGTCTTCGCGGTCACCGGCCTGGCGGCCTTCGTGCTCGGCATGCCTGCGGTAGGTGCGCTGTTCACCGGTTTCGCCCTGTTCGCGGCGCTGCTCAACGCCGCGTTCGGCATATGCCTGGGATGCAGGCTGTACCCGCTGATCATCCATTTCCGCCGGACGCCCGCTTCGGCAACGAACTGAATCCGCAAGTCACACCGAAAGGAACACTATGGCCCGCTCCGATGTCCTGGTCTCCGTTGACTGGGCCGAAGAGAATCTCCACACTCCCGGGGTGGTCTTCGTCGAGGTAGACGAGGACACCACCGCCTACGACAACGGGCACATCGAGGGCGCCGTCCGGCTCGACTGGAGGAACGATCTGCAGGATCCGGTTCGTCGCGATTTCGTGAGCCAAGAGCAGTTCTCCAACCTGCTCTCGGCGCGCGGTATCTCCAACGACGACGAGGTCATCCTCTACGGCGGCAACAACAACTGGTTCGCCGCCTACGCGTACTGGTACTTCAAGCTGTACGGCCACAACAATGTCAAGCTGCTCGACGGCGGCCGCAAGAAGTGGGAGCTGGAGGGACGCCCGCTGTCCACCGATGCGGTCGAGCGGCCGGCCACCCAGTACAAGGCGTCGGCCCCGGACGTGTCCATCCGCGCCTTCCGCGACGAGGTCATCGCGGCCATCGGCAACAAGAATCTGGTCGACGTCCGCTCGCCCGACGAGTTCTCGGGCAAGATCCTGGCCCCTGCGCACCTGCCGCAGGAGCAGAGCCAGCGGCCCGGCCATATCCCCGGCGCGATCAACGTACCGTGGAGCAAGGCCGCCAACGAGGACGGCACCTTCAAGTCCGACGAGGAGCTGGCCCAGATCTACGCCGACGCCGGCCTGGACACCTCCAAGGAAACCATCGCCTACTGCCGAATCGGTGAGCGTTCGTCGCACACCTGGTTCGTGCTGCAGGAACTGCTCGGACACCAGAATGTGAAGAACTACGACGGCAGCTGGACCGAATACGGTTCGCTGGTCGGCGCACCGATCGAGTTGGGAGCGTAATCAACCATGTGCTCAGCACCTACCCAGGGACAGGCCATCCCCGCCGGGGTGGACGTGGAGAAGGAAACGGTCATCACGGGCCGTGTCCTGGACACGGACGGGCAGCCCGTGGGCGGCGCATTCGTTCGTCTGCTCGACGGCAACGGGGATTTCACCGCCGAGGTCGTCGCCTCGGGGACCGGGGACTTCCGGTTCTTCGCGGCACCGGGCACGTGGACGCTGCGGGCACTGTCCACGGTGGGCAACGGCACCGCCGAGGTCCGCCCGGAAGGCACCGGCATCCACAATGTGGACGTCGCCGTCGCCAAATAGGCGATAGGTAGCCACAGCCACAGAGACGTTCGCCGGGCCCCGGCCGCCTCCTCGAGAGGCGGGCCGGGGCCCTGTGCATTCCGGTCCGGCCACCTGACTACACTCGGGCGGGTGGTCCTCTTCTACGAGATTCTGCTGGTGGCCGTGTCCATCCTGATCGGCTGGTTCGGCCTGTACGTCCTCTACCGGTTGTTCACCGAGTCATGAGTGAACTCGCGAGCGAAGGACCCGAGCCGGCCGAGCGAGCGAGTGACAACACGAACGGACACACTCCGGTCGACAGAACCGCCCATCGCAGCGGCAACGAGGCGGTAGCCGAGGCTGCCGAGCGAGCGAAATCGACCGGTGTGCGCAATATCCCGGCGCTACCGGATCTCCCCCTACCCGACGATACGGCGAATCTGCGACTCGGGCCCGACCTCAGTGCGGCCATGCTGGCGCTGCTGCCGATGGTGGGGGTATGGCGCGGCGAAGGGGAGGGCAACGACCCCGAACGCGGCGACTACCACTTCGGGCAGCAGATCGTGGTCTCGCACGACGGTGGGGACTACCTGTCCTGGGAGTCACGGTCCTGGGTTATCGACGCCGACGGCGGCTACGGCGGCCCGGATCTGCGGGAAACCGGTTTCTGGCGGGTCGCTACCGACGGTGACGAGGAAGTCCTCGAACTGCTGTTGACCCACAGCTCCGGCATCGTCGAACTTTTCTACGGGCAGGCGCTCACCCAGTCGTCCTGGGAGTTGGCCACCGATGTGGTGATCCGCAGCCAGTCCGGTGCGGTGGTGGGCGGCGCCAAACGGCTCTACGGAATCGTCGAGGGCGGCGATCTGGCGTATGTGGAGGAGCGGGTGGTCGCCGACGGGGCGCTACAACCACGCCTGTCCGCTCGTCTGCAGCGGTATATCGGCTGACACCGGCCGGGCCCGGTGCCGATCCCGCTCCGCGGTGCCGGCACCGGGATATGGAACGGCCCCCGAGCCATATCGGTGCCGGCTGGTGCCGGCACCGATCCCGGTCGGACAAGACCGGTAGCTCGGGGGCCGGGTGACTGCCTGAGATTCGCTCAGCACTCTGTGAACGGATCTCCCGCAGTCGGCGGTCGGCCCGCCCCGACGCGGTGACACAGGACCACGCGGAGGCGGCGAAGCCGCCGATCGATACAGCGCTTAGCGGACAGCCACCTCACGCGTCCTATGAATTTCCATTCTTCGGATCACCTCCTTCCCTGTGTACCGGCGAATTTACCGTCGGTGTACGGGACCGGCAACGGAATTTCCCCCAGAGCGCAACGGAGTCGTTCCCGCCCGACGAAAACGCGCCTTCACCTGCCCTGATGCCTCGACGGTGACCACCACGTCGGCCCGGTGGTCGGCGGGCAACTGATGCGTGACGACCACCACGTCGCGTTCGGCGGACACCAGCCCGCTCTCGATATCCAGCAGGTCGCGCAGCAGCGCCGTCCCCGCCTCCGCCTCCAGGTGTTCGGTGGGTTCGTCCAGCAGCAGCACTCGGGCGGGCGAGACCAGGGCCCGAGCGAGCAGTATTCGACGCCGCTGGCCGCCGGATACCGCTGCCGCCCCGCCGACCAGTGGGGTGTGCACCCCCTCCGGCAGGGCGGCCTGCCAGGCCCCGAGACCGACGGCACGCAGCGCCCGCTCGGCCTCGGCCGGGCTCAGATCGCCGCGGGCGACCCGAAGGTTCTCCAGAACGCTGGTACCGAACAGGTGCGCGTCCTCGGCGAAGAACATCACCTCCCGGTTCGGGGCCTCCGGGAGGCCGGCCCATGCCAGCAACAGAGTGGTCTTGCCCGCACCGCTGGGACCGACCACCACGACGCGCTTCGCGTCCGGCCGCCGCGGAATCCGCCACGAGCCGTCCCCGACCCTGCCGATTACCGTGCCCTCGTGAAGCCCGGCCTCGCCGCGAGGATCGGACGATACCCCGTCCTGCGCCGGCCGACCGGCGGCCGGCGGTTCCGCGATGCTCCGCTGCCGCTCGAGCTCCGAACCGGTGGGGGGTCGAACGTGGTCGGGCGTTACCGCAGGCCCCTCGGCCGACACGGCACGCAGGCGGTGCAGGGCGGCGCGTGCGGTGGTGAGCGTCTGCGCGGCCGCAGGCAACGGCCCGACGGCCTCGAAGGCCGACAGCGGAAGCAGCACCAGCACGGCCAGTGCCATCGGGGTCATCCCCGTGGGAGTGCCCCCGGCGGGTCCGTACAGGGTGATGCCGATCAGCAGGGCACCGAGCACACTGGCACCCATGGCGAGCGGACCGGCGGCGGCCGACCAGGCACTGCGCACCGCGGCGGCATCCTCGGCGGCGACCGACCGCCGGTTCGCCGCGCCCGCCGCGGCCAGCGCGGCGTCCAGTTTGCCGGCGACCCGCAGCTCGGCGGCATGGTCGAACACGGTGACCGCCTGCGCGGTGAACTCCGCGCGGTCGGCGCGTACCGCCCGTTCGGCCGCTGCCGCCGAACGGGCCGACAACCACGGCGCCGCGAGACCCGAAACGGCCAGTGCCACCGTCAGGATCGCGGCGGCCGCGAGCGAGATACCCGCCAGCAGGCCCACCGCGACCACCGACAACACCAGCGCCACCGCGACGGGGACGAAGGTACGCACCACGACGGCGCCGAGGTCGTCGATATCGGTGCCGAGCCGGACCAGGGCATCGCCGCGCCGCAACCGTCCACCCGGTGCAATATCCGCCCGTCCCCGAGGCTCGGGGCTCGCCTCGGTGTGGCCGGCCGAACCGCCGCGCCGGCCGACAAGCCACAGCGGGGCGCGGGCCAGTGCCCCATAGGCGGCCGTACGGGCCTCGGTCATCGACCGCAGCGCCACATCGTGGGTGGCCAGCCGCTCCAGATACCGGCACAGGCCGCGGGAGATTCCCAGTGCGCGCACCGCGACCACCGCGACGGTGAGATCCAGGACCGGCGGCATCTGCCAGGCACGGGCGATGAGCCATGCCGCCAGCGCCGCCAGCCCGAGCCCACTGCCCAGGGCGAGCACCCCCCACCCCACCGCGGCGGCCAGTCGCCACCCCGGTATACGCAGCATATGCCACATCTGCCGGATATCACCGGCCAGGGCATGTACCCGTCGCAGCGGTCCCGCGCTCGACGACCTACCGCGATGGTCGGTCACATCGTGGTCCGCGTTCGGATATCGGTCGGGATTCGGGGTCATCGGTGTGTCCGGTGCGGGGTGGACGGGACGGGCACGATGTGGTCGGCCGTTGTCAACAGGGACGGGCGGTGCGCGACGACGACCACGGTGGCCCCCGCGTGGGCGAGGACCTTCAGCGCGGAGGCGACAGTGATCTCGCTGTCGGGATCCAGATGTGCGGTCGGTTCGTCCAGCAGCAGGACCGGGCGGTCCGCCGCCAGTACCCGTGTCAGCGCCAGACGCTGCCGCTGGCCCAGGGACAACCCGGCACCACCCATCCCGACCACGGTACCCCACCCGCCCGGCAACTCTTCCAGCACGGTGTCGAAACCGGTTGCGGCGCAGGCGGCCTCGAGCTCGCTGAGCACCCGCGCCGGACCCCGGCGGGCGGGGTCGGGCACGGTGGCGCCGAGCAGTTCCAGGTTCTCTCGCAGAGTGCCCGGCACCAGGACCGGGCGCTGCGGTAGCCATGCGACCCGGGACCACCACTGATCGGGGCGGAGATCGCGAATATCGGTGCCGTCCACCCGCACCGAACCCCGAGTGGGGGTGATCAGCCCCAGAATCGCCTGCAGCACCGTGGATTTTCCGCTGCCGTTGGGACCGGTCAGCATGGTGACCGTACCCGGTCGCAGGGCCGCGGTGAGGCCGTCCGGCGCGGCGCCGTCCCGGCTCTCGACAGTCAGGTCCCGCAGTTCGACATACCCGGCGAAATCCGTCGACGACACGGCCGCGGAAGGGATGTCGGCGCGCTCCCGGCCCGTGACGCTCCCGGCCGGCGGCCTCGGCGGCGGCTCCGCTCCGACATCCGTGCCGTCCCATGCCCCGGCAACCGCCGGCGGGCCCGTTTCCGCCTCCGCGGCAACGGGTTCCCGGGCGGCGGGCTCGAGGACCGCGAACGCCTTCTCCGCCGCGGCCATTCCGTCCTGCGCGGCGTGGAACCGTTCACCCACGGTGCGCAGCGGCAGATACACCTCGGGCGCCAACACCAGCGCGACGATCCCGGCGTACAGGTCCATCTCCCCGTACACCAGCCGCAGCCCGATCGAGACGGCCACCAGCGCGACCGACAGGGTCGCCAGCAGTTCCAGCACCATCGACGACAGGAACGCCAACCGCAGGGCGCTCATGGTGCGCCGGCGCAGCGTCTCCCCCAACTGCCGCACCAGCGGCCGCATGGTCCGCGACGCCGATTCCGCGCCCTCCACCGCCGTCTCCCGACCCAGTGCGCGCAGGGTGGGCATACCGGCGAACAGATCGAGCAGTTGGTCCGAGAGCCGGGTGGTGGCATCCAGGGTGGCGCGGGCCCGACCCTTGGTGAGCAGGCCGATCAGGATCATGAAGATCGGGATCAGCGGCACTGTGATCACCACGATGATCGCGGCCGTCGGATCGTGGACCGCGATAACGGACAGCACCACCGGCGGCACCAGGACCGCCAACAGCAACGCGGGCAGATAGCCGGTGAGATATCCGCGTAGCCCGCTCAGCCCGCTGCCCACCACCACGGCGAGTTCGGTGCGCCGGCTTTCCAATTCGCGCGGCGGCAGCCCGGCGCCCGCGGTGAGCACCGCCTGTTCCAGTTCGGCGACCACGGCCGCACCGGCCCGATGCGCGCTCCGGGCCTGTAGCCAGGCGGCCAGCGCACGGCCGACGATCGCGAGCGCGAAAACCGTCAATTCCACGGTCCACGAATCGGTATCGCGCCGCGCGGGATCGGTGATCACACCGGCGAGCACCCGCCCCAGGGTCACCGCCGCGACGACGATCGCCACGGTGGTGACCAGTGACAGCCCGACACTCAGCGCCAGATACCGACGCGCCGAACGCGCGTACCGCCACAGACGGGGGTCCACGGGCGGGCGGGCCATGGGATCACTCCTCGTTGGATGGGCGGCTTCGCTGCGCCTGCGTGGTCACGCTGCGCTACCTCCTCCGGCGCTGACGCTCGGCCGCAGTGGCTGTCGTTCGGGGGGAGAGCCCGATACCGGGCGGGATGTGTTCGACAGTAATGCGTTTGCGGAACACCCAATACGTCCAGCCCTGGTAGACGAGCACCACGGGGGTGGTCAGCGCCGCCGCCCAGCTCATCACCTTCAAGGTGTAGGGCGTGGACGAGGCGTTGTCGACGGTGAGGCCGAACGCGGGATCGATCGTCGAGGGTAGGACGTGTGGAAACAGCGAACCGAACAGCAGTACCGATACGGCGACCACGGCCAGCGCGGTTCCGGTGAACGCGAAACCATCCCGGTCCGCCCGTACCGCCACCGTCGTGCCGATCAACCCGAGTACGGCCACACCCAGGGGAATCCAGGTCCATCCGGTCCCGTGGGCGACCTGGGTCCACACCCCGAAGGTGCCTACCGCCAGTGCGGTCGGCACCAGCAGCAGCGAAGCGGCGCGGACGGCGTCGGCGCGGACCTCCCCGCCGGTTTTCAGGCCGAGGAAGACCGCCCCGTGCAGCACGAAAAGCAGACCGGTGGTGAGCGCGCCGAGCAATGCGTAGGGGGTGAACAGATCCCCCACCGAACCCGCGAACTGTTTGTCCGCGTCCAGCGGCACACCGCGCACGATATTGGCGAAGACCCAGCCCCAGGCCAGTGCGGGTACCCAGGAGCCGATCCCGATCCCCAGGTCGCACCGGGCCCGCCAGACCGGATCGTCGATCTTGCCCCGGTATTCGATGGCGCAGACGCGCAGGATCAGCGCCACCAGTAGGAACAGTAGGGCGAGGTAGAACCCGGAGAACATACTGGCGTACCACTCCGGAAAGGCGGCGAACAGCGCACCGCCCGCGGTGATCAGCCAGACCTCGTTGCCGTCCCACACCGGCCCGATGGTGTTGAGCACCACCCGCCGGCGGGTATCGGATCCCTTGCCCAGGACGGGCATGAGCATGCCGACTCCGAAGTCGAAGCCCTCCAGGACGAAGTAGCCGGTGAACAGCACGCCGATAACGACGAACCAGAATTCCTGTAGACCCATCGTCGACTCCTAGTAGGCGAAAGAAAGCTGTTCGACGGGCGGTTTCTCTCCCGGTGGGCCGCCGGGCTCGTCCGAACCCGGCGCGGCCGGCCTTTCCGGGCCCGCGATGACGTACCGGCGCATCAGGTAGAACCACACCACCGCCAGCAGGCCGTACACCACGGTGAAGGTGAGCAGCGACAACCAGACGGTGGCCGTCGCATGGTCGGAGACGCCCTGTTGCACGGTCAGCCGTAGATTCGGGTCGCCGGTCGGATTCGGCGCCACCACCCACGGTTGCCGGCCCATCTCGGTGAAGACCCAGCCGGCGCTGTTGGCCAGGAACGGTGTCGGAATGGCGAGCAGGCTCAGCCAGGAGAACCAGCGTCGATCCGGTACCCGTCCGCCGCGGGTGAGCCACAGTCCGACGAACACCAGCAGCGCCGAACCGGCGGCCAGACCGATCATGGCCCGGAACGACCAGTAGGTGACGAACAGGTTGGGCCGGTAGTCCCCCGGCCCGAAGTGGTCGATATAGGCTCGCTGCAGGTCGACCACACCCTCGAGTTCCACCCCCGTGAACTTCCCCTCGGCAAGCCACGACAGCACCCAGGGCACCTCGATGACATGGACGACGCTGTCACAGTTGTTGTGGGTGCCCACGGTGAGCACCGAGAAGTCCGGGTCGGTTCGGGTGTGGCACAGCGATTCCGCCGAGGCCATCTTCATCGGCTGCTGTTCGAACATCAGCTTGCCCTGGACGTCGCCGGTGTACACCAGTGCCAGTCCGGCGAGTATCACCACCAGCAGCGACACTCGTGCCGCCGGCCGCCATACGGTTCGTGCCTCGGTGGGCTTCGCCGGGTCTGTGCCGCGCGCGTGGCGCACCATCCACCAGCCGGCGATTCCGGCGACGAAGGTGCCCGCGGTGAGGAACGATCCGGCCACCACATGGGGGAAGGCCGCCAGCGCGGTGTTGTTGGTGAGCAGTTCGACAATGCTGGTGAGCTCGGCGCGTCCGGTCTCCGGGTTGTATCGGGCCCCCACCGGATGCTGCATGAACGAGTTGGCCGCGATGATGAAGTAGGCGGAGGCGTTCACCCCGATGGCGACCATCCAGATGGTGGCCAGGTGCACGAGCTTGGGCAACCGCTCCCAGCCGAATATCCACAGGCCGATGAAGGTGGATTCCATGAAGAAAGCCACCAGGCCTTCCAGGGCCAGGGGGGCGCCGAAGACGTCGCCGACGAAACGGGAGTATTCGCTCCAGTTCATCCCGAACTGGAATTCCTGGACGATGCCGGTGGCGACCCCGAGGGCGAAGTTGATCAGGAACAGTTTTCCGAAGAACTTGGTGAGCCGGTACCAGTGCTCTTTGCCGGTGATCACCCAGGCGGTCTGCATACCGGCGATGAACGGCGCCAGGCCGATGGTCAGCGGTACGAACAGGAAGTGATAGACGGTCGTGATGCCGAACTGCCATCGCGAGACATCCAGGGCGCTCACGCCGGACTCCTTCTCTTACTACAGACTGTCGTAGTTATGAGAGTACGCGGCCGAACGCCCCGATCAATGTGTTACCCGACACGGCAGGTGAACTCGGTATCCGACGATGCGAAAGCAGCGCGGAACATCACCTCACCGGTCCGGACGGCGAGTGCTCACCAGTCCGCGATCGTGCCCGCCCGCTCGACCCCGCGATCGACCAGCCCGATGATCTCCTCGGCATTGTCCGGCGCCGACATCCGCAGGCCGTCCAGTGAATTGACCCGGGCCGCCAGCGTGACGCTGCTCAACATCCAGATGCTGTCGCAGGCGAACAGATCCGCCGTGAACAACGATTCGTACCGGCAATCGTAGCCGGCCTTCTCCGCCTCGGCGAACAGCGCCCGCTGGGTCACCCCGGGCAGTACACCGTTCTTGGCCGGTGGAGTGATCAGCTGTTTGTCCCTGCAGATCACCACCGTGGAACGCGGGCCCTCCAGCACCCGGTTCTCGGTGCTGGTGAAGATCACGTCCTGCGCCCCCATCCGGGCGGCGAAACGCAGGGCCGCCATATTGGTCGCATACGACAGCGTTTTCGCTCCCAGCAGCTGCCACGGCGCCTCCTGCGCGAGGTCGATGGACACTCCCCGGGCCAACGTCACCACCGACACGCCCTCGGTCCGAGCCGCGAGCACCCGCTCGGGAACCGGTGACACCATGGCATACGCGGTGGGAACCGGTACCGCGTCGGACAATTCACCCGAGATGAGCGCCGAGCGCGGCGTATCGACCTCGCTGTCGCGGCCCCGGGTCATCACCAACCGCATCATGCCCTCGCGGTCGGAACCCCATTCCTTCACGGCCCGCTCGACCACCGCGCGCCAGCGGGCGATCTCGGGCTCGGGGAGATCGAGCGCCTGGGCCGAACGGCGTAACCGGGCCAGATGGAATTCGAGCGCACACGCCGTGCCGTCGCGCACCAGCAGCGTCTCAAAAACGCCGTCACCACGCAGCACGCCTATGTCGTCGGCAAACAACAACGGCCGGCCCGCATCCCGGACAGTACCGTCGAGTGTTACAAGAACTCGATCCACCATGCGAACGAGCGTAGGCCAATATGCCCCATGATGAGCGGTTATGAATCGTGGCGGCACTCCTGCGCCACCCCGCTTCCGACGGCCCCGTCGGTATATCGCGAAATTACGGGCATCGCGGCCTAATTCGCATTACGGACTTCGCACCCGAATTCCGATTTCGAACAGCCGCCACGGCCCGAATCGACCGGACCGCACAAGGCGAATCCCGCCCACGACACGTCGATACCCCACATCCGACCGGCGCCGGTCGTGAATGCCGACGAATAGAGTCGAAGCGTGGCACGACGGACGACTATCGACCCGGCCGAGGTACGCGACGCGGTAACCGAGGTGCGGGCCTGGCTGCTCGACGACACCGCGCCGGCACCCCCGCGAAACCGGCTGGCGGCGGCGGTGCGCGCCACCGCCCGCGCCCTGGCCGCAGCGGCACCGGGGCATTCGGTGGAGGTTCGGATTCCCCCCTTCGTCGCGGTGCAATGCGTCGAAGGCCCGCGGCACACCCGCGGCACACCCCCGAATGTGGTGGAAACGGATCCGCGCACCTGGCTGCTGCTGGCCACCGGCCTCCGGGATTACGCCGACGCCCGCGATTCCGGGGCGCTGCACGCCTCCGGACAGCGCGCCCCGGATATCGCCCGCTGGTTACCTCTGGTCCGGGTGAGTCCGGAACGAAACACCTGATCGTCCCGGCCAACGCCCCGATATCCAGGCCGAACGCCGCGAATTCGAGAGGCCGGCGAACAGACGGGATTCGCCGGCGAACGAGTGTCGGTATGCGAGCGGATACGGGCGGCGATATCGGCGGCCGCCTTCGCCCCCGTAGAATATTGGCAGCCCCCAGCCCGCCCGATCAGGGAGCATACGGTGACCCACGCCGACCAGCAGTTTGTCAGCAATTCCCCTGCTACCGATATCGAGGAGAACCCGCCCCGCGAGGAATGCGGAGTGTTCGGAGTATGGGCTCCCGGGGAAGACGTGGCCAAACTCACCTATTACGGCCTGTATGCCCTACAACACCGAGGCCAGGAAGCCGCGGGAATAGCCGTCGCCGATGGCTCGCAGGTGCTCGTCTTCAAGGATCTGGGTCTGGTCAGCCAGGTGTTCGACGAGCAGACGCTGGGCGCCATGCCCGGCCATGTCGCGGTGGGGCACTGTCGCTACTCGACCACCGGCGCGACCACCTGGGAGAACGCACAGCCCATCTTCCGCACCACGGCGGTCGGTTCCGGGCTCGCCCTGGGACACAACGGCAATCTGGTCAACACCGCCGAATTGGCCGCCCGGGCACGGGAACTGGGTCTGACCGATGGCTCCGGACAGTCGAGCCGGCCGGGCGCGATCGCCGCGACCTCGGACTCGGACGTGATAACCGCCCTGCTGGCGCACGCCGCCGCCGATTCGAGTATCGAGCAGGCGGCCATGGAACTGCTGCCCACCCTGCGGGGCGCGTTCTGCCTCACCTTCATGGACGAACACACCCTCTACGCCGCCCGCGATCCGCACGGTGTGCGCCCGCTGTGCCTGGGCCGCCTGGACCGCGGCTGGGTGGTCGCCAGCGAAACCGCCGCGCTGGATATCGTCGGCGCCTCCTTCGTGCGGGAGATCGAGCCGGGTGAGCTGCTGGCTATCGACGCCGACGGTGTGCGCTCGCTGCGCTTCGCCAACCCCGAGCCCAAGGGTTGCGTCTTCGAATACGTCTATCTGGCCCGCCCGGACAGCACCATCGCCGGTCGCTCGGTGCACGCCACCAGGGTGGAGATCGGCCGTAGGCTGGCCCGGGAGCATCCGGTCGAGGCCGACCTGGTGATCCCGGTCCCCGAATCCGGTACCCCCGCCGCCGTCGGCTACGCCCAGGGCTCGGGCATACCGTACGGGCAGGGCCTGATGAAGAACGCCTATGTGGGTCGTACCTTCATCCAACCCAGCCAGACCATCCGCCAGCTCGGTATCCGCCTCAAACTCAATCCGCTGCGCGAAGTGATCCGCGGTAAACGCCTCATCGTGGTGGACGACTCCATCGTGCGCGGCAACACCCAGCGGGCCTTGATTCGGATGCTGCGCGAGGCCGGCGCATTGGAAATCCACGTGCGGATCGCCTCGCCGCCGGTGAAGTGGCCGTGCTTCTACGGCATCGATTTCGCCTCACCCGCCGAGTTGATCGCCAACGGATCGGGTGTCGACTCCGCGGAAGATTTCGCCGAACTCACCCCCGATTCGACCGCCATGCGCGAGATGGTGGAGGGGGTGCGCCGCTCGATCGGCGCCGACACCCTCGGCTACATCTCCCTCGACGGAATGGTCGCCGCCACCGAACAGCCGCGTTCGCGGTTGTGTTGCGCCTGCTTCGACGGCAACTATCCGATTCCGCTGCCCACCGAGGCGGCGATCGGCAAGAACGTGTTGGAGCCGATGCTCAGCGGACGGTCGGAAACCGAGTTACTGAGCGAGAACGCGAACGCCGGCGCGCTGAGCCGTCCCTGATCCGGCACGGGCGCACCACCTCGTCCGCCGCGGTGATCTGTCATAGCAAGTCGGCACCGCTGCATGCCCGTTATCCGATTCCGGTAGCGTGAGCAGGCAATCAACCCGCGGATTCGGTTTGGAGCTTTCCCCGACGATGACTGAACAGACCTCTAGTGGCGCCGGCGCCTCCTATGCCGCGGCCGGTGTGGATATCGAGGCCGGCGACCGGGCAGTCGAATTGTTCGCCCCGCTGGCACGCAAGGCCAGCCGTCCGGAGGTCCAGGGCGGACTGGGCGGTTTCGCCGGACTGTTCGCACTGAAGAAGAGCTACCGTGAGCCGTTGCTGGCCGCCTCCACTGACGGGGTCGGCACCAAGATCGCGGTGGCGCAGGCGATGGACAAACACGACACCCTGGGGCTGGATCTGGTCGCCATGGTGGTCGACGATCTGGTCGTCTGCGGTGCCGAACCGCTATTCCTACAGGACTACATCGCGGTGGGCAAAGTCGTTCCGGAGAAGGTCGCCGGACTGGTCTCCGGTATCGCCGAGGGCTGCGTGCGGGCCGGTTGCGCGCTGCTGGGCGGCGAAACCGCCGAACATCCGGGCCTGATGGGCCCCGACGACTACGACCTGTCCGCCACGGGCGTCGGTGTGGTGGAGGCCGAGGAAGTCCTCGGGCCCGACCGGGTACGCCCCGGCGATGTGGTGATCGCCATGGGTTCCTCCGGGCTGCACTCCAACGGCTACAGCCTGGCGCGCAAGGTACTGCTGGAAATCGACCGGATGTCGTTGACCGGGCATGTGGAGGAATTCGGTCGCACCCTCGGCGAGGAACTGCTGGAGCCGACCCGGATCTACGCCAAGGACTGCCTGGCGCTGATCGCCGAGACCGATGTCCGCACCTTCGCCCACATCACCGGCGGCGGACTGGCCGCCAATCTGGCCCGGGTACTGCCCGCAGGTCTGGTCGCCGAACTCGACCGCGGCACCTGGAACCCGGCACCGGTGTTCAAGATGATCGCCCAGCGCGGTCGGGTGGAGCGCGCGGAGATGGAGAAGACCTTCAATATGGGCGTCGGGATGGTGGCCGTGGTGGCGCCCGACGATGTGGACCGGGCTCTGGCCGTGCTCACCGCCCGGCATATCGAATGCTGGACGCTGGGCAGTGTCAAGAAGGCGAAGGACAGCGATAGCGACCGCGTGGCCCTGGTGGGCGAGCATCCGCGTTTCTGATTCGCCTCCGAGGCCGTCGGAGGCGAGGGCGAGCCGCGTTACGCGGTGCGGCTCGCCCTTCGCATCCGGAACCGGAGTGGATGGGCGCGGCACACCGTCGCGGAACAGCGACGCTACGCCGGTCTGTCGTATGCCCTCGTCGGGAGGACGGGTGAATCGCCGACGAGTCGAACCATCCGCGGGCGAACCAACAGTTCATCCGCGAGCGAACCCGACAGCCGACGGTACGTACCGACGCCACGAGCCCCTGCGGACATCACGACGGAACCGCTGACCGGCACAACGAGAGAGGGGAGGCCCTTCGGCCTCCCCCCAGCCTGTGTGCACCGAGTCAGCGGCGCCAGTCGTCGTCGTAGTCGTCCTCGTTCCAGCGGGACAAGGACTCGTCCACGTCGTGCTCGTCCGACAGGACACCACTCCGCCGGGAGTTGGTGCTACCGGACAGCTCGCGCTGAAGGCTCGCGAAGTCGGTCGTCGGCGAGCTGTACTTCAGCTCACGAGCAACCTTGGTCTGTTTTGCCTTAGCCCGGCCACGACCCATGGCTGACCCCCTCGCGTCACAGCGGGGCGGCCTGGGGATTGGTGGCGACCCCGTTCGAATTAATACTCTTCCTGACAGACACTTTAGCGCGTGTCCGGCCGTCGCGCTTCCGCGAGTCCGGGATACCCCGCCTCCCGGGCCGGTTTGCCCGGGTTTCGCCATGCGGTGGGGTGTCCTAGAGCACTCCGGGTATGGCCCGAATCACACCCACACGTGCTCCGCCGCCGAGAACCGGAGGTGCGGCCAACTCCGCCAATTCGTCCGACCATTCGACGCCCATACGATGCAGAATCGCCATGGTCAGCGGGATTCTCGCCCGATCGGAACCGTCATCGACCTTGTACGCGAACGCGGTTCCATCCGGGAGCGCCCCCGCGTGCACGCCATCGGCGCCGACCTTGCAGACCAGCCCCGGCACGGCGCGCATGACCAGCAGATCGGGCCCGTTCGTGCCGGAAATCACGCCTGGATGCGCTCGGATCGCATCGGCGATTCGCCGCGGCCGGGAACCCTCGTCCGCGATGGCCAGGCCGGCGAAGGCCCGCGCCAGGTTGACCAGGGATACCGGCACGATAGGCAGACCGCAACCGTCGATCCCCAGGTCGGCCTCCGGTTCACCGGTCAACTCGGTCACCACCTCGAGTACCGCCCGCTGCAAGGGGTGGGCGCCGTCGGGGTAGTCGTGTGTCGGCCAGCCGTTCACGGCGCAGGTGGCCAGCATCGCGGCATGTTTGCCGGAACAGTTCATGTACATCGGGTTCGGCCGCGCACCGCGCACCACCACCGCGGCCCGGGCCCCCTCGTCGGCCGGGAGATCGGGCGGACAGGCCAGATCGCGTTCATGGAAGCCATACCGATCGAGCAGACGCCGCACCAGCTCGATATGGTGCCGCTCCCCGGTATGCGAGGCGATGGCGATGGCCAGTTCCCGCTCGTCGACGGGGTCGAAGCCGTGCCGGAGCAGAGCCAGCGCCTGCAAGGGCTTGTTGGTGGAGCGCGGATAGATCGGAACGTGCACCTCGCCGGCCTCGAAGACCGCTTCTCCGTCCGGCCCGGTGATCACCACCGATCCCCGGTGTACGCATTCCCGGAATCCGGACCGCACCACCTCGACCAGTTCGACACCCATCACCGCACCTCCGTCGCCGATGCCGTATTCGTCCCACCCGAGGACGGCTGCCCGCCGGCGGATCCGACACCCTCGCGCGTGTCCGCGCCGTCAACCCCCGTGGAGGCGGCAGTACCGGACCCGCGGCGGGCACGGCGGGCGATCTGCGTCCGGATATCGTCGGAGATACTGGGCTCCACGACGAGCAGGCGATCCAACAGAGCGGGATCATGGCCGGTAAACACATCGCGGACGGTGATCCCGTGCTCGGGAACATGGACGATCTCGACCCGATCGCCCGCCCCGACGGCGCCTTCCTCGAGCACCCGCAGGTAGCAGCCCGTGTTCGCGCGCAGGGCGAACCGGCGCACCCACTGCCGCTCCCCACTCCAATACCCGAATGTCGCGCACGGCACCCGAGGCGCGCTCACCTCGAACAGCGCGTCGCCGATCACCCAGTGCGCACCGACCACCGCGTCGCTCACCGGCAGTCCGCCGAGCCGCAGATTCTCCCCGAACCAGCCGCTGGGCAGCTCCCGCCCGAGTTCGTCGGCCCAACCGCGCGCATCCTCCTCGGCGTAGGCGTATACCGCCTGGTCCACCCCACCGTGATACTCGGTATTGCAGACATGATCGCCGACCAATCCGAGCCGGCGCGCCGCCACCCGCCCGAGCACCGGCCGTTTGTCGATGGCACTGCGTCCCACCCGTCCCGGCACCGTCACCTCGGCGTGCACCACGCAGACGTCCAATACCCATCCGGTATCACCGACCCGCATCGGCGCACACTCCTCTCCCCCGGTCCCGCCGTGGCCGCGGAATCGGTCCGGGCGTCCGTGGTCTTCTCCCGGCCCGGCCGGGTCGGTATCGGCCGCCACCGATCAGCGGCCGCGCAGTCGTTCGACCGCCTGCCGACCGGCCTGCGGAGTATTGTCGTCGACCACCGAATCAGGGTCGATGGCGGCGGCCATCGACCCGACCGCGAGACGGGTGTCGACCGGTACGGCACGTTTCACCAGCGCGAGCGCAATGGGCCCGAGCTCGTAGTGGTCGACGACGGTACCGAGCCTGCCGACGGCGCGACCCCCCGCGGTGACCGCCTCGCCCACGGCCGGGCGCTCATCGGTGGAACCGTCCAGGTGCAGCAGCACCAGTCGGCGCGGGGGTTTGCCCAGATTGTGCACGCGGGCGACGGTCTCCTGACCGCGATAGCAGCCCTTGTTCAGGTGGACGGCGCCGTGCTCGTCCGGACCGCCGATCCAGTTCACCTCGTGCGGAATGGTCCGGTCGTCGGTGTCGAGGCCGATCCGCGGCCGCACCGCGGCCACCCGCAGCGCCTCGAAGGCCCAGGACCCCGCCGGTTCGGCACCCGCCGCGGTGAGCTCGGACCACCGCCGACCCAGCTGCTCACGCGGCACGACGAGATCGAAGGAGTCCGCGGTCGGCCAGGCCATTCGGCGCAGGAAACCGCCACCGGGCAGCGGTACGGCCTTCTCGTCCGGCAGCCGGTCGATACCGAGCGTCCCGGTCAGCGTGTCGACACGCGGGCCGAGCAGGCTCAGGACGGCATGGTCGGTGGCCGCACTCGGTCGGGCATCGGCCCAGAAGACCATTCTGGTGAGAAAGTTCAGCAGGTCGGGACCGCGCTCGGCCTCGGTATCGACCCATACCGTGCCGTCCAGTTCGGTGAGGACGAAATGGTGCAGGACCCGACCGTTCTGATCGAGGTCCAGGTTTTCCGCCGACTGGCCGTCGGCGAGGTCGGCGACATGCTGGCTGGAGATGGTGTGCAGCCAACCGAGCCGTTCGGCGCCGCCGATGGTGAGGACGAAGCGATGCGAGCGATCCACGACCGCCACCCGCTCGACCGCCGCACGCTGCTCACCGAGTGGATCCCCGTAATGCCATGCCACGGCGGCGTCGGGGGAGTCGGGCGCGGCGGCGACCGCTCCCGGTACCGCTAGAACAGGGCTGGGTTCGACGACCACCCCACCACTGTAGGGCCTGAACCGCCGGCCGCGCTCCAGGCCCTGGTCGCCCGGCCACGAGACCGGGCTCGGGCCCGGCGGCCGGAGCCACCCCGCAGCGCGCGGGGACACACTCGGCACGGATATTTCACCGTGCCGTCCACCGCGGTAACCGCCCGCCCGGTGGGAGGTAGCCGTCCACCTCGGCGGTCCATTCGGCCGCCGCCGTCGCAACCGCCTGCGGAGCGAGTCGGACGGTGACGACGGACGGATCGCCGGCGCTCGTCCGTTTCCGCCACGGCGGCGAGAACTCCAGATCCAGGCCGATATGCAGGTCGATATCCCCCTCGGCGCACCGGCCGGAGGCGAAGGTCAGGTTGGGTTCGGTGAACGCCAGTTTCGCGGCACCGGCCGTACCGTCGCGGCCATCCACCGCGCCGATATCGTGCTCCGCGAGGCGCCGTAGCCAGTGGCCGAGCTCGACCGCGTCGTCGAGCGTCAGTGCCTGCCAGCGAAAGGACCAGTTTCCCAGAGGGCAGTACGCGGAACCGGCGATCACCAACCAGCTGTACCGAATCCGCGGATCGGTGTGTTCCGGAAACTGATAGTCGGCGACTGCCAGTTCCACACCGTATCCGTCACAGTCGATCAACTTCACCGGCGCAGTGTGTCACCATCTTCCCGATCGTGCCGAACAACGCCGCGATCACGCCGTACCCGGCCGCCGCGGTGGGTCCCCCATACCGGCCCTCGGACCCGTAGAGCCGTCTCGGACGTGGTGGTTCGCCGCCATGCCGGCCGGCCCGCCGGAATATCGGCGTACCGTCCGCGCCGCGAGTACGCCACCCGCATTGACAGCCCAGTGCAGCAGCGCGGGAGCGGTCGCGCTGTCGGCGCGACGGCGCAGCGCGCCGAGAACCAGACCGGCGGCGGTGGTGAAGGCGACGGTGCCCGGCACGCTGTCGCCCGCACTGCGCGCGGGATGAATATGCCAGAGCCCGAAGGCCGACGCGCCCAATACGGCGCCGACACGCTCGCCGAACGTCTTGTCGAGCAGGGGGTCCAGAGTGGCGCGAAAGACGAGTTCCTCGGTATACACCGTGCCGATCGGGATATGAACCCCGACCCATTCGACAGTGCCCATATCGGGAGCGCGCTCACCGGCACCACCCACCACCCGCCGCAGCGGGGCGATCGCGGTGGCCGCGGCGTATCCAGCGACGACCACTGCGGCACAGCCCAGCCCATAGCGCAGGCCTTGGGCCGACGCCCAGTGGGGCCGCGCCCGAAAGACCACCGCGTAGCAAGTGGCGGCGGCAGCGTTCGCCGCCGTGCGCCCGCGATGGCCGAGCTTCAGCCGGGGCAGCAACAGATTGCTCCACACCAGCGGCGCGGCCACCGCGGCGACCGTCCGGGCCGGACCCGTCATTTCACCTCCCGCTCGTAGGACTCGGCGGCCGCGATCTGTACCCGGATGCGCTCGGCCAGTTCGGGATTCCAATCCGGCGGCCGGCTCACGGCGGCCCAGGCGTCCAACACCAGGCTGCCGTAGCGGTGACCGTGTCCGTAACTGACCCCCTGCGCGTTGGTGAGATCCGCGCTCACCTGCCAGAACGTCACGAACGGCGCCCAACGCATCCGGGGCGACACATCCACGCCGCGTGGTTCGGACAGCCAGTCCGGGCGGGAGAAAATCAGGTCCGGCGACCACCACACGATCGGATCGGACGGATGCTGCAGGTAGGCGATACGAGGCACCCGCCATTCCGGTCCCGGGCGCGCGAGTTCGTCACGGTCGGCGGCGAAGCGAACCACCAGGCCGTCCGCGTAGATCGGCTGCACCTCCCGGGAACCGGGATCGCGGCGGATGACGAACTGTCGCCACAACCGGTTCGAATTGGGCGGCCCCACCCAGAGCGCGCCGTCCACCTTCGCCCGCAGATCGGCCAGCCCGTCGAATGCGGCCTCCGAACCCTGGGAACCCAAACTCTCCCCGTACACCAGCAGTTTGGGCCGGGCCCGGGGCGGACGAGCGGCCCAATGCCGATGCACGGCGTCGAACAGTTCCCGGCCCGCGACCGCGACCTTCCCGCGATCCGCCAGGAACGACAGCGCACTGGGGAGATACGAGTACTGGGTGGCGACGATCGCGCTGTCGCCGCCGTACATGTATTCGATCGCCTCGGCCGCCATCGTGTTCACCCAGCCGGTCCCCGTGGTGGTGACGACGACGAGCACTTGCCGGTCGAAAGCACCCGCCCGCTCCAGTTCGGCGACCGCCAACTCCGCCTGGGTCTGTCCCTCCTCGGCGGATTCCAGGCCCGCATAGGCCCGGATCGGTTCCTTCGCGGGTCGGCCGGTGACCCAGGAGATCCGCTCGGCGTCGGGCCCGTGGGAGACGAACCAGCGGCCCTCGAAACCGAGGGTGTCCCAATCGGCCAGCGATTGCGGGCTGCCCGACCGCTCCGGCGCCTGCGGTTGCACCGCGTATTCGGAGGTGTGGTGGTTACGCACGCTGAACGCCGAATTCGCGGCCGCGAAGAACACCCGGGAGGCGACGCCGTTGAACAGTGTCACCACCAGCAGCGCCAGCAGCAGCAGCCCCGCGGCCGGCGCGAGCGCGCGTGGCACCCGCACCCAGCGGTTGAGCTGCCGGGCCAGGAACAGAACCAGTTCGCGCATCGTGCGGTAGCCCGCGACCACCAACACCCCCACCGTCATACTCAGCCCACCGGTGCGCAGATAGGCCGGTGTGGTGGTGCCCTCCATTCCCATCAGCGCGGTGATCTCCCGCTGCCAACTCGCCGAGTGCACCAGCATGTACGCGGCGCTGAGACCGCAGCTGATCAGTACGGCGGATTTCACCGCGTAGCGGGTCCAGGTGGGCGGGATGGAGATACCCCGCAGCCGCGGCCGGACCCACAGCCGGAACAGCCATTCCAGGACACATCCCACGCCGTACCCGATCGCGGCGTTGATTCCGCTGATCAACCCCTGGAACATCCAATCGCGCGGCAGCAACGACGGGGTCACCGAGAGAGCGAAGAAGGCCGTGGCGACCACGAGCCCGACATAGTTCAGATCGATGATCCGCTCGGTACGCCGAACCATCGCGACGCCGCGGATCCGCAGCCGGGTGATGGTATCGGCCGTCTCGAGCACACAACCCAGTATGGCTGTATCTATGGACCGCGCTTCGCGCGGTCGTGTTCGCGGCCCCCCTGTGGCTCGGGTTTCCGTGCCCGCGACTTCGGCCTTCGGCCGTTACGCTGCGGGCACGGAAACCCGAGCCGGGCCGCGAACGGGGCCTCGACGGCGAGGCCCCCGACGGGTCGGTTTCCGGCGGGGTGGGTCCCGACGGAAGCAAGTCCGACGGAGGCGGCGGCGGGGCGGCTTCGGTGGGGCGAAAGTGCGGGGCTCAGGCTTCCTTGCCGAAAAGGGTGGGGAGGGTGCCTTCGTAGGCGGTGCGGAGTTCGTCCATGGGGATGGAGAACTGTCCCTGGACCTCGATCGAATCCGAGCCCTGGTCCACCACGCCGATCCGCACCCACGGCAGCTGCCGAGCGGTGCACATGCGGGTGAAACGGGTCTCCTCCGAACGCGGCACCGCCACCAGCACTCGTCCCGCCGATTCGGAGAACAGGGTGACGAACGGGTCCGCGTCCTCGGGAAGCAGGATGCGGCAACCGGTTTCGCCGGCCAGCGCGGCCTCGACCACGGCCTGGGCCAGCCCACCCTCGGACAGATCGTGCGCGGCGCTGATCATGCCGTCCCGCGAGCCGGCGGTGAGCACCTCCGCCAGCAGCTTCTCCCGGGCGAAGTCGACCGTGGGCGGCAGTCCGCCCAGATGATCGTGGGCGACCTGCGCCCAGATGGAGCCGCCGAATTCGTCACGGGTGTCACCGAGCAGGATCAGTGTTTCGCCCGGTTCCAGGCCCAGCCCGGTCGGAATGCGACGGTGCACATCGTCGATGACGCCGAGTACGCCGACAACCGGGGTGGGCAGGATGGCGACCTGGCCGGTCTGGTTGTAGAAGCTGACATTGCCACCGGTGACCGGGATGCCCAGCGCCACGCATCCATCGGCGAGCCCGCGCACGGCCTCCCGGAACTGCCACATAACCCCGGGGTCCTCCGGAGAGCCGAAGTTCAGGCAGTTGGTGACCGCCTTGGGTGTGGCCCCGGTGGTGGCCACATTGCGGTAGGCCTCGGCGAGGGCCAGTTGCGCACCGGCGTAGGGGTCGAGTTTGGTGTAGCGGCCCGAGGCGTCGGTGGCCAGGGCGATACCGCGTCCGGTCCGCTCGTCGACCCGGATCATGCCGGCGTCGGCGTATTCGGCGAGCACGGTGTTGCCGCGCACATAGCGGTCGTACTGCTCGGTGATCCAGCGGCGGCTGCACAGCTGGGGACCGGAGACCATCCGCAGCAGAGTTTCGCGCAATTCGTCGGCGGTTTTCGGGCGGGGCAGGTCCTCGGGGCCGGCGGCGTTGAGGGTGTCCTGGTCGTCGGGGCGCCGCACCGGGCGTTCGTAGACCGGACCCTCGTGTGCGACGGTGCGCGGCGGCACATCCACCACGGTTTCACCGTGCCAGGTCACCACTAGCCGGTCACCGTCGGTGACCTCGCCGATCACGGTGGCGAGCACATCCCACTTACGGCAGACCGCGAGGAAGGCGTCCACGTTCTCCGGGGCGACCACCGCGCACATCCGTTCCTGCGATTCGCTGGACAGGATTTCCGCCGGTGTCATATCGGCCGCCCGCAGCGGTACCCTGTCCAACTCGATCCGCATACCGCCATCACCGGCGGCGGCGAGTTCGGACGTGGCGCACGACAGGCCCGCACCGCCCAGGTCCTGGATGCCGACGACCAACCCGGCCGCGTACAGCTCCAGACAGCATTCGATGAGCACCTTCTCGGTAAACGGGTCACCCACCTGCACGCTGGGCAGTTTCTTGCGGCCGGTGCCGGACTCGTCGCCGGAGAAGGTGTCCGAAGCGAGGACCGATACACCGCCAATCCCGTCCAGACCGGTGCGCGCACCGAACAGGATGATCTTGTTCCCAACCCCGGACGCGAAGGCCAGATGCAGGTCCTCCACCCGCATAACACCGGCACACAGCGCGTTGACCAGCGGATTGCCCTGATAAGAGGCATCGAAGACGGTCTCGCCGCCGATATTGGGCAGGCCCAGCGAGTTGCCGTAGCCGCCGATCCCGCGGACCACCCCGTCGACCACCCGGCGGGTGTCGGCGGCATCCGCGGCGCCGAAGCGCAGCTGGTCCATCACCGCGATCGGGCGGGCGCCCATGGCCATGATGTCGCGGACGATACCGCCGACACCGGTGGCCGCGCCCTGATACGGCTCGACATAGGACGGATGGTTGTGGCTTTCCACCTTGAAGGTGACGGCCCAACCGTCACCGATATCCACCACGCCCGCGTTCTCGCCGATACCGGCGAGCATGGACGCGCGCATCTCGTCGGTGGTGGTTTCGCCGAAATAGCGCAGATGCACCTTCGACGACTTGTACGAGCAGTGCTCGCTCCACATCACCGAGTACATGGCCAACTCGGCATCGGTGGGTCGGCGCCCGAGGATCTCCCGGATCCGGGCGTACTCGTCGTCCTTCAGGCCGAGCTCGGCGTACGGCTGCGGCGTGTCCGGGGTGGCTGCGGCGGTGGCGACGGTATCGACCTGCTCACTCACGGGATTACCAAGGTCCTTTCGGCCAGGCATGGGAGGACAACCCGCGGGCCCGCCGCAGCGATGCGTCGGTGCTGCCGGCTTGTCGCGAAATACGCCTGTGAGTCTACTGTCGCGGAAAACCCACCTGCTCAGGGGCCGGGCGAGGACGTTGCGCACAGGGACCGGGCGAGGCCCGTTACCCTTTCCCGAATGGACGATAGATCGGGGTACACCGGCTCCACGGGACCGGAGCTCACCGATGACGCGCGGGCGGACTCCCCGATGCAGGCACGGCGCCGGCAATGGTTGACCGCCGCCCTGGCACTGTTCCTGCTGTCCGCGCTGATCTCCTGGCTGGCGAACTGGTGGGACGGCTATATCGACCTCCAGGTGTATCGCAACGGCGCCCGTGCCTGGTTGGACGGCAACGACCTGTACGGCCCGCTGCCGCCCGTCGCCGGAATCGGACTGCCCTTCACCTATCCCCCGTTGGCCGCACTGTTCTTCGCTCCGCTCGCACTGATGCCACTGGGTATGGCCGAGCTGGTGGTGCTGGCGACCTCGGTATCGGCCCTGGGAATCACCCTGTGGCTGGTGCTCGGCCGGTTGCGGCCGGAACTGGACCGGACCGCGCTGCTACCGCTGGTGATCGGTGCCGTGGCGGTGAGCCAGGTGTTCGAACCGATCCGACAGACCTTCGGCTTCGGCCAGATCAATCTGGTGCTGATGGCCGCCGTCGCGCTCGACTGTCTGGCCCGCACGCCGTTCTGGCCGCGGGGTCTGCTGATCGGCATCGCGGCCTCGGTGAAACTGGTTCCCGCCGGCTTCCTGCTGTTCTTCCTGCTGCGTCGGGACTGGAAGGCGGCCGGCACCGTGGTGGTCTCCGCCCTCGGCGCGATCGGTGTCGCCTATCTGCTGTTCCCCAGCGATTCGACCGAGTACTGGTTCCACACACTGGCCGATACCAACCGGATCGGCCCGCCGTATTACGCGGGCAACCAGTCGCTCAAGGGGTTCGCGTTCCGACTCGGCGTCTCGGATTCGGCGGCGACACTGATCTGGCTCGGCCTCGCGATGGTCGCGGTCGGCCTGGCGGCGCTGTGGATGCACCGGCTGCTCTCGGTGGATGCCGTGGTCCCGGCCCTACTGGTCAACGCCGCGGCCATCCTATTGGTGTCCCCGGTGTCGTGGTCGCATCACTGGGTGTGGCTCGCGCCGGCACTGCTGGTCGTGGCGGACGCCCTCGTGCGCAGAAGCGACGGCGCCGACGTGCGCCGAGCGGGTCGAGTGGCGCTCGGGGCGGCGGCCGTGCTCACCGTCATATTCCTGATCGGCCCGCAGTGGGTGCTACCGCATCGGGCCGATCGGGAACTCGACTGGGCACTGTGGCAGCAGTTGCTCGGCAGCAGCTATGTGCTCGTCACATTCGGCGCGCTGGTCGTGGCCGCGTTCGCCTACCGGCCCGCCGTCTCCGGCGTGAGGAAGGCTGCCAGCGCAGCGGCGTAGGAGGTGATATCGGCGGCTCCCATCATCTCCCGGGCCGAATGCATGGCCAGCTGTGGGGCACCCACATCGACGGTCGACATGCCGGTACGCGCGGCGGTCATCGGGCCGATGGTGGAACCGCACGGCAGATCGGCGCGATGCACATATCGTTGCAGCGGCACACCGGCCTGCTCGCAGGCCAGCGCGAACGCACCCGCACCGGCCGCGTCGGTGGCGTAGCGCAGGTTCTGGTTCACCTTGAGCACCGGTCCCCCGTTGACCTCGATACCGTGCGCCGCTTCGTGCCGCTCGGGATAGTTCGGGTGGGTGGCATGCGCCATATCGCCGGACGCGCACACCGACCCGGCCAGGGCGGCCAGATACTCGGCGCGGCCGCCGCCACGGGTCAGCACGATCCGTTCCAACACGGTCGGCAGCAGATTCGACTGCGCGCCGCGGTCGGACTGGCTGCCCACCTCCTCATGGTCGAATACCACCAGCACCGGCACCGCCGCGCCGGGCGAGTCCACAGCGGCCAAGAACGCGCGCAGTCCCGCGTAACAGGTGCCCTGGTTGTCCAGTCGGGGAGCGCTGATCAGATCCCGGTCGCGCCCGACCGGCCGGCTCGGGGTCAGCTCATGGGTCATCAGTTCCCAGCCGAGTACCGATCCCGGATCGACCCCCGCGAACTCCGCGACGAAATCCAGGAACGACCGCCGCTCGCTGCCCACCCCCCACACGGCGTTGACATGCCGCTGCGGATCCAGGCTGACGCCGTGCCGGTCCTCCGACAGATGGATCGCCAGCTGCGGCACCCGCAGGATGGGCTCGTTGATCCGCACCAGCCGCTCGCCGACGGTATCGCCCTCGCGCACGCTCAACCGCCCGGAGATACCCAGTTCGCGGTCGAGCCAGGAATTCAGCCAGGCCCCGCCGTACGGCTCCAGCCCGACCAGCTGCCACCCTGCGGAGACCAGGTCCGGGTGCTGTTTGACCCGCAGGTTCGGGCTGTCGGTATGGGCACCGACCACCCGGAACGCCGGGGAGTGATGGGCATCGGCCCACGCGACCAGCGACCCCCCGCGCACGATGTAGTGCCTGCCCCGCACGTCCGTCGGCCACGGCCGCGTTTCGTCGAGTCGAGTGAAACCGTGCTCGTCCAGATCCTGGGCGATTGTATGGCAGACATGAAACGGCGACGGCGACTCATCGATGAAGGCGCACAGCCCGACGGCCGACGCCGCAGTGGTAGAAACCGGCATGCACCGATCCTAGGCAGCCACCCACCCATCCCCGACCACACCACATCGGCACGGCACGAGCAGAGCCACGACCGCCACACGAATCGCCCCGCTACGCGGACAGAGGAAGTTCCGGCGCATCCGTAAAGCCCGCCGTTGATCGGAGCCGCCCGCAACGCGGACAGAGGAACCACAGCAGAACGCCGGCGGACAACCCGGTGTACTGCTCCGCGGACGAAACCACAACACCGCGCCGTCACCGTACGAAACCCACCGCGACGAGCACACAGCTACTGCCGAGCAATTGCTGCCACAGCGCCCAGTCGAGTCCCCGATCGACCCGATGCGGTAGCACCCACTGCGGGCCGATCAGGAACATGACGGTGGGCACGGCCACCGCCCCCACCCCAACGCGTCCCCCGTGCCGAGTCTTACGAGGCCCCAAAGGGTTGCGGCCCGTCTCGCGTTTCGGCGCCCGAAGCGCATGCGCCGAAGGCACGAGTCTCGGGCGCCGAAACGCGAGACCCGACAGGGCCGCAACCCCGCGCCGCCGAAGGCGGCGCCAAAAAACGCAGATTATGCTGCCGTCAACACACTGTCCAACACCGAGAGAAAGAGACCCAGGCCGTCGTCGCTGGGGCCGGTGAGCGGTTCGGTGGCGTGTTCCGGGTGCGGCATGAGGCCGACGACGCGGCGGTTGGCCGAGGTTATCCCGGCGATACCGCGCTGGGACCCGTTGGGGTTGTCGCCCGCGTAGCGGAACACCACCCGGCCCTCGCCCTCCAGTTCGTCGAGTACGGCCTCCGACGCCTGATAACGGCCCTCACCGGATTTCAGTGGCACCAGGATCTGGGCGCCCGGCTCGTACCGGGAGGTCCACGCGGTGTCGGTGGCGTCCACCTGCAGCCACTGGTCACGGCAGATGAAATGCAGGCCCTCGTTGCGAGTCAGCGCGCCGGGCAACAGTCCGGCCTCGCACAGCACCTGGAAACCGTTGCAGATGCCGAGTACCGGCATCCCGTTCTCGGCGGCGCGCACCACCTCGCCCATGACGGGGGCGAATCGCGCGATCGCGCCGGCCCGCAGATAGTCGCCGTAGGAGAAGCCGCCGGGCACCACCACCGCGTCGACGCCCTGGAGGTCGGCGTCGGCGTGCCACAGGCTCACCGCCTCGGCGCCGGTCAGCCGGACGGCACGGGCGGCGTCCACATCGTCGAGGGTTCCGGGAAACGTGATGACACCGATCCGGGCGTTCATGGGACGCGCACCACCTTCCAGTCCTCGATCACGGTGTTGGCCAGCAGCGATTCGGCGATTTCGGCGAGCTGATCGTCGGTGACGTCGTCGGCGACGTCGAGTTCGAACCGTTTGCCCTGCCGTACATCCGATACACCCTGGAATCCCAGGCGCGGCAGCGCGCCGACAATGGCCTGCCCCTGCGGGTCCAGGATCTCGGCCTTCGGCATCACCTCGACCACGACTCGTGCCACGGATTGCTCCTCACAAAGATGAGCGGGACGGGACGCAACCGCGCCCGACCGCTGATGGGATTACCTGAGCAGCCTAGTTGCCCACCGCTCGGACCGCATCGGCGGGTGGTACCGGGCGCGGTTGCGTGTGAGCGGGGTTACCCCGCACTACCGTTGTGGTTATGCGCATAGCCCATTTCGGTCACTCCTGCATCCTCGTCGAACTGTACGGAGCCAGAGTTCTGTTCGATCCCGGGGTGTTCTCCCACGGTTTCGAGGGCATCACCGGTCTGGACGCCATCGCGGTCACCCATCAACACCCGGACCATATCGACCCGAACCGGATCGACGCGCTGATCGAGACCAATCCGGGCGCGCGGCTGCTGAGCGATCCGCAGACCGCCGCTGCGCGCGGCGAACCGTGGGAGCCGGTACACGCCGGCAATGTGCTGGCGCTCGGCGATCTCCGGATCACCGGGGGCGGGGGCAGGCACGCCGTCATCCACCCCGAGATCCCCGTAATCGACAACACTGTCTTCCAGCTCGGCACCCCGGACGATCCGGCCCAACTCGTGCACCCCGGTGATTCGCTGTGGGTGCCGCCGGTCCCGGTCGGCGTGCTGGCCACTCCGGCCGCCGCGCCCTGGATGCGGATCAGCGAGGCCGTCGACTATCTGCGCGCGGTCGGCCCGCGGGTGGCGCTGCCCATCCACTTCGGCATCATCCAGCCGGAGGCGCAGGGCATCTACTTCGGCCGCCTGACCGAAATGGCGCCGGCCGGAACCGAATTTCGGGTACTCAGGCCGGAGGACGCCGCCGAACTGTGATCTCGAGGACGGTCGGCGCGCCGCCGGTCGGGCTTCGGGTCCGGCACGCTGTCCACGACCGAAGTTCCTCCGGGGTGGGCGCCGGTGTGTCGAGCCGAGGGTGTCGACCGTGGTCCGGCATCCTCGAAGGGCACGGGCAACACAGCCGGTCCGCCGGCGACCGCACAGGCACGGAGGCAGCATTCATGTCCGAAGGAGTCGAGGACCTGTTCGCCCTGCCGGGACTCGGCCGCTCCGCGCCGCGGGCCGGATTTCCGGCGCACGGGATGTTCCCGCAGGTCGCCTACGAGATCGTGCACGACGAACTGATGCTCGACGGCGTCTCCAGGATGAACCTGGCCACCTTCTGCACCACCTGGGTGGACGACCAGGCGCGCAGGCTGATGGCCGAGTGCCTGGACAAGAATATTGTCGACAAGGACGAATACCCGCAGACCGCCGAGTTGGAGCGCCGCGGCGTCCGGATGGTCGCGGGCCTGTGGCACGCGCCGGATCCGGCCACCACTCACGGTACCTCGACCACCGGTTCCAGCGAGGCGGCCATGCTCGGCGGGCTCGCAGCCAAATTCCGCTGGCGCAAGCGCGGCGGCACCGGGATGCCCAACTTCGTCTGCGGGCCGGTACAAGTCTGCTGGGAGAAGTTCGCGCGCTATTTCGACGTCGAGATCCGACAGATTCCACTGCGCGGCGACCGCCTCACCATGCACCCCGACGACGTCGCCGAGCACTGCGACGAGAACACCATCATGGTGGTGGCGACCTTCGGCCAGACCTACACCGGACTATACGAGGACGTAGCCGGAATCAGCGCCGCGCTCGACGCGCTGCGGCGGGACAGGGGCCTGGACATCCCCATTCATGTCGACGCCGCCAGCGGCGGTTTCCTCGCCCCGTTCGCCGCGCCCGACCTGCTCTGGGACTTCCGGCTGCCCCGGGTGAAGTCGATCAATGCCTCCGGCCACAAGACCGGCCTCGCGCCGCTCGGGGCGGGCTGGGCGATCTGGCGTGAGACGGCCGACCTGCCGGAGGAACTGATATTCGATGTCGACTACCTCGGCGGCAGTATGGCCACCTTCAACCTGAATTTCTCCCGGCCCGGCGGGCAGGCGATCACGCAGTACTACGACTTCATCCGTTTCGGGCGCGCCGGCTACACCAGGGTGCAGTCCGCGATCTACCGGGCGGCGCAGCACCTGGCGGCCGGTTTGCGCAAATCGGACGTCTTCGAGCTGATCCACGACGGCGACCCGCGGCGCGGCATTACGGCGGTGTGCTGGCGGCTCACCGGCGACCCAGGGTTCAACCTTTACGACCTGTCCGATCGGCTGCGCTCCAGGGGTTGGCTGATCCCGGCGTATCCGCTGCCCGCCGACCGGGACGACGAGACGATCATGCGTGCGGTGATCCGGCACGGGTTCAGCGTCGACATGGCCGATCTGCTGTTGGCCGACTTCACCCGCTGCATGGACCAGCTGAAGCGGAGACCGTTTTCGCCCTCGCTCACCCGCGCGGACGCGGGCGGCTTCACACACGACGCGACACCGTCCGTGCCGCGGATATCGATCGCGCCGACCTGATCATGTCCTTCGTGGCCGCCGGTGGCCGAGCGGCCGCGGCGTGTGCTCGGGCAGCGGAGAACGGATCCCCGGTGACACCGCCGCCCGCGCCATCGCCGTTCTCGCGGGCGGCGGCATCGGCCGTACCGCGGGGCGGGTCTCGCCCGCGGTGACTCGGTCAGGCCGCGCGGGTCGTCTCGGTGGGCTCCCAGCGGTACACCTGGCTGCTCGCGCCGTGGTAGAGGGCGAGGTCGACGGCATCGAGCAGGGCCTGCCGGGGACCGGAGCGGCCCAGTTGGGCGGCGGACACCGCCAGCCGCAGAGTCCCGCCGCGGCGGGCGGTGCGTGCCGCGCCCAGGACCATGGCGCGGCACCACCAGGGTTCGGCGTGGAAACCCCCGCCGATGCCGAACACCCGGGCCTTCTGGGCGATATCGCGCTCCAGGTCGAGGATGCTCGTCGGTCCCAGACAGACACGGAACCCCGCCGCGGGGAGGGCCTCGATCGCCCCGGCCGAGGCGTTCCAGCGCGGCGCCGCGAACAGCCGCGTACGCAGCCCGGTGTGTTCGAGCACCCGGTCGGCGGCGGTGAGCCGTAGCAGGGCCTCGTGTCGGGGCAGGGACGCGAACTCGGCGCGGCGCCGTTCGGTCGCGGCCTGGTCGTAACCGTGCAGCACGATCGCGTCTCCCCGCATACGCCGGTCACGTAGCCACTCCTGGGTCGCGGGATCGTCGACCAGCCGGTATTTCCCCTTCAGCCGCGGCGCCACCAGCAGCGACAGCCGCACCTTCCGCTGATCCATCTGCGCGGCGAAATCGACCACCGCGTCCCTGGTGAGGTCCCGGATATCGGATACCGACACGAGCAGCTCGGCGTTCATGAACCCACGGTGCCGGCCACAGATGTATTCACCGTGCAGCCCCGATGACCAGGGGACGAACACCGGGCCACGAGTGGCGTCCATCGGGAACGGCCGGCCACCGACGGCGGCCCGCGCCGCGGCGCCGGGCGGCTCAGCGGTCTCCCAGGCCGACGATATCCAGCACCCAGGCGTATTCGAAGGCCACTTCCTTCCACTTCTCGTACCGTCCGCTGACCCCGCCGTGCCCCGCGCTCATCTCGGTCTTGAGCAGCAGCGGCGCGTTCCCGGTGGCGATGGCGCGAAGTTTGGCCATCCATTTCGCGGGCTCGACATGCAACACCCTGGTGTCGTTGATACTGGTGATCGCCAGAATGGCCGGATACGCGCGGGCCGTGACGTTCTCGTACGGTGAATACGACTTCATATAGTCGTAGACATCCTTGTCCGTCAACGGATTTCCCCATTCGTCCCATTCGATCACCGTCAACGGCAGCGACGGATCCAGAATGGAGGTGAGTGGGTCCACGAACGGCACATTGGCGAGCACCCCCGCGAACAGCTCCGGCGCCATATTGGCCACCGCGCCCACCAACAGACCGCCCGCGCTGCCGCCGTCGGCGACCATCCGGTCCGCCGCGGTCACCCCGGTGTCGATGAGATGGCGTGCGCAGGAGACGAAATCGGTGAAGGTGTTCTTCTTGGTGAGCGTTTTGCCGTTCTCGTACCAGAGCCGGCCCATCTCCCCGCCACCGCGTACATGCGCGACGGCGAACACCATGCCGCGGTCCAGCAGCGATAGCCGGGACACCGAGAACGCCGGATCGATACTGGCCTCATAGGAGCCGTATCCATAGAGCAGCAACGGTTTCGGACCGGCGGCACGGTCGGTGTCGCGCCGGGCCACGAGGGAGATCGGGAGCCGGGTCCCGTCCTCGGCGGTGGCCCAAACCCGTTGCTGCACATAGTCGTTCGGATCGTAGCCGCCCAGAACCGGCTGTTCCTTGCGCAGCAGCAGCTCATCGGTGGCGGGAACGTAGTCGAAAACCTGGGTCGGGGTGATGAACGAGGTGAACCCGAGGCGCAGTGTGGGCTGATCCCATTCCGGACAGCGGCCCAGTCCCACCGCGTACAGTTCCGGATCGAATTCGAGTTCGCGCAGGGTGCCGTAGCCGTCCTCGGTGAGCGGCCAGACGGCGACGCGGGGCAGCGCCTCCCGCCGATAACCGAGCACCAGTTGACTCGCGAAGGCGTCGACATCCTCCAGGCGGACGTCGTCGCGGTGGCCGATGAGGATCGTCATATTCGACGGATCGTCGGCGGGCGCCTCGGCCAGCACGAAGTTCTGCGCCTTCACCCCGTCGACCACGTCGTTGTGCAGGATGAGGAACCGGTCCTCGCCCGCCACCACCGCGTGCTCGGCCGAATACTCCACGCCCTCGCGCCGCGGCAGCAACACCCGAAACTCGCCCTCCGGGTTGTCCGATTCGAGTACCCGGCCCTCGCTGGTGATCTTCGAACCCACCCAGATCATCAGGTATTTCTCCGACCGGGTGCTTCCTACGTTCACCCAGTAGCGTTCGTCCGGTTCGTGGAAGACCCGCACGTCCTCGTCGGTGGGGGTGCCGAGCCGATGCCGCCAGACGGTATCGGGGCGCCAGGACTCGTCGACGGTCTGGTAGAAGACGTGCGTACCGGCCTGTGCCCAGGTAGCCCCCGGCGCCGTGCGCGGAATCTCGTCACCGAGCAGTTCCCCGGTGCGCAGGTCCTTGAAGCGCAGCGTGTAGCGTTCGTCGCCCGCGGTGTCCACCGAGTAGGCCAGCAGCGTCCCGTCGTGGCTGACGGAGAACGCGCCGAGCGCGAAGAAGTCGTGCCCCTCGGCCAGTTCGTTGCTGTCCAGCAGGACCTCTTCGCCCGGGATCTCGGTAGCGGTGTCGAGTCGAGGCGGCGTCCAGGCGTCGACGCCGACGGCCGTGGCGTCGATCGGACACCGGCAGTGCACACCGTACTGTTTGCCTTCGAAACTGCGTGAGTAGTACCAGTAGTCCCCGAGCCGGGTGGGCACCGACAGGTCGGTTTCCTGGGTGCGGGATTTGATCTCGTCGAAGATCTTCGCCCGCAGCGGCGCCAGATGCGCGGTCCGCGCCTCCGTGTAGGCGTTCTCGGCCTCGAGATACGCGACGACCTCGGGGTCGTCCTTGTCGCGCAGCCATTCGTAGTCATCGACGAAGACATCGCCGTGGTGCGTCCGCTCGAACGGCACCCGCTTCGCGATCGGCGCCATCACGTCCCCGCTCGTCCCGGTCCCACTGTCAACAGCCATGGCACCCACCGTAGCGGCCGGCGGCGGAGTACCCGCAGTCTGTGTACCACCGGTCGGCCGCATTCGGACGTGGTGACGAGAGACAGGCGTCTTGCCGCGCAACCGACCGACCATGAGCGCCGGATCGTGCGCAGTGGATGGAAACCGCCCGGCCTCGAACCGTTTCGCGGTCGGGTCAGCGTGGCAACGCGCCCCGGATCGAGGCGGCCAGATAGTCGAGATCGGCGCGCGGCGGCGACGTCGGCCGGGCCCGTAGGCCGAAACCGTCACCGGGTGTCCGCGGGATCACGTGCAGATGGACGTGGAACACCTCCTGACCCGCCGTCACCCCGTCCGCCAGGAAGAAGTTCACCCCGTCACAGCCGACCTCACCGGCCCGCAGCGCCGCCGCCAACCGCTGCCCCACCCGGAACAGCTTCCCGCCGATCTCCGGGTCGAGTTCGGCCAGATTCCGCGCCACCACCTTGGGCACCACCAGCAGATGACCGGGCGTCACCGGGCGAATGTCCATAAAAGCCAGCACATCCTCGTCCTCGTACACCCGGCTGGCGGGCGCACGGCCGGCGATGATATCGGCGAAAATCGTGTAAGGGTCCATCGCTTCACTATTGCCGACCCGCGGCCGACGAAAACGCACCGGCCTGTTACAGAATCGGCGACGGGGTGTAGCGGGCGGCCTCCGGATAGGCGGCGACGAGCTTGTCGACCTGCGCGATCACATCGGACACCTGATCGGCGGCGGCCCCCACGAACACCGACTTGTCGGCCAGCGCGGCCTCCAGCGCGGCCCGGTCCAGCGGCAGCCGGGAATCGGCGGCGAGCCGGTCGAGCAGATCGGGTTCACGTCCCTGTTCGCGCATCGCGAGGGCGACTGCGACGGCGTGCTCCTTGATGACCTCGTGTGCGGCCTCTCGGCCCACCCCGGCCCGCACCGCCGCCATGAGAATGCGGGTGGTGGCCAGAAACGGCAGGTAGCGGTCCAGTTCGCGGGCGATGACCGCCGGGTAGGCGCCGAATTCGGCGAGCACCGTCAGGAAGGTCTCGAACATGCCGTCGAGGGCGAAGAAGGCGTCCGGCAGCGCCACCCGACGCACCACCGAACAGAACACATCCCCCTCGTTCCACTGCGCGCCCGCCAGTTCGGCCGCCATGGAAGCGTATCCGCGCAACACCACCTGCAGACCGTTCACCCGCTCGCACGACCGGGTGTTCATCTTGTGCGGCATGGCCGAACTGCCCACCTGACCCGGTTGGAATCCCTCGGTGACCAGTTCGTGTCCGGCCATCAGGCGGATGGTGTGCGCCAGCGACGAGGGGCCCGCGCCGATCTGCACCAGTGTGGACAGCACATCGTGGTCGAGCGAGCGCGGATACACCTGGCCGACACTGGTCAGCACATTCGCGAAGCCCAGGTGCCGGGCGACCTGCTGTTCCAGCGCGGCCAGTTTCGCCGGATCGCCATTGAGCAGGTCCAGCATGTCCTGGGCGGTGCCCATCGGCCCCTTGATTCCCCGCAGCGGGTAGCGGTCGATGAGTTCCCGCAGCCGGGTCAGCGCGATCAGCAGTTCGTCGGCCGCGGAGGCGAATCGTTTGCCCAAGGTGGTGGCCTGTGCCGCGACATTGTGGGATCGTCCTGCCATCACCAGGGTTCGGTATTCGGCGGCCCGTTCGGCCAATCGGGCGGCGACCGCGATACCGTGGGAGTGGATATGTTCCAGGGACAGCCGGATCTGCAGCTGCTCCACGTTCTCGGTGAGATCGCGGCTGGTCATGCCCTTGTGCACGTGTTCGTGCCCGGCGAGTGCGTTGAATTCCTCGATCCGGGCCTTCACATCGTGTCGGGTGACCCGCTCGCGTTCGGAAATGGAGGCCAGATCGACCTGTTCGAGGACCCGCTCGTAGTCGGTGATCACCCCCGGTGGGATATCGATCCCCAGTTCCGACTGTGCGCGCAGCACCTCCAGCCACAGGCGCCGCTCCAGCACGATCTTGTGTTCGGGCGACCACAGGTGCGCCAGCTGCGGACCGGCATAACGGGTGGCGAGGACGTTCGGAATCCGGGCGGAAGTCACTCCGGTCAGTCTAATGACCGATATCGGTCCATCTGCTGGTGCGTCGCGGGAGCGATGAAATCGATGATCTCCAACAGCGCCCCGCGGGCCATTCGCCGGGGTTGTGGATCGGATTCGCTCAGTGCCGCGACCACCGCGCCGTCCACCACCGCGACCAGCCGGCGAAGCTGTTCCGGCCGCACCAGTCGATCGGATCGGCGCAGCACATCGGCCAGCAGCTCGTCCAGCTGCGCCCGTAGTCGTAGCTGGACCTCGCGTAGTTCCGGATGGCGCGCCGACGCCACGGTGCGTTCGTAGCGGGCGATGAGCCGCCCGTTGGCGCTCTCGTCCGCGCCGTCGGGACCGATCAGCAGGTCGAGCACCAGTTCGACGGTCGCCTCGGCACCGCGGCGGCGATGGGTGACCTCGCCGACGCGGCGGCGCATCGCCTCCAGCTCCGCGTTCCCGCTGAACTCCACCGCACGCGCGATCAGATCCTCCAGCGATTCGAAGTAGTACGTGGTGGACGCCAACGGAAGCTCCGCCCGCGTGGCGACCGAACGGTGCCGCACCGCATCGAACCCACCTTCGAGCAGTAACTCGGCCGCCGCCGCCACCAGTGCCTGTCGACGGCGTTCACCTTTCGGAGTCGTCGCGGTTATCACCGTGCCATCGTGCCAGTCGTCATCAGTACATCCGTACGAAATCAGGGATAGGAAAAACCAGACATCGATGTTTTACCGTATCCACGCCGCGCTGGTGTCGTACTGTGCAAAGTTGTTGAGGTACGAGCTGTCCAGCACTCCTCGAGGGGTTTACGACCGTCCCAGATAGTGACCCAGGCGGACCAGCGCTGCCTCGATATCGGCGGTCGCCCCCGCAAACGAGACACGGATGGTTCGATGTCCGACCGCGGTGTCGAAATCCGAACCCGGTGCCAGCGCGACTCCGGTGTGTGCGAGAACATTCGAACACCACGCCATCGAGTCATCGGTCAGATGGCCGATATCGGCATAGGCGTAGAACGCCCCGTCGGCCGGCGCGAGATCGGTGATCCCGAGCGCGGGCAACCCATCCAGCAGGATCCGCCGGTTCACCGCGTACCGCCGCACATGTCCGTCAAGCTCGGCCTTGGCCTCGGCGCCGAACGCGTAACGGGCCGCGTATTGGGAGACCGCGGGCGGGCAGACGGTCATATTCGAGGCGAGCCGCTGCAGTGCCGGCCGCAGCCTTTCCGGGGCCAGCATCCAGCCCAGCCGCCACCCCGTCATGGAGAAGTACTTCGACGCCGAACCGATCACCACTGCCTCACGGGAGGTCTCCCACGCCGATGCCGTGCGCTCCCCGCCGTAGGTGATGCCGTGATAGATCTCGTCGGAGATCAACAGCGTGCCGTGTGCCTCGCACCAGCGGGCCAGAGCGGTCAATTCGTCCGGATCGATCATGGTGCCGGTCGGATTGGCCGGGCTCGCCACGACCAGACCCTTCGGCGGCTCCCTCAGGGCCTCGAGCATGGCCACGGTCGGCTGGAACCTGGTTTCGGCCCGACAGTCGAGTTCGACCACCCGGCAGCCGAGCGCGGCGAGGGTATTGCGATAGGCCGGGTAGCCGGGACGCGCCACCACGACGGTGTCGCCGGGATCGAACGCGGCCAGGAAGACGAGGGTGAACGCGCCGGAGGAGCCGGTGGTCACCACGACATCGTCGGCGGCCACCGGATAACCGTAGGTCCAGCGGTGGTGTTCGGCGATCGTCTCGCGCAGGTCCAGGAGGCCGAAAGTCTCCGTATAGCCGAACAGTTCCGTGTCCATCGCCGTCTTGGTGGCGCGCAGCACGGGCTTCGGTGCGGGTGTCGACGGTTGTCCGGCGGCCAGTACCAGCACATCGCCGTGCGTCCGCGCGCGTTCCGCGGCCGCCTTCCAGACGTCCATCACGTAGAAAGGTGGAATGGTCGAGCGCCGAGATTCTGTAGACACCCGACCGACGGTAGAGCAGCCGGCCTCGCTCGAGCGATAAGGTCGGCGCTGATGCCCGAAGAATCCGGCGGGTCGGTCGCCGACCGGCAGCACACCGCGCACGAATCCGGACACGCCGGTGCTTTCCGCCGCGGTCCCGGGCGCCTGTGGCGTCGCCGGGAAACGAAACCTGGCACCCCCACGCGCACCGCCCTCGGGCGGATACTCCGCCGCCGCGCGAACACGGCGAAATCGGTCGCGTTCGACGCCCTGGCCGAATCCGGTGCCCGACACGCCGACCCCACCGCCACGACCTCTGTCCCGGACGGTGCGGCGGAGACGCCGGAAAACCCCGTGCCCACTCTCGACGATCCATCCGATGCCCGGGCCGACGACGTACCGCCGGCGATATCGGCCGGACACGACACGGATCAACCCGAAGCAACCGGGACGGACGCCGACGACGGCCGGTCTTCCCTGCGCCGGGCGGCCGCCGCGGGCGGCGGTGTGGTGCTCCCGTCCGATTGGCGTACCCGCGCACGGCACGAACCGAAGTGGCTGCGCGCCACGCTTCACGTACCGCCGGAGCGGTTACGGTCCATCCGCGCCCTGCCGGCCACGGCATTGCGCAACCGCCCGACCCGGGACGATCTGCGCGCTCTCCTGGACCGCCGCCCGAGCGCCGAGGACATCGGTGCGACGCTGCGGCGGCATCGGGCACTGATCGGTGCGGTGGGGCTGACACTGGTACTGGCGGCGGGCGACGGCACGTTCGGCACGCTGGTCACCGACCGCCCGCCGGGGCCGGCCGAACGGCTGCGCGTCGCGGTCGCCCATCCCTTACAGGTGCAGATCACCCCACCGTCGGCACGCCGCTACCTGGATGCCATCGACACCGGTGAACGGCTCCGTGAGCAGGCGGTGGTCGCCGCGGCCGCCCGCGCCACCCTGGAACGCGCCAAAGCCGAGGCCGCCGCGGCCGCGGCGGGCCAGGCGCAACCGTGGATCAACAGCGCCCCCGCACCGGATACGCTGCCTCCCGACGTCATCCCGCCGGGAGCGATACCACCGGGCAGCGGCGGCGTCGTCCTGCCCGCGCTCGGTACGTTCACCTCCGGATTCGGCCAGCGGTGGGGCACATTCCATCGTGGGATCGATATCGCGGGCCCGATCGGCACACCCATCTACGCCGTGGCCGCCGGTACGGTCATCGATGCCGGACCCGCCGCCGGCTTCGGCCTGTGGGTGCGGATCCGGCACGACGACGGCACCATCTCCGTCTACGGCCATATGTACGACTTCTTCGTTTCGGTCGGCGAACGCGTCCCGGCCGGTATGCAGATCGCGCGCATGGGCAACCGCGGCGACTCCACCGGCCCACACCTGCATTTCGAGATCATCGTGGACGGCCGACACGTCGACCCGCAGCGCTGGCTGGCCCTACACGGCCTCGGCTACGGCTGAGCGACCGGCAGGCTGATCCGGCCTTCCACCGCGGTGAGCCCGATATCCGTCCGATAGTGGCTGCCCGGCAGCTTGATCCCGGCCATACGCTCGTAGGCCGCCGCCCGGGCCGCGGCCAGATCGACCCCGGCACCGACGATATTGAGCACCCGTCCGCCCGCGGACAGCAGAGCACCGTCCTCGCGCAGGGTGGTTCCGGCATGCAGCACGGTGGCGGACCCCTCGGCGGTGCCGTCCCCCGCCCCGCTGATGACATCCCCCACTCGCGGCCGGCCCGGATAGTTCTCGGCCGCCAGCACCACGGTGACCGCGGCGCCGTCCCGCCAGCGCGGCGCCGGTACCCGCGCGAGGGTGCCGGTGGCGGTGGCATACAGCAGTTCACCCAGCGGACTGTCCAGCATGGCCAGCACGACCTGGGTTTCCGGATCACCGAACCGGCAGTTGAACTCGACCACCGCCGGGCCCTCGGCCCCGATGGCGAGCCCGGCGTAGAGCAGGCCGCTGAACGTGCAGTCCCGACGGACCAGTTCGGCCGCAACGGGTTCGACGATATCGGCGACGATCGTCTCGACCATGTCCTCGGGCAGCCACGGCAGCGGCGTATAGGCGCCCATACCACCGGTATTCGGGCCGGTATCACCCTCACCGACCCGCTTGTGGTCCTGTGCCGGCAGCAGCGGCACCACCGTCTCCCCGTCCACCAGGCAGAACAGCGACACCTCCGGTCCGTCCAGGAAGGATTCCAACAGCACCGGATGCCCCTGTTCGAGCAGTTCCGCGGCGTGCTCGCGGGCCGCCGCCCGATCGGCGCTGACCACCACTCCCTTGCCCGCGGCCAGGCCGTCGTCCTTGACCACCCAGGTGGGTCCGAACCGGTCCAGCGCGGCATCGAGTTCGGCCGGGCTGTCCACCACCTCGCTGTGCGCGGTGCGCACTCCGGCGGCGGCCATGACATCCTTGGCGAACGCCTTGGAGCCCTCGATCCGGGCCGCGGCGGCGGACGGACCGAAACAGGCGATCCCCGCGGCACGCACCGCGTCCGCGACACCCAGCACCAGCGGCACCTCCGGGCCGATCACCACCAGGTCGACGGCCAGTTCGATGGCGAGCGCGACCACCGAGTCAGCGGAGATGGGGTCCACGGCACGCACCCGCGCGTGCTGCGCTATCCCGGCGTTTCCCGGGGCGGCGACCACCTCGGTCACCGCCGGGTCGCGGCGCAGCGCAAGGACGAGGGCGTGTTCACGGGCTCCGGTGCCGATGACGAGTACTCGCATTCCCGAAAGCTTATAGGTGGGCACTCCACGCTCGATATGCCTGGGCAGGGGCGGCCTGCGTGGTTACGCCGCGCTGCCGCCTCCGGCCGTCGTCCCCCGTCCGGGCTGTGCTCCGTGGGTCGGGCTCGCGGCCCGCTGTTGCTACCGGACGCAGCGTGTGCGGTGGTGTTCCGGTCCGGCGCGGGACGCGTAATCTGCGGGCATGACCTCTGTTTTCAGTCAGATCATCGCCGGCGATCTCCCGGGCCGATTCGTCTGGGAGGACGACGAGTTCGTCGCGTTCCTCACCATCAACCCGGTGAAACCGGGTCACACCCTGGTGGTACCGCGCGCGGAGATCGACCAGTGGCAGGACATCGACCCCGAAACCTTCGCACGTATCAATGCCCTCGCCCAGAAGATCGGCCGCGCCGTACGCGCCGCCTGGGACGCGCCCCGCGCCGGTCTGCTCATCGCCGGCCTGGAGGTCCCGCATCTGCACGTCCACGTCTTCCCCGCCTTCTCCCTGGGTGATTTCGACATCTCGGGCGCCGACCCCAACCCCTCCCCGGAATCCCTCGACGAGGCCCAGACCAAGATCAAGAAGGCGCTGCGCGAGCTCGGTTACGGCGCCAACGTCCCGGAATAGACCCGATACGGCAGGCGGTCAGGACGGGGTTTCGGGTTACGCGGCAACCGCACGGTGAACGTGGCGCCCCGTCCCGGTTCGCTGTGCACGCTCACCGTGCCGCCGTGCGCAGTGGCCGGCGCCTGCACGATGGACAGGCCCAGGCCGGTGCCGCCGCTGCCGCGGCTACGGGAATCGTCGATGCGATAGAACCGTTCGAAAACCCGCTCGGCCTGCTCCGGGGTCAGGCCCGGGCCGGTATCTATCACGTCGAGCCGCACCTCGTCCGGTTCCGGGATGAGTCGCACGGTGACGGCCGCCTCGGGCGGGGTGTGGGTGAGGGCGTTGTTCAGCAGGTTGCTCAGTACCTGACGCAGCCTGGACTCGTCCCCGGGCACTTCGGTGGTGCCCTCCCCGGGGTCGACCCGAAGATCGATCGGTCGGCGCGGGCCGTCGGGATACTGCGCGGCGGCGACCGCCCGTGCCGTGTGCACGGCATCGCCGGCCAGCCGCAGCAGGTCGACGGGTGTGCGTTCCACCGGACGCTGGGCGTCCAGGCGGGCCAGCATCAGCAGATCCTCGACCAGCAACCCCATCCGGTTCGATTCGTGTTCGATCCGATTCAACAGCATGCCCGCGTCCCCGGTGGCACCCTGCCGGTACAGTTCGGCGAAACCCCGGATCGTGGTGAGCGGCGTGCGCAGTTCGTGGCCGGCGTCCGCGACGAACCGGCGCATCTTCTCCTCGGAGCGCCGCGCCGCCTCCTCCGCGGCCTCGGTCGCCACGAAACCCGCCTGGATCTGCGCGAGCATGGCATTGAGCGACCGGGCCAGCCGGTCGATCTCGGTATTGGTGTCGCGCACGGGTACCCGACGGTGCAGATCGCCCGCCGCGATACCGGCGGCCGTCTCCTCGACGACGGTCAGCCTGCGCAGACTCTGCCGGATCACGAAATACGCCGCCACCGCCAAGGCCGCCAACACCAGCGCGCCGATCCCGGCCTGTAACACGATGAGCCGGTCGATGATGTCCTCGGTTTCGTCCAGCCGGAGCGCAACCATGCTGGTACCCGATGAGTTCTCGGTGTACAGCACCCGCCATTTCACCGAGGCGTCACCCACCGATCCGGTGGTGAAGGTACCCGGAACCAGGTCGGCGGGCAGGTCGGGGGCGGGCCGATTGTCTTCGTCGAGTTTCAGGAACGGGACCCCCGAGTTGTCCTTGACCCGGGCGAAGAACAGCACCGGCGGGCGTTCTTCCCTGGGACGCCCCGGTAAGGGGGGCAACCGCGGCCCGCCCGGGCGCGCCCAGGTATGCGCCGCCTCGCTCAACTGCTGATCGACTCGCTCGATGAGCACGCCGCGCAGCGCAGAGGTCACCGCCACACCGGACGCCAACAGGCCGCCGGCGGCCAGGACCACCAGTGCCGGCACCAACGTCACCCGCAACGGGATCGCCGCCGGCCTGCCCGCGATCACCCGCCGTATCCGGCCCTGCGGCGGGGCGTCACGTCTGCTCTCGCGCCGGGTTGTCACCCGCTCACCGGAGCTGTCGGCGGCCGCACCGTCCTCGACGGCGATTCCGGCACCGAGGGGGCGGTTCCGGCCTGTATGGTCGGCTCCGAGCTCCGGCTCGGCGGCACCTTCCGCCCCGGTCGCATGCGCGAACCCGGTCCCATGGTCCGTCCCGGCCGCACCGCCTCCCGCCTCGCCCCGGTCTTGGTGCTCGGCGTTCATGTCCGGCCGCTGTTCGGTTCACGCATAACATATCCCACCCCGCGCAGTGTGTGGATCAGCCGCCGATCCCCGGTGTCGATCTTCTTCCGCGGATACGACACATAGGTCTCCACCACCCCGACATCCCCGCCGAAGTCGTAACGCCACACATGGTCCAGAATGCGCGGTTTGCTCAGCACGGTCCCCGCGTTGACCATGAAATAACGCAGCAGGGTGAACTCGGTGGGCGAGAGCGCGACCGGCTCGCCGGCCTTCCACACCTCATGGGTGTCGTCGTCGAGTTCGATATCGGCGAACCGGAGCCGTGAGGTCTCCCGCACGGGTGCGACCGCGCCGGCGCGGCGCAGGATCACCCGCAGCCGTGCCACCACCTCTTCCAGACTGAACGGTTTGGTGACGTAGTCGTCGGCACCCAATGTCAGCCCGGCCACCTTGTCGTGCACCTCGTCGCGCGCGGTGAGGAACAGCACCGGGGCGCCGATCCCGTCGGCCCGTAGCCGCCGCAGCAGGCCGAAGCCGTTCATTCCGGGCATCATCACATCCACGATCAGCGCCTGCGGCCGGAAGCTGCGGGCCAGATCGAGGGCTTTGGCGCCGTCACCGGCGGTGGCGACCTCGAAGCCCTGGAAGCGCAGACTCACCGACAACAGTTCGACGATCATGGGCTCGTCGTCGACCACCAGTACCCGGGCCTCGGGTGCCTGCTCGGCAGAACCAGTCACCCCACCATCCTCGCCCTCGCGGCTGCGAACGGGCTGCGTCCCGGCTGTGCGGTTGCTGTGAGCCGTGGTGTCAGTCCTGCAATTCCTCGGGGTAGTCCTCCATGTCGCCGTCCTCGCCGTCCGAGCTGATCAGGGCACGACCCGCGACCTGGCCCTGCGCGAGCGCGTCGAGGAAGGCGCGGGCCCAGCGGTCGACATCGTGGGCGAGCACCTGCCGCCGCAGCGCCCGCATCCGCCGACGGCGGGTATCACGGTCGTCGGTGAGCGCCGACATGATGGCATCCTTTACGCTGTCCAGGTCGTGCGGATTGCACAGATAGGACTGCCGCAGTTCGGCGGCGGCACCGGTGAACTCGCTGAGCACCAGGGCGCCGTTGAGACCGCTGTGGCAGGCCACGTATTCCTTGGCGACCAGGTTCATCCCGTCCCGCAGCGGTGTCACCAGCATGACGTCGGCGGCGACGAAGAACGAGATCAGTTCCTCGCGCACGATCGGCCGGTGCAGATAATGCACCACCGGGTAGCCCACCCGGGCGAATTCGCCGTTGATCCGGCCCACCTGGCGTTCGATATCCCCGCGCATCTGGATATAGCTCTCCACCCGCTCCCGGCTCGGCGTGGCCAGCTGCACCATGACCGTCTCCCGAGGGTCGATCCGCCCCTCGGCCAGCAGTTCCTCCAAGGCGTTGAGTCGGATATCGATGCCCTTGGTGTAGTCCAGCCGGTCGACACCGAGCAGGATATTCTTCGGGCTGCCCAGTTCGGCCCGGATGCGGGCGGCCCGTTCCCGGACGGTGCGGCGTCGGGAATGCTCGTCCAGTCCGGCCGAGGCGATGGAGATCGGGAAGGCCCCCACCCGCACGGTGCGGAAGCCCACCTGCACCACACCCATCTTCGACCGCACCCCGACGCTGCCGCGGGAGGTGGGCTGGCCGGCCAGTCGCCGGGCCAGATACAGGAAGTTCTGCGCCCCGCCGGGCAGATGGAAGCCGATCAGGTCGGCGCCGAGCAGCCCCTCCACGATCTCGGTCCGCCACGGCATCTGCATGAACAGCTCCACCGGCGGGAACGGGATGTGCAGGAAGAAGCCGATGGTCAGGTCGGGGCGCAGCATCCGCAGCATCTTCGGCACCAACTGCAGCTGGTAATCCTGCACCCAGACGGTGGCACCCTCCGCGGCGACCTTCGCGGTTTCCTCGGCGAACCGGCGGTTCACCTGTACGTAGGCCGCCCACCAGGTGCGATCGTAGACCGGGCGCACGATCACATCGTGGTAGAGCGGCCAGAGGGTCCCGTTGGAGAAACCCTCGTAGTAGTCGGTGACCTCCTGTGCCGACAGCGGCACCGGGTACAGTTCCAGCCCGTCCTCGATGATCGGGTCGACCTCGACGTCGGGAATACCGGCCCAGCCCACCCAGGCTCCCCGATTGTTGCGCAACACCGGTTCCAACGCGGTGACCAGACCGCCAGGGCTGCGCTTCCACCGGCTGGTGCCGTCGGGCAACCGTTCCAGGTCCACCGGCAGCCGGTTGGCGACCACGACGAACCCGGGGCCGGGACCGTTGTCGCTACTGCGGATCGGCTGGGCGTCCACCGGTTCTGGGGCGGCCACCTCGGCGTCGATCGAATTGGGACCGGTATCGGGTACGGCGATTCGGTCCGACAGGGCGTGCTCGGAGTCGTTGGACGGCTGGTCTGTCATCGGGTCCACTCACGCATCCTTTGCGCGTCGCTGTTGGCATGTGCAGTTGTGTACGCCTCCACCGACGTCGCCGTTGGCGCCGGGGACGCTCGAGGGCCGTGGAACTACTCGCCGCCCCGGGCGCCCGGACCGATTCCGAGCATCGACAGCAGCATCCGGCACTCGTCGGCGTCGGCGGCGTAGGCGGCCACGACGCGCTGGGCCTGACGCGCGGTCTCGTCGGCGAGGGGTTCCAGATCGTCGTCGGCGATACCATTGGCGCTGCTCTTGGCGGCCATTTCGAGTCCTCTCGGCAGGTGCGCTGGTTCTGTTCGAATAGTCAATGGTATCTGCCGCGCGAGTATCCGCGGCGCGCCGTGTCCGGCGCCACCCCGGCGCTCCCTTCGTGTAACACCGCCGGCCCGGTGGCTATACCGTGTGCAGCACGAAACCGATGAGGAAGGGGCCACCAGCATGCCGTTGGCCACGGTAAACGGAATTTCACTCAACTACCAGGTCAAGGGCGACCGGGCCAAGGGCACGGATGTGAAGGGCGGCGGCCCGCTCGTGGTGATGATCATGGGAACCGGCAGCCCGGGCCGGGTGTGGGAGCTGCATCAGGTCCCCGCGCTCGTCGCCGCGGGCTACCGCGTGTGCACCTTCGACAACCGCGGTATCGCACCCTCCTACGAGGCGGTCGACGGGATGACCATCGACGATATGGTGGCCGATACCGCCGGACTGATCGAACTGCTCGACGAGGGCCCGGCGCTGGTGGTCGGCACTTCCATGGGCGCCCGGGTGGCGCAGGAACTCGCCCTCGCCCGCCCCGAGCTGGTGCGCAAGGCGGTTTTCCTGGCCGGTCACGGACGGTTGGACCAGTTCCAGAAGGTGCTGTCGCTGGGCGAACACGAACTGGACTCCAGTGGGGTCGCTCTGCCGCCGAAGTACGAGGCCGCGATTACCGCGGTGATGAATCTGTCCCCGGCGACCATGGCCGATGTGAACGCCGCGCGCGACTGGCTCGATCTGTTCGAGTTCACCGGTGGGCCGGTGGGCCCCGGAATCCGCGCCCAGCGTCGGATGGACCACGAGTTCGACCGGGTGCAGGCCTATCGGGATATCACCGTGTCCTGCCTGTCGGTGGGCTTCGCCGACGATCGGATGATCCCGCCGTATCTGGCCCGTGAGGTGGCCGAGGCCATTCCCAACGCGCGCTACCAGGAGATTCCCGACGCCGGCCACTATGGATACCTGGAACGGCCGGAGGCGGTGAACAAGGTTCTGCTCGACTTCTTCGCCGCCTGAGTAGACCGGCGGCCGCAGGCGGCGCACATCACAATTGCGCAGGCAGCGGGGTTCGGACGGTCGGACCCCCAGTTGAGGTGTCTTCCCAAAGGTAACGCCGGCCTTGCTAGGGTCGACCTATCAGTCGGGTTCCGCCGGCCGGGGTTCGCGGTATTCGGCGCGGTCGACCCGCAGCAACCCGTACACATACGCGCGAGCATCCAGTGAGGTGAAATGAGCACCAACCCGTTCGACGACGAGGACGGCCGCTTCTACGTTCTGGTCAATGACGAGGAACAGCACTCCTTGTGGCCGACCTTCGCCGAGGTTCCGGCCGGGTGGCGAGTGGTGTTCGGCGAGGACAGCCGCGCAGCCTGCGTGGAATACGTCGAACAGAACTGGACCGATATGCGGCCCAAGAGCCTGCGCGACGCCATGGCGGCCGACGAGGCGGCCCGCCAGGCCAAGTCCTGACCCGGGCCGATCCCTCCGAACGGCTCGGCACCCGACCTGCCGCCGGCCGACACCGGATATCCGGTGTCGGCCGGTGCGCACGTCCGGTTATGATGTCTGAGCTTCCGCCTCCTTAGCTCAGTGGTAGAGCGCTCGCCTTGTAAGCGAAAGGTCGTCAGTTCAATCCTGACAGGGGGCTCGAGGAGAGACGCCGGTCAACCCGTCCTTCTTACGGGTTGACCGGCGTTTCCGATTCGACCGCTCCGACGCATGTTGTCAGGTTTGTCACAACTGCCTGCGACGCCGACGCGACACTGGCCAACGCATCGTAGGTCCGCACCGTGAAGGCGTCATCCGTATTCCCGGCCGAGCCGCGATGGCGGCCGTGGGCACGCCCTGAAGACGCATCGGCGTGCCGCACCTTCCCGAGGTGGTACACGGTGCGTTGACATCCCCGTTCCTCATGGCCGATGGTCTCGCGCCGGCCGAACGAGCCGAGGACCGCCTTCGGTATCCGCTACGCGGCGCCCACGGCATCCTCGACACGCCCGACTTTCGCTGAGATGGCCAGTACGAGGAGAGAGGGAGAAGTAGGCAGGGGGCGGACGGACAACTTGTCCGGCCATCCACCGCATCGGATATCGAGGTGGTCTCGGCAAGGCTCGGCGGTTGATTCCGGCGGCACGCCGGTATGCCCTGTTCGGGGCGGTCTCATCCGATTATCTGCGAGGCGGACCGGTACCGCGGAACACGTGTCGGATGTTCCGGACCGCTGCTGTCACTGCGTGGGGATACTGAAGATCAGCGAGAAAATGTTCCACGTGTTGCTCCACGTCGGACCGAAATTCAAGAAGACCCCCATCGTGCACTCCTCTGCTCGGTGAATCACCCGGTTCAAGAGCCTCTGTGCAGCCTGTGCTGGTGAGCGGAACCCAACGGTTCCACCATACCCACTGACACGACGGTTGAACCTGCTCACCAGAGTTACGACCGGCGGGTCGCCGAGGAAGGGCAGGCTGTGATGGTCGAATGCCTCGCTTTACCGAGCAACTCCCGGAACCGGCTTGTCGGCGCGCCTATCCGGATCGCATGAGAGGGGCATGCTACCGTCCGGACCCAACGGCGTCCTGAGGTGGCGTACCTACGAATGGCACACCTTTGTTCTCGTAATAGCGACGAAGGTAAAGACTTTCACGGATCCGCAAATTCCGGATCCCGCCATGCCGGCCGGCCGATATGAGCCCAGCTTCACGACTGTAGGAGTACTGCGGTGACCTTCGTCTTCGTTTTCGATTTCGGTCCCACTCTGAACTTCACGTTCAACCTGTTGTCCGCGGTCTTGTAGAACTCCGTCCAACTGCTCGCCGAGTGGCAGTCGGGCACGGTTGGAAGACCTACGTGTTACCCGAAACCGAAAGGTCGTCGGCCCAATCCCGACAGGGGACACTGGAGGAAGCGCCGGTCAACCCGTCTTCGGTGTGACCGGTGCTTTCTTTTCAACGACGCCAGTGCAGCGCCGGGAATTCCGGCAGTGGTCGGTCGGCGCCACGTAACGTTCGGTCGAGCCATGCCGCGACGACCGAACGGGTGATCGCCGTACCGGTTTCCGCGGGTATGGTGCCGCACAGCTCGGCTCCACCGCCGAACGCGGGCAGGTCGGTCGGGCTGTAATGACCGGCCCCGGCGACGGTGCCGGCCACGGCGGTGTGGAGTTCCAGCCACGAGGCGTGCAGCATATCGCCCGCCGCGAGCAGTAGCACCGGCTGTTCGAGGTCGGGGACGTCGGCGACACCGTCCCATCCGGCGGAACCGTCGAGGACGAGGACGGTTCGGATGCGGGGGTCGGCCGCGGCCGCGGTAACCGCGGTCTGGCCGCCGTAGCTGTGGCCGGCGGCCGCGATCCGGTTCGTGTCCACGCGGTCGCCGATGACCGGCAGGGTGGTGAGCCGGTCGAGGACCAGGCGCATGTCGGCGACACGGACGGTGAGAGCGGACCGCAGGTAGCCGGGGTTTCGGGTGGGGATATCGCCGAGCACCAACTGTCCGTTCGGCAGCGCGACGGCGGGTGCTTCACCGGTGTGGTCGATGGTGACGACGGCGTAGCCGCGGGAGGCGATATCGGCGGCAAGACCGGAGGCCAGCCAGCGGGGAGTACCCAGGCCGGGCGACCAGATGACGACGGGCAGCGCGCCGAGGTCGGCGGGTGCCGCGTTGTCGGTGGCGGGCACCCTCGCGAGGAGCATCGCCACGGCCGCGGTGGGGGTGTACACCCACTGCGCGGTGCGGGCGGCGATCTGCGCAGCGGCGATCGGCCGCGGTTCGGGAATATAGGGCGCCGGAGGGCCGGCCGTGGCGGCCGGGTACCAGACCGAGACGGCGATGGTGCGTCCCGAGTCGGTGAGGGCGGTGTCGGTGCGACCGACCGGGTATGGCCCGTTCGGCACGGCTATGGGTGTGGCGATGGTGCCGGGGTGCCCGTCGGCGTGGGGTGGTGTCGCTACCCCGAGGACGGTGAGCGCGCCGGCGAATGCCAGGGCACAGACGAACCGGGTGAACATGCGGTCTCCTTGTGGGCGTCTATCGCTACGGCCAGGTGTTGTGGCTCTTGCTCGAGGTCGCCGTGGAGCAGGTCGATCTGCTGCCGGTGGTCGTCCCGGTAGCGGCCGACCGCCTCGCGTGCTGCCGGTGGATCTCATGGGCGCTGCGTCGACGGCTACATACGCCTCGGCGAGGGCCGGAGCATGAGCGGTCGGCGCCCGAAGGCGGTAGCGCGGCGTAACCACGCAGGACGCCCGCGCATGCCCCATGCGATACAGCATGAGCGGCGTGCGGTTCTTCCAGACGTTGTTGGTAAGTGTGACGCTCGGTGACTACGAGTTCGTGGAGCTCCGTGAGCTCGGCGTGTTCGGCTCCGACACGACGCGAACGGCGTCGCGGCGTCGGCCCGGGCGGCGGAGGAACGCCGGCTCGGTCCATGAAGCGCTCCATACGGGAAAGGCTCCGACCCGAGGGTCGGAGCCTTTCCCGTATGTGCTCGGTGGGCGTCGATCAGATCGGGGTCACCGAGGCGACCAGCCACCGATCGTCGCTCTTGTCCAATGTCACCCGCACCCGGCTGCCCGTGGTGGTTCCCTGCGGGCTGTCCTTGCTGGTGGTCACCTGGTTGAGGAACAACAGGACCACCGCGTGCGCCCGGTCGACCGACACCACGCCGCCCGCTTGGGTGGTGGCCTCCACCGTGAGCTGCTTTTCCTTCGCCCCCGGCACGATCGCCTTCTCGATGAGTTCGAGGTAATCCTTGCGGAAATCCGGGGCCAGATTGTCGGCGGCCCTGGGCAGTTCGGTTTCCACCGTCTCGTGCCGATAGCTGAACATGGCCGAAACCGTGCGGGTCGCGGCCGCGACGGCATCGGAGCGCGACTGTTCGGCGCGTTTGTCATCCCAGTACCGGTAACCATTGATACCGGCCACCACGGCCGACGCGACCACCACGAGGGCGACGAGGGCGAGCAGAGCCTTCTTCATCACGCCGTGCCCGCTCATGCCACGAACTCCACGTCGGAGGACTTCAACGACCCGTCGTCGCTCTTGGTCACGGTGACCCGGAACCGGTAGAACCGCTGCTGTGGTTCCGCCTGCCCCGCATTGGTCAGCGTTTGTTTGGCCGCCACGAGGACGGTCGCGGAATTCCCGTCGTCACGCTCGATGGCGGCCTCGACGACCTCACCGTTGGACACCACCTTGGCCTGCTTGACGATCTCGGTGAACGGGTCGACCCGGCCGTCGAATTCGGTTTTGAACTCACCGGAGGCCATGGTGAGGATCCGGTCGATATCCTCTTTGGCGGTATCGGCGCGGATGGTGGTCAGGTTGAGAATGGTCTGCCGGGCCGTCTGGAGGTAGGCGTCACGGCGGGCGTCGCGGTCCTCGGTGGACCGGACGGCGAAAACCGACAGCACCGCACCGGCGACGAGGGCCAGTACCAGAACCGTGGCGGCGACCGTGGCCAGGGCGCGCTTCCAGGAACGGCCGGGTCCCGCCGCGGCCTCCCCGGCCTTTTCCGTCTCGACCTTCTCGGTGTCGTCCGCGGCCGCGGCCGCCGCCGTGTCCTTCGCCATATCGATCTTCTCGGCGTCGGCCCGCTCCGTACCGGCCTCCGCCCCCGCGACATTCTCCGTGACCACCGGATCGGGGCTGTCCTGGTCCGCCGGCTTCTCGTCGGCATCGCGGAGGGCGGCGCCGGCCGTGATCTCCGGGTTCGAGGGTTTCCCGTCGGGCGGGTTACCGGCCGAGTGGGTGGCCGCGGCCTGCACCGCCTCCGGGACGGCGGTGGTCTCCGCCCTCTCGGCGGAGCCGGGCGTGGTGACGGTAGTGGGTTCGACGGCGGTGATGGCCGCTACGGATTCGGTCGAGGCCTCGGTCTCGGCCGCGGAACCCGCGGCGGCTTTCGCGCCCGGCGGCCCGGCGGCCCGACCGGCGCGCCGGCGCGAACGACCGTTCTCCCTGGTCTCGCTCATCGTTGCTGCTCCTCGAACATTGCCTGCCAGTCCGCAGCGACGGTACCCGAACCACCGGGGGCGATGTCGCCCTGTCGATAGGTGCGTCCGTCGGGTCCGACATAAACCCCCGTTGCCGGGTTGTACGACAGCGCGGCCCCCGGCATGCTGTATCCGGAGAAACTCGCGGGTGCTGCTGGTACCCCCGGCAGCGCGGCCGGAGCACTCGCCGGCGCGGCCGGAGCACCCGGATCCGGTGGCGCGACGGCCGGGGCCACCGGCTGCGGCGGACCGAACGGCGGGTTGGTGCCGAGCGGAACATAACCGGTGCGGCACAACTCCGGCGACGGTGCCCGGCGGCCGGGGAATTCCATACAGGGTGTATTGCGGATACCGCGCACCGCCGTCGGATAGTCCTGCGGCACCTTGCAGTACAACCCGGGCGGGGGCTGAGGGGTGTCGAATTCGCTCGGCGAGCGGCGCTGGTCCGGCGGAAGGAAGCCGGTGGTGCACGGCGGTGGATCGTTGAGCACGGTCATGAAGTCGACCAGGGCGCCGTATTCCATCGGGCCGCGCACCGCGGTGAGCAGCGCCGCGATGAGCGGCGGGTAGACGACCAGGGTCTGTTCCAGGCCGGCGTGGTAGGTGGACGTGACCTGCCCCAGACTCACCAGATTGGCCAGCAGCAGCGGCAGGGTGGGCTGCAGATCCTGGAATTGGGCGGTCACCCGTTCCATGGACGACGGCGCGTTGGCGAAGATACTGCGCAACGCCGGGTCGTGTTCGCGCAGTTGGTCGGTGACGGCGGCCAGGTCCCGTGTCCAGGACCGGATGGCCGTATCGGAACGGGTCTGGGTGTCCAGCAGCGGACCGATCTGTTCGATCAGTTTCTTGGTCGGCTCGACATTGTCCTGCGCCTCCTGCACCAACAGCGCCGCCGAATCGATGAATCGTTGCAGATCGGGGCCTGCGCCGTTGAAGGCGTGGAACGCCTCGTCGATCACCTGGCGCAGGCGGGTATCGGCGACGGTGGCCAGCAACCGGTCGGCCTGGTCCAACAGGGCACCCACGTCCTGTGGCAACGTGGTGCGTTCCACCGGGATCACGCTGCCGTCGTGGAGGTTTCCGCCAGCGGGCTCCTGCGGCGGAACCAGATCGACGTACTGTTCGCCGACCGCCGACACACTGCGCACCAGCGCATCCACGTCGGCGGGGATCTTGTAGTCACTGTCGATGGACAGGTCCGCCTCGACCCCCGCGGGGGTGAGGCGGACCTCTTTCACCACACCGACGTTCGTGCCCCGATAGGCGACATTGGCCTGTTTGTAAAGCCCGCCGGTCGCGGCCAACTGCACGATGACGTCGTAGCGCCCGATCCCGAACATGGCGGGCAGCCGCACGTAGGTCCCGGCCATGACGGTCAGGCCGACCACCGTGAGTATGGAGAAGATGACCAGCTGGATACGGACGAACCGGGTGAGCGTCACGGCTGTCCCCCTTCTGCGGGACCGGGCAGCGGCACCGTCAACCCGGGGATCGCGGGCAGGCCGGGAATCGGCGGCAGCCCGGGAATGGTCGGTTGCGGCCCGCCGGCCGGCCCAGGTGGTCCGGCCGGCGGCTGCAGCGGCGCGGTGAGCGGATTGCCCTGCCCCTCCGCGGTAGGAGGCGCCATGGCGCCGAGCGCGGCCTCCACACCGCCGAACCGCCCGCCGAGCGGGGTGCCGGTGAGGAAGTTCGAGTCCAGTCGTGCGCCCGTGAGGTCCACGGTCATGAACAGGTTCAGATAGTCGCCCTTGATCGCCTTGTCGATGTTCTTCAACGGGAAGGGGAAGGAGAGCAGGATCTTCAGTGATTCGGCCAGGTTGCCGCCGGTATCGGCCAAGGTCTGCAGTACCGGCGCCAGATCGGCGAGATTCGCCTTCAGGTTGTCGCCGCTGGTGTCGATCAACCGTTGGGTGACATCGCTGAGCTCACCCAGTTTGGTGATGGCGGTGGTGATGTTCTGCCGCCGGTCGGCGAGGACGGTCAGGGCCGGATGGATGTCCTCGATGGCGCCGGCCACCACATCGCTTTCCCGGGCGAACTGGCCGGCGACCCGGTCCAGCCCGTCCATGGCGGCGATGATGTCGCCGCGCTGCTGGTCCAGGTTGACGATGAGCTCGTTCAACTGGGGCAGCAGGTCGCGGACCTCGGCCTCGTGGCCGACCAGCGCCGCGTTCAACTCCCGGGTGATGTTCTCCAACTGGGAGATACCGCCGCCGTTGAGCACCACCGACAGCGAGGAGAGCACCTGTTCGGTGGTCGGGTAGACGCCGGCCCGGTCCAAGGGGATGAGATCGCCTTCAGCGAGCCGGCCCTCGGATGGCACATCGGTGGGCGGCGCCAGTTCCAGGTGGTTGCTGCCGAGCAGACTGGTCTGGCCGATGCGGGCCACCGCATTGGCGGGGAGCACCACGTCCGGGTTCAGCTTGACGGTCACCAGCGCGTGCCAGCCCTCCACGGTGATATCCGAGACCGCGCCCACCGCGACATCGTCCACCCGCACGGGCGAATTCCTGGTCAACGTGGTGACGTTCGGCATCTGGATACGCACGGCGTAGGCGCCCTCGCCACCCCCCTCGGTACCCGGCATCGGAAGCGAGTTGAGCCCATCGAACTGACAGCCGGACACGCCGAGCGCGAGGCCGAGACCGACCGCCATCGCCGTGATCCGGTGCCGCGGGCCCGTCGCGGTCCGGCGCGGGGTGGGCCGGGACATCATCGTCCTCCTTCGGGCGGGGTGAGACCGGGGATGGCCAGACCCGGCAGTCCGAGCGGGACACCCACCGGAACCGACGACGGCGCGGCGGGCCCCGCCGGCGCGCCGGGCGTGGCCTGGGCCTTGGCCTCCACTTCCGGTGTGGTGTAGTGCAGCTGGTTCGGGAACGCGGTCACACCCGTGGCCGGGTTGGCCATGATGGGTGGGTAGTTCATGGCCAGCGACTTGATCACCGGAGCCAGGTATTCCGCGCACAGATCGGCGCTGGTATCGGATTCGTGCTGTTCCAGCGCCCGCACGGAACCGCAGAGGAAGCTCAGCGGATCGGCGGTGTTGTTCAACGAGATGGCGCCGGTGAGCGTGCCCTGGGCCGGTTTGTAGATCTGGTAGAAGTTCACCAGCGCGGTCGGCCCGGAGTGCAGCGCCTGCTCCAGTTCGGGGCGTTTGTCCACCAGGATCTGGGTGACCTCGGCCAGCCGCTGCACCCCCTCGGTGAGTTCGGCGCCGCTGCCGTCGAGGAAGCGTTTCACATCGGCCAGCGCGATATCCAGATTGTCCAGGCCGGCACCCAGATCGTTCGAGACGCCGGCCAGCACCGACGACACCGAGGCCAGGCGGTCGCCGAACTGCACGATCTGCTCGTTGCTGTTCGACAGCACCTCCACGAACTTCTGCAGGTTGCGGATGGTGCCGAACAGATCGGTCCGCCCGTTGGACAGCGTGGTCATGGTGGCCGACAGTTCGCGCAGGGTTTCCCGGAACTTGTCGCCGTTGCCCTCGAGGTTCTCGGCGGCGGTATCGATGGCCCGGCCGAACGAGCCCTTCGGGTCGTCGCCGACCGGCCCCAGCGCGGTGGCCAGCCTGGACAGTTCGGTTTTGATATCGTCCCACTCCACCGGGACGGCGGTGCGTTCGATACCGATCTCGGCGCCGTCGGCCAGCTTCGGCCCGCCGGTATAGGCGGGGGCCAGCTGGATGAATCGGGCCGATACCAGCGAGGGCGAGATGATCACGGCCCGGGCGTCGGCAGGCAGGTCGATGCCCCGCTCGATCGTCATCGATACCCGAACCTGCTCGGCGCCGGGCTCGATATCGTCGATGCGACCGACCTTCACCCCGAGCACTCGCACCTCGTCGCCGGCGTACAGACCGCTGGTGGAGGTGAAGTAGGCAGTGATTTGGGCGGTCCCGATCCGGTCGAAGACGATGTAGGCCCCGAACACCACCAATGCGCCGACCAGTACCTCGGCGACGATCAGAACCCAGCGGGGCGACCTTCGGACGGCATTGCCGATACTCATCGCGGCGGCTCCTGTACGGACGGCCCGATCCTCGGACCCGGTTCGAGTAGGTAGGCGCGCAGCGATTCCGGCAGATGCTGCGGCCAGACCAGTGCGTCGACGAGCGGCTGCAGGGTCTCACTGCTCGCGTTCACCACATAGGCGTTGAAGTATGGGCCGCTGCCGACCTGCTCCCCGAGCGCCGCAGAGAACGGGCCCAGCCCTTCGAGCGCGCCGGTGATGTTGTCCCGGTTGCGCTGCAGCAGATCCAGTACCGAATTCAATGTGTCCAACGCCGGTCTGAGCTGTGCCTCGTTGTCGGCGACCAGCCCGGACAGCTGCTGGGACAGCGCGTTGACGTACACGATCAACTGGCCGATCGCGGCCCGCCGCCGTTCCAGCTCGCCGAGCAGTTCGTTGCCGTCCACCAGCAGCGCGTTGACCTTGTCACTGCGGTCGGCGAGGATCGTGGTGACGTTCTGGGCGCGGGACAGCAGATCGGACAACGCCTGGTCGCGCGCGTTGATACTGCGCGACAGGGCGGTCACCCCGTCCAGGGCGGCGCGCAGCGGGGCGGGTGTGTCGGCGAATGCCTCCGACAGTGCGTCCAGCGTCCGGTCGACCCGGTCCAGATCCAGGCCCTGCACCGTGCTCGTCAGCTCGCTGAGGGCGTCGTTGAGCGAGTACGGCGAGACGGTCCGTTCCAACGGGATGGTGTCGTCGGCTCGCAGAGCCCCGGAACCGTCCGGGTTCACCGCCAGGGATTTGCGGCCGAGCACGGTGTTCGTCTTGATCTCCGCGGTGGTCTTGTCGCCCAGCACGATCGTCTCGTCGAGGGCGAACCGCACCAGCACCTTGGCGCCGTCGAGCGAGACGGCCTCGACGCGGCCGGATCGGATACCTGCCACCTCGACATCGTCGCCGGGGATGAGCCCGCCGACATCGGCGAAGTACGCGGTGAACGTCGCCCCGCCACGGATGAACGGCAACCGCTCGAACTGCAGCGCCGACAGCGCGATCGACACCGCGAGCACCAGGCCCACGACGCCGATGGTCACTACCCGTGAGTTCTCCTTCACTCGCTCGCACACCTTCCGGTCGTCTGCTCACCGGGCAGCTCCAGGAGCAGCGGTTTGCCCTCGGGGCCGTCCACCAGGAAGTTCGTCCGGCAGACGTACAACTGCAGGAACGAGCCGTAGGAGCCGATCTTGTTCAGCTTCTTGTAGGTCGGGGGCAGTTTGTCCAGCACCCATTGGACGGTGTCGGAGTCGTTGTCGAGATTCGTGGCGACTCGGCCGGTCTGGGCGATGGTGGCCTGCAGATCGGGGCGGGCCTGGGCCAGCAGATCGGTGAGGGCCGCCGAGGCGCCCGCGAGCCGCGGGATGGCCACGCCGATCGGATCGCGGTCCGCGGCCAGTCCGCTGACCAGTCGCTGTAGCTCGTCGATCGTGGTGGCGAACTGGTCGCCCCGGTCGGAGATCGTCTTCAGGACGGCGTTGAGGTTGTCGATCACGCCGGCGATGAGCTCGTCCCGGTCGCCCAGGGTCTTGGCGAACGAACCGCTGCTGTTCAGCAGCGACACCAGTGTTCCGCCCTGACCCTGGAAGATCTGCAGTAGGGCGTTGGTCAGGTCGTTGACCTGGGCCGGGTCCAGGCCGCGCAGCAGCGGTTTGAAACCGCCGAGCAGTAGATCCAGGTCCAGGGCGGGCGCGGTCTTGTCCGATCCGATGGTGCCGCCGGGCGGCAGCGTCTCGGTATCGCCCGGCCCCTCCAGCAGTTCCAGGTACCGGTCGCCGACCAGGTTCTCGTAGCGGATGGTGGCGCGGGTGCTTGCCAGCAGCCGGTATTTGCGGTCGACGTCGAACTCGACGTGCGCCTTGTAGTCCTTGCCCACCTTCACCGAGGTCACCGAGCCGACGGGCACCCCGGCGATACGCACCTTGTCGCCGGGCAGCATCCCCGACGCACTGGCGAAGACCGCGTGGTAGCCGTTCTCCCGGGAAAAGCGGACCTGCGAGAACACCACCGCCAGCCCGGCGAAGACAAGCGTCATCACCAGGGTGAAGATGGCCAGTTTGACCGTGGTCGCGGTATTCCTCATCGGCCCACCCCGGGCATACCGGCGAACAGCACCTGGAACACCGACGGAGTGTTGACCTCCAGTCTGGTCGACGGCGTGTAGGGAGCGCCTTCGGCGGTATCGGTGACAACGTAATCGGCATGACTGTCCGGCACTCGGTCGAGCACCCCCGCGCACTGCGGTCCGCCGGTCGCATTCACTTTCGGCAGGTCCTCCGGGTAGTTGTATCCATCGTGGCCGTACATGAAGCTGGTGTTCAGCGCGACACCCGGCTGCCCGCCGCCGAAGACCTGCTCGGCGAGCGGCATGGCCTTGGCCAGACCGCCGACGATGCAGTTCAGCGCCGGGGCGTATTCGTGTAGGAGGCTCGCGGTCGGCCGCAGCAGATCCAGCGCGGTGACCAACTGGTTCTCGTTGTCCCGCAAAACCGCCCCGGTGGTGTCGGCGAGACCGGTGAGGTTCACCAGCAGGGCGTCCACCTCGGATTCCGATTCGGCCACCGTGCGGCCGGCGACCGTCGCGTTGTCCGCGGTGCGCAGCAGGTCACCGGCGGTATCGGCGTAGAGGTTGGTGACCGCCGCCGAGGTGGCCAGATCCCGTCGCAGGGTGGGCAGGCTGGGATTGATCTCACGCAGATAGGTGTTGCTGCGCGAGAGCAGATCACCCAGTCGCTCGCCCCGCCCCTCGAGCGCGGTGCCCAGCGCCGTCATGGTGGCGTTCAGCTTCTCCGGTTCCACCTCGGCCAAAACATCGGACAGACGCTGGAACAGCGTGTTGAACTCGACGGTCACCTTCTCGGCCGTCACCCGCGCGCCCGGTCGCAGCGGCTCGGCGGCCGGCTGCTCGGGGATCACGAAGTTCACGTACTTGGCGCCGAAAACCGTGGTGGAGCGGATGTCCACGGTCGCGTTCTCCGGGACCAGCCGCAGCAGGTCGGGGTCGAGCGCCAGGCGCAGGGTCGACCCGGCGTCGGTGCGGGTGATCTCGGCCACGGTGCCGATCTGCACACCGCGCACCTTCACCTTGGCGTCCGGGTCCAGGACCAGGCCGCTGCGCGGGGCCGCCACGGTGACGGTGACCGTGGGGGTGAAACCGCCCACGAACATCACCAGTGATACCGCCGTCACCGCGACCATGCCCAGTATCAGGGCGATGCCCGCCACTTTCAGACCGAATTTCCGCCACAGTCCGGCAAGCCGGCCGCCCGGTAACCCATCCGGTCGATTCGAATCCATCATCACGCTTACCCGGAGAGGTTGAAGTTGCCCGAGGTGCCGTACACGGCCAGCGAGATCAGCAGGGTCACCGTGACCACCGCGACCAATGAGGCCCGCACCGCGTTACCCACTGCGACGCCCACTCCGACCGGCCCGCCCGCCGCGGTGTAGCCGTAGTAGGTGTGGATCATCATTACCGCCAGGGCCATGAATATGGCCTGGGCGAACGACCACAGGATGTCGCTCGGGATCAGGAAGGTCGAGAAGTAGTGGTCGTAGACGCCCGCCGACTGTCCGTAGATCACCACGGTGGCGAACCGGCTGGCGACGAAGGAGGCGATGACCGCCAGCGCGTACAGCGGCACGATCGCGATCATGCCCGCCAGTACCCGGGTGCCGACCAGGTACGGCACCGGCCGGATCGCCATGGATTCCAGCGCGTCGATCTCCTCGGCCACCCGCATCGCGCCCAGCTGCGCGGTGGAGCCGGCGCCGATGGTCGCGGCCAGGCCGATACCGGAGATCACCGGGGCCGCGATGCGCACATTGATGAAGGCGGCGAAGAAGCCGGTCAGCGCCTCGACGCCGATATTGCCGAGCGAACTGTAGCCCTGGACGGCGATGGTGCCGCCGGAGAACAGGGTCAGGAAGCCGACGATCACCACGGTGCCGCCGATCACGGCCAGCGCCCCGGTGCCCATGCTGATCTCGGCGATGAGCCGGATCGTCTCGGTGCGGTAGTGCATCAGCGCGCGGGGCATGGAGCCGAGCGCGCGGCCGTAGAACACGGCCTGCCTGCCGAGTTCGTCCATCGAGTCGGACAGTCGGCGTACTCGCCGGACCATCCGCGGGAATCGGGACCGGATTACGAACGACATCGCATCACCGCACCGCGAACTTGATACCGACCGCGGTGACCACCACGTTCACCACGAACAGGGCCATGAAGGCGAAGACGACCGTCTGGTTCACCGCATCACCCACACTCTTCGGACCGCCTTTGACGTTCAGGCCCAGGTAGCAGGCGACCATTCCGGCGATCAGCCCGAACAGTCCGGCCTTCACCTCGGAGATGATCAGCTCGGGCAGGCTGGTCAGCAGGGTGATGCCGTTGACGAACGCGCCCGGGTTCACGTCCTGCAGGTACACCGAGAACAGGAAGCCGCCTGCGATACCGATGGTGCACACCAGACTGTTGAGCATCAACGCGACGAACATCGAGGCCAGCACCCGCGGCACCACCAGCCGGTGGATGGGGTCGATACCGAGCACGCGCATGGCGTCGATTTCCTCGCGGATGGTGCGGGCACCCAGGTCCGCGCAGATGGCGGTGGCACCGGCACCGGCGACGATGAGCACGGTGACGATCGGGCCGACCTGGGTGACCGCGCCGAAGGCCGCGCCCGCGCCGCTGAGGTCGGCGGCGCCGATCTCCCGGAGCAGGATGTTCAGGGTGAAGCTCACCAGCACGGTGAACGGGATGGCGACCAGCAGGGTGGGGATGATGGACACCCGTGCCACGAACCAGGACTGGTCGATGAACTCGCGCCATTGGAACGGCGGCCGCACACTGGCGCGGGCCACGTCCGCCATGAGTTCGAAGAATCCGCCGACGGCCCGCAATGGCACGGCGAGGACCTCGTTCATCGACGATCCTCCTTGCCTGACTGCTGGTCCCGCTGGCGAGCGTGTCGGATCGACCCCCGGCACGCACCCGCCAAGTAGAACACGTTCACTTCCTGTCTGGGGCCTTTTTGCGGTATTTGAACTGCATATTTACTCCAATCTCAGACACCAAGACTGGAACAATGTTTATGCAGTTTCGGCATCACCGTTGTGAGCCGCCGCACATGTGCACCAATGTCTACCAATCCTTGGACAACCGTTCAACTCTCCGCGCCGTCCGGTCATCCGCACATACCCGGCATACCGGGCAGGCCACTCAACCCAGATCGTGTAGAGCCGATGCAGAAAACGTACGGCCTTCGGGGCGCTCGGCGAAGTAGCCGCGCAGCGTGGCGGCAAGATCGGCGGTCGACCATTCGGCACCGGGCGCATCGAACCGCTGCTCGACCTCGGGTGCGGCCATCAGGGCCACCATGCGGCCGTACACCACGAAAACCTGCCCGTTGACCGCGTCGGCGGCGGGCGAGGCCAGGTACGTCACCAGCCGCGCCACATGCTCGGGAGACAGGGGATCGACCTCATCCTCGGGCGGCGCGCTGAACACCTTCTCGGTCATCGCGGTCCGCGCTCGCGGGCAGATGGCATTGACCCGGACACCGAAGCGGGACAATGCCCGCGCGCAGCTGAGCGTCAGGGCGGTGATACCGGCCTTGGCGGCCGCGTAGTTGGCCTGCCCCTCCGGCCCGAGTAGACCCGCCTCGGAAGAGGTGTTGACAATTCGGCCGTAGACCGGCGCCCCGGTTTCTTTGGACTTGCCGCGCCAATAGGCACCGGCATTGCGACACAGCAGGAAGTGGCCACGCAGATGGACCGCGACGACGGCGTCCCACTCCTCGTCGGACATATTGAACAGCATGCGGTCGCGGGTGATACCCGCGTTGTTGACCACGATGTCGAGCCCGCCGAACGATTCGGTGGCGGCGGCGATCAGGGTGTCCGCGGTGGCACGCTCGGCGACACTGCCCGCCACGAACTCGGCCTTCGCACCCAGCGCCCGGATGTGCTCCAGCGTCTCGGTTACCGCGTCCGATTCGACGAGGTCGTTGACGACGATCGAGGCACCGACGCCCGCCAGCGCGAGGGCCTCGGCGCGGCCGAGACCTGCTCCCGCGCCGGTCACAATCGCCACTCGCCCGGCAAGGCTGATATCTGTATCGCTCACCGGGCCGACTTTAGAACCTGTTCTTATTACCGGCAAGAGCGGATTCACAGCAACCGCAACGCCGCTTTCGGACACTGCGCCACGGCCTCCTCGACCTGGGTCACCCGGTCGGCCCGAACCTCACCCTCGGCCACGTGCAGCATGTCCTCATCGTCGAGTTCGAACACGTCGGGAGCGATTCCCACACAGATCCCATTCGCCTCGCACTGGTCGAAATCAACGCTGACCTTCATCGGAACTCCTTACCCCGTCAGTCGCCGAAGCGTAACAAGCCAATGCCGCCGCAGGGACCAACATTGCATGATTACCCCCCAATACTGGAACATGTTTCAGTCAATATGCAATGATCGGCGGTAACCGGTACCAGATCCGGTCCCTTTTTCCGGACCCGGGCCAGGCCCGACCCCGTCGGGAGACGCCACTCAAGCCGAAGAACGAAGTCTCGAGGTACTGCCATGCGCATTGCGTACACCCCGGAACAGGAAAAGCTACGCGCGAAGTTGCGCGACTACTTCGCCCGGCTCATCACCCCCGAGCGCAGGCACGCCCTCGGCGCCCAGACCGGCGAGTACGGTGAGGGCGACGTCTACCGCGAGGTCGTCCGGGAAATGGGCCGCGACGGCTGGCTGGCTCTCGGCTGGCCGAAGGAATTCGGCGGCCAGGACCGCCCCATGCTGGACCAGCTCATCTTCACCGACGAGGCCGCCATCGCCGGCGCGCCGGTCCCCTTCCTGACCATCAACTCGGTGGCACCGACGATCATGCACTACGGCAGCGAGGAACAGAAGAAGTCCTTCCTGCCCAGGATCGCCTCCGGCGAACTGCACTTCTCCATCGGCTACTCCGAACCCGGCGCGGGCACCGACCTGGCCAGTCTGCGCACCACCGCGGTGCGCGACGGCGACGAATACGTCATCAACGGCCAGAAGATGTGGACCAGCCTCATCCCCTATGCCGACTACGTCTGGCTGGCCGTGCGCACCGACCCGAACGCCAAGAAGCACAAGGGCATCAGCATGCTCATCGTGCCCACCGACGCCGAGGGCTTCTCCTGGACCCCCGTGCACACCATGGCCGGGCCGGATACCAGCGCCACCTACTACCAGGATGTGCGCGTCCCGGTCACCGCGCTGGTCGGCCCGGAGAACGGCGGCTGGCCGCTGGTCACCAACCAGCTCAACCACGAGCGGGTCGCGCTCACCTCGTCCGCGGCGCTCACCCTGGCCCTGCGGCAGACCGTGGCCTGGGCGAAACAGACCCGGGCCGCCGACGGCTCCCGCGTCTTCGACCGGGAATGGGTACGGCTGAACCTGGCCCGCGTGCACGCCAAGGTCGAGTACCTGAAGCTGATGAACTGGGAGATCGCCAGTCGGGCCGACGCCGGCGGGGATATGGCACCGCGCCCCTGGGACGCGTCGGCCTGCAAGGTGTACGGCACCGAACTGGCCACCGAGGCCTACCGGCTGCTCATGGAGGTCCTCGGACCCCAAGCGCACCTGCGCCAGGACTCCCCCGGCTCGGTCCTGCTCGGCCGTCTCGAACGAATGCACCGCGCCGCGCTGATCCTCACCTTCGGCGGCGGTACCAACGAGGTGCAACGCGACATCATCGCCATGACCGCCCTGAAACAGCCCGCCGCCGCACGCTGACAGCGCTGTCGAGCCCGTCCGAAAGCAGGTAGTACAGATGGATTTCACCCCGACCGAGGCGCAGCTCGACCTGGCCCGACTGACCGGCGAGGTCTGCGAGAAGCTCGTCACCGCCGATCGACTGCGCGAACTCGACAGCGGCACGGCCAAATTCGACGAATCGCTGTGGCGGGCGCTGGCCGAGACCGGCGTCCTGTCGGCTGCCCTGCCGGAAGCGTTGGGAGGCAGCGGTTTCGGCGTCCTGGAACAGGCCACGATCCTGCGCGAACTCGGCAAGTACGTGGCCGCCGTCCCGTATCTGTGGTCGATCGTGCTCGGCGCGGGAGCGCTCGCGCGATTCGGTTCGGAAGAGCAACGCGAACTCGCCACCGCGGCGGCCGAGGGTACATCCATCCTCACGGTCGCCCTGGCCGAGGAACACAACTGGGAACCGACCCGCCCGGCCACGACGGCCACCGAAACCGGCGAGGGCTGGCGGCTCACCGGTGTCAAGACCACCGTCCCGGTAGCCGACCGCGCCACCCGAATCCTGGTGCCCGCAGCGGTTTCCGGAACACCCGCCGTCTTCCTTGTCGACCCCACCGCCGAATCCGTCACTGTGACCGCCCAGCAGGTGACCGACCGCAGCGCCGAATCACTGGTCGAATTCGCCGAGACACCCGCCGAACTGCTCGGCGGTCTCGATACCGGCGCCCAGATCCTCGACTGGCTGCTGCTGCGCGCCTGGCTCGGCCTGGCCGCCGGCCAGCTCGGCACCCTCGAGCGCGGCCTGGAACTGGTGGCGGACTACGCCCGGGAACGTGAACAGTTCGGCCGCGCCATCGGCGGCTTCCAAGCCGTGGCGCAGCGCCTGGCCGACAGTTATATCAACGTGCAGGGTCTGCGCCTGACCGTCACCCAGGCCGCCTGGCAGCTCTCCGAGGACCTCCCGGCCGCCGCGGCCGTGCACACCGCCAAGTTCTGGGCCGCCGAGGCGGGCCATCAGGTCGCGCACACTGTGGTCCACGTCCACGGCGGTGTCGGTATCGACCGCGACCACATCGTGCACAGCTACTTCACCGCCGCCAAACACAACGAATTCGCCCTCGGCCCGGCCCCGGACCACCTTCTCCCTTTGGCCGACCTCGTCCCGGAATCCGTCTGATCGATCGGTCGGCATCCAGCACACCGAGCTATGGGTGACCGGATGAGGCAACGCCGAAGCCGGTAGAGTCGCGCAACCGCGCCCGGCAGGGCCGTCGAGCCGGGTGCCGTTGCTCCAGAAGCCACGGTAGGCATAGACGATGGCCGCATGATGTCCGAGCGGTAAGTGTCCTTTCCTACCCTCGCACGGTGAATTTCGTCAGCTGCTCGGCTATCTCGGTCAACTCCAGCGCACCCTGACACACGTCCAGGACGAAACGTTCTGCCTCGTCGACATCGAGGTTCGCATCCAGCGGATGCCCGTTTATGTGCAGAAACACCCACGTCGCATACCAAGCAAGCCGCTTGTTGCCGTCGATCAGCGCATGGTTTCGGGCAATCGATTCCATGAGCGCGGCCGCCTTCTGCCATAGCTCCGGATAGACGTCCTGCCCGAAGACACTGGCCTGCGGACGCGCCAGAGCCGATTCGAGCAACCCGTAGTCTCGGACATCCGGAGTACCCAGACGCTCAGCGAGGTTGATGAGCTCGACCAGCGTCAGGTAGCGCGTCACGCGAGTCTCCGGTTCAGCTCCTCACTCACCCGTAGGACATGGTCGGCGGCCTCGTTGAACAACCGCGAGTGCTCGTTTATCGCCGTGATCACCGCATCGTGCGCGAACTGCTGCATACTCCGCCCCTCCTGTTCGGCGCGCTCCCGCAACGCCGCCAGCTCCTCATCCGTGAATCTGACGTTCAATCCGGCCATACCTTATGGTACCGCGCGGTACCACCGCTATACCGAAGTTGATGGTTTGCGTCGGCCGGTCCCGCCACGTCGATTCGCGCGGCGTTGCGACGCGAAGGGGCCACCGCTGGTCCGGAACGCCCACCACCAGCGCGTCGAACACGCCCGGGTGGCATTTGAGCGCGCCCTCGACCCCCTCCGGGTAGATCTTCTCGCCACCGCTGTTGCTACTCACCGAACCGTGTCGGCACCAGCGTGTGGTATCCACTGGATGAGTCTTTCAGCCCAGGTATGGGTGTGCACGCTGTTCGACGTGGTGTCGCAACCTGAGCCGAACCGTCTCGTGCACCGGCACGGTCTCTAGCTCCTCGAGCCGAAGAAACCTGACTTCGGTGGACTCGGAACTGACCTCGATTCGCCCTCCGATCACCCGACCGTAGAACGTGATATTGAACTCCTGCCGAACCTCGCCGTCGGCATACGCGATCACATGTTCGGGGTCGGTGTAGATCCCGAGTATCCCGCTGATCTCGATATCCAGCCCGGTCTCTTCCTTGGTCTCGCGTATCACGCACTGTTCGAGGGTTTCCCCTATCTCCATGACACCAACGGGGAACGACCAGTTGCCCGACTCGCTTCGGCGTTGCATCAGGATTGCTCCTCGGTCGTCGACGACCAAGGCCGAGCCCCCGGGCACCAGGCTGTTCGCCTCGGGTGCCTCGGGATCGCGGTAATAGTCACACCGTGAGGCCATCAGACGCCTCCTTCGGGTAGGGGGTCACGGTCTCCCATATTTGCTCCACCTGATCCTCGAACGAGGCGAACATCCCGTACGGGGACAGTTTTCGTAGATACAGCGCGGGATGTTGATACCCACGAGCACGGACGAGATACGGAGTCACGATCATCAGGTCATCGAACCTGAACACCGAGTTGTACAAGTGGGTTGTGTGGAGACCGATTCGGCAACCGGGAGTTTCGGCCAATGGCCCGAGCATACTCAGTGCGTTACGTATCCGTCCCGGTAGCGTCCCCTGCATCTGCTCGAGCGCATCACGTTCGGCTACATGAGCACATTCGGGGTCCGCGAAGGCCAAACGCACGCCGGCGCCGTTGCGGCACTTACCGACGATCAGGTCGGAGGCATCGGGCAACAATTCGAATAAGAACGGGTAGGCATACCCGATGATGTCGATTCGTTGAGTTGCCCCCACCAGCAACGATATCCATACGTCGTTGGGGATGTCGGCTCGATGAGCGTAGGCGGCCAGTACTTCGGCTGTGGCCGGTGCGACGGCGCTCAGGTCTGGTCGAGCCTGCGGCCACAGCGTGGATTCCGACTCGTGCAGCACACGAGCTACTTCGGTTCTGGTCCGTTTGTGCGGGACTCGGCCGGCCAGCCAGCGGTTGACTGTCTTGGTGTCGACGCCGACCGCTTTTGCGAGCGCGGCCGAGTCGAGTTGTGCTCGCAGCATTGCGGATTCGAGGCGGTGGCTCATACCGGAACCATACTGGGACGTTTCAATGGTTGAAAGTGTCTGCGAAAACGTCCCGGACGCAGTTCAGGTGTCCCAGCTGCGTCCATACCGTTGGACCCGGCGCTCAGGGCAGGTTGACATAGCGGTTCGACCCGGCCCATAGGAAACCGTCCCTGCCCTGGGCTGCCTGCCAACGACACAAGGGGTGAATATGCGATTGACACGAGCATCGCTGCCGGTCAGAACACCGTTGCGGACTCAGACGATGGAAACCGCTCTACGCCTGTGGTGGGAGGGCGAGTGTTACGACCGCGGCGTATTCGAGCGAGTCGCCGCAGGTCTCCGTGAGCTCGACACGCCCCGACGCATACCCGAGAACAGTGCTCAACAGGAGGTAGACGGTGTCATCGCCCGGTGGCGGGCCACGCATCCGGGGCGTGTGAGGGGCGCGTCGTGACGTATTCGGACCAAGTACCGGCGATCGTGTATCTGCGTACCGATCTGTGTGGGCCGGTGTGGACCGAGCAGCGGACGCTGCGGTTGGGATATGAGCTGTGCGAGACGATCCGGGTCGATGCCGGGCGGTCGAGTCGATTGGTGTTTCTCGAGGACCGGATCAGGTTGCACGAGGCCGAAGCGGTGTTCGTACCTACGGTCGAGCATCTGGATGGGCAGTTAGGGCGGATCGTTGCGCAGGCGGATGTGATCGAGCAGAACGGACGGACACACGCGCGGTGGTCGCCGATCGCGGGACTACTGGATGAGTCGCTTCTCGACCGAATCGCCCAGTTCCGCGTCCGTCGGGAACCAGGCCCCCTCGGTGACAACGCACAATGAAGCAAGGCCAGGACACCCGAAGGCTTGCCCACATGGTGATGTACTGACCCTCGGCATGAAGCAGGTGGGCGGGACATCGAACAATTCTGCCTGCGATGTCCTGTGCGTCTGTGGCCCTGTGACCTCGATACACGAGGGGCTGTCGCCGCGTATCCGCGACAGCCCACTGGCCCGGATACCGGCTATGCGCTGCCGACCTCGGCGTGTTCGTCGGCGGGACGAGCCTCGGTCTGCGCCTTGGCCCATTTGTAGTCGGGCTTACCGGCGGGCGAACGCTTGATTTCGTCGACGAACCACAGACTGCGCGGCAGCTTGTAGGACGAGATCTCCTGACTCAGCACCGGGCGCAACTCCTCCAGCGTGGGCCGCTTGTCACCGCGGCACTGCACGACGGCCGCGACCCGCTGCCCCCACCGTTCGTCCGGGATGCCCACCACCAGCGCGTCGAACACCTCGGGGTGGCATTTGAGCGCGCCCTCGACCTCCTCCGGGTAGATCTTCTCGCCACCGCTGTTGATGCTCACCGAGCCGCGCCCGAGCATGGTGACGGTACCGTCCTCCTCGACGCGTGCGTAGTCACCGGGGATGGAGTACCGAACGCTGTCGAACTCCTTGAAGGTCACGGCGGTCTTCACCGGGTCGTTGTAGTACCCGATCGGGATATTGCCCTTTCGGGCGAGCACACCGACCTGCCCGGAGCCCGGGACCACCGGTTTGCCGTTCTCGTCGAGCACGGCGGTGGACGCGTCGATCTTCACCCGGGGACCGCCGGTGTGGGTCGCGCCCTTGGTGGCTATGGAGATCCCGCCGAAGCCGGTCTCCGAGGAGCCGATCGAGTCGGTGATGACCGTATTCGGCAGCAGCTCGATGAACTCGTCCTTGAGCGTCGGCGAGAACAGGGCGGCGCTGCTGGCCATCGCCCACAGATTGGCGTGCTGATATGGTTCGCCGGTTTCCGGGTTGCCGGCCTTCAGCGCGTCCAGCATGGGCCGGGCCATGGCGTCACCGGTGATGAAGATGAGGTTGACACCGTGCCGGTCGATGGCCTGCCACACCCCGTGCGCGTCGAACTCCGGCAGCATAAGGGTCTTGCCGCCGTCGAACAGGCCGTGGAAGGTGGCCGACTGCGAACCGCCGTGGATCATGGGCGGGATCGGGTAGCGCACCATCTGCGGGTTCTTGGCGCCGTCCTTGGCCTGCTGCCACTCGTCCTGTACGTGCTCGCCGGTGATGAAGTTGATGCCGCCGCCGAGCACCCGCCACCAGTCCTCGTGCCGCCACATCACGCCCTTGGGCATACCGGTGGTGCCGCCGGTGTAGATCATGAAGATATCGTCGGGCGAACGGTCCTCGAAGTCGCGGACACCGGACGAATCAGCCAGTGCCGCTTCGTATTCCACCGATTCGACCGGCGTCGGAAGTTGCGTACCGTCGTCCACCACGAGGACGGTCTTCAGCTTCGGCGTCTTCGGCCGGACCGCGGTCACCTTGTCGGCGTAGCGGCGCTCGTGAATGAGCGCGACCATGTCCGAGTTGTCGAAGATGTACTGCAACTCGTTCTCGACATAGCGGAAGTTGACGTTGACCATTACCGCGCGCGCCTTGAAGATCGCCACCATCGCCTCGACGGCCTCAATGGTGTTGCGCGAGTAGATGCCGACCTTGTCGCCCGGCTGCACACCCTGTTCACACAGGTAGTGCGCTAGACGATTGGCCCGGTCCTCCAACTCGGCGAAGGTTACCGAGCGGTGATCGTCGGCCAGTGCGACCCGGTCCGGCACGAGGTCGATGGTGTGTTCGACAAGGTCGGCTATGTTGTACGTCACAGGCCTAAAATAGAACGTGTTACTGTTTCTGACAAGGCTCAGAAGTCAGGAGATTCCGCGATGCCAGATTGCCTCGTCGAGAAACGCGACCACGTCCTCATAGTCACCATGAACCGACCCGAGGCACGCAATGCGCTGTCGGGCGAGATGATGGCGATTATGCGCGACGCCTGGGACCAGGTGGACCAAGATCCCGATATCCGCGTCGCCATCCTGACCGGCGCCGGCGGGGCGTTCTGCGCCGGCGCCGATCTCAAGGCGATGACCGCACAGCACCCCGGCGATTCGTTCGCCGGCGGCGGCTGGGATCTGTCCAGGATCGAGGCCCTGCTCAAAGGACGCCGACTCACGAAACCGCTGATCGCCGCCGTGGAAGGCGCCGCCATCGCGGGCGGCACCGAGATCCTGCAGGGCACCGATATCCGCGTGGCCGGCGAGAGCGCGAAGTTCGGGGTATCCGAAGCGCGGTGGGGACTGTTCCCACTGGGCGGCTCGGCGGTGCGGTTGGTCCGTCAGGTCCCCTACACGGTCGCCGCCGATATCCTGCTCACCGGCCGTCACCTCACCGCGGCCGAGGCCAAGGAGATCGGCCTGGTCGGGCATGTGGTGCCGGACGGTACCGCGCTGGACAAGGCTCTCGAGCTGGCGGAGCTGATCACCGCGAACGGGCCGCTCGCGGTGCAGGCCATTCTGCGGACCATCCGCGATACCGAATGCATGCCCGAGGAGGAGGCGTTCCAGATCGACGCCACACTCGGTATGGCGGTGTTCAGGTCGGCCGACGCCAAGGAAGGCCCGAAGGCCTTCAAGGAGAAGCGCAAGCCGAATTTCAGCGGTAAATGAGACGGTCCGCATGGTGCAGCCGGTGCTCGCCGCGCGGTATCGATCGAACGAGCGACGGCCTCTCGGCCCGATGAGGGAGAGGCCGTCGCGGAGCGGGACAGCGGATCACCGCTCGCCGGGACAGTCCATCCAGAACGGCTCCCACTGGTGGCCGTCCGGGTCCACGAAGGTCCGCCCGTGCATACCGACCTCGGCCTCCTGAGCGCGCTTGTCCTCGTTGACCTCCTCGATCGCCCCCGCGGCCAGGGCGGCCTCGGTCAGCCGGTCCACTTCCTCGGCGCTGCTCAGCGACAGGGCATAGGCGGCGCCGATGGCACCGGTGGTCTCGGCGACGGGCCGTTTGCCGAAGGTGGCGAAGAACTCGCGGGTCAGCAGCATCAGGCAGATATTGGCATCGACCACGATGCAGGCGGCATTGTCGTCGGTTAAGTCATCGTTGACCTTCCAACCGAGCGACTCGTAGAAACCCTTCGAACGGGCCAGGTCGGCGACGGGGAGATTGATGAAGATCATCTTGCTGCTCATGGTCGGCATCCTTCCGGTGAATGCTGCCGGGCTACGCTGCCGGCCTCACAGGTAGGACGGGGCCGTCGCGGGGAATTCATCGCAGAGCCGCAAAACCACGGGTAAGCGCAGGCAGATGTGGGTTTTTCGGTAATCACGGCCCCGGACCGGCCGAAAACTCCCGCGGTTGTCAGGGTGATTCCCGGGACCCCTGGGCCTGGTGGTGCCCATGTGGTGGATTGGCGAAATACAGCTCCTCGACGGCGTCCCACATGTCGGTGGGCTATGCCACAGTGCTCC